>NZ_JAGYVZ010000032.1 GCF_018380615.1 Flavobacterium psychroterrae | reverse complement strand
TCAGAACAACTATCATTTATTTTATAACCTGTTTTTAAAAAAATACAATAATAAAAAATTAAAACACTGACAATGAGACATATAAGAAATAAATTCTTTTGGTTTTATTTTTTATCGGACATTAATGTATTTAATTATAATTTTAAAGTTTTAGGTCTTAAAAATAAAGGATACTTTTGCAACACTTAAAAAAAACTTCTCCAATGGACGATTATTATTCGTTAGTATTAAATTAAATAGCTTTTGAATTTTTTCAAAATGCTATGATAAAACCCTGCAATTTTGAAATGAAAGCCTTTTACAAAAACAACAACGGATTAATCGAGATACAAGAATGGACCCCAAACTGCTGGATCAACATTGAATCTCCTTCAGAAACAGAAAAAAAATACTTATTAGAAGAGCTTCAAATTCCCGAAGCCTTTTACAATGATATCGAAGATATCGACGAAAGACCACGTATGGAATCTGAAGATGGTTGGACCTTATTTATCATGCGTGTTCCCATAAAAAGCAATGATATTAAATTACCTTTTCAAACTATACCGCTAGGATTAATTTTTAAAGATGATGTTTGTGTAACCATCAGTTTTTATGAAACAGAAATTATTGCTGATTTTGTACAGTACACGAACCGTAAAAACATTATCATAAAAGACAACTTAGATCTTGTTTTAAGATTGTTATTGTCATCAAGTGTTTGGTATTTGAAATATCTGAAACAAATTAATCAGAAGATAAAATTAGCCGAAGATAACTTAGAAAAATCGATCAAAAATGAAGAATTACAAGCACTTTTACAAATAGAAAAATGTCTTGTATTTTTTATTACTTCATTAAAGGGAAATGATGTTTTGTTTCACAGAATAAAAAATCTAAAAGCCCAAAGAGAAAACTTTGATCAGGATTTATTAGAAGATGTTGACATCGAATTAAGTCAGGCGCAAGACACAGCTAATATTTACAGCAATATTTTGACAGGAATGATGGATGCTTATGCTTCAGTAATATCAAATAACATGAATGATATTATGAAGCAAATGACTTCAATTTCAATAATTCTTATGATACCGACTTTGATCGCCAGTTTGTACGGAATGAACGTGCCAAATGGTTTAGAAGAAAGTAAATACGGTATTTGGATACTTCTTTTTGTATCTGTTGTATTATCGATTTTTGGCGTTTTTTTATTCAAAAGAAGAAGATGGTTCTGATAAAACAGATTCTAAATAGAGATAAAAAAAATCCATTCGAATCAACGAATGGATTTTTTTTATGGGATTTAATAATCTCCTTTTTTCTTAAATCGGGGATCATCTTTTGAGATAAAATCAGTTCTTCGTTTAGGAACATCGTCTTTCGAGAGAAAATCAGTTCGTCGTCTTGGAGCTTCCGGTTTTGGCAAACTCGCTTCCTCGGTTTTACTCGAAGGTTCAATTAAATGATTCAGCTCTTTAATTTCATCATCGGTCAAATCACGATAACGACCAACCGGAATATCCAGCGATATATTGATAATTCTGATGCGTTTAAGCGCCGTAACATCATAACCCAAATATTCAGTCATTCTACGAATTTGTCGGTTTAAGCCTTGAGTTAAAATGATTTTAAACGTGAATTGGCTAATTTGTTCGACTTTACATTTTCGGGTAACCGTATCTAAAATGGGAACACCATTTCCCATACGTTGTATAAAACGTTCCGTAATAGGTTTATTTACTGTAACGGTATATTCTTTTTCGTGATTATTTCTGGCGCGTAAAATCTTGTTCACAATATCACCATCATTCGTCATGAAAATTAATCCTTCACTGGCTTTGTCCAAACGTCCAATTGGGAAAATACGTTTCGGGTAATTTATATAATCCACGATATTATTGCGAACCTCTAAATTCGTCGTACATTCAATTCCAACAGGTTTATTGAAAGCAAGATACACGAGTTTTTCATGTTTCTCTACAATCAATTTTCCGTCAATACGTACTTCATCATTCTGAGAAACTTTAGTTCCCATCTCAGGTACAACACCATTTATTGTCACGCGTCCTTCCTCAATAAGTTTATCGGCTTCACGGCGGGAACAATATCCTGTTTCACCAATAAATTTATTCAGACGTTTTAAATTCTCTTCCATACTGCAAAAGTAGTCAAAATTTAGACTTGTTAGAATTTTAGATTATTAGACTTCTTAGATTGTTGGATTATTTTGAATTCTACAAGTTATTCACAAAAAAACTTAGTAACTCAGAACCTCAGAGTCTAAAAAAAACCTTTGTCCCTTTGCACCTCTGTAACTTTGCACCTTTATTTACTATGAAATTCCGAACTATCCTCAGGCGTTTCATCCCGGTCGAACATTCCATAATCGCGAACAATATTTGCAATTCTTAAATGATACTCTTTAAAAACTTCATTTCGACCTTTTTGCTGAGCGTGGCGATGCATTTCCAGATTTCTCCATTGTTGAATACTTTCTTCATCTTTCCAAAATGACAAAGACAAAACTTTTTCAGGATCGCTAAAACTCTGAAAACGTTCTATCGAAATAAAACCTTTGATATTGTCTAATTCAGGTCGCAGATTTGCTGCAATTTCTAGATATTCTGCCTTTTTTCCTTCGTTAGGAATTACTTCAAAAATTACTGCTATCATAATTTGTGTTTTTATTATTTTGCTGAAATCCAGATTTCATTTGGTAATCTGGCATTAATCAATGATTCGTACTGAATGTTGTTTTCTAAAACAGTAACGTTTTTATAATTTTCAAATAAATACCATAAAGTTTCTGTTGCTATTTGAACCGAAAAATGTTTTGCCAAACATTGATGACCGCCAATGCCGAAAGTTAGATTTTCAATATTATTGATACGATTACTATTGAAAATTGATGCATTTTCAAACTTTTCTAAATCTCGATTTGCTGCTGCAAGGACAACTAAAACAGAGTCACCTTTTTTAATTAAAGCATTTCCTAAGATAATATCATCATTCGCAATTCTTCGTGTATTATGAATTGGCGGATCAAATCGTAAAGTTTCGATAATAGATTTTTCAATTTCGGTTTTATCGGTAAAAGTTTTATGTTTGATAATCTGTAATAACGAATTACTCAAAATTCCACGCCCGGCATCATAGCATTGAATAAACAGCCCAATCAAATTACTCACAAATTTTGTTTTGATTTCGTCAAGCGAAAGTGTATTTGATTTTGACATTTTGATTAATGAATCTTCATATAAAGATTGAGATGATAAATGATTCTCGACTATCAAATAAAGATATTCTGAAATTTCATTTATAGATTTTATCTGTTCCTCCGTTTTATTCGGAAGCATAATTTTGGATATAATTGCTATTTTATCCGAAATAAAATCAGAATCATTATTGCTAAAACTAAAACTTTTTAAGAGAATAAGAATTGGTAATTTTTTACAAACCGAATTAACCCAGTCTATTTTATTTTCGACTAGATCCTTTTCAATTAATGGAGAAATGATTGTTTCGATAGTAATAGATTTCATATTTGAAAATAGCAACTTTGCAATCTCTCTCGAAATTTCATGCTCAATTCCATTTGATAAACGAGTTAAATTAACCAAAACTTTTAAAGCATATTTGTTGAGTTTTTGCTCATTGTTTTTATTCACAGTTGGAATAAATGCGTGAGGATTTTTTAAAATTTGAACACAATATACATAAGAATAAATTGTCCAGATTTTATTATCGTCATCCCAATATATCGGGTTTTTGTCCAACATATTTTCATATATTAAAAATGGATCCTAGACATCAGACTGAAGAAATAAAGTAGAAGACATATCAATTGTTTTTAGCAAAGTTATTTAACTTTACAAAGGAATACTTCATTCTATACTTAACTATGAATACTTAATGGAAGATCAATTTATAAAAGCGGCAGCATTAATTGGCGATCCAACACGTGCCTCAATTATGTGGACTTTACTGGACGGAAGAGCTTTTACGGCTACAGAATTAGCAATCTCTGCAAATACATCTCCGCAAAATATAAGTATGCATTTAGGGAAACTTCTTGAAGCCAATTTACTTTGCGTAGAAAAACAAGGCCGTCATAAATACTATAGATTTTCAAATAAAGAAGTAGCTTATGTTGTGGAGTCAATGGCAAATCTTATACCCAAACCTGAAATTTCTTCAAAAAACAAACCTGAAAATTATCCTCCAGTAAAATATTGCAGAACGTGTTACGATCATTTGGCGGGGAAAATTGGTGTAGCTTTAACCGATAGTTTATTAGAGCAAAAAATAATTATCGAAAAAAATAATACTTTTGAAATTAGTTCTGAAGGCAAAAAATGGTTCTCAGATTTTGGAATTAATATTGAAGAAGCCCAAAAACAAAAGCGAATATTTTTAAAACCATGCCTGGATTGGAGCGAACGAAGAAATCACATCGCAGGTTCAATAGGAACCTTGCTATTAAATAAAATGCTCAATGAAGACTGGATCAGAAGAACCGCAAATTCAAGAGCAATTGTTATTACAGGAAAAGGAGAAAAAGAATTTTTGAAGTATTTTAAAATAGTTGTTTAGATTTTTTCTGCAAAATCTTGTCATCCTAAGGAACGAAGGATCTCCGTAAGAAACTAACACAAACAATTCGTTCGCGGATGACGCAGATTTACTTCGTAAAAACGCAGATTTAGACGGATTTTTATTCTCATAATTTTCTAATCCCAATCTTGTCATCCTGAGGAACGAAGGACCACACTAGAAACTCCGCAAAAAATGCACAATATGCATAAAGTAATAAAAAAACTTAGTGCCTTAGCGACTTAGCGGCTCAGAACCTTCCGAAAACAAAAACTCAATCACTTTATCATACAAATCGTCATCGTGCATGCCGTGACCTAAACCTTTGGTTTCGATAAACTGACTGTTTTTCCAATTACTGGCAATCTTTTTACCTTCTGCAAAAGCTACAATCTTGTCCGAAGTGTCGTGTGCAATTAGTCCTGCAACATTAAATTCTGAAGCAAATTTTTGTCCCGAGAAATCTTCCAGTTTGAAATTGAAATGCGTTAAAAATCGACTTTCCAAAAGCGAAAATATTTTGGTATTTAAACTTAACATTGAAACATAATTGTCAATCAATGTTTTTAAATCAGATGGAGCGCCAAGAATCACCATTTTATTAATACTCGTATTCGGGAATAAATATTGGTGATAAACACAAGCTGCGCCACCAATAGAATGCCCGATAATAATTGTCGGCTGGTATTTTTCGACTGCTTTATTGATGAATTCGGCGTAAAGCGGAACATTAAATTCTTTACCGCTGCTTTGTCCGTGAGCCGGAGCATCAATTGCAATAATAGTACTTCCGGATTTTTGAAGATGTGGCAAAGTTTTTTTCCAGCGCGAAGCGTTACTTTCCCATCCGTGAACTAATAAAATTTTAGTTTCGTTTCCTTTCCAGATATAGGTTTGAAAATGATGTTCGTTATGATGAAACGTTTCCGTTTCTGTATTTTTTAATATTTTGGGTAAGTTTTCTTTTTGGAGTCTTCCAATTCTGGGCTGGCTAAAAAGTGCGTAAGAAAGTGCGACAGCTTTTTGTGGACGAACATAACTTAAGAAGTTGATATATTGCCCAACAGATTTTAATGTAATAAAACATATTCCTTTTTTAATTCTCAAAACTTATTTTTTTATAAAGATAAAAAATATGATTTTAAACTTGCTGAAAAATGTTTTGCCACAGATTAAAAGATTTTACTAAGCTGTATTTTTTCGCCACAAATTTCACGAATTCCCACTAATTAATTCGTGCTAATTCGTGAAATTCGTGGCAGAACTTTTTACTAATCTGTGAAAATCATTTTAATCTGTGGCAAAAAAAAGGCAAAAAAAAGTCCCGATTAAATCGGGACTCGTATTTAGAATTTCGAGAACAATTGTTCCATTTTTTCTTTTTCTTCTTCAGCTAATGCGCTGTCAACTAAAATTCTTCCAGAGTGCTCATCAGTAATGATTTTCTTTCTTGAAGCAATCTCAACCTGAGTTTGTGGCGGAATAGTGAAGAATGATCCTGCAGATGCTCCTCTTTCGATAGATACAACAGCTAAACCGTTACGAACACTAGTTCTGATTCTTGTATAAGCAGCTAATAATCTTTCTTCAATCTGAGCAGAAAACTCAGCTGATTTCTCAGATAAGAAGATTTCTTCTTTTTGAGTTTCAGCCATAATAGCGTCTAATTCAGATTTTTTATGTTTTAAATGAGAACTTTTAGCGTCAAGTTTTTCTTTTAAATTAGAAGTAACTTCTTTTTTATGTTCGATAGAAGCTTTCATTTCTTTGATTTGCTTTTCAGCCAATTGAATTTCTAATTCCTGAAATTCAACCTCTTTAGTCAAAGAATTAAATTCTCTGTTATTACGAACTGATTCTTGTTGTTTTGTGTATTTTTTGATAACCTCTTTGTGCTCATCAATCGCATTTTTCTTTGATTTGATAAGATCCTCAATAACCTCAAGTTCACTTTTCAGTTTTTCTGAACGCGTGCTTAAACCTGCAACTTCATCTTCAAGATCTTCCACTTCTAAAGGAAGTTCACCTCTCACGTTTCTGATTTCGTCAATTCTAGAGTCAATAAGCTGTAAATCGTATATTGCTCTTAACTTGTCCTCAACACTTAATTCTTTCGTATTCGCCATATTCTATAAGTACTTAACTGGATTTGTATTTTCTTCTGATAAAATGATGGCAAAATTAAGGATTTTTTTTCGAAGATAATCAACAATATAGTTTTTTGTATAGCGTTCGCTCTCAAAATGACCAATATCGGCTAAAAGTAACCTGTTTTCTGCTTCATAAAATTGATGGTATTTTAAATCAGACGTCAAAAAAGCATCGGCTCCGGACATGATTGCGCTTTTTATGGCAAAACTTCCAGATCCGCCTAAAACAGCAACTTTCTTTATTTTCTTTCCTAAAAATGCAGAATGTCGAATTCCTTCTGCAGTCATTTTATCTTTAACGAAGTGTAAAAAATCTTTTTCATCCATTTCAGTTTCAAGTTCGCCAATCATTCCCAAACCAATATTTTGATGTGAATTTTTGAGATCATAAACTTCATAAGCTACTTCTTCATATATATGATTCGCAAAAAGCGCTTTCAGGATTTTGGATTGTAAATGTTTTTCGAATATAACCTCAATTTTTATTTCGGTTCCTGTATGTAATTTTCCTTTTTCTCCAATTACCGGATTGCTGTTTTCATTACCCTGAAAGGTAAAAAAGCCTTCGGTATTAAAACTGCAATTTTCGTAATTACCAATTATTCCTGCGCCAGCCTGAAACATGGCATTTCTAACTTTTTCAGAATTTTCAGGAGTGGTATAAGTAACCAGTTTTTGAATAAAATTTTGCTTCGGAATCAAAACCTTAGTATTCGTTAAATCTAAAGCATCGCAGAATATTTTATTTACGCCAGCCGAATGATTATCAAGCGCAGTATGAACGGCATAAATTGCGATGTCGTTTTTGATGGCTTTCAAAATCGCACGTTCGACATAATTTTTACCTGTAATTTTTTTAATTCCGGAGAATAATATCGGGTGAAAACAAACTACAAGATTACATTTTTTAGCAATAGCTTCATCGATTACATTTTCAAGAGCATCATGACAAACCAAAATTCCGGTACTTTCAGTTTCGCTATCGCCAACTAAAAGACCAACATTGTCAAAATCTTCGGCGTAAGCCAAAGGTGCCATTTCTTCGAGAACTGCTAATATTTCTTTGATTTTCATTTTGAATTTTTAGTTTTCAGGTTTTATTTGTTTCAGGTTTCATGTTACTAATAAAAACTTGAAACGTGAAACAAATTAACGAATAAACGCATCAACTTTGAAATATTTGAGTGATATTGTTTTTTACAAATTAGTATTACCAGTAATACCGTATTACTCATATTACTAATTTTGTATCTTTGTATTTAAATCAAATGACTATGAAAACGCTAACTATAAAAATAAACGAACGCACAAAGGCTGGAAAAGCTTTTATTGCGATGTCTGATACTTTTAGAGGTGTTGATGGGATTGAAATTATTGAAACAGATTCAAAGAAAATTAAAAAAGATGAAACTACTTATAATCCTGAATTTGTAAAAATGGTTTTAGATTCAGCGAAACGAGGTGATTATACAGAAATTGATCCAAAAGATGTATGGGGAAGTTTAGGCTTAAAATAGAAAAATTGGCCGAGTCACATTTAAAAAAACATTTTAAAGCTGGTAATCAGGCTAGTATTAAAAAAATCAGTCAGATATTAGATGAACTTAGTGACACGCCTTTTGAAGGCGTTGGAAAACCAGAAGCATTAAAACACGGACTTAATGGATTTTGGTCAAGAGAAATAAATGCTAAGGACAGAATTATATATAATGTACAGGAAGATATTGTGACCGTTTTTGTGATTTCTGCAATGGGACATTATTCTGATAAATAATTTTATGAACTTACTTCGAAAAATACTTTTTCCTTTCTCCGTTTTATACGGATTCATTACTACAATCAGGAATTTACTTTTTGATAAAGGGATTTTAAAATCAACTTCATTTGATATTCCAGTGATTGCTGTTGGGAATTTAAGCGTAGGCGGAACCGGAAAAACACCTCAAATTGAATATCTTATTCGGTTATTAGCCAATCAATATAATGTTGCAACTTTAAGCCGCGGTTATAAACGAAAGTCTGAAGGTTTTGTTTTAGCCAGTGCAACTTCAAATGCTGAAATTTTAGGAGATGAACCTTTTCAGTTTTATCAAAAATTCCCCAATATTCAGGTTGCTGTTGATGCGAACAGAACAAACGGAATAATGCAATTGCTTTCACAGCCTGAAAAACCACAAGTAATTTTATTAGATGATGCGTATCAACATAGGAAAGTAAAAGCTGGGTTTTATATTTTATTAAGTTCTTACGGCGATTTGTATGCCGATGATTTTATGCTGCCAACCGGAAATTTGCGCGAAAGCAGAAGCGGAGCAAACAGGGCAAATATAATTATAGTTACAAAATGTCCGACGAATTTATCTGATGATGAACAAGAAAAAATTCGCCTGAAATTGAAACTGACTTGTTCGCAACAAATATATTTCACTTTTATAGATTATGATGATGATATTTATGGCAATGATGAAAAAGTCGCTGTAAGTGAAATTAAAAACGAATCGAAATTACTTCTTGCAGGAATTGCAAAACCAACTCCGTTTTTTGATTATTTAAAAAATGAAAATGACGAATGTCTGACTTTTCCGGATCATCATAATTTCTCTGATTCAGATTTAGAATCGATTCAGAATAAGGCTGGAAATAAAAAGATTATTACAACAGAAAAAGATTATGTACGTTTAAAAGATTCTAAACTGGTTTCGCAATTGTATTATTTACCCATAAAAAGTACATTTATAAATCATCATCAAAATTTTGACACAACGATTTTAGAATACATAAAAACAAGCTTAGTTATTTAACACCTCAGAACCTTAGTAACTTACAGAAAATCAATCAAAAAACCTTGCGATTGTACTGTAAAATTCATCCGGAACAAATGGTTTTGTAATCACGTCGTTCATCCCGAAAGATAACAGCATATCCTTATTTTCGTCAAGCGAAATAGCGGTTAAAGCGATAATAGGCGTTGTTTTGTCAAATTCCCTAATAAGTTTGGTGGCAGTTGTTCCGTTGATTCCCGGTAAATGAACATCCATTAAAATCATATCAAAACGTTTTACTTTTAAAAGTTCAACAGCATCCTCGCCATTATCGATTATTTCGCAGGTAATTACTTTGTTTTCAAGCATTTTACGAGTAATCATCTGATTGATTTTGTTATCTTCAATCAACAAAATCGATTTGTGTTTTAATTGTTTGTCGTTATATGGTTTTGTTTCTTCTGAAACTTCCAAAGGTTCTTTGTTAATATTAAAGTTAAGTTTAAAAGTAAAAGTAGAACCTTTGCCAACTTCACTTTTTAATTTTATTTCGCCGCCTAAAAGTTCAATCAGTTTTTTTACGATGGTAAGCCCTAAACCAGTACCGCCATATTTTCGGTTGACTTCAATGGATCCTTGCGAGAAACTTTCAAAAACCGTTTGTAATTTATCTTCGGGAATCCCAATTCCGGTGTCAACAATTTCAAAATAAACAGTGGCATTTTCCTCCGCTATAGCATATAATTTTGCAATTACATTTACATTTCCGTTTTGTGTAAATTTTAATGCGTTGTTAATCAGATTTAAAATAATTTGAGATATTTTAGTAGGATCACCAATTAAATTGTCCGGAATTGCTTCGTCAATTTCTAGATTAAAATAGTTTTTGTTAGCAGTAGCTAATTCTTTTAATGAGGTTTGAATATTAAATAACAACTCTTTTAAATTGAAGCAAATATTTTCTATTTCAACCTTAGTCGAGTCGATTTTATTTATTTCCAGGATTTCGTTTATGAAAGTAGTAAGGTAATTTCCTGAAAATTTTAAAGATTCTAAATACTTTAATTGCGTTTTTTTAGGATTGTCCTCAAGAAGTAAGTGTGTGATTCCGTTAATAGCATTTAGCGGAGTTCGAAGTTCATGACTTACTGTTGATAAAAATTCAGATCTGGCTTTTGATGCTTTTTCCGCTTTATTTTTGGCTATAATAAGTTCTTTGTTTTTCTCTCTTAAAAGTAAATTATTCTGATTTCGAATAATATTATTTTTATAAAGTGCCAAACTCAAAAGTGATAATATTGAGATAAGTGCAATAGCTAAAATGCTGACCAGTTTTGAATAACGATATGTTTTTAATTGTATTTTTTCTTCGCTTTCGCGTTTAAGAGTACTATTTAACGACTGATTTTTTTTGAATTCCTCAAACTCGTTAAGATCTAATTTTGCATTTTTTACTTTTAAAAGATAATTCTCTATCTGATAATGTTCGTCTAAATAGGAGTAAGCGAGGTCAAAATTTTTATTTTGTTTATAATATTGACTTATTGCTAAAATAATTTTCGATTTCTGTGCCAGATTTGCGTTTTTTTCATTGTAGTCTAAAGCATTGTCAAAATAAATAATAGCCGAGTCATTTCGTTTTAGCTGTGATTCAATTAAACCAAGTTGATAATACGAATTAGCTTTGTTTTTTATTAAAGAAGGATTGTCTCTTTTTTGAATAATTTGGCGAAAATATTTTGCTGCCAGGGGTAAGTTGTTATTTGCTTTAAGAGCCATCGCCTTTTGATACCTTAAAACTTCTGCATTGTCAACAATTTTAAGTTCCTTTAAAAGTTTCTCGGCTTTTTTGTAATAAATGTCGGCGATGTCGTAATTGCCTTTTGCTGTATTTGTAACGCCAATATAATGTAACGCCAGAACTTTGGTACAAGTTGGTTTTATGTTCTCAAATAAAGAAATGCTTTTATGAAAGTTTTTAAGTGCATCTTCGTAATTTTTTTGATTGTAATAAATTTTACCAAGCTTAAAAGTCTGATTGGCTAAATTTTCTTCTTTATGATTTGATTTGCAAAAATCAATTGACTTTTTAGTATAAAAAACCGCCTTATTGTATTTTTTATTGCAGAGGTTAGTGTCTACTAATTTGTTGTAATAGCAAACACTATCCGTATTCTGTTTGGTTTGAGAATACAAAAATGAATTAAAAAAACAAGCAACAATAAAAAGGTGATATTTCATGTATGGCAATGCTTTTACAATGAATCTATTCTATGTTTTTCTTATCAGTAAAATCAAATCAATTAATCTTGATGAATAGCCAATTTCGTTATCGTACCAGCCCACAACTTTTACCATTTTATCAATAACGGAAGTTAATTGTGCGTCGAACAAACACGAATGTGTATTGCCAATTACATCAACAGAAACGATAGGATCTTCTGTGTAATCTAATATTCCTTTTAAATTTGTCTTTGAGGCTTTTTGGAATGCTTTATTAATTTCTTCAATAGTAACAGCACGTTTTACATTAAACGTAATATCTGTCAATGAACCATCGGGAACAGGAACGCGAATTCCACAACCTCCGATTTTTTCATGCAATTTAGGAAAAATTTTTGTTAATGCCTTAGCTGCACCTGTAGTTGTTGGAACAATTGACTGACTTGCGCCTCTTGCACGACGTAAATCCTTATGTGGCTGGTCGTGAAGGCTTTGGTCTGTTGTGTAAGAATGTATTGTTGTAATGTAAGCTTGTTCGATTCCGCACAACTCATCAATGATTTTTATCATCGGAGCAGCATTATTTGTGGTACAGCTTGCATTAGAAACAATGTCTTCTGTTCCGTCCAGAATGTGTTCGTTAACGCCTAAAACTACAGTTTTTATAGTATCCACTTCTGATGGAGCCGAAAGTATTACTTTTTTTGCTCCTGCTTCAAGATGTGTATTTAGTTCTTCGTGCGTTTTATATTTTCCTGTAGATTCTACTACAAAATCAATATTATGGCTTTTCCAGTCTAAATTTGAAATTTTTTTTTCGTGAAAAAACAAATAATGTTTTTCGTTGACAATGATTCCTTTTTCGTCATGACTCACAATAAAAGGCAAAACACCGTGAATACTGTCGTATTTTATTAAATGTGCCATGGTTTTATTATCGGCAATATCGTTGATGGCAACAACTTCAATGTCAGGATGGTTTAAAAGTAAACGGAATAAATTTCTACCAATTCTTCCGAAACCATTAATAGCAATTCTAGTTTTCAAACTTTTTGTTTATTTGTTTATTTGTTTAACTGTTTATTGTTTTCTCATCTTGATGGCTAAACGAATAAACGATTAAACTTTTTGTTTATTTATTAACAGTCTATTCGTTTAATCGATATACCAATCAAACGAATAAACGATTAAATTTTTTTTAAAGAATATGTTTTTGTGCTTTGTATGAAGAACGAACAAGAGGTCCGCTTTCAACATGACGGAAACCTAATTCAAGACCAAATTTCTCATAAATTGCGAACTGATCTGGTGTTATAAATTCTTTTACTGGTAAATGTTTTTTACTTGGCTGTAGGTATTGGCCAATTGTAACAACATCAACATTTGCATTACGTAAATCTGTCATAGTCTGGAAAACTTCTTCTTCAGTTTCTCCAAGACCTAACATAATTCCGGATTTAGTTCTGTTGATTCCTTTTTCTTTCAGATAACGTAAAACTTCTAAACTACGATCGTACTTTGCCTGTATACGTACTTCACGAGTCAAACGGCGCACCGTTTCAACATTATGAGATACCACTTCAGGATTTGCCTCTACAATTCTGTCAATATTTCTTTCGATTCCCTGAAAATCAGGGATTAAAGTTTCAAGCGTAGTATTTGGGTTCATTCTGCGAATTGCCTTTACAGTTTCAATCCAGATAATAGAACCGCCATCTTTTAAATCATCTCTGTCAACACTTGTGATTACAGCGTGTTTGATATTCATGATTTTTATAGAACGCGCTACTTTTTCAGGTTCGTCCCAGTCTACCGTTTCAGGCCTACCAGTTTTTACACCGCAAAATCCGCATGAACGGGTACAAACGTTTCCTAAAATCATAAAAGTTGCTGTTCCTTCGCCCCAGCATTCACCCATATTTGGGCAACTTCCTGAGGTACAAATGGTGTTTAAGCTATATTTATCGACTAAACCGCGAAGTTCAGTATATTTTTGTCCAATTGGAAGTTTAACTTTTAACCATTTAGGTTTTCCAACAGGTACATTTTCAACGACTGTTTCCATATATCAAAATTCAAAGTACAAAGATAACGAATGTAGTTTATTTGGAGATTCGTTTAGGATTTAATTTGATATTGATCGGTAATAGTTTGAAAAAACCTTTTTGATAATAAATTTACGGTCGTGTTAAATTATTGTTTTTAAATCATGATGCTAATTAAAATGGCTTTCTTTTGTTTGAAAATTTCAATAAGAAGAATAATAATGACATAATGCTGATTTTTACTCGTTTAATATTTATATCTTTATTTGTTATAAAATGATTTTAATTCAAATAGAAATACGTAAACATTGTAATACATTTGTTGTTAAATTGTAATAATATAAAACATGAAAAAGAAATTTATTGTATTGGGAGTTTTGTTTGCCACTTTTGGTTTTACTAAAATGAATGCGCAGATTAATTTTGGAGAAAAAGCCCTTGGAGCTGTTCAAAAAGGAGTGACAGGTTTTACTTTTAGTAATGCTGATGCCGCTGCGCTGTCTAAAGCTGCAGTAGATAAAATGGATACGGAGCATGAAGTTGCAGCAGCGACTGATCCTTATACTTTAAGATTGAACAGAGTATTTGGGAAATATACTGCGGGCGATGGTTATACCTTAAACTATAAAGTTTACAAACTTAAAGAAGTAAATGCATTTGCAACTGCAGATGGAAGTGTTCGTGTATATTCAGGATTAATGGATATTATGGATGATAATGAATTATTAGCTGTAATTGGTCACGAAATTGGTCACGTTGCTAATAATGATTCAAGAGATGCAATAAAAGCAGCGTATAGAAAAGAAGCTTTATTAGAAGGAGCAGCTTCACAATCAGCAACAATTGCAAGTGTAACTGATAGTCAGTTAGGAAAAATAGGAAGTTCTATTATTGACAGTAAATTTAGCCGTAAGCAAGAATCAGAAGCGGATTTATTTTCTTATAACTTTTTAAAGAAAAATGGATACAATGTAAATGCTGAAGAATCTGCTTTTAGAATTCTGGCAAAAATGAGTGAAGGTACTGAAGCTTCGTTCATTGATCAGATGATGAGTTCACATCCGGATTCAAAACAAAGAGCTGATGATGCTAAAGCCAGAGCAGAAAAAGATGGTTTGTATAAAGCATATGTGCAACAAAAAATTGTAAATACTGCGCCGGTTGTAAAAACAACCACCAAGAAAACGACCACAACTAAAAAAACGACGACTAAAAAGAAATAATATCTTTAGTTTAAAAATACAAAACCCGACAGATTTTAAATTTGTCGGGTTTGTTGTTTTATGGTCTAGCCTAAAACGTGAAAAGCCAATACTTTTTGTACATCGTACACATTTACAGATTTATTAAACTGTTTTACGATACTTGGATTTAATTCACTTGAAACCCATATTTTTAATTCGGCATCAAGATCAAAAGTTCCGGCAGTTTCTACGCTAAAGCGAGTAATGCTTTTATAAGCGATTGATTTGTATTCGGTTTTACTTCCTGTAATTCCTTGTACGTCAACCAGAATTAATCGTTTGTTCGTGAAAATAAACGTGTCACGAATAAGTTTAAAACCCATTTCGATTTCTTCATTATCAGTTAAAAGCTGACCGTATTTTTTAATTAAATCTTCCTGACTTACTGAACCAGCGTTACCAAGAATAGCTGAAAATATTCCCATTTTTTAGTTTTTAATTTTAATAGATTTTGATTTTCCTTTTTAGGAGTTGTAAAAGTAATTAAAATTAAAAATAATATCGTTTTTCTAAGTATTAAGAGATTAAAATTTAATAGCATAAAGCCGCGAAGTCGCAAAGAGTTAAATTTAAAAACTTTGCGACTTCGGGACTTTGCGTGATTTAAAAAAAAACTAATCTTTTTTTAATTTCCTAATTTCAATGAAAAGCATAAAAAAAGCAGAACCTAAATTCTGCTTTTTGTTTATTTATTCTGCTTCCGTTTTTATAGTTATTGGAAGATTATAGGCAGTTCGAACTGCTTTCCCGTTTAATACTCCGGGAATCCATTTTGTTTTTAGTGATTTTAAAACTCTGATCGCTTCTTTTCCAAGTCCGTAACCAGGATCATTTTTTACCATGATATCAGTAATAGAACCGTCTCTTTCAATTACGAACGAAACGTACACTTTTAATGTTCTGTCAGCATCAAGTTCAGGTTTGTTAAAGTTATTACCTACATAAGTGTAAAACTTAGCCATTCCTCCCGGAAATTCTGGTAGTTTATCTAGAGCATCTGTTGGTATAGCCTCGTTGGTTATTGGTACTGCCATTACAACTTCTGGATTTCCGCCAGTTGCTGGCATTGTATTCACACCAGGTCCTGCTCCTTCAGGATTTTGTATTCCCGTTGTGTTATTTACATTAGTAGCAATTTCCGGAAGTTCCTGATCTGGTGCAGCAATAACAGGATGTGTTAATTGCGTACTTGTAGACGGTGCTGCGGCTGCACTTTGTTGCTGAGGAATAGTTGGTTCAGGTTTAACTGGCTGAACTGGCATTGGAGTCATGTCCACAGGAGTTAAAGGCTCGTAAATAACTGGCTCTTCTACGGGAGCTACCGTCCTAAATTTGTTAATTAACATTGATACACTTGCTAAAGCTGCTAATAATAGCAAACCCATAAATAGAGCGGTAATGGTGGTTTTTGAATTCTCCTGGCGTAATTGATACGCACCGTACTCTTTGTTTTTGTTTTCGAAAACAAGATTGGTCCAACTTGCTTTGTAGATACTGGATTTAGACATGATTATGGATTTTAAGGTTAAGTAACGTTTAACTCATAAGCAATAAGGTTTTGGGTTTAGCTAACAACAGAATGTTGTAGTTTTAAAGTGTGGAAAGTTTACTTTTTTAAGAATAAATCGAATGATATCTTATTCTTTATCTAAAGATAATAAATTATCTATTACGTTCGATAATTTCAGCTAATAATTTTTTAGCGCGAAGTAATTTTACTTTTACGTTGCTCAAAGGCTCATCGATTTTAAGTGCGATTTCCTGATAAGTCATTTCCTGAAAGTAGCGTAAATGAATTACTTCCTGATAATGTGGTTTAAGTTCTTTGATGCATTGAAGTAAGCGGGAAAGATTTTGTTCTTTAATTAAAGCATCTTCCGCAGATGGAGTGGTATCGGCAATATTATAAGCCTGTTGGTCTTCGGTATCAGTGATTTCTATAAAAAGATTGGTTTTCTTTTTACGTAATAAATCAATATAAACATTTTTTGCAATAGCAATTAACCAGGTATTAAATTGAAATTCAGGGTTGTAAGATGCTATTTTGTCAAATGCTTTCGAGAAGGTTTCAATAGTAATATCTTCGGCAGTAGTTTCGTTTTCTGTACGTTTAAGCATAAAGCCGTAAACTTCATTCCAGAAATAATCTAATAAAAAAGTAAAGGCGATCTGATCGCCCTTTTTTGCTTTTTCTATTTTAGAATTTATTTCCAATATACAGGTTTTGAAAAGATATTAGTTATAAAGATATTAATTTGCGTGAATATAAGCATGATTTCTACTATAGGAAACCAAATTTTAAGGTCATTTTCTTTTAATTTTCCTGCAGAAAATCCAATTACAGTCCATACTATAGTATATCGTGTTGCTAAAATGGCCAATACAGCAATCCATTGAAATTGAAAAGCCAATAATATAATAACTAATAAAAAGAAAAATAATTGTGAGATAAAGAATAAACCTAACTGCATTTTATCAAAAAACTTATAATGTTCAGCAGTAGATATATGTCTTCTTTTTTGAGTAAACCATTCTCCATAAGTTTCTTTTGGTTTTGAATAAGTGAAACTTTCCGGTGTATATGAAATGGTTGTATTTTCTTTAGTTGAAGCCTGATTGATAAACAAATCATCATCGCCTGAACGAATCTGTATGTGCTCAATAAAACCATTTACATTAAAAAATTCTTCTTTTTTATACGCTAAATTTCGACCAACGCCCATATAAGGAAGTCCTAATTTTGCCCACGAAAAATATTGCACAGCTGTTAAAACAGTTTCAAAACGGATAATTTTATTCAATAGAGAACGCTCGATTTTTTCGTAACCGCCATAACCCAGAACAATTGTTTTGTTCATGGTAAATTGCGAAGTCATTGCAGTAATCCAGTCTTTTGAAGTTGGGTAACAATCTGCATCTGTAAAAAGTAAATATTCTTTTTTTGAAGCTTTGATCCCTAAAGTTAAAGCGTATTTTTTATTACCCCAAAATGCTTCGTTATTTTGTACTTTAACCAAACGAATGTTAGGATATTGTTGTTCAAATTGCTCAAACACTTCTAATGTTTCGTCGCTTGAAGCATCGTCAATTAAAACAATTTCAAAATCAGGGTAATCTTGTTCTGCTAATAGCGGAATGAACTTTTTGACATTTTCTTCTTCATTTTTAGCACAAACAATTACTGAAACGGGGAGTTTTTTTGATGTAATCTCTTGTGGTTTTCCAAAAGCAAATTTTCCAAAAATTCCTAAGTAATAGAAAATTTGAATAAAAACAATAGCAATAAAGAAGTAAAATAAAGTTATAAGCATCTGATTTTAATGTCTTTTAATTTCTGAATCTTGCGCGTGCAAATGTACTTATGAATTCCTAGATTTCAATGGCTAAAGCCAATTTACTTTCGGCATTTTGACATTTCGTTCGCAACAGCAATAGCCTGAGGGTTTTCGGTTTTTTCTAACTCTGAAATTATATTTTTATAATTGTGATCATCTCTGTTTTGAGATAGTTTTTTGGTTGCCTGAATCTCATCAATTTCAATTTCAAAAGCAAAAATTCCTCTCGCTTCGCGCATTGTTTTTACAGACAAATCTTCAACACGAACGGGATTTTTTGAATTTGCTTCGTATTTATCTACTAATTTTTTGAGTTGTTCAACTCCTGTTTCGTAGTCAACAATTTTGATTCTTCCATAAACATGTACGGCTATATAGTTCCAGGTGGGTACATTTTCATGATCGTACCATGAAGATGAAATATAACTGTGCGGACCTGAAAATATCGCTAAAACCTGATCGTTTTCGTTAAAACCTTCTGCTTGCGGATTCAGTTTTGAAATATGACCTTCTAAAATTTCTTTTCCGTCAGCATTAATTTCAAGTTCTATTGGGATATGTGTGGCACAAAATTTTCCTTGAGTCTGATTTACGAGGATTCCAAAACTATTTTCTTTCAAAAAAGTTCTGATTGATTCTGGATCTTCGTCTTTGTATATAGTAGGAGTATACATTTTTATGAATTTTGATTTAAAGATTTTCCCAAACAAATAGCTTCTGGTCGATCTGTATATTTTCCGTAATTCGGAATGATTTTATAGCCTTGTTTTTGATAAAATTGAATAGCACTTTCATTTTTTAATCGTGTTTCTAAAACCAAATCAGTATATCCCAGTGTTGCTGCTTTTTCTTCTAAAAATAATAAAATAGTTTTACCAATCTTCTTTCCGGGAAATTTAGAATACATTCTTTTTATTTCTCCCGTATTTTCGTCGATAGGTCGGACTGCTCCGCAACCAACAACTTCATCATTAATTTCGGCAATAACAAATACAAATTTCGAGTTGTTGTTTTGCCAATCCTGAAAAGAATTTTTTCCGTCACTTCCAAAACGAAGATAAAGATTTTCAGACAATTCTTCCGTGATTGCCAGCACTTTTTCATTGTCTGGATTTACTGTCCTGATAGAAATTATTTCTGCCATTATTTTTAAATTTCAATACCCTTTTTGTTCAAATTAAATGAACTTCGATTCGTACTTAAATATAAAGTGAAAATTCCAATAATAGTGAAAGTAACACCTTCAATTAAACATTGTGTTTCAAAATCATCAGAAAATGCGGTTCTGAAAAAGTTAAATACACGTGATATTACTCCTTTTCTAAAAAACTTAAGTCTTAAAATAAAGTACATTGCGACTGCAACTATAATACTGTTTAATGGGGAAAGTTTATTTTTCCAGTTGAGGAAAGAAACAATTATGATCCCGAATAATAATCCAAAAAATATCCAGATGTAAACGTTGGGCCAAAAAATAGGAATATCTTCTTTTGTTGGAAAAAATTTATCACAACATTCAGATTTTTGATCTGAAAAATGAGTTTTTGCACAAATCATTTTTTCTGCAACAGTATAAAATCGTAATTGCATAATACCATTAACAAGGAAAATCATTCCCAATAATTGAATTACAGCAACCTTGATATTAAGTTTCTTCATTTATAGAATATGATTCGTAAATCAGCGATTAAATTACATTTACTTCGGCTTCGATATGAATGCCAAAAGTTTCAAAAACAGTTTTTTGAACATCTCTGGAAACGGCTAAAATTTCCTGTCCTGTTGCGTTCCCGTAATTTACTAAAACCAATGCCTGATTTTTATGAACTCCCGCATCTCCAAAACGTTTTCCTTTAAAACCCGCTTGTTCAATTAACCATCCAGCAGGAACTTTTACTTCAGTTGCTGAAATTTCATAATATTTCATTTCCGGAAATTTTTGATGAATTTTCTCGAAATCAGATTTTAATAAAATTGGATTTTTAAAGAAGCTTCCGCTATTTCCCAGTTCTTTCGGATCCGGTAATTTGCTTTGTCTGATTGCAATTACGGCATTACTTACCTCCTTAAGAGTTGGAGTTGTAATATTATTTTTGGTCAATTCAGCCGTAATATCTCCGTATGAAGTATTGATTTTGTGATTGCGTTTCGTCAATTTATAGATTACAGATGTAATTATATATTGATCTTTAACTTCATTTTTAAAAATGCTTTCTCTGTAACCAAAATTACATTCAGCATTTATAAATGTTTTTATTTCCTGAGAATTAATATTGATAGCTTCGCAAGAAACAAAAGTGTCTTTTATTTCGGTTCCATAAGCGCCAATATTCTGAACCGGAGTTGTACCAACATTTCCGGGAATAAGCGACATGTTTTCTAAACCGCCAAAATTGTTTTCGATAGTGTAAAGTACGAAATCATGCCAGGTTTCTCCCGCCTGACTTTCAACCCAGACAGAATCTTCATCTTCTTTAATGATTTTTTTGCCTTTTAAATCAATATGAATCACCAACGCATCAATATCTTTGGTCAAAAGCATATTGCTTCCGCCGCCTAAAATAAATTTTTTCTCGTTTTTATATTTTTCTAAAATGGTTTTCAATTCATCTACAGAATGAATGGCAACAAATTGTTTTGCTTTGGCTTCAATGCCAAAAGTATTGTAGTTTTTTAAAGAAAAATTGGATTGGATTTCCATAAATAAAATGCTTTTTGAATCCCGAAATTTCGGGATAATTCTGAGATCAAAAGTAACGATTATAATTTATTTGAATAGATTTTCTGAAAAATAACGGATAATAAAATTTTACTTTAAAGCTGCAATAAAAAGCTGCATTTCCTTCATAGTTCCAATAGTGATTCTGGTCCACTTTCCGTTTTCTTCATAGATTTTTGTTCCTAATATATTATGATTTTCTAATTGCTTAAAATAATCTTTTTTGTAGTTTTCTAAAGAGAAATAAATGAAATTCGAATAAGACGGAATACAAGTTAAGTTTAATTGGGTAAGTTGGTCAATAGTATATTTCTTAACTTCTTCATTGTTGGAATTTACTTGTTTAACGAAATTTTCATCTTGTAAAGATGCTATTGCGCCTGCAGTTGAAACAACGCCTACGGAATCGTTAGCAGATGATTTTAAACTGCCAATTTCTTCAATAGTAGCAGGATTTGCAATGGCATAACCAATGCGTGCGCCAGCTAATCCATACATTTTTGAAAAAGTTTTAGCAATGATTAGGTTTTTATTCTCTGTAACTAAGTTGCTCAATGATTGCTCTTTAGTAAAATCGATATAAGCTTCGTCTACAAATACAATAACTTTTTTGGTTGCTTCATTTATAAATGATACCAGTTTTTCTCTATCGCATATTGTTCCTGTTGGATTATTAGGATTACAGATGTAGATCATTTTTGTATCGGCGTCAATTGCTTTCAGCATTGCCGTTAAATCATGTTTTTTGTCTTTGGTTAATGGAATTTTAATTTTTTTAAGTCCTAATTTTTCACAAGGAGCTGTCCAGTAATTGTATGTGGTTTCTGCCATTATAAAATTACCTTTCTTTAAAGCAGTATATTGAAGTACTAAATCTAAAATTTCTGTTGAACCTGCACCAAGTAAAATGTTATTGTCTGCAACATTGTTCTTTTTGGCAAGAGCCGAAATTAATTCCGATTCAAGATTCCAGCCGTATCGATTACTATTATTGACGCTTTTTGTCATTGCGATTCGAGCAAGCGGAGAAGGACCGTAAGGATTTTCATTTGATCTTAATAATATAGGTGAATTATCAAAATCAGGTAAAACATAATCTTCTGCTAGAGGATTTGCAAACGTTTCAAATGGAATAAAACCTAAACCTATTGTGCCTAAACCTATTTGTCTTAGCCAGTTTCTTCTGTTATTCATCTCTTTTTTAGATTAAATTAAAAAATTCAGTGAAACAGTATGACGTTAAGATTGTAAAATTGTTACGTGTTGTGAGGTTTTTACCGCAACGTTCGCAAAGATTTTTTTACTTATTTGTATGTTAAAAACTCAAAGTTCGCAAAGCTTTGTGTTGATAAAGCTTTGCGAACTCTGTGTTTTTCTATTTATAAAATCTTGGTGCACTCTGTGGTTAATTTTCGCTCAAATCCAATAACTCGTGATATTTATCGGCAATAATCTTCATATTGATATCGTAATTAGCATTTTCTTCAACAAATTTTCTGTTTTGAAGAATTGCATTATTTCGGGATTCAGTATTTTCAAAAGACCAGATCAATTCTTCGGCAAGCATTTCGATATTATCAATTTCAATTAATTGTCCGTTTTCGCGATGTTTGATCCAACTTTGATTTCCGGGAATATCAGAAACTACCGGATAACAATTACAAGCCATTGCCTCAAATAACGAAGCCGAAACGCCTTCGGTAATTGGCATACTGATATAAATATTAGATTGCTGTAATAATTTAGGAAGTTCTGTATTTGGAATTCTGCCTGTAAAAATTACTTTGTTTTCAATTTGTAAAGCTGCGGCTAAATCTTTTAAGGATTGTAAACGGGTTCCATCGCCAACAATTGTCAGAGAGAAATCAATTTCTTTTTGATGTAGAATTGCAAAAGCTTTCAAAATAGAATCATGACGATATTCGGATTGTAAAGAACGCGTTACAATCGCCTCAATTTTATTCGAATTATTAATTGAAGGAGAAAAAAGCGTTAGGTCAATTCCTTTCGGGATAACCAAAACTTTATTCATGTCAACGCCAACTGCTTTCATCGAAATGGTCATAACAGGTCCCCAGGCATGAATTAAATCGGCTTTTTTGAACGCGTGTTTCTGAATTATTTTCTTGAAAGGCAATAAAACAGAGCCATCTGGCCATAAATCAGTTCGGCCTTGTTGTGCAATTGCAATAGGATGCATTCCTGAAATTGCAGCGAGAAAACCATAACTCGTGGTTCTTTCGGCAATAATCATATCGGGTTTTTGCTCACGAATTGTTTTCCGAATAGAAATAGGAGAGAAGGCGTATTCTAAAATGCGCTTGAACCTGTTGAGTTTTGTATTGTTTGGTGTTTGAAGTTCCCAAGTGCAAATTTCAAAATCTCCAAATTCTTTCAAACCATTCATCCATGTAATAGCGTCGGTACGGTACGATTCTCCAAGAAAAAGTATTTTCTTTTTAGTCATTTGGGATTTGATTTTTACCACAAATTTCACAAATTAGCACAAATTGCATTTTTGGAAATTGTAATTGAAAGTTTTAGACTGTTTAGTTTTTCTAAATAAATTTGTGTGAATTTGCGTAATTTGTGGTTAAATTTTTAAAATTCCTCTGTTTCTAAAGCGCGATTAATGAATTCGTTTAATGGTTTTAAAGCGATTAACTTCTTGCTCATTTTTGCGACAAAATCTTTTTGAGTGACTTCAGAAATATCAAATTTCTGAGTTGTCGTGAAACTTTTCAATTTTAAAAACTCAATTGCAGGATGGTCTTTCTCATAACCTCTTGGCGGATTTTTAAGCGAATTATTTTCGTCGATATCTAAATTTCCAAATTCCTTTTTGAAGTTTTTATCTTTTAAGATAACTTCTAAATCATCATGAAAGAAAGCAATTTCTTTTCTGACTTTTTTTAATTGGTCAGGATCCGGAGAATAAAATCCGCCCGCAATAAAACTGGCGCCTTTTTCAATATGTACATAATATCCGGAACGGTTTTGACCTTTTGCACCAGACGACAGCCAAACGCCTAAATGTGCTTTGTAAGGAGATTTATCTTTTGAAAACCGAATATCACGATTGATTCTGAAAGTACAGTTTTTAATTTCCAGTAATTCTAATGAAGCATCAAGCGGTTTCATAGCATCCAGAAAATCACCCACTAATTGATGATAATCTTTTTTGAAAATCTCATATCGTTTTTTATTGTCCTGAAACCAATCTCTATTGTTGTTCTTTTTTAAGTCGTCTATAAATTGCAATGATTCTTTGGTAAGCATATCTCTGTATTTATTGCAGTTGTTTTTTTAAATCTTTTTCGCTGATAAGTCCCGTATTTTTCCACTGAACCGCTTTGTTTTCGTATAAAACCAAAGTTGGAAGCTGATCAATTTTAAGTTGAGTTGCCATCGTTTTGTTTTTGTCAACATCAATTCTGATAACGACAACTTTGTCTGTCATTTCCTTTTGCATTTTCAAAATATACGGTTCCATTTGTTTGCAAGGTCCGCACCATTCGGCATAAAAATCGACCAAAACTTTTTTATCTGTATTTAATAAATCATTAAAGTCGTTCATTGATATTCCAACTTCGGTTGTTGCTTGTTTTCCAAATCCTTCTTCATTCCAGTTCATGATTCCGCCTTCGAGTTCATAAACAGTAGTAAAACCTAATTCAGTTAGTTTTGTAGCTGCTTTTTTGCTTCTTCCTCCGCTTAAGCAATACACATAAATAGGTTTTGATTTGTCGTAAGATCCTGCTTTTGATGCAAAATCGTCACTATTCCAATTTACGTTTCTGGCATTATCAATATGTTCAGACTCAAATTCTTCGGGAGTTCTCACGTCTAAAATTTGTGGCTTTTCGGTTGTTTTAATTTTTTTTGCAAATTCCTTTGGCGCAATTGATTCAAAAGAATTCGATTTCTTGTCGTTACAGGAAATGAATAGAACTGAAATTATTAATAATAAAATTTTGGGGAATTTCATGATTCTGAATTTAAAATGGTATTGCTAAAGTAATGATTTTTGATTTTATATGTTCGGTTTTGGTTTGGCTACGAATTTCACTAATTAGCACGAATTTATAAATAATGCCTTAACGCTTAGCTTTGACATAGGTGGTCTGCGCATTTTTGTGGTTACTTTGTTACTTTGTGATTACTTGTCTCAAAATAAAACACGAATTAAACTGATTCGCTTCGCAAAGACGCGGATAAAAACGGATTTTTATTTGAATTCTGGGTGGCAAGTTTATAATTCGCGTTAATTCGTGAAATTCGTGGCTAAAAAAAACTTTATCCTAAATTAAATATCTTATAACTCTGATGCGTCGATTTCACAATTGCTTCGGTTCGTTCCGGATGTGTATCCGAGATAAAAAGCTGTCCGAAAGTTTCGCTGTTTACCATTTCGATAATTTTAGAAACACGGGTTTCATCTAATTTATCAAAAATATCATCAAATAATAAAAGAGGTTTTACACCGCTTTGTTTCTTTAAAAATTCAAATTGAGCTAATTTCAAAGCAATCAAAAAAGATTTCTGCTGTCCTTGCGATCCGAATTTTTTTATTGGATGTGAATCTATTTCAAATGATAAATCATCTTTATGAATTCCTACGCTTGTATAATGAAGCGCACGATCTCTATTTATATTTTCTTGTAAAAGGGTCAATAAATCTTTTTCGAATAAATGACTTTCATAAACTAATTGCACGGTTTCTTCAGACCCAGTTATCGTTTTGTGATGTTCATTAAATATAGGTATGAATTGTTCCAGGAAATCTTTTCGTTTTTCAAAAATAGATTTTCCGTAACTATTCAGCTGTTCATTATATATAGATAAGGTATCATTGTCGAAAACATGATTCAAAGCAAAATATTTAAGCAACGCATTTCGCTGTACAATTACTTTTTGATATTGAATAAGCTGATGTAAATAGGTAGAATCTAATTGCGAAATCACGCTATCCATGAATTTACGGCGTGTTTCGCTTCCTTCAACAATTAAATCACGATCTGCCGGAGAAATAATTACTAACGGAATAAACCCAATATGATCTGAAAACTTATCATATGCTTTTCCGTTTCTTTTCAGGATTTTCTTTTGTCCTTTTTTTAAACTGCAGACAATTTGTTCCGTTCTTTCGTTTTTTTCTAATTCGGCATCAATAACAAAAAACTCTTCTCCGTGTTTGATATTTTGTACCGCTAACGGATTAAAATAACTTTTTCCGTAAGCTAAATGATAAATTGCGTCAAGTACATTGGTTTTTCCAATTCCGTTTTTGCCCACAAAGCAATTGATCTTCAGGTCGAAATCAAAACTAGCTTCGGAGAAATTTTTATAATTGAATAAAGAAATTTTATTTAAATGCATTTTTGTTTGAAACTGTGATGATAAGAATTAACGTTCCCAAATTATGACTTTTCCCTGCAGATTAGGTTTTTTTCTGCCACAGATGAAAGGATTAAAAAGGATTTTGTTCAGCAAATTTAATTTAATAAATTCTTAATCTGTGAGAATCTGTGAAATCTGTGGCTAAAAATTGCTTTTTGGGAGATTTGCCACTTAATAATGAGTAAAAAATAATCAAATGCAAATTACCAAAAATTACCAAATAATTTGGTTTTTAGAAAATTTCAGGACGAATTATTTCGCTGTAAAACAGCAAGAAGAAGCTGTTTAGTGAATTATTTTTTTAAAATGGATATAAATTTGCTTTTTTTTGCTTTAGTTTCAATAAAAATTTTATTTTTGCCGTTCACTAAATTAAATTTAAATGGCTACTTACAATAAAAGAGGATATAAGGCACCAAAGGAAAAGGAAGTTAAAGAAGAACTTGTAAATGAAGAACAACAAGTAATTCTTGATGGAAAAAATAGTACTACAGCTGACGTTTTTTCTAAATTAGATGAAACTGCTTCAAGGACTGAGGATTGGGTTGCTAAAAATCAAAAAATCATTATTGGTTTAGTTGCCGGTATTGCAGTTGCTACTATTGGATATTTGGCTTACCAAAAATTCATTGAAGCTCCTAAACAAGACGAAGCTGCAACAGAAATGTTTGTTGCTCAACAAAATTTTGATAAAGCAACTAATGGCGTAGCAAGTGATTCATTATATAAATTAGCGTTGAATGGTTCTGAAGGTAAATTTGGATTCGTGAAAATTGCTGACGAATATTCTGGAACTGATGCTGGAAATTTAGCGAATTACTATGCTGGAATGGCGTATTTAAATACAGGTAAATTTGATGATGCTATTAAGTATTTAGGTGATTTTAAATCTGATGATTTAATTTTAAGTGCTTTGGCAAAAGGTGCAATTGGAGATGCTTATTCTCAAAAAAACCAACAAAAAGAAGCTTTAGACTATTATGTAAAAGCTGCTGAATCAAACAAAAACGATTTTACAACACCTCGTTTCTTATTAAAAGCCGGTAAAACTGCTTTGGCTTTAGGTCAAAAAGAAGACGCTTTAAAATATTTAACAGATATCAAAGACAACTACGATACAACTCCTGAAGCAGCTTCTGTTGATGCATTGATAGGATTAGCGCAATAAAAATTTTAGACTTTAGATTTAAGATTGTAGATTTGTATTTAAGAATCTAAGTTCTGAAATCAAAAATCAAAAATATTACAGATGGCTACCGAAAATAAAAATTTATCAGAATACGATAAAAACACGATCCCAAATGCGAAAGACTTTCGATTTGGGATTGTTGTTTCTGAGTGGAATGAAACTATAACTGAAGGACTTTACAATGGTGCTTTTGAAGCATTGATTGATAATGAAGTTCCTGCCCGACAAATTATCCGCTGGAATGTTCCCGGAAGTTTTGAGCTGATCTATGGTGCAAAAAAAATGCTGCAAACGCAAAATGTAGATGCGGTTATTGTAATTGGATGTGTAATCCAGGGACAAACCAAGCATTTTGATTTTGTGTGCGAAGGCGTAACACAGGGAATTAAAGATTTGAATGTTCAAACTGATATTCCGGTTATTTTTTGTGTCTTAACAGATAATAATATCCAACAGTCCATTGACAGAAGTGGAGGAATTCACGGAAACAAAGGAACTGAAGCTGCAATTGCTGCTATCAAAATGGCATATATTCGCCAGCAAGCTTCAATGTCGCACCCATTTAATCAACCTTTGTTGTCTTCTGGAGCAATTCAAATTGAAGAAACACTAATAAAGATCGAGAAAGAATAAAACACATTTGTTTTAAAATGCTAAAACCTATACTGTGTAAAAATAGTATAGGTTTTTTGTTTTTTTTATGATGTCACTTATTCTAAAAGCCAAGAGAAATTCATTAAATTTGTGCTTCTTGGTTTCAAAATTTTAAACCTTAACCTTTAAACCTTTTTTTCTTAATGTCCAGTATTATTCAATTACTTCCTGATCACGTTGCTAACCAAATTGCCGCTGGAGAAGTGGTTCAAAGACCTGCTTCAGTTGTAAAAGAGCTGTTAGAAAATGCTGTTGATGCAAAAGCAACTGACATTAAATTGATTATTAAAGATGCAGGAAAATCATTAGTTCAGGTTATCGATAATGGTTCAGGAATGAGCGTGACCGATGCGCGTTTGTGTTTTGAACGTCACGCGACTTCTAAAATTCGTCAGGCGGAAGATTTATTCTCCTTATGCACAAAAGGTTTTCGTGGTGAAGCACTGGCTTCTATCGCGGCGATTGCACACATGGAAATGAAAACCAAGCAGGATCAGGAAGAACTTGGAACACATATTATAATTGAAGGAAGTAAATTTGTTTCGCAGGAAGTCGCAGTTTTACCAAAAGGAACGTCATTTGCTGTTAAAAATTTATTTTTCAATATTCCGGCGCGTCGTAACTTCTTAAAATCAGATACGGTTGAATTTCGTCATGTTATGGATGAGTTTCAGCGTGTAGCATTGGCGCACCCCAACATTCATTTTACTTTTTATCATAACGGAAGCGAAATGTATAATTTGCCGGCAGCAGGTTATCGCCAGCGTATTGTTGGGATTATGTCCGGTAAAACTAATGAAAAATTAGTGCCTGTTAACGAAGATACAGAGATTATCAATATTCAGGGATTTGTCTCAAAACCCGAATTTGCAAAGAAAAACAGAGGAGAACAATTCTTTTTTGTAAATGATCGTTTCATTAAAAGCGGTTATTTGCATCACGCTGTAATGGCGGCTTACGACGGACTTTTGAAAGATGGTTCGCAACCAAGTTATTTCCTGTATCTACAAGTTCCGCCTAATACAATCGATATCAACATTCATCCCACTAAAACAGAAATTAAGTTTGATGATGAACAAGCTTTATACGCTATTTTGAGAGCATCGATCAAACATAGTTTAGGGCAATTTAATGTGTCGCCTGTTCTTGATTTTGATCGTGATGCTAATTTAGATACGCCTTATCATTATAAAGATTTAGAAGGTGAAACGCCTACAATTCAGGTTGATGGAACTTTTAATCCGTTTACGGATGATAAAACTAATCAGCATTATTCTAAATCAGGTTCAGGATCAGGTTCTGTTTACAGTTCCGGATCGGGTTCAGGTTCTTATTCGGGATATAATAAAAGAGTAGAACCAACGGCAACGTGGGAAAGTTTATATGTAGGTTTAGAAACCGATACTATAGAAAGTTCACCTTTTACATTCGAAAATGAGGAAGAAGTAACTTCGTCATTGTTTAATGATAATGAAATTGAGCAGGCAAGTCAGGGAACGTATCAAATTCATAAAAAATACATTGTATCGCCAATAAAATCCGGAATGGTAATCGTTGATCAGCAACGTGCGCACCAACGTATTTTATACGAGCAATTTTTATTGAATATGACTGTAAATCAGGCTTCAAGTCAGCAATTGTTGTTTCCGTTGAATTTATTTTATTCTTCAGATGAAATGATCTTAATCGAAGAATTAAAACCCTCTCTGGAAACTACAGGCTTTGTTTTTGAAGATGCGCAAACAGATCATATCGTCATTTCCGGAATTCCTGTAAATATTACCGAAAGCGAAGTTTCAATGGTAATTGAACAATTACTAAGCGATTTGCAAGACGGAATTCCCGCAAGCAGTTACAGTCAAAATGATACTATTGCCAAATCAATGGCGAAAAGTTTAGCAGTTAAAACAGGATCTTATTTAACCGAAAAAGAACAAGATAATCTGGTAAACGGTTTGTTTGCTTGTAAAGATCCAAATATTTCACCTTTTCAAAAACCAACTTTCATCACAATGCGTGTGGAAGATATAGATAAAAAGTTTGCCTTATGATGAATATGACTCCCGTAGTAAAACAATTATTGATAATTAATATCATATTTTTTATTGGTTCTCAATTAGTTCCGGTTTCTTATGAATATTTTGCTATGTTTTTTCCGGAAAATCCAAGTTTCAAAGCGTGGCAGCCTATTACACATATGTTTATGCATGGCGGTATTATGCATATTGCTTTCAATATGATTGCGATGGTTTCTTTTGGTTCTGCCTTAGAACATTTTTGGGGAGGTAAAAAGTTTTTATTTTTTTATATTTCATGTGGTTTGGGAGCGGCATTATTACATACAGCAGTAAATTATTACTCTTTTCATGATACAATGAATGTTTTAATGACTAATGGATATCAAAAAGATGAGATTTTGAAACTTTTAAGCGAAGGTAAAATAGATACAAGATGGCAGGATTTAGTTTCGGTTTCGCAATTTGCAAGTTTTACTGATTCTTATATCGGTACAGTTGTAGGAGCTTCAGGCGCTATTTATGGTTTGTTAACTGCTTTTGCATTTATGTTTCCTAATGCTGAATTAGCTCTTATGTTTATTCCTATTCCTATCAAAGCTAAATATTTTGTTCCCGGAATTTTAGCAATTGATTTGTTTTTAGGATTTAGAGGAAGCTCTTTGTTTGGAAGTGGGGGAACGGGAATTGCTCATTTTGCACACGTTGGCGGAGCTTTAACCGGATTTTTAATTATGTGGTATTGGAAAAAGAATCAGTTTAATAGTAATCGTTGGAATTAATTTCTAATTTTAATAGCGCAAATAAAAACCAAAAGAAGCTTTTATGAATATTCTTGATGATTTAAAACTACAATATAAATTAGGCGGTATTGCAATGCGTGTTATTTATTGGAACATTGCTTGTTTCCTGATTTCTTTAGCATTCTTCTATCAATATTCCGGAGGTGGTTTTGCGTATCCAAACTGGCTTGCATTATCATCAGATCCAAATGTGTTTATGTTTAAACCATGGACATTTTTGACTTATGCATTTTTTCATGCTACATTTTTACATTTACTGTTTAATATGATGGTTTTGAATTTTGCCAGCAATTTATTCATGACCTTTTTTACTCAAAAACAATATTTGGGATTGTACATTTTAAGTGCTGTTTTTTCCGGTGTTGTTTTTTCATTGAGTTTTTATTTTTTAAATGTTGCAGGATCTATTGTTGGAGCTTCGGCTGCAATCATGGCAATTTTAGTTGCCGTAACAACCTATCAGCCATTAATGAATGTGCGTTTATTACTTATTGGTAATGTTAAACTTTGGCATATTACAGCAGTAATTCTGGTTCTTGATTTAATGCAGTTCCGTTTAGATAATACTGGCGGACATATATCACATTTAGCCGGAGCATTTTTTGGATTTATATTTATAAAATTGCTTCAAAACGGAACAGATTTAAGTATCGTAATATCTAAAACATTAGATTTCTTTACCAATCTTTTTAGAAAATCCCCTACGACCCCCTTCACAAAAGTTCATAAGAATTACAAAAAACCTACAGAAAAAGTTACATCAAGAATTGTTACGAAAGATAAAACGCAACAACAAATAGATGAAATTTTAGATAAAATTAGCCAGTCCGGTTATGATTGTCTGACAAAAGAAGAAAAAGAGTTTTTATTTAAAGCTGGAAAATAATCCTTTTAGCAAGAAAATATGAAAAACCTTTCGTGGTTTAATAAAATAATGTTCTTTTTGAATATAGTACTTACTGTTGTGACATTTAGTATTTATATTCTGCCTTTCTTAGCACCTAGAAGCTTTCCGCTTTTATCGGTGCTGACGCTGTTTATGCCGGCTTTTTTTGTGTTGAACGGGTTGTTCTTCGTTTACTGGGGAATTCAGTTTAAAAAACGCCTTATTTTATCCGGTTTGGTTTTGTTAACAGGAATTACCTTTATTAGTAAGTTTTATAAATTTTCCGCCAAAGAATACATCAAAGACGAAAAAGATTTCTCTATAATGAGTTATAATGTACGGCTGTTTAATGTTTTCAAATGGCTGGATCGTGATGATATTCCAGAGAATATAAAAACGTTTATCGATGAACAAGATCCTGATATTCTTTGTATTCAGGAATACTCAAGTTCTGCTAATATCGATTTAAAAGTATATCCGCACCGTTATATTTTTATTGATGGAAATCAGATTAAAACCGGTCAGGCAATTTTTTCAAAGTTTCCTATTATTTTCGAAGGCAATATTATTTTTCCAAAATCAGATAATAATGTTATTTATGCCGATATAAAACGCGGTAAAGATGTAATTCGCGTCTATAATATGCACTTGCAGTCTATTAAGATTTCACCTGATGTGAGTGATATATCTAATAATATCGATAATGTAAATCAGGAAAAGGGACAACTAATTTACGGCAGAATTAGTAAAGGATTCAGGCAGCAGCAAGAACAGGCAGAAATTTTTAAGGAGAATATTAAAAAATGTAAAACACCTTTTATCATTTGTGGAGATATGAATAATAGTCCGTTCTCCTACGTTTACCGAAGCATAAAAGGAAAACAAAAAGATGCGTTTGAAGAAGCGGGAGAAGGTTTTGGAGCAACTTATAAGTTCCGTTATTATCCTGCCAGAATTGATTATATTTTTACCGACAGTAAAATGAAAGTCAAACAATTTGAAAGCTTTTCTGATTTTGAAAACTCAGATCACTATCCTATAATGGCAAGACTTTCGATGGAATAAAGTTTTTTTAAAAGTCCAAATTCCAAAATTTTAATTTTTTAGAAAGTATAAAGAATCATCCTAAATGTGAGAACGTTAAAATTTTATATTTCCCAATTGTTTTTTAACGCAGAGAAAGCAAAGGTTTTCGCTGAGTTCACTAAGATTTAAGTGCGTTTAAACAATCCAAGTACACAAAGCTTTGTGAACTTTGTTTTTTACTAAACTTATGCATATTTAAGATACTTTGCGTTCTCTGTGATAATTTTTTTTCTCTCTACAGGTTTTATTCAGTATAAATAGATTAAACTATTTTTTGGCTTTTTAAATAATCCATAGCAAATTTACCTTCATTAAAAAGTAAATCCAGAACACTTAAATTGTTGATAAATCCGTGTTTGTCATCAAAAACCTGAGTATATTTTTCGAATGTATTTGGGTCTTTTTTTCCGTTTGCAAGAAATCTAAAGTCAGTTACGTTTTCTGTTTCAACAAAATACTCGGTCGTTTTTGCAAAGTCTAATTTCATTCTTAAACACTTTGTCGTAATATCTAAAACTTCCATATTTAAATCCATCAGATAGGTATATTCTTTTTCGAAAACAGGACGAATATCATCTTCAAAAAACTCAAAAAAAGGCGAACTTCGATATCCGGCTTCTAAGGATTTAAAGTGTTGTTTTTGCCAGTCAAAATCATTCTCTATTAAAACATCTTTTGTTTTTTGATGTGCTGCTTTTGAATGTTTGACCGGAATATTTAATAACTGAATCCCGTTTGGACTATAGATATAAGTACGGTTTCTGTTCGTCTGTTTCTGAAAATTATCTTCCATTTCAAAAGTAATATTTTCAGATTGAGCCATAACTGCAAAGTGGCTAATCGACGGAAAATAGGTAGGAAGTAGTAAAGAGTTCATTTGTATTTTGGTTTAATTGGTAAATCGTTTAACCGTACTTTTTGAGACACGATTAAACGATTTATCAGTTTAACGAATTGACGTTTTTTCTAAGCTTTATTTTCTTTTCTTTTTTTCCAGAAATATTCTCCAACAAAATAAGCTGCAAGAATAAACAGGAAGTATTTAAAGTAAGATTGTGGTTGTCCTTCACCATCAACGGTTGTGAAAACTCTGTTCCAGCGAATTTTGTTAATTCCTTTTCCGTTAGTGTCCCAGCTCATCCAGATAAAAACCGGTTTTCCTACGATGTGATCTGCAGGAACATAACCCCAATAACGACTATCTTCAGAGTTGTGACGATTGTCTCCCATCATCCAGTAATAGTCTTGTTTGAAAGTGTATGTGTTCGCTTGTTTTCCGTTGATTAAGAAATGAGAACCATCTAATTGCAAAGTATTCCCTTCGTATTTTGTGATTATTTCTTTGTAAAATGGCAAAGACTCATTTGTTAATGCAACTGTTTTACCTGCTTGAGGAATATAAATAGGGCCAAAATTATCCTGATTCCATTTGTTGATATGTGGGAAAATTGAGTTGTCGTTTCCTCTGGCAATTTCTCTTTTTACAGCAGTAATTCCGGGAGTGCTTTTTAAGCGGTTTGCACTAGCTTCTGTTAAAGCTCTGAAATAAATAGTATCTCTTTTTTCCTGATCTTTAATATATGCGCCATCAGTAATATCCAACTCTTTCATCAAGGATTCAAAATCAATAGATGTTTTTCCGTCTAAAGCTACTGCATAAGTATATTGAGGTTTTGCTCTTTCCGGTAAAACTAATTTCTTTCCGTTAATAAAAACAAATCCGTCTACAATAGATAAACTATCACCTGGAATACCAACACATCTTTTTACGTAATTCGATTTTTTATCGATAGGTTTAATAACTCCGGGTCTTCCTTTTGGCTCATAAAAATAATGAACTGTATCAACTGGCCAGTTAAAAACAACGATATCTGTTCGTTTTATTTTTTCTATAGCCGGCAATCTGAAATAAGGCAATTGCGGCCAGCTTAAATATGATTTTCTTTTTAAAAACGGAATTGTATCGTGAACCATAGGCAACGCAACAGTTGTCATAGGTACGCGGGGACCGTAATTTACTTTACTCACAAATAAAAAGTCACCAATTAATAATGATTTTTCAAGCGATGAAGTCGGGATTGTGTAAGGTTGCACAACATAAGTGTGTACTAAAGTTGCTACGATAACAGCAAAAAGTAATGAACTAATAGTATCGGCAGTTTTATTTTGCGGTCTTAATTCTCTATTTGCATTATACACTAATTTCTCCGTGTAATTGATGTAATAGATATAAAATCCGAAAGTAAAGATCCCTAATAAAGTATCTAAAGTAGATTTTTTTCCAAACGTTCTTAAGGTTTCTACCCAAACAACAGGAAACATAATCAGGTTGATAATCGGGATGAAAAGTAATATCGTCCACCAAGTTGGTCGACTGATAATTTTCATTAATACTATTGAATTGTAAACCGGAATTGCAGCTTCCCAACTTTTTCTTCCTGCTGCTTTATACAATTTCCAGGTTCCCAGAAAGTGAATTATTTGTACGGCTAAGAAAAATACGAACCAAAGATATAGTGTCATAGTTTTTTAATTTATGTTTCAAGTTTCAGGTTGTTGATTAAAACCTTGGACTTTTAATTTTGTTATTTTAAGTTTAAAACATCTTTCATGCTGTAAATACCTTTTTTACCGGCAAGCCATTCAGCAGCAATTACAGCTCCAAGAGCAAAACCTTCGCGATTATGAGCAGTATGTTTTAATTCGATGCTGTCAACAATTGATTCATAAGTTACGGTATGAGTTCCGGGAACATCTCCAATTCGTTTCGCTTCGATATGAATTTCATTATTTTTAGCTTCCTCAAGAGTCCAGTTTGCATAATTGCTATTTTCGATAACGCCTTTTGCTAAAGAAATTGCAGTTCCGCTTGGGGCATCTAATTTTTGAGTATGATGAATTTCCTCCATCGTTACTTTATAAGTGTCAAACTGAGACATCATCTTCGCCAGATATTCATTTAATTCGAAGAAAATATTAACTCCTAAACTAAAATTTGAACTTGATATAAAACCAGTTTGTTTTTCATTGCAAAGTGCAGCCATTTCGTCATAATGCTCTAACCATCCTGTTGTTCCAGAAACTACAGGTACATTATTATTAAAAGCATTCGAAATGTTGCTTACTGCTGCCGTTGGAACGCTAAAGTCAATTGCAACATCAGCAGTAGAAAGTCCGTCGAAGGTATTGGATTCGTCTTTCTTTAAAACAATTTCATGACCTCTTTCTAAAGCAATTCGTTCAATTACTTTACCCATTTTTCCGTATCCTAAAAGCGCAATTTTCATTTTGTAAATATTTAAATTTTTAAATAACGAGAGCTATTTAAAATTGGTAATTAAAAGTTAGTCCTACGTTTGGTCGAAAAGTTACATCGTTAGGATAAATTTCCGGACGCATTGATAATCTTTCGTTTACGTTAAACTGAATTAAAGCGGCATCAACATTAGCATCGATAATGTTTAAAACATAAAAACCCACCACAAACAAAGCAGATAAATCTCTGTTTCGCTGATAAAATTTCTGACCGGCAACAAGTCTGCTTTCGTCCAGAAACTGATAATCATCATCATTGTAGCCTTCAAGTCTTCGTTTGTAAGCTCTGCGATAATCGCGGTATTTATTATTGTTATCGATATAAAAATATAAGCTGGTTCCAATTGCTCCGTAAACTAACGGGATTTTCCAGTATTTTTTATTGTATGCCTGACCCAAACCTGGTAGTATTGCCGAGTAAAAAGCTGCTTTTGCTGGCGTAAGCGGGTCTATTTCTTGTAATTTGCTAGTGTCTTTAACGACCAAAACCGTGTCTTTTTTTACCTGGGCAAAAAGAGAAACGGTTCCTATGAAAAAGAACAATAGACTTATGGGGACAATCTTATTCACTATCCGTTTATTAATTTTATAATTCGATTAAAGTCGGCTTCAGAATTAAACGGAATTGTAATTTTTCCTTTTCCGTTGCCAGCGACTTTTACATCAACTTTCGCACCAAAATAGTCGTTGAAAGTGTTTTTTTGTGTTTCTCTAATGACAAAAGATGATTCTGATTTTGGTTTTCCTTCTTCTTTTGGTTTTAAGCCTTCGTGATAGTTTTTTACCAAACTTTCTGTTTCACGAACAGATAAATTCTGGCTCACTATTTTTTGATAAATATCAGTTTGAATGTCTAAATCTTCAATATTGATAATTGCTCTACCGTGACCCATACTAATAAAACCATCGCGAATACCCGTTTGAATAATTGGATCCAGTTTTAAAAGACGTAAATAATTGGCAATTGTAGAACGTTTTTTTCCTACGCGCTCGCTCATTTGTTCCTGGGTCAATTGAATTTCGTCAATTAAACGCTGATATGAAAGTGCAATCTCAATAGGATCTAAATCATGACGTTGAATATTTTCAACTAAAGCCATAACCAGTGATTCATTATCATTTGCAATACGAATGTATGCAGGAACATGTGTCAGGCCTATTAAAGTCGAAGCACGTAAACGACGCTCTCCAGAAATTAACTGGTATTTATTAAATTCTAATTTTCGAACAGTAATAGGTTGAATCACACCAAGTTCTTTAATAGAAGTGGCTAATTCGCGTAACGATTCTTCATTAAAATTACTTCTTGGCTGAAAAGGATTTATTTCTATAGCACTTATTTCAAGCTCAATAATATTTCCAACAACCTTATCAGCGTTTTTGTCTTCTACTGATGTAATGTCGTTTTCCGGATCTTTTAATAATGCTGATAATCCTCTTCCTAAGGCTTGTTTTTTAATTGCTTTTGTCATAAAAACTATTTGCTGTTTTTCTTTATAATTTCTTGAGCCAGATTAATGTAATTAACTGCTCCTTTGCTTGTTGCGTCATAATTAATGATGCTTTCGCCAAAACTTGGAGCTTCGCTTAATTTTACATTACGCTGAATAACGGTATCAAAAACCATATCGTTAAAGTGTTTTTGAACCTCTTCAACAACCTGATTTGATAAACGTAATCTTGAATCGTACATTGTTAGTAACAAACCTTCAATATCAAGATCCGGATTATGTATTTTTTGAATACTTTTTATAGTGTTCAATAATTTTCCTAATCCTTCAAGTGCAAAATATTCACATTGAATAGGAATAACTACTGAATCTGCTGCTGTTAAGGCATTTAAGGTTAATAAACCTAATGAAGGCGCGCAGTCAATAATGATATAATCATATTCGTCTTTTACACTTTCTAATGCTTTTTTAAGCATGTATTCTCTGTTTTCTTTATCGACCAATTCGATTTCGATGGCAACAAGGTCAATGTGCGCAGGAATAACGTCAACATTTACAGCCGAACATTTAATAATGGTTTCTTTGGGAGTATTACTATGTTCAAGTATCTGGTAGGTGCCTATTTCAACAGATTCTACATCAATCCCAAGACCAGATGTAGCATTTGCTTGAGGATCAGCGTCAATCAATAATACTTTTTTTTCTAAAACACCCAATGAGGCAGCAAGATTTACTGATGTAGTAGTTTTTCCAACGCCTCCTTTTTGATTAGCAATCGCAATGATTTTGCCCATTTATTTTCTGAATTTTGAACCGTAAAAATACAATTATTTATGGTTTCTGAAAATCTATTTTGTTAACATTTAAGAAACTTCCATTAACCGTTGTATAGCGCTTGTTTTGCGGGATTTTATTTCTCACTTAATCAAAAATAGCAACAAAAACCTGTAGTATTTTTTTCTTGTTTTTAGTATAAAAGAACCAATCTTAAGTTTAAATCTTAAAAAAGACTGAAATGTTAAAATTGATTTCTGTTTTTTAATTCTTTCTTTTTAAATCTTTTACTAAGCTCGCCGTAAAAAATAGAATTGTAATTCCGCCAAGGATTATGCAAATCCACATAAACCAGGGTTGTTGCCAAAATGATTTACTTTGAATGTCACTTTTCGCATTCGTTCTTTGCTCAATATCATACACGTAGGTTTGCGGCAAAATAGCGGCAATTTTATTTTTAAAATTCGAAAGATCATATTCCGGTTCCGTCAGGTTTTTATTGCCTGTTTTCAGGATATAACTTTCGTTTGTATTTAAATCTGCAATTACAGAAATTAATTTTTGATCGTATTTTATTTTTGAAAGTGACAAAGGCTGATTGTCATGATTTTCAATTTTTATATAAAACTCCTTTTCGAATATTTCAGGAATTGTAAATATGTTTTTTGTGTTCGAATTCAGTTCAAAAGAAATGATTTGTTCATCAAATATTTGTGATTTCCTTTTTACATCTCGTTTTACTTTTTTGTATAAAATAGCTCTTCGATTATAATAAGTTGGTTTTAAAACGTCAAAAGTAATTTGATTGATGACTTGCGGCGCATCAAAAAGAACATGGATTTGAGTTTCTTTTTCTGAAGGAATTTCGGTTGTTACCGATTTTTTAGGAACAGTTTCCTGAACTAAACTTCTGGGTAATTGTGTGGTGAAATTTCCAATTTTCAAAATGTTTATCGGAAGCGTTTTTCGATCATCAAAATCAATTCTTAAATAATGATAAGTGCTTAACGGATAAGAAATATTCTTCACAACGCTTGTTTCCGTCGAGCTGTTTAAATCAGATAAATATTGCGCATCAGAGATTCCGAACCATTCTTTTTGATCGTCACTTCCGGAAATCGAATACTTTTTTTCGACGTTAGAATTAGCAATAAAAAGAGAAAGCTGATTGTTAGCTTTATTTGGTGGAATAGCAATAATAATCGAAGTACTTTTCTTTGGTAAAACCGTTTTTGAAGCAATTTTATATTCCTCAAAAGTATTCGATGAAACCGTATTGTCACTTTGAATAAAATACGGAATCTCATTTCCTTTCGAATCAAAAATTCTAATATCGCTCAAATCCTGTTTAGAATATGACCTAATTTCCGGCGACAAAATGATTTCATGAAAACCATTTTCTGTAACCTTTTTTAATTTTCCGGTCGTTTGATATTGCCCAAACGAAAGGTTTGCAATAAATAATAAGAGTATAAATTTATTTAGTTTCATTGTTTTCCTGTGGCTTGTTTTCATCAATAACTAAGACTTTGATTTTTTGATATACAAATGATATGATCAAAATTAAGATTCCTAAAAGTATAAACGATATGATTTTTCCGGTTTCGGAAATATTGCTGATATCGTATAAAAATAATTTTAAAATGGTTAATCCAAGTAAAGTCAAAGCGATAATTCGAAGTGATTTGTATTGTTTTTTTATTCCGATAATTAAAAATACAAAAGCAAGAATTCCCCAAAGAACCGGAAATCCTGTTTTGATGATTTTTGTTCTTGCCAATCCGATAAAATCATCAGCAATAAAATCACGTAAATACGGTAAGTTTGATTTATAACTGGCAAACATTGGGCTTGTTTGTATGTCCTGAGGCGTAACCGGAGAATTCATCAACACAAGTCCGTGAAGCATAACTTCTGAACTGGCGATATAAATAATGAAAAAAGCAGCAATCCACATAAAATAAGGACTTTTAAAAAATGAAAAATTGAATTTCCTGCTTATTAAAAACAATTGATATCCTGTGTAAATCGTGATAAACAATGAAATGTAATGGATATAAAATGCGATTGATTTTCCGGTTCCGGAGCTGATAATTTCTTCGTGTTCGAAAAATGGATAATTCGACAACCAAAAGGCAAACAAAACAATATTTGCAATAATAATTAATGTTGCAGCCTGATATCCTGATTCGGTTTTTTTTCTAATCATGAAAGTTGAAAATACGACCGAAAATATTAAATGATATAATATTGGTAACGAAATCGAGCTGTAAATACTTTGAATATGACTGCTTGATTGAAATATAACTTCAAATAAACCTGTTAAATAAGTTATTAAAAATCCAGTTCCTAAAAGGCATTCTTTGTATTTTTTAGTATCAAATACAACATTAAATGAAGTCGGGTTTTCAGTTGTATCTTCGGATTCACTTTTTAATAAATACCAAACTGAAAATAAGGAAAACGAAGCAAAAAGTCCCGTAATAAATATTGGATTAATAATAATATTGAGCGGTAAAGTGCCTTTGTAATATTTGTTCCAATCCATTATAAGACTGAAAATCATTAAAATATGAACGGCTAAAGAACCGAATCGATAACTTGAAATTTTTGATTTTTGCGAAAGCCATAATAACAAAACAGCTTCGGCAGCCCAGAATAAAGTAATATAATTTCCTTCAAACTGAATAGGAATTGCCAATGTTATAAATGTCAATGTCAAGCCAATTAATAAATAAGCGGCTTTTTGATCGAGGTCGAATTTTTTGTATAAAATCCAGGCATAAATTAAATTTAAAACGGCAAGAACTGTCGTGAATAAACCCTTTAATTCCGGATGATAATGACTTAAAATTGCCATTCCTGCGCCGTAAAATAAGAATGTATTACTGGCTAAAATGGTAAGCTGAGTTTTAGAAAATTCTCCTTTTGATCGAATGTTGTTTATAATATTCATTAAAATGAAAATAAAATAAAAGGCAAAACCAAAAATTAACGCTCCTAAATAATGAGGTTTGTCTGAACTTAATTCTTTAGACAACCACGCGCCATATAAAAGTACCGTAAATATATAGGCGAGAATATTAACGAGATTCCATTTTTTATAATAGGCTAAAGCCAAAATTCCGATGTTTAAAATAATGATATATGTAAACAGCACGACATAATTTCCTTCGCCGGTACTCACCATAAACGGAACTGCAAAGCCGCCTATTAAGGATAGAACTGCTAATTCGAGTCGGTCGTAGGATAATGATATTAAAGCACTAAAAGCCGTAATAATCACCATTATACTAAAGGCGACGGTTTGATTGAATAAATGATAATCGTGAAACGCAATGCCTATTGTAAAATAGAAGATAGCAATGGCGCCTGCGACAATAACCGAACTGAACGCAGCGTAATTTTTACGTAATTTATGAGCAATTCCCATAACCAGAACGCCACATAAAACCCCAATTCCTACACGTGCAGGTTCGTTGATCCAGTCTTTGTCGATGGCATATTTTACAAAATAACTTATTCCTAAAACCAGAATTAAAACGCCAATTTTATTGATTAAGTTTTCGCCAATGAATTTTTCTAAATCAGGATTTTGTTCTTTGAAATTTTCCCAGAATGATTTTTGCGGTTCAACAGGTTTTCTGACAACTTCCTTGCGTGTGGGAGCAACTTGCAACTCAATAGGAAAAAGTGGTTTTTCGGGTTTAATTTCTGCAGGTTTTCCTATGTTTTCAATATTAGCCGATAATGCAATTTTTTCTAATTGTTCGTCTGTGATTTTTTTATCAATAACTTGTGCTGCAATTTCTGAGTTGGCAGGTTCAAAAGTGGCATCGTTTGATTGATCGGCAGCTATTTTAAATTCATCTTTTTTAATAGCAGAAATAGGAGCAACCGGAATAGTTTCAACAGGTTTTTCTGTTGCCTTTAAAAGATCTAGTTTTTTACTCAGTTTTTGAATATCATTTTCAAGATGATCAAAACGACCTTTGATTTTATTAGAAATATAGATTAAAAAACCAAATAACGCAGCTAAAAGAAAACCTTCCATAAACAAATAAGTATTGTGTTATAAGTGGTAAATATAATAACATTTTAATGCGGTAAGTTTTTTTTGCTTAAAAAGAAGCCAAAATGGAAACCGTTTTAAAATAAATAGAATATTTCGTGATGTTTTAAGATTTATATGTAATTTTTATTGGGTTTTTAGAAGCGTTTAAGATTATTTTTAATTTTCAAGAATCTCAATTGTTACAATCATTCCGCCACTTTTTTTGTTTGAAGTAATATCCATAAATGCTTTTTTAGACAGGTCAATTTCTCGTCCGTTTATAAACGGACCTCTGTCATTTACTTTTACAATTACAGATTTTTGATTGATTTTGTTGGTGATTTTTAGCATCGTACCAAATGGAAGTTTTTTATGCGCTGCGGTCAATTTATTGTTGTCGAATTTTATGCCGCTTGCCGTTTTTCTTCCGGTAAATTTATCGTGATAATACGACGCATGAACGTTTTCTTTGTAGGGTTTCAACTTCTCAATTTTAATTTCTTCAATTGTTGATGTTGAATTTTGTTGCGCATTTGCTGATATGGCGATTAAAAAGAGAATATACAGTAATAGTTTTTTCATTTTAAGATTTCTAAATTTTGCGCAAAGAGAACTATTCGCAGGAAATCCAGAAGATCATAAAAGATATTTTTATGTTATATAAGGACATATTTTTAGTTTGTTGAGTGCTAAAAATCTTTGGTTTTAAACCAAAAAAAAAGAAGCTCTTTCGAACCTCTTTTAACTTAATTGTATGTTTTTATAAAGATTATTTCGTCTTTATTATATTTTCTAAATACTCGATTTTATCTTTCTCGGCTTGCAATAAACGTTCATAAAGTTTTTTAATTTCCTCCTGAGATTCAATTAATTTATCAAGCGGATTAAATGTACATGCATTGACATGTCCAAAATTAGCACCTTGACTGTTGCTGAAATCATTATCAGTGAAAGTATTGAAATAGTTAATCATATTTTCTTCAGAGAAATTTTTGATTGCTTCAACCGTTACGCCCAGAATTTTTGCTATTTGTATAAGTTTATCTTCGTCAATTGTTTCGCTGTTTTCTAAATTAGAAATAGATTGTTGTGATAATCCTAAAGCTTCAGCCAATGCTTCTTGTTTCATGTCTTTCAGTTCACGAATCCGGCTAATTTTTCGTCCTATATGACTTGGTTTTGTTAATGTGCTCATAGCTCAAAGATAATAATTACAAATAATATATTGATGAAAAGGTAAAATACAAACGTAATTTTTTACGATACCAATAAAAGTTAATGTTGGATCATGTAATAAACTGCATTACTGAAATGTATAAAACAAAAATACAATTTTTCATACAAGTAACCCGTTGGGTGCAATTAAGTTAAAAATACAAACTCTATAAATTAGAACGCGGATAAAACAGATTTGCTTTGCAAAAACGCAGATTTACGCAGATTTTTATATAGAATTTAAAAAAGATCCGTGTAAATCTGTGTCTTCGTGATAACGAATCCGTCAAATCTGCGTCGAAATATATGTTTTTTTTAATACACCCAACGGGTATAAGTAGTAATAGAAACTGAATTTTGAAAGGGAGTTTATTATTCTACGATAGTTTTAAATTGTTTGCTTTTAGTTTCACTTGGATTGTATCCAAAATGACTTTTAAACAAGCGCGAAAAATGTGAAACGTTTTCATATCCAACTTCGTCACAAACATCAGCAATTTTTAATTGAGTGGTAAGAAACAATTCCTTTGCTTTATTTAATCGCTTTTCCTGAATCCATTTTGCAGGTTTTGTATGAAACAAAGATTCAAATTCCCTGCGGAAACTCGATAAACTTCTTCCGGAAATATAGGCAAGTTCCTTAAGAGAATAAGGTTGTAGGTAATGTTGTTCTATGGTTTTTAATAAATCTTTTGTTTCATTGCGATCGATGTTTATTAACTCACTCAAAAATGATTGATTTGCTTGTGAAAGATCATAAAGTAATTCTAATATTTTTAGTTTGAATAATCCCGTTTTTATACTTTCGTTATCGTCAAAATAAGGTTTCAGCGAGGTGAGAAATGATTTTAAACGTTCTCCATACGGGTGAATAATTGCTTTGTCATAATTTCCTGCTTCTTGATAATTGTCCATTTCGATCAATTTAATAAAATCGATAATTATATCTTTCTTCAGGGAAAAAGACACACTTTCGTACATGAAATTATTTAAAGGATCTCCGGTTTTTACAATTTCAACGTAAGTCGCTTTTTTTATTAATAACATTTCACCTTTTTTTAATGAAAATTGTTGGTTTCCAATCTGCAATTCATTTGAACCTTCTACAGCAAATAACAAAAAATGATCTTTCAACAAATTCTGTTTATGAAATGGAGTTTTATGTTGTTGTCGGCAAATTTCTGTTTTACCAATTTTATCAGATGTTATAATAATATGTGTTCCCGGATATGAATCCTGATCTTCTGTTTGTTTTATAACGTTCATGAATTTTTTTTTTACGAATGTATAAATTTTCTTACCATTGATTTGTTTTTTATAAAGCTAAATAAGTTGTGATTGAAACAAATAGTCATGAAGTATGACATTTTAAGAAAAATCAAAATAAAGAATGTAATAGATCTTTGTCAAAATTTAATTTATAGAAATTATGTCAAAATTTAAAAATTCAGAAAAAGTATTAAATATTAAAGGTTTATCCCAAGCAGTTGTTATTCCGTTCGAGAATCAGAAAATGATTATGCTTTCCGGGCAAATTCCGTTTAATAAACAAGGAGAATTAGTTGGAAATGATGTAAAAACCCAAACAATTCAAATTTTCGAAAATATTAAAAACATCTTAGAAACGTGCGGCGCCAATTTAAATGATATTGTAAAACTGGGAATTTTTACTTCGGATATTTCTCAAATTGCAGGATATAGAGAAGCCAGAGATCAGTTTATCAATCTTGATACGCCACCAACAAGTACACTTTTAGAAGTTAAAGGCTTGTTTAGAAGTGATATTTTTATTGAAATAGAAGTTATTGCGGATCAAGAACAAAACCTGGGGAGGAATGTCAAAATAAAATCAGAAATTTGCAATCTAAGAATTTGATATGACTCCTATAGATCTTTTAAAATTTATGCTTCCTGATTTTTTAGTAGAACATTTTGA
>NZ_JAGYVZ010000031.1 GCF_018380615.1 Flavobacterium psychroterrae | reverse complement strand
ACGTTTTTCACCCATCCCACCATCGCCGGTGTGTCTGAGGTTCTTGAAGAAGATCAGCAGGGAGGAAGTTATGAACCAATAGCAAGAATACAAGAATCAGATTCTTATGCCCTTACTGCCTCACAGCGTCGTTTATGGATATTAAGCCAGCTCGATCAGGGATCTTTGGCTTATAACATGCCTGCCGCAGTGACCCTTAGCGGTAATATAGATCAGAGAGAGTTCGAAGCCTCGTTCCGGGCGCTTATCGCACGCCATGAAATCCTTCGCACGGTTTTCAGGACCAATGAACAAAATGAGATCCGTCAGTACATCCTGCCCGAAGACCAGGTGAACTTCAGGATCATCCACGAAGACTTCAGTTCACATAAAAACCAGCAGGAAGCAATTTTAGCGAGTTTGCATCAAAAAAACAATGAGTTGTTTGACCTTGCCAACGGACCACTTATTCGTGGATCATTGCTGAAGCAAAAGCAGGACCAGTATGTATTTTTACTCTCCCTTCACCATATTATAGCCGATGGCTGGTCGATGGAGCTATTGCTCTCAGAGATCGTACAACTTTACAATAGCCTTGTTGATTCGTCAGCAGCAGCTTTGCCGGTGCTTGATATCCAATACAAGGATTACGCAGCCTGGCTGGAGAGCGAACAACAACAGCAAAAGAGCAGTTCCTCAGCCCTATACTGGCAGGAACAATTCAAGGGCAGTTTGCCTGTACTGGACCTTCCGTCTTTCCAGAGCCGACCTTTAATGCAGACTTACAACGGAGACAGCCTGAGTTATCGTTTTCCTGCTGAATTGCTGGAAAAGGCAGAAGCATTTTGCGCTGCCCACGACCTTACGCTCTTTATGTTTCTTATGGCAGGAATCAATGGACTATTGTCGCGTTATACCGGTCAGGAAGATATTATTTTAGGTACCCCAATAGCGGGCAGGGAACATCCTGATCTGGAAAAACAGATCGGATTGTACCTCAATACCCTTGCCATCCGTACGGCTATAACTCCCGGGGAAAGTTTTCTAAACCTGGCAGAAGTTCAAAAAGAAGTGCTTCTGAGCGCCTACGAGCACCAGCATTATCCATTTGATGAACTTATAAAGGGATTAAAATTCAAACGAGACATGAGCCGTTCGGCCTTGTTTGATGTACTGGTAGTACTTCAGAACCAGTCAGATCTGCACACCATTGAGAAAAATGACCTGAACGGATTTACAGTAAGTCCTTATGATTTTAAACGCAAAACAGCACAGTTCGACCTTAGCCTGACCTTTATGCAAAACAAGGGTCTTGAGTTGTCAATTGAGTACAATACAGATATTTACAACAGTTACCTGATCGAACGCTTATTTGTTCATTTAGAGAACTTCCTTAATGAATCGCTAAAGAATCCCGATACGGCCATTGGAGCAATCGACTACCTGACACCGGAAGAAAAACACACATTGCTGGAAGGCTTCAATGCCACAAAAGCGGCTTATTCTCAGGATAAAACCGTTGTTGCCCTTTTTGAAGAGCAGGCAGCGAGAACTCCGGATCATATAGCCTTGAAAGATGATCTGGTGTCCTATTCTTATCAGGAACTAGATGTTTTATCAAACAGTATAGCAGCATACCTTCATACAACATATGGAGAGAAAGACACCTCTCCAATAGGAGTACTCTTGGGCAGATCAGCGGTTATGGTGGCAGTATTGCTTGGAATCTTAAAATCAGGAAGATCTTATATCCCGCTTGATCCTGCTTTCCCGGCAGAGCGTTTAAGCTATATTGTAAATGATAGCCATGCAAAGTTAGTCATTAGCGAAGCGCCGTATGAATTACAGCAAACCCCAAATGTGACTATACTGGCACTGGATGATATCCTGAAAAACGCCAGAGATTCACAACACAACAAACTACCCGAAGTTTCCCCTGACGACACTGCCTATGTTATCTATACATCAGGTTCAACGGGTAATCCGAAAGGAGTAGAGATCGGGCATCGCTCACTGGTTAATTTTCTAACCAGCATGCAGGAAGTTCCCGGCGTGAATCAACAGGATATTTTATTTTCGGTAACCACCTATTCCTTTGATATCTCGATACTGGAATTTTTCACCCCGCTAATTTCGGGAGCGACATTGTATGTGGCGAGTCAGGAAGTTTTATCGGATGCAAACCTGATTATTGAAAAACTACAGGTTATAAAACCAACTATTATTCAGGGTACACCGAGTTTTTATCAGTTGTTGTTTAATGCAGACTGGCAGGGAAGCAAAGATTTAAAAGTACTCTGTGGAGGAGATTTGCTAAGCGAATCCCTTGCCGGGAGGTTAGAACAGAGCAGCGCATCGGTCTGGAACATGTATGGACCAACAGAAACTACGATCTGGTCAAGCCTGAAAAGAATTACCCGTCCACAGGATGCTGGCATTATTGGAAAACCAATCCAGAATACCCAGTTTTATCTTTTGGATGCTTGTTTACAGCCCGTTCCCACAGGCGTTGCAGGAGCAATTTATATTGCCGGTGATGGCTTGAGCAAAGGATATTACAGAAATGAAATACTCACAAGCGAACGTTTTATAAACAATCCATTTATCAAAGATACCTTAATGTACATGACAGGAGACCTTGGAAAATGGACTCCGGATGGCGAACTGGTCTTTTTAGGCAGAACCGACCATCAGGTTAAAATCAGGGGATTCCGCATAGAGTTGGGTGATATCGAAACGTGTATGGCACAATATTCAGAAGAACTGAGTCAGGTGGTTGTAAGCGCAAAGGAAATCCAGGGTGATAAAGTACTTGTTGCTTATTATACAAGTGATCAGCAGATTGACAAACTGGATTTACGTCAGTATCTGCAGGGCAGACTTCCGGAATATATGATTCCCGGTTTTTATGTTGAGCTGCCTTTTTTCCCGCTTACACCCAACGCAAAGATTGACCGCAAGGCATTACCGGAGGTTGCAGGAACTGATTTACTCAGAAAACAATATGTTGCTCCGGTAACTGATCTGGAAATCGAATTGGTAAAGATCTGGCAGGAAGTTCTGGGAGTAGAAACAATTGGTATCACGGATAATTTCTTTGAACTCGGCGGACATAGTCTTAGTGCAGTACAGGTTCTTAATAGAATTCATAAGCAACTAGAAAAAACTGTCTCTATTAAAACATTTTTTGTAAATCCAACGATTGAAGGGATAAGCAAAGAATTAAAAATAAATGAATATAACGCTTTACCAAAAGCACCGGAATCAGAATCATATCCTATGTCTTCTTCTCAAAGCAGATTATGGATTCTGAGTCAGTTAGAAGGTGGATCTTTGGCTTATAACATGCCAACTGCTATTAAATTAAAAGGAGAGATTGACGCAAATAAGTTTGAGGAATCATTTAAAGTATTAATTAGTGCTCATGAAATTTTAAGAACAAGTTTCAAGACTAATGAGGATAGAGAAATCAGGCAATTTATTGCGCCGGTCAATGAAGTAAACTTCGCTATAACTAAAGAAGATTTTAGTACTGTTGAAAATCAAGAGAATGCAATTTTAAAATATTTGGAGGAAAGTAATTCGGTACCATTTAATTTAGAAGAAGGACGACTTTTAAGAGCTTCATTAATCAAATTAAAAGAGGATGAGCATCTGTTTTTATTGACATTACATCATATTATTGGTGATGGCTGGTCAATGGAAATAATTGTATCCGAGATTGTCAAAATCTACAATACCTTAATTAATGGAGACGAAATAAATCTTCCAACATTAAATATTCAATATAAAGATTATGCAGTATGGCTTAATTCGGCTGCGCAACAAGAGAAGCATAAAATTTCTGAACAGTATTGGTTAAAACAATTCTCAGGTGAATTACCAGTGCTGGATCTGCCAAGTTTTAAAACACGACCAATCATTCAGACGTATGCCGGAGAAACAGTAGATTATACATTTTCGAAAGACTTTTTCGAAAAATTAAAGCTATTTTCAAAACAGCACAATGCGACTTTATTTATGACGTTACTGGCAGGAATAAATGTTTTATTAAAACGCTATACAGGTCAGAATGATATCATAGTTGGTACTCCAATTGCAGGAAGAGAGCATCCGGATTTAGAGAATCAAATTGGGTTGTACTTAAACACTCTTGCGATACGAACACAATTTGAAGATGACATTAACTTTTTAGAATTAGTAAATAAAGAAAAGAAAACATTATTAGAATCTTACGAGCATCAGGACTATCCATTTGCTGAATTGGTAGGGAAATTAAATTTAAAAAGAGATACCAGTCGTTCTGCTTTATTTGATGTCATGATTGGGCTTCAAAGCCAAACACAGTTGAATAATTTTAATACTGAAAAATTACACAGTTTAGAAGTTAGTACGTATGAATTTGATCATAAAGTAGCAAAGGTTGATATTAATTTTACCTTTTTTGAAACAGATCAGTTAGCCTTATATATTGATTTCAATACAGATATTTATGATCGTAAGGTTATAGAAAAAATATTTTCTCATTTTGAAAATATAATGGAAATCTGTTTGGAAGAACCATATAAGCCAGTTTCTCAGGTAGATTATTTAACTGGTTTAGAAAAAAATCAATTATTGATTGATTTTAATGACACTAACGTTATTTATCCGGAGAACTTAACTGTAATTGATTTATTTGAAGCGCAGGTAAAACAAACGCCAACAAAAGTTGCAGTAATTTTTGAAGACATAGAACTAACGTACGAGGAACTTAACGAACGTGCCAATCAATTAGCGGATTATTTAAAAAGTAATTACATCATTAATCCGGATGATTTAATTGCCATAAAATTAGAACGAAGCGAGAAACTAATTGTCACAATGTTAGGAGTGCTTAAATCCGGAGCAGCTTATGTGCCAATTGATCCTCGTTATCCAAGAGAACGTATTGCATATATTGAGTCAAACAGTAATAGTATAGCTGTTCTGGATGATAGTGCAATAGCAATTTTTGCTACAGTTAGAGAAAGATATTCCAAGCTGAATCCTGAAAAAAAGGTACACTCCCGAAATTTAGCCTACGTTATTTATACCTCCGGAACTACCGGGAATCCTAAAGGAGTAATGGTTGAACACAAAAACCTGACAAATTTTGTGTTTGGAATGAATGATTCTATTCCCCTGAACGAGAACGATCATTTACTGGCAATTACTTCAATTTCATTTGATATTTCAATACTGGAATTGTTCTGGACACTTACTAACGGAATCGCTGTTACTTTAAAGTCAGATAACGCTTTAAACAACTTTGATGCTTATGTAGACGATCAGTCTGTAACATTAGATTTTAGTTTATTCTATTTTTCAAGCTCAGAAAACACATCAAATGACAAGTATAAATTTTTAAAACAATCTGCTTCTTACGCAGACGAAAATGAATATTCGGCGATATGGTTGCCTGAAAGACATTTCCATGAGTTTGGAGGCATTTTTCCTAATCCATCTGTATTAGGGGCAGGACTTGCAACAATTACAAACAATGTTCAAATACGTTCCGGTAGTGTTGTATTGCCTTTGCATGACCCAATAAGGGTGGCAGAAGAATGGTCTGTGGTTGATAATTTATCAAATGGAAGAGTGGCATTGTCAATTGCATCCGGCTGGCATGCAGATGATTTTGTTTTACAGCCTGAAAATTATCAGACGAGACAACAAATCATGTACACCCAGATTGAGGAGCTAAAAACATTATGGAAAGGAGGGTCTGTAAATCGAACAAATGGAATGAATCAGGAAATTGAGGTAAAAACATATCCAAGACCTGTAAATACAAATCTGGAAATATACATTACTTCTGGCGGAAGTGCTGAAACTTTTAGAAGTGCAGGAAAAATTGGGGCGAATATCTTAACGCATTTATTAGGGCAGGAACTAAAGGATTTAGCTAATAATATTCGAGTATATAAGGAAGCATTACTGGAAAATGGATATGCGGTCGAAAATGCAAAAATTGCTTTAATGCTTCATACTTACATAGGAACAGATCTTGAAGAAGTAAAAAATAAAGCCAGAGATCCGTTTAAGTCTTACCTGAGATCAAGCTTGGGACTTATCCAGAATTTGGCAAAAGGATTAGATAAAGATGTTTTTAGCATTAGCGAAAGCGATTTGAATGATTTACTGGATTTGGCATTCGAAAGATATTGGCAAACAGCCGCATTATTAGGAACACCGGAATCCTGTAAAAAAATTGCAGCACAAATACATGCTATTGGAGTTACAGAAATTGCTTGTTTAATTGATTTTGGTATTTCAGACGAAGATGTTATTAATGGATTGGAACATTTAACGACTCTTAAAGACTTTTATTCAAAAAGTAAAAAAGAAGCATCGGTTTCTTTAAACAATAATGTACCTATAACGTCTCTTCAAATTACACCTTCTTATCTGGAAGCTTTGCTAGAAGATGAAACGTCGCATTTGTTTATGAAATCATTGAAAAATGTAATCGTTGGAGGAGAAAAATTTTCAAATGAATTATTAGCTAAACTAAGGCTTCAGGCATCGTCAGCAGCAATATATAATATGTACGGACCAACAGAAACAACCATTTGGTCTACATTTCAAAAAGCTCAGAATGAGGTGCGATTGAATATTGGAAACCCAATACAAAATACCCAGATTTATATTTTGGATAATAACAAACAAATTTGTCCCATAGGTGTAAAAGGAGAATTATGTATTGGAGGAGATGGTTTATCCAGAGGATATTATCAGGAAGAAAAGCTAACCGAAGAAAAATTCTTTGATTTTGAAATTGATACAAACCATAAAAAAAGGATTTATAAAACAGGAGATTTAGCCAGATGGCTGCCAGATGGTACACTAGAACATTTAGGCAGGGTTGATAATCAGGTTAAAATAAATGGTTTCAGAATAGAATTGGGAGAAATAGAAAGTGTATTGCTTCGTCACGAACAAATTAATCAGGCTGTAGTTGTGGCAAAAGAAAACCAATCCGGAGCATCAATTTTGGCGGCTTACTTTATTGGTTACAAAAAAGTAAACTCCGGTGAATTGAAAGACTTTTTAGAACAAATATTACCCGGATATATGATTCCGAATAATTTTATTCAACTCGAAGAATTTCCACTAACTCCCAACGGTAAAATCGACAGGAAAGCGCTTCCGGATGTAACGGATGAAAATAGCAGTAAAAGTGAATATGTTCCTGCCGGAAATGCTGTTGAAGAAAAATTAGTAGTAATGTGGGAGGAGTTGCTGCCGGGCAATAAAATAGGTATTAATGATAACTTTTTTGAATTGGGAGGTAATAGCCTTTTAGTAATGAAGCTAATTAACAATATCAGTTTTGAGTTTGGAATAAAAATAAATTTCAGAAGCTTCTTTAATAAACCTACCATAAGCAGCCTCAGTCTGGAGATAGCATTCCTTACGCAGCAAAGCCTTATGGAAGAAGATAATTTAATTGAATTAGATATTTAATAGTTAATCCCAAGAAGTAATAATAAGTAGTACGAAAAAAGTAATGGTTCATATGGAAAATATTTTAAAGAAGATAATTGATAATAAGTTGTTATTAAAACTGGAGAACGGAAAACTTAAGGTTTTTAAAGATGGTACTCATTCAATTAGCGCAGAATTACTAAACGAGATTAAAACGCATAAAGAAGCACTGGAAAATTACCTGTTATCGCAGGAAAAGAATCTTATTGACGACGGATTAAAGTTGAAAATTCCAAAACTTGAGAATCAGGAAAGCTATGAATTATCTTCTTCCCAGCGTCGTTTGTGGATTTTGAATCATTTTGAAAAAGGAGCAGTTGCTTATAATATTCCTTCTTCTTTTGAAATACAGCAAAATATTAATATCGAAAATTTTAAAAAGGCTATTAATGACTTAATTGAGAGACATGAAATACTAAGAACTGTTTTTAGAAAAAATGAAGAAGGAGAAATCAGACAATGGATTTTACCAAGCGCAGACTTTAATGTTACTATTAATCATGTAGATTTTATCAAAGAAGCGGATCATTCATCCATTATACAATCGTATATAAACGAAGATACACATAAACCTTTTGACTTAGAAAACGGACCATTATTCAGGATTAATCTTTTTAAGATCTCTGAAGAAAAGTATGTATTGTATTTAAACATTCATCATATCATTGGAGATCCGTGGTCTACAGAAGTGTTATTTCGTGATACATTGTCGTTCTATGGTGCTTATCAGGAAGGAAAAGTTCCTAATTTACCTCAGCTAAGAATACAATATTATGATTATGCTTTTTGGCAGCAGGAACAGATACGAAATGGTGCCTTTGAGAAACATAAAGCATTTTGGGCAAATGCATTAGCAGGAGATCTGCCTGTACTGGATTTGCCAAGTGAAAAAAGCAGACCTAAAATAAAAACCTATAACGGGCACATGTTGGGGTCTTATATTTCTGAAGAAGCTACAAGCAAACTCGAAGCATACTGTAAAAATAATGGAGGTAGTCTTTATATCGGGTTATTAACTTTATGGAACACATTATTTTATAAATATTCAAATCAAAAGGATATTATATTGGGTGCTCCTGTTGCCGGTCGTGACCATGTTGACCTAGACGATCAGGTTGGTTTTTTTATAAATACATTGCCTTTAAGAAATGAAATTAATCCTTCAAATAGTTTTGATGAATTATTTAATCAAATAAAATTAAACACATTAGAGAGTTTTAATTTTCAGCAATATCAATTTGATTCCATAATTGAAGATTTAAACTTAATAAGAGATTCTTCGAGAAGTGCGGTATTTGATGTTATAATTGGATTGCCTGAGACAAAAGCAAACGATCAGAAACTTTCTTTAAGTATCGAAAACGTTGATGAAATTTTGGATTTGGGAAAAACAGTTTCAAAAACAGATTTGGTAATTGTTTTCCATAAAATGGGTAGTCATTTGTATTTTGATATAAATTTTAATACAGATGTATATGAAAATGACAATATTAAAAAATTAATTGTACACTTTAAACAATTGCTTTACAATGTTTTAGATAACACAACTAAAAGCATTACTGCAATACAATATTTATCAGATAAAGAACAGGCCACTTTACTAAAATTATACAATAATCCAGTTCAATTTGAAACTTCAACAGTAACAATATTGGATTTATTTAAAATACGGGCAAAAAAGAATCCTGAGAAAATCGCTTATGTTTTTGAATCTAAATCATTTACCTATCAGGAACTGGATTTCATTTCTGATGCTCTGGGTAGCTATTTGAGAAACACCTATTCATTAAAAAATAATGATTTGGTTGGTATTTTGATGGATACTAATGAATGGTCATTACTATCTATGCTGGGAATTTTAAAATCAGGTGCCGGATATGTATTTATAGACAAAAATCTTCTTGAAGAGAGAAAAGGATTTATTATAGAAGATTCGGCAATTAAAGCTTTATTGATACTATCAGATGATTTATTTGATGTCATAGCCTTTAATGTTCCAATATTCTCGATTGATCTTCAATATTCTGATTTCATGGATTTTGAAGCTAAAAATTCAGATTTGGCAAAAATTTCAGAATCAGATACAGCCTATGTAATCTACACTTCAGGAACAACCGGAAACCCGAAAGGTGTTATGGTAAGTCACGCCAATGTAGTAGATTATTACATGGGACTTGAAGAAAGTTTGCAGTTAACCAGATTTAATAAGTTTGGATTAATGTCGGCTCTTTCTGCTGATTTGGGAAAAACGGTACTATATGGTTCTTTATTGGGAGGCGGAACATTGTACGGATTTTCAAAACCGATGTTAATGAACGCTGAATCGCTTAAAGAATATATCACTAAGGAATCTATAGATTGTCTAAAAATTGTTCCATCACACTGGAAAGCAATATCAGGAACTGGTCAATTATTGTTGCCAAATGGCATGATTATCTTTGGAGGAGAAACCTTAACTGTAGATATTTTAGAGAAGTTGCGCGCAGTAAACAGTACTGTTGAAATTGTAAATCACTATGGACCAACCGAAACTACGATAGGAAAGCTATTGCATAAAGTTTCATTGCAGGAAGTATATACTACTGTACCTGTTGGGAAAACATTCTCGTCATCCGGTATTTATATTGTAAATGATGAATCAGGATTATGTCCAACAGGTGTTTCAGGAGAATTGTTAATAGGTGGTTCCGGAGTAAGTAAAGGGTATGTTAACAATCCGGAATTAACAGCAAAACATTTTATACCCAATAAATTTGGTGAAGGAGTGGTATATCGCACAGGTGATAAGGTAAAAATGAATGAAAAAGGTGAAATCATCTTTTTAGGGCGTATTGATGATCAGGTAAAAATTAGAGGATACAGAGTTGAACCTAATGAAATAGCAATTGCAGTACTTGCCAATAATACCGTAAATGAATCAACAGTGATAGTTGATGAAGAGGAAAATGGTACTAAAAGATTAATTTGTTATCTAACCGCCAATGAGCAGTACAAAGAAGAAGAACTAAGAAACTTTTTGCAAATGCGCTTGCCGGAATATATGTTACCGGCGATGTACATTCAATTAGAAAAAATGCCTTTGACCAGTAATGGAAAAATCAACAGAAAAGAACTTCCTAAACCAAATGGTAATGAAAGTAGAAACACCTATGAAGCGCCAAGAAATGAATTGGAAGGAGAATTATGTGCAATATGGGCGGCATTATTAAATGTTGAAAGAGTTGGAATCAATGAGGATTTCTTTGCTCTGGGCGGACATTCTATTTTAGCGATCAGATTGGTTTCTGAAATAAAAAATAAAAGAGCTATTGAAATTTCAATTGCCGACTTATTTGAAAAACCAACTATCGCCCAAATTTCATCCTTTATACTTAATGAATCTCAAATTGACGAAGAGTTTACAATAATTGCTCAGGAGCGTCCGGAAAGAATTCCGCTATCATTTGCACAGGAACGGTTGTGGTTTATAGATAACTGGAAAGGGAGTACGCCATATCATCAGCCTTCTTTATTTAGGATAAAAGGAGAAATCGACATAAAAATACTGGAACATGTATATTCAAAAATAATTGAAAGACATGAATCATTACGTACAGTATTTATAAACGAGGATGGAATCCCTTATCAGCGTATAATAGATAATTCTGGCTGGAAACTGGAATATACTGAAGCATTTGAAAACAAAGATAAAACACCGGAATTAGAAGTATTTATAGAAAAAACTATAAATTCTGATTTTGATCTGTCGGCAGATTTTATGATACGTGCCAGCGTAATAAAATTGTCGAAAGACGAGTATTTACTATTAAATGTAAGACATCATATTGCTTCAGATGGCTGGTCGTTTTCATTATTAATTAATGAATTTGTAGAAATATATAAATCAAAAGTTCAAAATGTTGAACCTGTTTTACCAGAATTAAAAATTCAATATGCAGATTATGCCTTATGGCAAAGAAATAATTTCGAAAAAGAAAATTATAGCAATAAGATAAAATATTGGGAGAATAAGCTAAAAGGAATTGAGATTCTGGATCTTCAAACTGATTTTGACAGACCATCGATTCAAAGTACAAAAGGTGATTATGAAAGTTTCTTTATTGATGAAGCACTTACGGCTAAACTTAAGGAAATTGCAAGAACAGAAAAGGTTACACTTTATATGTTATTGGTATCGGTTTATAAAACACTGTTTTACAAATACACCAACCAAACCGATATTTGTATAGGAACTACGGTTTCTAACAGAGAAAATAAAGATCTTGAGCCACTAATTGGTTTTTTTGTAAATACACTGGCATTAAGAACAGAATTTGAAAAAACAACTTCTTTTACAGAATTATTAAAGCTTGTAAAAACTACGATTCTAGAAGCTTACGATCATGTAGCAGTGCCTTTTGAAAAAGTAGTAGATAAAATCGAAACTGGCAGAGATAGTAGCCGTACATCGTTATTCCAGCATTTATTTGTTTTTAACAATAATCCTGCTCCGGAAATAAATTTATTTGATGATATAAAAATCACCAATGAGTTATTTGAAAATCAGAGTAATGTGGCAAAATTTGATCTTACATTTTTTGTTCATGAAAATGAAAATGGTATCGCTGTCAATATAAATTATTGCACAGATCTTTTCGCAAAAAGCACAATAGAGAAAATGAGAAATCATTTTACAAATTTGTTAACGAGTGTTGTAGAGAATAAAGACAATACCATCAATAAATTATCTTATTTATCTCAGGATGAAAAGAATAATTTAATAACTACGCATAATAATTCGGTTCCTTTTGTTAGTTCAGGTTTTAATATAATAGATCTGTTTAAAAAACAAGCTCTTAAAAACCCCGATACAATAGCTTACGTTTTTGGATCGGAGCGTGTTTCATATAAGGATTTAGACAAACAATCGACGCAATTTGGACAATATCTTAATAAAACATACGGGCTAAAACCCAATGATCTCGTTGGTGTAATTATGGATACTAACGAATGGTCTTTGCTTTGCTTATTAGGAATTTTAAAGTCGGGTGCAGGATATGTATCTATTGATAAAGCACTTCCTGAAGAACGTAAAAAATACATTATTGATGACGCATCGATTAAAGCGCTATTAATTATTTCTGATGACTTATTCGAAATGACTTCGTTTGAGGTTCCTATATTTTCAGTAGATCTTCAATATCCTGAATTTATGGACTTAAAAGAAGATAACAATCTGGTGAATATATCCGAAGAAGATACCGCATACGTGATTTATACGTCTGGTACAACAGGTAAACCAAAAGGAGTTATGGTAAGCCATGCCAATGTCGTAGATTACTATTCAGGTTTAGAGGACGCATTGAAATTGAGTCGTTTCAATAGTTTTGGTTTACTTTCTTCACTTTCTGCAGATTTAGGAAAAACAGTGGTTTATGGATCCCTGTTAGGCGGAGGTACATTACATGGGTTTTCTAAACAAACGCTTATGAATGCTGAATTAATTAAGCAATATTTTGTTGATCATTCAATAGATTGTATAAAAATTGTTCCCTCTCACTGGAAAGCATTATCAGCCCTGGATAAATTATTATTACCTAATGGCATGATTATATTTGGAGGAGAGACCTTAACAGTAGATGTTTTAGACAAATTACGATCAGCAAATAGTACGGTAGAAGTTATAAATCATTATGGGCCAACAGAAACTACCATTGGTAAATTGCTTCACTATGTTTCATTAGAAGAACTATATTCTCGTGTGCCGGTAGGTAAGCCCTTCTCATCTACTTCCATTTATGTTGTAAATGACGAATTGGATTTATGCCCAATAGGAACATCTGGAGAATTACTAATAGGCGGTTTAGGAGTTTCTAAAGGATATGTGAACAATCCGGAATTAACAGCTAAACAGTTTATAGCAAACAAATTTGGAGATGGATTTTTGTACCGTACCGGAGACAAAGTACGTATGAATCCGGATGGTGAAATTATTTTCCTGGGCCGTATAGATGATCAGGTAAAAATAAGGGGATACAGAGTTGAGCCTAACGAAATTGCAATTGCAGTGTTAAGCAGTAACATGGTTAATCAATGTATTGTTCTTGTTGATGAAGATGAAAATGGACATAAACGATTGGTTTGTTATCTGACTCCAAAAGAAAACTATAAAGAAGATGAAATCAAGAACTTCCTGCAATTTCAACTGGCAGATTATATGGTGCCGGGGATTTATGTAACGCTCGAAGAAATGCCGTTGACCAGTAACGGAAAAATTGACAGAAAAGCATTGCCAAGCCCAAAGGGTCATGAAACTACCAATAATTACGAAGCGCCAAGAAATCAATTAGAAATCGATTTATGTGAAATATGGTCTTCGCTATTAAATGTTGAAAAAGTTGGAATAAACGATGATTTCTTTGCCTTAGGCGGTGACTCAATCATTGTAATACAATTTGTAAGCAGAGCCAAAAGAAAGGATTATAATTTTATAGTTCAGGATTTGTTTGATCATAAAACTATTTCAAATCTTTCTTATGCATTTGAAAATCAATCAGATATTAATGTAACTGCAGAACAAGGAATTCTGGAAGGAACATTGCCGTTAACTCCCATTCAAAAATGGTTTTTTGAGGAACAAAATTCTAATATGTCACATTTTAATATGAACTTATTTTTTAAGATAAGTAAAGGTATAAATGAAGGACATCTTGCAAAAGCTATGAAAATTATTGTTGAAAGACATGATACGCTGCGATTAAAGTTTTTGCGTGAAGAAAATACCTATATGCAAAGTTACAGTAATAGTACTGGAGTTTTTGATTCTTTTGATATAACGAATGAAAAAGAGTCAGATTTAAAAAATACAATTAAGGGTATTTGCGAAACAATTCAAAACAATAAAATTTTAGATAATGGAGATTTGACACAATTTTCATTTATCAAAACTCCTGATTATGAGCAGCACAACAGATTGTTCATTTGTTTTCATCATTTGGCTGTGGATGGGGTTTCCTTAAGAATTATTTTGGACGAAATGGAAATTATTTTAGATGCATTAGTACAAAACGTGAATGTTGAATTGGGTTTAAAAACCGGTTCATATCGCGAATGGAGCACGCTGCTAAATAGTTATGCCAATTCTAATAAGGTAATGCTTCAGAAGTCCTATTGGGAAAACGTAAAACAAAATTTCACTCCTTTTAAAACAGATTATGCATCTGAATATCAAGATCGCGAAACACTTGAGAATTATGTTATAAATATAAGTGAAGAGCTGACAACATCTTTAACCAAGTCTGCTAATAAGGCGTACAATACTGAAATTAACGATATTTTACTGGCTGCATTGGCAAAAACAATAGGGGAATGGACTAAAAATTCAAGTGTTGTAATTGGACTGGAAGGACATGGAAGAGAATTATTCTCAGAAAAAATTGACATTAGTAATTCAACGGGTTGGTTCACAAATAAGTATCCTCTTTTGTTAAACGCTGATTTTGAATCAGAAGGAGAACTGATAAAATCTGTAAAAGAGCAAATCAGGAATGTTCCAGACAAAGGATTAGGATATGGAGCTTTAAAATATCTAAATACAGATGCTGAAATAAATAATTCACTTAAAGGAAGCTCGTGGGATTTGGTTTTTAATTATTTAGGACAGATGGACAATGTGATTAATAAAAGTAACTGGTTCATTGGCGCAGATCAGGATACTGGAAATCACATCAATAAAAAGTACCCTGTTAGAGATAAAATAGTCGTAAAAGGAGCCATTGTCAACAATACTTTAGGATTTTCATTTGATTATTCTAACAAGCAATACGATAAAAAAACCATCGAAATGCTAGCCAATATGTACATCAATAACCTGACTAATTTAATTCAACACACGCTGGACAAAGAGGTAACTGATTTTACGCCTTCAGATTTTAATTTGCAGGATAAACTAAGTATGAATGAGCTTGATAGCTTATTTGAGAACACAGATTTTGAATCAGAAGGAGTTATAAAATTCTAGACATCAAGATCCATTAATAAATATTTCATTTTAAATAGTTATGAACGAATTTTTGAATAAAATAGCTTCCTTAAATCTTACACTTGAAGTTCAGGGTGCAGATTTGCTATTGAGGGGCGTTGAAGGCAAATTAACTTTAGGAGAAATTGAATCAATAAAAAAAGATGCAGAGATTATCACTTTTATTAAAAACAATAAAAGCCAATTAATAGCTGATATAACAGCTAAAGGCAATAGTAATTTTAAGATTAATAAAGAAGATGTTGCTGCTCTCTATGAATTGAGTCCGCTTCAGGAAGGTATTTTGTTTCATAGTCTGTATAATCCCAAAAGTACTGCTTATAAAACACAATTCAGTATGGAATTCCCGGAAGGACTACATCTGGAAGCTTTTCAAAAAGCATGGGAATATGTGATAAAAAACCATACGATTTTAAGGACTTTATTTATTCACGATCAGGTTAGCATACCGGTGCAATGCGTATATAAAAAGTTGAAATTTGGTTATGAGTTTATAGATTTGACCCATTTTGAAGGCGATGAATTAGAAAATCAGTATGATAAATTGCTGCAAAACGAACGAAATAAAGAGTTCGATTTCAAGAAGCCGCCTTTAATGCGCGTAACATTAGTACAAGTAAATTCTAAAGCGATAAGAATGATCTGGACTAAACATCATATTTTATGGGATGGCTGGTCCGGACAAATATTGATGAAGGAGTTTATCATGGCTTATACATTATATAGCAATAATGAGACTCCGCCAGTGCGTGAGGAAGATAAGTTTGAGGATTATATTAAATACATAAAAAGTATTAATAAGGAGGACGAAAAATTATTCTGGACCACTTATTTACGTGACTTTGATGAGCCTTCATTATTGCCATTTATTAATAATCTGCTTGAAAGTGAGGATGCACAAGATCAATATGACGATGTTTATTTAAATTTTGATCAGGAGTTAACAGATAAGATTATTCAGTATACCAAACAGTCTAATATAACGGTCAGTACTTTATTACAAGGGATATGGTCGTTGCTATTATCAAGATATACTTCTGCCGATGATGTTGTTTTTGGTGTGACAGTGTCCGGAAGACCACCTGAAATCAAATATGAAGAAAAAATAGGAATGTTTATCAATACGATTCCGTTTCGGGCAAAAATTGATGAAAACGAATCTATGGCAGGTTGGCTTCAAAGTATTCAGGAAAAACATGTAAAGGCAAGAGAATTTCAATATACATCATTAACTAATATTAAAAAGTATAATACTATTCAAAATGATTTTTTTGATACCATTTTTATATTTCGAAACTTTCCGGTTAATAAGTACAAAGAAAAAGATTCAGATAATGCATTAGCAATTCAAAGTTATTCTGTTCAGGAAAATAACACTTTTCCATTGTCTGTTCAGGCCGATTTACGCGAAGTTTTAGCTGTTGATTTTAAATTTAACAGCAGCATTATTAACAAACAAGATGTTATTGCAATATCAGGACATTTCGATTATGTACTTAATAAAATTATTAATAGTGCCGATGATCAATTAAAAAACTATACCCTAATTTCTGACCACGAAAAGGATAGAATAATAAATGAATTTAATCAGACAGAAGCTTTCTATCCACAAAACAGTACAATCTTAGATTTTGTTCAAAAACAGGTTTTACTAACACCAAATAAAATTGCTCTACAATTTGAAAATGCTGGTTTAACGTATCACGAAATAGAAGTACGTTCTAATCAATTGGCTAATTATCTTGTCAAAAAAGGAATAAAAAAAGGCGAGTTAATTGGCATTTATTTAGAACGATCATTAGAAATGATGATAGGTATATTGGGTATAATCAAAGCGGGCGCTGCCTATGTGCCTATAGATCCGGAGTATCCGGCAGACAGAACAAAATATATTTTGGACGATATTAATTCCAAAATAGTTATTACAATTTCTCAAAGCAATGAAAAACTTTTTGAAATCTATAAAAAAGAATTTTTGAATATTGATTTGTGGGATGTTTTTGAAACGGAATCAAAAGAACAACCTGCAATAGATATTGATGCCAGTGATTTAATGTATGTAATTTATACATCAGGATCAACAGGTAATCCTAAGGGAGTTAAAATTGGACATCAGTCTCTTCTTAATTTTATGCTGAGCATGCAGCAAAAGCCGGGTTTTAACGCAGATGATATTGTGTTTTCAGTAACCACATATTCATTTGATATTTCGATATTAGAATTTTTTGCGCCTTTAATATCGGGTTCCACTTTATACATTGCCAGTCAGCGTATAATATCAGAATCGGACTTAATCATTAAGGAACTTGAAATTATTCAACCAACCATAATTCAGGCTACTCCGGGATTTTATCAAATGCTGTTTAATGCTGAGTGGGAAGGGAACAAAGGACTTAAAGTTTTATGCGGAGGAGATTTGCTAAGTGAAACACTTGCAGAAAAGTTAATCAATAATAGTCTGGAGGTTTGGAATATGTACGGACCTACAGAAACTACTATTTGGTCCAGTATAAAAAAAATAGAACAGCCTAAAGATGCTTCAAATATTGGAAAAGCAATAAATAATACCCAATTGTATGTATTGGATAAATTTTTAAATCCAAAACCAATTGGTACTGTTGGCGCCATATTTATAGGTGGTGACGGATTAGCAAAAGGATATTACAAAAATGAAGTACTGACAAATGAAAAGTTTGTAAATAATCCGTTCAGAGAAAATGGTCTCATGTATGAAACAGGCGATGTTGGCAAATGGAATTCTAATGGAGAAATAGAGTTTCTGGGAAGAAATGACAGTCAGGTTAAAGTTAATGGCTATCGAATAGAACTTGGCGAGATCGAGACGGTGATACTGGAATTTGATAAAATACAAACGGCAGCAGTTCTTGTTAAAACAGACCTGCAGGCTCATCCAAAATTAGCTGCTTTTATTATATCAAAAGATAAAATTGCAATAGAAACATTAAAGGATCATCTAAAAAAAAGATTACCTATTTACATGATTCCACATATTGTTATTCAGTTGGAAGCATTTCCACAGACAAACAACGGTAAACTGGACAGAAAAAAACTTTTGAGTTTATATGAGCCGGAAAAGGTAAGATATGAAGCTCCAATAACAAAGGAGGAAAAAATATTGGTTGAAATATGGAACGAATTATTGCCTGTTGATGAAATTGGAGTTAACGATAATTTTTTTGAAATAGGAGGTAATTCATTATTAGCAATGATGATTTCTACCAAATTAAAAAAAAGAGGATATAAATTATCTGCAATCACAATCCTTAAATATCCAACGATAAAAGATTTGGTTAAACTGTTATCTAAATATGATATCGAAATCAAACAGCTCAATAATTTAAACAGTTATGAAAATCCTGTCCAGTTATCAATTAATCAAAAAGTATACATCAATGAAACCACTTATACTCATGCAGTAAATCATTCTGTTTTTGAATTGTTTCCTTTTGACAATACAAAGTTTGATAAAACAATTACCGGTCTTTTTGAATTAGTACCGGAATTAAGAATAAAATTAAGCAGAAACAATGGCGATATTTTTCAGGAAACGATAGCTATTGCAGATTTTGTTCCCGCGATAAAATACTATTATAATGATTTAAATGACACTCAAAATTTAGAAGAATGCTTTACTGAAGTCAGAAACAAACCGTTTGATTATTTAAACGGAGATCTCTGTCATATTGATGTTTTTCATAATGATAAAAATGCTATAGTACATATAACCATTCATCATGTCATTACAGATAATCAATCTAACAAAATAATATCAGGATTACTGTTTGATCTCTATAATAATGAAAATGTAATTACCACAGATTTTAAAGTTGGCGGGAACGGTATTTTTTCAAAAATTCAAAGAGAGTATATAGAATCGCAAAAATTCAAAAATGATCTCGAAAATCAGGTACAATTATTTTCAGGAATTCTGGAACCTGCAAAACGCAACTATTTGCCTTTGGGATATTCAAATCCTAAAGAGCGAAAAATTAACAGCCATATTGTAAAAATTGATGTGATAGCATTCAATGAAATGAAACAATTCTGTAAAGTAAACCAGTTACTGTTGGGGAATTTTATTTTGGCATTTTGTATTAGAAATTATGTACAAAATGATAAACATTTTTTTATAAGATACACTGTTGATTCGAGAGACTCTGAATCTATGGGATTTGATTTAACCAACCAGATTGGGCAGTTTACAAATCGAATTCCTGTCGAAATCAATCTCGACAATGCAACGTCACTAAAAGATCTGGCATTGTCAATCCAGAAACAATATTTGATTTCAAAAGAACATCAGGAAATACCATACACAGTACTTGAAAAGGCGTTTAAAGCAAGAAATAACTACGATCTAAGTGAGTTTATTTTAGGAACGTTTAATAACGTTGATGCATCAGGAATTAAAAATCCGGATATAAAGAATGGAAGTAACGAAACTGTTGTGCTCCATAAAAGTAGTACTCAAAGTAGTCCGTTAAGTATCAAAAGTATCATGTATGAAAATGGGCTTGTAATTGAAATTAATCTGGACAGCGAATATGAATATTTAAATACAAAACAAGAAGACTTTTTTTTAATCGAAAATATTATAAATAATTAAAAACTTAAATACAACCAAATATGAAATTTAATAACGACGATTTAGTTTACATCAGACCTAACTTAGTAATTGAGCCATTAATTGACAACTGGTATGCGTGGCCACATATTGTTTCTCCGGCAACAGCCGCAATGAACATCAAATCAAGACATTTAAAAATCATGAAGTCATATGTTCAAAACCCTATGATTCATGCTGCAGCAGTAAAAAATCCAAAAATGCTTGGAGGTCCTTTTATTGATTATAATGGAGAACGTGTTGATGAAATTCAGAATTTAATAGACAAAACCACAAAGAACTGTGCTAAACTATTAGACTTAAATGATGATATTTTGAAACTGCATGATTTATTGAAAAATAATGCCAAAGGCTATGCTTTAATAGATTTGTACTCAAAAATTCCGGAAAGTTTACAAGGACTGGTAGAATTAATTTATGATATCAATAATAATCCATCCTTTAGATTTTTTGAATCATTATTGTATGAAACAGAATATTATGATGAAAGAATTCAAAGTATTAATCTCTTTTTAGTTTCGGATGATGATTCCAGAACTTTTGTATTAAGTACCCCAAAATTACCATCTCCTGAAATTCTAAGCTTAGACCTGCCTTTTAACAGCGAAAAAATTGATCTCTTATTTGATATGTCTCTTAAGCCTAAAACGTATCAGGAAATACTTGACATATTTGAACTGACAGATGAGGACAGCGAAAATTTGTTCAGAACATTTTTTACTACCGAGAAACCTAAAGAGTATAAAAAATATGATGGTGATGGAGTACTAACAAGATACTTTGGACATGCTTGTATATTGACAGAAACAAAAGACACCACAATTCTTGTCGATCCAATTATTAGCTATGGTTATGAAACCGATATTTCAAGATATTCATATGAAGATCTACCGGAAAAAATCGATTATATATTAATTACACACAACCATCAGGATCATATATTATTTGAAACATTATTAAGAATCAGAGGCAGGATTGGTCATATAATAGTTCCTAAATGCAGCGGAGGAAATATTCAGGATCCAAGTCTTAAACTTATGTTTGAAAAGATAGGTTTTAAAAATATTATAGAGCTTGGTGACATGGAAATTAAAAACTTTCCTGATTTTAAAATTACAGGATTACCTTTTATAGGAGAACATTGTGATTTGGACGTGAGAAGTAAAATATGTCACAGTATAGAGTTTAATGATGGGTTTAAAATGTTGTTTGCTGCAGATTCATGCAATATTGCACCCAAACTTTACGAAAGAATTCATAAGGTAATAGGTGATATTGATGTTGTATTTCTAGGTATGGAATGTCATGGAGCGCCATTATCCTGGCTTTATGGGCCATTATTGCCAACTCCTTTACAAAGAGATATGGACGAATCAAGAAGATTAGCAGGATGTAATTTTGAACAGGCAAAAGCACTGATCGATGTTTTTTATGCTAAAACTGTTTTTGTTTATGCGATGGGTATGGAGCCATGGCTTAAACATATAAGTTCAATAAAATACACAAGCGAATCAGAACCAATAGTACAATCAAATCAGCTTCTTGAATATTGCAAACAAAAAGGTGTTGATTCAGAAAGATTATTTGGTGAGAAAATTATTGAATACAAATCTCTTCTTGCAGAATACTAAATCATTTTGAAGCGTTAGCCTTTTAATGTGTAACATCATTCTTCAAAGTATTATTTATAAATTAAATATCAAAAATGAAAATAAGAATTAAATTTAAAAGTTGTTTTTCAATACTACTTTTTTTATGTTTTTTAGTAAAAGCCCAAGCTCAAGCAAATTTTAAAGGAGTTCTTTCAGGTAAAGTTTTAGATGAAAAATCTGAACCACTACCTTTTGCCAATGTTACTATTCTGGATGAAAATAAGAAAATCATTTTAGGAGGAATAAGCGGTGAAAATGGCGAGTTTAAAATTGAAAATGTTCCTTTGAAGAAATTGATTATAGAAGTAAGTTATACTAATTATAATACATTTTCTAAGCAAATAATTTTAGATGAATCAAATAAAAAGTTTAATCTGGGAATTGTAAAATTAGAAGTAAATACTACCGTTCTTGCAGAGGTTGTCGTTGTAGGCGAAAAAAGTTCGGTTTCATTTAAAAGAGATAAAAAAGTATTTAATGTAGGGAAAGATATTCTTGCACAAAGTAATTCTGCTTTAGATATACTGGAAAATATACCATCAGTTTCCGTTGACGTTAGCGGACAAGTTAGTTTAAGAGGGAATGCTAATGTAACCATATTGATAAACGGAAGACAATCCGGACTTACATTAAACAATGCATTAGATCAAATTCCGGCCATTAATATTGAAAGTATAGAAGTCATAACAAATCCGTCTGCCAGTTATCAATCAACAGGTTCAGCAGGGATATTAAATATTATATTAAAAAAGAATAAAAAAGAAGGGATAAACGGTCAGGTTTCTTTAAGATACGGTGTTCCTATTGATTCCAGAATTGGAGGATCAATTAATTATAAAGCAGAGAAACTTAATTTTTTTGCCACTGTAGGGAACCGTTATACAGACTATTTGGGTAGATATACATCTAGTCAAGCCTCTACAACAAATGCAAATACAAATTTAAATCAGGTTGAAAAAGAAAACCGACACGATGACGGGCAATTGTTTTATGGTGGGCTGGATTACTCTTTTAATAGTAAAGAAACATTTACGCTGGCTTACAATATTAATCATACAAATGATAGTGATAAATCAGTTATAAATTATGATTATTTTATTAATAATAAATTAGACAACGGATTGTTGAGGACAGGGAAGTCAAAAGAAAACAGAAGCTATAATCAGGTTGAAATGAATTATTTAAGAACTTTTGACAAGAAAGACAGAAAGTTCACAATAGATTTTCAATATGACTTTTGGGATAGTACAAAAGACTGGAACATTTTGACAGAACAGGTTTATCCAACAATTGCTACTTCTCAACAATTGAGAACTAACAGTAAAAATGGTAATAAAGATTTTGTTTTACAAACAGATTATATTACGCCAATAAAACTGAAAGGGAAATTTGAAACAGGACTTAAAGGCGAGCATCGCACGGTAAATAACAAGTACTTAGCAGAAACTTTTGAAACTGATCAATGGTTAGTTTATCAGGGTCTGGATAATGATGTTGATTACAAAGAAACAATTGGTGCTGGTTACGCTCAATATGGTAGTGAAATGGGAAAATTTACCTATCTCTTAGGGTTAAGAGACGAGTATACATCTGTTAAAATTAGTGATGTAAACAAAGTTTTCACGAAAGACATTAATTATAATGGGCTGTTTCCTACAGCACATTTTGGGTATAATTTTTCTGAGAAACTGGGAACGCAATTGAGCTATAGCAGAAGAATTAACAGGCCGTCTATATTAGATTTAAATCCTTTTAATGAGATAAAAGACTTTACGTATCAATATATTGGTAATCCTGATTTAAACCCATCCTACACAGATGCATATGAGCTTTCCGGAAACAAAAATTTCGAAAAAGTATCTATAAATGCTTCGGTTTATTACCATAGAACCACAGATTTTTTCCAGGATTATATTGCTAAAACTGGCGAAAATTCATTTACGGTTCAGGTTGTGAATTTAGATTTAGAGGACAGATATGGATTTGAAACATCCATCAATTACTCTCCTATAAAGCGATTAAGTTTATACTCAAGTTTTAATTATTACAAATTTTCGCAGGAAGGTTTCTATGAAGATCAAAATTTTGATTTTTCTAATCAATTTTGGCAAATTCAATTTAGAGCTCAGGTAAAACTTCCAAAGGATTTTAATATTCAGGGATTTTTTGATTACCAGGGAGAAAACAAAAATGCGCAAACAGTAACTGCATCACTACATTATTTAAACATAACTCTAAATAAAAGTTTGCTGTCTAATAAAATGACAATTGGCTTAAATGCTAGTAATGTGCTGGACTCCAGAGTACAGAAACAGGTAACTACAAATGAAAGTTATATTTTAAATAGAAATTCAAATAGAAATGCACAGCGATTTTACCTGACAATTTTATATCGTTTTGCCGAAAAACAATTTAAAGAGAGAACCATAAAAGAAAGTAACAGAAATTAAAAGGTTATAGTCTTTTTAAACAATCAGTTTATGCAATTATTTTTATTACACTTTGCCGGCGGTAGTGTTTATTCGTTTGATTTTTTAAAAAAGAACTTACGAAAAGGTATTGATTTTATACCTCTTGAGCTTCCTGGACGCGGTAAAAGATATCACGAAGAATTAATTAAAAATAAAGAAGACGCGATAAACGATTATTGTAATCAGATAAGGCTTCTCAGGAACGGAAAGCCTTACCTGATCTACGGACATAGTATGGGAGCAACATTAGCACTTTCGGTTGCAGCAAAATTAGAAGCTGCAGGAGATGCTCCTCTTAAATTAATAGTTTCTGGTAATGCAGGTCCCGGAGTCAAAAAAGAACAAACTATTATTCGCTATTTGCTGGATGATTTTGAGTTTAAAAAAGAACTTAAAGAACTAGGAGGTATGCCATCTGAAGTACTTGAAAACAATGATTTATACAATTATTTCAGTCCAATTATGCGTGCTGATTTTGAGTGTATTGAAAAACATTTTTTTTCTGAAAAAGGAATACAGATAAATATACCAATCCATGCAATTATGGGCAGTGAAGAAAAAACAAGCGACAAAATCGAAAACTGGAAAAATTTTACCAGCAGTGATTTTGAATCTACAATTCTTAAAGGAAATCATTTTTTTATTTATGATCACCCTCTTGAATTGTTAAATACAATTACGAACAATTCTGAAAACTTGATAACTAAATAAATACAAATGTTTAAAATAAAATTTAAAGAGCTTATATATATAATTTTTTACGCATTTTTTAATGCTATTTTAAGTTTCGGAATTATATATATTATTAACAATACCATTTCAGGAAATGCTGAATTTCAAAACAATTATATGGGTATTGTCTTTGTTTCTATAATTGTATATACCTATTTACTTAATATAGTTTTCCAGAAATGGTTAAATAAAATAACGTACGATATTCTCTATACAAATGAAAAATTAATTTTTAATAAGATACTCAAAGCCCCATTACAAACTTTAGAAAGATTGGGGACACAAAGATTTTACACAACGATTGAAGATTTAAGGGTTTTTTCGGCTTTGCCGGAAATTGTAACCCATACATTTAATTCGGTTTTAATGTTACTGTTATGTGTACTGTATTTATATACACTATCAGCTACATCAGCAACAATAGTTATAATCCTGATAGCAGTGGTTGCCTTTATTTATTTTTTCGTAATTAATAAAATGGCACCTTACGTTAACAAGCTAAGAAAGTATAATGAATACTATTTTAAATATGTCGAAGACGTAATAAAGGGTTTTAAAGGCTTGAAATTAAGCTCATACAGAAATGAAAATCTTATGAATAATTTCTTGGCACCTAACAGGGAATCAGCAAAAAAACTCGATTTCAACGTTAATTTCGTTTTCCTTTCCATAAATCTAATTAGCCAATATGGGTTGTATTTTGTCATTGCTATCATTCTTTTTGTACTTCCCGTATTTGGATTTTTAAAACAGGAAGATGTAATAACTTATGTAATGATTTTAATGTTTATTTCAGGACCTATCAATAATTTAATTAACATGCAAAGATCTTATACAAGGTTGTTTGTAGGTAAAAAAAGAATCACTGAATTTTTAAAAGATTTTGAAATAAATTCAGTCAATAAGCCGGACCCAAATCCTGAAAGTATACAGACAATTGATTTCAATGTACTTGATTTTGAAAATATACATTTTAGTTATCAAGTTAATTCCGAAATAGATTCTACAGAAAAAACTTTTCAGTTAGGGCCAGTTAATCTTTCCCTTAATAAAGGAGAAACAATTTTTGTGATAGGTGGCAACGGTAGTGGTAAAAGTACCTTCATAAATATTCTTACCGGATTGTATGAGCCAAGCAAAGGAAGTATTTTAAGAGATGGAAAAGCATTTAATGAAAACACGAAAATTCAGGATTTAATAGCAGCAGTTTTTACAGATAATTATATTTATTCTAACAATTATGATAATTATTCACTAGAAAATAATAAAAGATACCAGGAATTATTAAAAATAATGGAGTTGGATAATATCGTAGCAGATGACACTGAAAATGCGGCGAGAAGAAATTTTTCTAAAGGACAAAGTAAGCGAATGTCATTAATTCTGGCATTATTAGAGAACAAACCAATTTTAGTTCTCGATGAATGGGCAGCAGATCAGGATCCGCATTTTAGAAAATATTTTTATGAAAACCTGCTTCCTAAATTAAAAGAGGAAGGAAAAACAATCATTGCTGTTACTCATGATGATGCTTACTTTAAACATGCAGACAGAATAATAAAGTTTGATTATGGTAAGATAGTAAAAGATTTTAGAGTAGAAGAAGATTTGCTGGGGACAGAAAGTTTATGGTATAATGAAGTAAAAAGTTAGTTATGAGTCGATTCATGTTTTGCAAATAGTACCCATTTAATATCAAATAATTACCAAACAGCTATGAAACTAACACTTCCTCAACAAGATATTTATTACGATCAGGAATTACATCCTTATGAACCGATATATAATATTGGAGCAAAAATTAGAATTAAGGGAATAATAGATATTTCGATATTGAAAAAAGCCTACGTATCATTAATTAATCAACATGATGCATACAGAACTACGTTTACTAAAGAACAAGAAGATATAAAAGTAAAAATTACAGAAGAGCATTCTTCAGAATTGGGTTTTGTAGATTTTTCAAATTGTAAAGACCCAATAAAAGAAGCATCTCTTTATATGCAGAATGAATTTATCAAACCCTTTGATTTATTTGGAGAGCAGTTTTTGTATGTTTTTACTTTGGTTAAAGTAAAACAGGATTATCATTATTTATTTTCTGTTTACCACCACATCATTACTGATGGCTGGGGAACTTCGTTGATGTTTCAGCGATTGGTTCAAAACTATAACGAAATTTTTGAATTTGGAGAAATACAAGAACACCAGTCGTTTAAATATCAGGATTTTATTGAAGATGATAGTGAATATCAAAATTCAGATGCCTTTACAAACGATAAATTATATTGGAAAAATAAATTTAATGTTTTACCTGAAAATTTGTTTAGTAAGCTTAATGATAATGACTTAACAAACAGAAGCAGCCGTAAAGAATTGATAATAAAAAGAGACTTTTATAATCAGCTGAATGTATTGGCGATTGAAAACAAGGTATCGACTTTTCACTTACTTTTAGCAGCTTTTTATGCTTACTTTGGAAGAAAACACCATAATAATGATTTTGCAATTGGTTTACCTGTTTTAAACAGAAGTAAATCTAAGTATAAAAAAACGGTTGGGTTATTTATGGGAGTTTCGCCATTAAGAATAAAATTAGATTTTGAGTCTGGTTTTACAAATTTAATGGAGGAATTAAAAAATCAATTGCGTAATGATTATCGTCATCAAAGATTTCCTTTGGGTAAGCTTTTTCAGGAACTTAATAATTTTAAAGAAAAAGAAAGAGTTTTTAATATTATGCTTTCTTATGAAAAACAAAATTATTCAAACAATTTTCTAGATACAACAACCCAGGTAATTCCGTTAACACACCAATCTGAGCGTGTTCCTTTGGCTATTTATATAAGGGAGTTTGATGAGAGTGACGATGTAAAAATAGATTTTGACTACAATCTGAATTATTTTGATGAACAAGGAATTTCGCAGGTTACAAATCACTTTCAAAATCTACTTGAAGATGTTGTGCTGCATCCATATAAAAAAATAAACGAACTTTCATATCTCTCCAAAGAAGAAAGATCAAATATCTTAGTCGATTTTAATAAAACGGGTTTTGATTATCCTACGGATAAAACAGTTATAAATTTGTTTGAAGAACAGGTAAAGTGTTTTCCCGGTAAAGAAGCATTAAAAGATGATTACCAGTCATATTCATATTCAGAGCTTGACAAATTATCCAGTCAGTTTACAGAGCAAATTATTGGTATTTATGGTAAACACGATCAATCTCCAATTGCTGTTTTACTGGAAAGATCAGCAAATATGGTGGTGGTTTTATTAGGAATACTAAAATCCGGCAGATCATATATTCCGCTGGATCCTGCTTTCCCAAAAGACAGATTGTCTTACATTGTGAACAATAGCAAAAGCAAAGTGCTTATTAGGGAAAAAGGCTATGAATTAGAAGGGCTTGATGATGTCTCAATACTTTCACTCGAAGACATTTGGGAAGGAATAAGTAATTTTAAAGGAATTTTATCCAAAACAATTTCGCCGCAGGATACTGCCTATATAATTTACACTTCTGGTTCAACCGGTAACCCAAAAGGGGTAAAAATTGGGCATCAGTCATTGCTTAATTTCTTAATTAGCATGCAGAACAAACCGGGAATTACCTCAAAAGATATTTTGTTTTCTGTAACAACATATTCTTTTGATATTTCGATATTAGAATTCTTTGGACCTTTAATATCAGGAGCTACTTTATACATTGCTGATCAAAGTGTTTTATTAGATCCAAATTTAATTATTGAAAAAATCAATGAGATAAAGCCAACAATAATACAAGCTACACCAAGCTTTTACCAAATGTTGTTTAATGCTCAATGGAAAGGAGATAAAGAATTAAAAGCCTTATGCGGAGGAGATTTATTAAACAAAACATTAGCTAAAAAATTAATTAGCAGCACTGGCGAAATATGGAATATGTACGGTCCAACAGAAACTACAATCTGGTCAAGTGTTAAAAAAATTGAATCTCCGGAAAATGCATCAAATATTGGAAAACCAATAAACAATACGCAGTTTTATATACTGGATAAGTATTTATCTCCAATGCCGGTAGGAGTGGCGGGCGCGATCTATATTGCCGGTGATGGTTTAGCCAAAGGATATTATAAAAATGCACTATTGACTAATGAAAAATTCATTGCAAATCCTTTTGTTTCCAACACATTAATGTATGATACAGGTGATGTTGGAAAATGGAGTAGAAGCGGAGAAATTGAATTTTTAGGTAGAAATGACAATCAGGTTAAAATAAGAGGATATAGAATTGAGCTTGGAGATATTGAATCGCATTTAAATAAGCAATTGGCAATTAAGGATGCCGTTGTAATTGTAAAAAGAACAATAGAACAAGAATCTTTTTTGGTAGCTTATATTGTAAAAAACGACAAAAATATTGATGTTGAAATAATAATGGATGATTTAAAAAAGAATCTTCCCTATTATATGATTCCCAATGCTATCATTGAGTTAGAAGCAATTCCGTTGACTCCAAATCAAAAAGTTGACAGGAAAAATTTATCCCAATTAAACATTCATGATTATATTACTGAAAATAATTTTAAGGCTCCGGTTTCTCAACTTGAAAAAACACTTTCAACATATTGGCAACAAATATTAAATAGTACTGAGCCTGTAAGTATCAATGATAATTTTTTTGCGCTTGGCGGGCATTCTTTAAATGCGACCAGATTGATAACATTGATAACAACCGGTATTGCTCAATTTGATATTACAATAAGAACAATTTTCGAATATCCAACAATTGCATCATTGGCCACTTATTTAAATACACTTACTCCAAAGCAAAATATAGTTTTGCCGGTAGCTGAATTTAAGGATTTTTATAAACTTACAGATTCTCAATATAATATTTGGTTAGCATCTCAACAACAAAGCGGTTCTATTGCATACAATATGTTTGCTACATACAAGGCGAATGGTAGTATTAATTTAGCTAAGGTTGAAAATGCAATAAATAAAATAATACAAAATTATGAAGTATTAAGGACAAATTTTACTGAAATAAATGGAATTCCTTATCAAAAAATTAATGCTTTTGATACTAGTATATTTAAAGTTGAGGTTGAAGAGACAAAAGGAGAAAAAACAGCAATAAAAGTGGAGCAATTCAATCATACTTTATTTAATTTAGAAACAGATCTACTAATAAGAGTAAGGATTATCTCAGTAAATTCAAATGAGTATATGTTACTGTTTTGTACGCACCATATTGTAATGGATGGTTTGTCATTAGAAATTTTAATTAACGAATTTGTTAAAAATTACAATTTCGACGATGAGGTTTTCTTATTGGAAAATCAAGGTTCAAAAATCCAGTTTAAGGATTATTCTGAGTGGTATAATAAAACACAAGAAGACAATAATAGTAAAAATGAATTATTCTGGAAAGAATACCTTCAGGCTTATACATCTAAAAAATCATTTGAAAGAGACTTTGATGCTAAAACCAATACTCAAAACGGGAATCATTACTCAATTGAATTAACAAGTACGCTAACAGCTGCTTTAAAACAATTGGCAGTTGAAACTCAGGTTACTTTTTACACCGTTTTGGCAGCGTCGTTAAATGTGTTAATTTATAAATACTCAAATTATGATGATATTTGTATTGCTACAGTAAATTCCGGCAGAACAATCACGGAATTAAATAATCAAATAGGAATGTTTGTTAAAACGCTTATTCTTAGAACAACAATTAATCCTACACAAACATTCTCTGATCTACTTAAAAATACTCAAAATGATATTTTTCAAATAGACAGACATCAGGATATTTTATTTGATAAGCTTCCTAAATCCCCTTTTGACGTAATGTTAGTCTATCAGGATATAGAGTTTTCTCGTGAAGATATTGTTCTAAATGATTTAAAACTAACCTCAAATCCAGTTCGTAATAACTATGTAAAAATGCCTGTTTTATTCAACTTGTTTGAAACAAACGGTATTTTAAGAGGGACAATCGAGTATAATTGTGATTTATTTGATGCTGGTACAATAGAGATTATTGCGCTCAAATATGAAAAACTGTTGAGCGAAATAGTAAAAAAACCATTGCAGGAATTAAATGAAATTGATACCAGATTGGAATTTGAAACTAATGTATCATTCGATTTTGATTTTAATTTTTAGTTTTAAACAGTTATGATTCATATATACTATGCCTATTTATCTGAGAAAAATCACGAAAACCTGGTAAAAACCAATTTACATAAATTCCCACAAGAGTATCAAAATAAAATTAAGAGTTTTAGAAGATGGCAGGATGCACAATCTTCAATGCTTGGGAGATTGTTACTTTATAAAGGAATTAAAGAGTTATATGGAAATAAAATCCATTTTAATGATTTAAGATATACAAGATACAAAAAACCTTATTTTGAAGATAGTTTTGTTAAGTTCAATATTTCACACTCAGGAGAAATAGTCGTTTGTGCTTTGTGCGACAATTGCGAAATAGGTATTGATATAGAACTGGTAACAAATGTCGAGTTAAATGATTTTAAAAGTCAGATGACTAGTAAGGAATGGGATAATGTTCTTTCATCAAACAGTACAGAAGCTTCTTTTTTTGACTATTGGACACAAAAAGAAGCTGTTCTAAAAGCGTATGGAAATGGCTTGACAATACCATTGCGATCATTTGAAATTCTGGATAATAAGACTCAGATAAAAAATGAAAAATTCTTTTTAAAAAAAATTGCAATCGATGAAAAGTATAAATGTTATATAGCTCAAAATGTAAACATTAATCAATTTTCAATAACAAAATACAATCAAAATTTATAAATAAAATACATGAAAAATTTAATTCGCTTATTTTTATTACTAACCATATTTCCGGCATATTTATTTTCTCAGTCAAATGATGTTATGATTGAAAAAACTACTTCTTTTTATCCTGATCAAAAAAGTATAAATGAGCAAGATATAAAATGGAATTATTTAATTGTTCCCGAAAATTGGGATAAACCAGAAGGAAAAAAAATTAAAATTGCAGTAGTAGTTTTAAAAAATTCTTCAAATAAAAAAGATACTTGTCCAATTGTATATATTGAAGGAGGACCTGGTTCAGGAGATATAAAAGGAATTCAGGGTTGGATTAATCATCCGCTAAGGAAAAACAATGATATTGTATTGATTGACATTAGAGGTACAGGGTTTTCATTGCCTAAATTTTGTCCTGATTTAGGAAAAAAATTCCTTGAAATATTGGCAAAAAATCAAACCAGTAAAATAGATGAACAGCAAAAAGTTCTTGCCGCAATTGCATGTAAGGATGACTTGATAAAACGCGGAATTGATTTAAATGCATATAATAGCAAATCAATTTCAAGAGATTTAAATGCCTTAAAAAAAGCACTAAAATATGAAAACTGGAATGTTTATGCTGTTTCTTATGGAACTTATGTAGCACAAGTGTACGCCAATGATTTTCCGGAAGATATTAAAACATTAATTCTTGACTCTTCAATTTCAGATATTTCCCAGTATTATAACCAAAATACTGATAATTATATCAACAGTCTTAAAAAGGTTTTTGAAGAGTGCAAAAATGATCCCGCCTGTAATAAGCAATATCCGGATTTAGAAAAAAAGTACTATAATACTATTGCAAAACTAACGCAAAATCCCATTACCGTACCAGCAGATAAGAAAAAAATACCCTCAGGTAAGTTCACATATAATGCAGAAGATTTTAAAATTGCAGTTCAGCAGTGCTTGTATCAGAAAAAACTAATTGAGGTTTTACCTTTGTTAATTACTGAATTTGACAAAGGCAATAAAAACACTTTGGGCGCTATGGTTACTGCATTTTCAGGAGGGCTAGGGTTAGACTATGGTCTGTATTATTGTATAAGCTGCAATGAAGTAATACCAAACAACTCAATCGTTTCTTTTGATTTAAATGCAAGTAAATACAAAGATTTAAAAGGAGGTTTATCATTTTATAAATCAGACTTTTTGGTTTGCAACCAATGGAATTTGAATCGCAATAAATCGAATATCACAGCATATGATTTATCTGATTTATCAAAACTTAATGTCCCTGTTTTAATTTTTTCAGGAGAATTTGATCCAATCACTCCGGCTTCAAATGGAACTTCTATCGTTAAAAAATTTAAAAATGCATTTTTAGTTACTGTTCGTGCAGCTGGTCACGTTCCTGCCTTTTCAAAATTTGGATCAAAGACCATTGGGGCATTTTTAAACAATCCTAAGCAAAAGCCAAATGTCAGCGAATTAAAAGCAAATAGTAAAATAGATTTTGTTAAAGACATTAAAATAAATAGCGGAATTTCAAATTTTGCAAATGCACTAAATGAATTTAATTTTTTATTTCTGGCACCTTTTTTAATGGCAGTAATTATTACACTGGTCACATTTTTTAGTTTCATCTATCTTCTTATAAAGAAGAAGAATACAGGAATAAATAGATTAATGCAGATTTTAATTCTAGTAAGTGCTTTTTTAGCAATTTTTATTATTACTGGTTTTGTTATTACAATAATAAATGTTGCAGATTTAAATTTTTATATTCTTGCTTTTGGAATACCTGAAAAGTATGAGTTTTTATTATTGGTTCAACTTATTTTTATCCTATTTACATTTCTCTCAGTATTTTATTTCCTTTTAAAGATTAAGAGTATTTCAAATGCTACAGTAATTTTAACCATTCTGTTTTCATTTGTTCTTATCATTGTATATTTTCAATATTGGGGATTTTTAATTTTGTGATCAAAGAGATATAATCTCAAATAAAAGCTTATTCAAATAACAAATAAATTAAATATTCATGTAGTAGGTATGATAATTTTGTGCGATCTCGCAGGTATAGAATCTTCGTTTTTAACCTTCTAAGGACTGGTTCGAATAATGAAATAGTAGTCTAATTGCAAAAGACCTTATTATGGACTGCAATCAGACCTTTTATACTTATTGAACTATTGTCGGAACTGGAATTTAAAAACACATATCCCTCGCTATTCAAAAGTAGTAAAGCATCTAGTACTCTGGCTTGATTTTCCTTTTCAATAGATATAATGTCTTTGAATGGAGTGGTAGCATTAAAAACTGGAGTTAACAGACTTGTAAGCTCTTCTAGAGTGCAACTCATACCGTATTTGTCTGCAAGTATTTGCAAGATTTTTATATAAAAAAATGGTAATGTTTCCATGACAACTGCTTTTGTTTCTATATACGAGAATGGACTTATAATAGATTTTCAGAAAGGGTTAAATTGTTGTAATGAGTTTATTTTTAGTGTTTTGACTTTGTTACTGTGATTTCAGCTTTTGAACCTGATTCTGTTTTAATAGAAATATAAGGCATAAAAAAATCCTATTTCGTAAGAAATGGGATTTTACTTTTGCGATCCTTAATGAACATTTTTTTGCCATAATCAATTTGTTATTTAGCAATTTGATTCAAATAATAATTACCCAACAGGTTAACTAAATGTTTTTAGATATACATATAAATTAGTGTGCATAAAAATGTCACAACTGACTACTAATACATAATTTTGTAATGAAGTAACTGGTTTCTTAATACTATACGATGAACAATACATTTTCTGACAACAACCAAATAGGAGTAGTTTCTACTTTTGCTGAACTTGTCCACACCAATTTTAAGGGAGAAATGAATGCGCTATGCTGGTACAGAAATTTAGATGGTGATTTTAACGAGGTTGTAACCCAGTTATCTTTAAAAGAAAACATTACAGAAATTTATCCTAAAGATTTAATCGCACTCCAACTATCAGAAAAGGGGAATATAGCCAGGGAAATAATCTTAAATGATATACAATTGTTAACTGATTTTGGAGCTTCTCCCGCTCTTAATTTACTAAAGTGTTATGAACGTGATGATGAATTTGATTTCATATCTACAGATGTGTATTCGTTTCACGTTGATCGTTCACCCATTGCAACAGATACTTTTTTATGTACTTATCTAGGAGCGTCAAGTGATATTGTTTCTAATATGCAAGCAGAACAAAAAATTCTAATTCCGGAAATCCGAGCAAAGCTAAAAGAACTGTATGATGGACCAGATGAAGAATTCGAAAACTTTCTGGAGGAAAATTATTTTGACTTGCATTATCAGCTACATGATAATGCAGAACCTGTTAATTTAGGATTAGGACATCTGTGGCGTCTCGCAGTAGATCATCCAAAAAAACAAGTGCTGCCTTGTATTCATAGAGCACCCACAGAGAATGAAGACGAATATAGGTTGTTGTTGATTTGTTAAAGAGTGAACTCCGATCGATCGGATTTGCGCAAACAAATCCCGATGCTTTGGGACTATGTATGAGAAACGAGTTTCTTTTTAATTTACTTTTTTCAAAATCATAACTTCTATCCCTTCCCGAAGTTTCGGGATCGGGGACTATGTGTTTAATAAAAATATTTAGACATTTCACCCAACGGATTACAAACCTGCGCGATCGCGGTGCCTTTACTCAAATAATAAAATAATCTTCCTAATTGATCTACTGGGAATTGTGTAACATAGTTCTGAAATTTAATACTTCTAACACTGAACTCATTTGTATCTTTAATAGTAATAAAAAACTATTTTATAATCATAAAAAAAATGTGTTATGGCAGAAATTAAAATTGAGAAAAAGAAACCTATATGGCCATGGATTGCACTATTGCTGATCATTGGAGCAGTTGTATACTACATCTATTTTACAGATCATGAAACTACAAATCAAAGCAACACGGAAATCGAAAATACTTCAAGTGCACAATAACTCGAAGTAGATAATATTATTTATAAAAAAATTATGGAAAAAGATAAAAACTTATACAGACTGGACGAACTATCTAATTATAAAGTTGCTTCAAATTATTCTGACGTAACAGGATGGACGATCGTAGGTGCTGACAACCGTACAATAGGTAAAATTGATAATCTTTGGGTTAATAAAGATATGCAGCGCGTGGTTTATCTGGATGTGAAATTAGATAAAAGCTTAATAGAGGACAAGCATCATGAGGTTCGTGATGTTATAGCAAACGATAATGGACAGGAGTTTGTCTATAAAGAAGGAGACAGCCATATTATTATACCAATTGGATCTGTAAGCATAAATAAAGACACTAAAATTGTTATGGCTAACAATATAGGATATGATACATTTAGAAATACAAGCAGATATAACAGACAACATAATTTTGACAGGGAATATGAAAGAAGAGTAATGAAGTCTTATTATCCTGAAAATGATCCTAACTATGATAGTAACGATGACGCTTTTTACAACCGCAGGGAATTTGATAATCACTAGTTAAATACTACTTAATAGTCATAAAAAAGCTCCTAATCATAGAATTGGGCGCTTTTTTTTATGAGGTAAACCCAAATGCATCATCTATTAATTTACGTTAGGGTAGCTTTGGACTCGCTATTTATCACAAAAGTTAATGAAAAGTGCTATTCATCTACTCTTTTCTAAAATAAAGTATTGTAATTATTGGAGTTGCGATTAAGTATATAATTAGATACATAAAATTCTTTTCGAAACCAATTGCTTTAAATACCATATATGAAAAAACACACGTGGTGATAATTGCTATTATAGATAAAAAAAATTGCATTTTTTTATATACACTTTCTCTATTTTCATCTGTAATCTCAACTGGGTAATTAGCTGACTTTGGATTTTTTATTAAAAGCCCAAGAACAACCAGTATAAGTAGATTTACGCCAGAGGAAATCAACAATGAATTCTTACTACTATAACCATCTACTTTACCACTGATATTTATATGAGAAGCAACTGTTTCTGGAATGCTTGAATAATGACAAAATAGTAATAGGATATAGGTTAAAAATATTGAAAGACTAATAAGAAACAGTATTTTTATTTTTTTAGAAACCATAATTTAAAATTTATAGATTGATAGGTTGGATAGAGAAACAATATAAGAGCGGCACAAATTGAGAAGAAAAATGAAAATATTCCATGATAGACGATTATAAAAAAATGAAATAAGATCCCAAAACAAAGAATCGTTTTACGATATTTTACAGATGCTAATAATCCTAAGAATAATAAAATTTCAAGAGCAAGAACAGTATAAGTAAGTAATGAAATAATAACAGGACTACTTAATAGTTTGTTCATGAATACTGAAATACTTATTGGCATTCCGAAAACACTATGGTTAAACCAATAGTAAATTGCTGTACCATTTACCCATTCAGGCACACTTAGTTTACCTAAAGAAGCATGATAATATATGATTGCGACCTGAATTCGTATTATCCAGATTGAAAACAAACCTACAATGTTTTTTGCAGAATCATTTGGTTTAATATGTTTCCAATGATTTTTTCTTGGGTCAGTTAAGCAAAATGGTATTAATAAGAAGCTTAAAATAGCGGCAATTTGATCACCTCCGTCTATTATGGATGAAAAATAAAGAAAACTTATGCAAATCCACCAGTGTAGTAATGAAGTGATTTTTATTAAGTAACCTGAAATGGTTATACAAAGAATCAGGATTGCCAATAGCTTCATATAGATGATATTGTCAAGGCCCAGGAGAGTAAAAAAATTATATTCATTTATAGGTATGACCGGGTTTAGTAATGGGTTTAATATTGTACCGTCAATTTCTTTATGAAATAATAGACTAATTGGATTTGCAATTAAAGTAAGTAAAGTTCCCAAAGCAAGTATACTTCTTGCAAAACCTACAGTATTTGTATATGGAAAAAGCTCTAAACACGAAGTTTTAATTTGGCTATTAATTTTCTCTATCATTGCATTGTATGTTTAGACGAATTATTTTTGCAGGCATTTTTATTTTGTATAATGATCTACTCCAAGCCCAAGGCACCGCCTTTTGATAAATTACGATATATTCACCGCATAGTATCTGGTCTTTCATCTGATTTTTTACTGAAATTAATTCCAAAGGTACTTTTGAATATATTTTTTCCTGATAGCTCCACATCGTATTTTGATAAAGACTATCATTTATCTCCCGTTTAATAAATTGCAGTTCAGACATTATCTTAGATGCTTTTCTTTTAAGTCCGAATAAGTTTTTATAGGATGAATGCCTTTGTGAAATTTCTTCAAAGGTATTGTCGGCGGTTTTCTTGTAAATCACAATTTGTGCCTCTCTCGGATTTCTTGTGAAAAAAGCCCAGCCTTGGGGAACAAAAGTGAAAAGTTTATTTTCTAAATTAATATTTAGTTTTATGGGATTCTCATGCACGGTATACAGAAATACTCCCGAAATAAATATAAATGTGAAAATTGAACAAATGGCAAAAGTCAAAAAATAACTTTTGCCAATAAATAACTTACTGTTCATAATACTCAGCAATTTCATTAACTAAAGTTTCTGTTCTTAAAGTAGCTTCTTCAAGATCTATTACTGGTCGAGGTGGTCTTACTTCATCAAATCCTATATAATTAGTCCCTGTAGAATCTAACCCATTATTCATTGCTCCATCATATGTAACTTGATTACCTCCATCCATGCTAGGACCCCAAAATGCAAATTTAAAATAAATCAAGGCGGTAACTGCCAATGTATTGTGTACTCCTACTGCAAAATATGCCACACAAGCTACAGCCCATGTGCAAGGAACTACAAACTCATTTTCATCGGATATCATATTTTTTTTAAGTAAACTGTCGTATTCTCCTTTATCAATTGCAGTTTGAAATGTTTCTATGTATGTTTTGAAACTGTCTTCTTTGTTAAGTTTAAGTTTTCCTGTATAAATATCAGATTTTACTTTATGAAAAACTTTCTTTAGTTCAGGAAATATTATCTCAAAGTTTTCTTTAATCATATTCAGCCCATTTTTCTGTTTCAATCTCCATCCATGCAACTATTTTTGCTAAAATGGTTTCTATTTTGTTTTTACCATCACGCCATTCTTTATCAATAGAATACTTCCCCGTTTTTAATATAAACTCACCAGTATCTTCTAATTCGAATGTAGGATATGATCCTGGTTTTGGAATTCTTCTGCTTGCTTCTCTTAAATCTAATTTAACTTCAACATCATTTAATATTGCAACTGTATCACCTCGTTGAATAATCACTTTGTGTCCTCTGTATTCCAGTAGTTTTATAAAAGTGTCCATGAGAATTAATGCCCTTTTTCTATTTTCATTGGTTACTCTTATAGATATACAAGAAATTGACCTGTCGTAATTATATTTGTTAATTTTAAAATCTGCCCAGTGTCTTTTGGTTTCAATTGAGAGATGGTGAGGTTTTAATATTGTTTGTGGAACATTTAGTGGTGCTTTATTATCATTTTGGATCTCTTTAGTTCTAATTGTTAATAAAGGCTGGTCATAACTGATTGTACTTCCTTCAGAGCGAAGTACCAATTTAATGCTATTGTTTTCTGTTGATGTATTAGTTAATTTTTCGATTTTAACGACCTTGTTATATTTTAATTTTTGCCAATATCCGTTTTTGGGAAGTGGAATGCTATTCTTTTTACAAAGTTTTCTGAAACCATTATCTGAGAGTGCGTATTTTTTTGCGAGTGTGCTTAATGGTTCGGTCCATACCATTTTATGGAGTTGTTGAAGTGTTATATCAATTGTTTTCATCTCTGTTATCTGTTCAAGTGCCTGATCTAATGAGCTGGGTGTTAAAAATGTCGTATCAATTCTATCTTGCCAGGTGCTAGGGAAATTTAGGGTGCAGCCAGTACGGTGGTACACCTGGCAGTGAGTATGAAAAAATGTTTGTCGAAAAAACGCCACTTGGCCGTAGAGGACAGCCTGCAGATATTGCGAAAGCTGCAGTATTTCTGGCTTCCGATGACGCTGCCTGGATCACAGGGGAGCAAATTTCGGTTTCAGAAGGGATGTATGGTTTTTAAAGTCATACCAAAAATGAAAGTCAATAAGTTTGTTTTCAGCAGGAAGATAACTTAAAAATAAAAAGCTGAACGCATTAACGTGTTCAGCTTTTGTTTTGTTTGAACTTTCTATGGTTTTTTTTTAATTTTTAAGTACCACTTTCTTTTTCTCAATTTTATTTTTTGTTATTTTTTTCTTTTGAAAGAAATCGCTTAAAGCTTTTTCTTCATCTAATGTTAGGGAACTTAATCCACCAATACTATCTATTTCTAAATCTAATTTTTTAGTTTTCATAATTATTTATTTTGAAAATATTTATTGATTAATTTTAAAGCTGATTTTGTGTCAATTATCATAATTCTACCACCGAAATGAAATGCTCCGAGTGTTTTTTCATAATGATCGACTAATTGTGATTTTGAAAGAAAAGAAACATTTCCATCATGCCCGCGCTGAAAAGATAATTTACAAGCATAAGCAACTAGATTACCAGCTACACCAGCATAAACCTTTGTTTGTCCTTTGTTGAATGGAGCACTTTCAACAAGATGCATATAAACATGATCTGACTTAACTTCTAAGCTTATAAGACCTTGAATTATTTTTGAATTTCCAAAAATGGTAAGTTTATAAACATCTCTAATTGGATTTTTAAATTCTTCATTCCAATTAAAAAGCCAACCATTTTTCTTTGTTAAAGACTTTAAATCAGAATTTTGGACAATAGAAATTTCAGTCTGAAAACTATCTCCAGTAATCACGTTTTCTATAGAGTTTGTTAGCTTATCAATTATAAAATCGAGTCCTAATTCTGCTTCTTTATCCATTGAGCTAATTTAATGAATATAATTTGATTTTGGAAATATTTTAAGTTATTGATTCGGGGTGTATTAATTAAAGTTTTTTAAGAAAAATAATGCGGCAATTGTCTTCAATTGACGCCATTTGGCTGTGGAGGTCCGTAAAGGACAGATTTCGCACCATTTTATGGAAGATTTGAAGAGATTGGCTCACTACAGGTAGATTATGTCTTTGCATGGCTTAAACAGTTTGGTTTGGATGTCCTGTTGGGGATTGATGTAAAAATTCATCGAATTTAATTTCTCAGTAGAATTAATTTTCAACAATAAAATTTATATTTATTATAAGAATCCAGTTTAGTTTTCACTAAAGTTAAATTATAGCTGTGAAATTATCCAGATCAAAATTTAGAGATGAAATTAAAAAGTAGTCTTATATTTTTACTAGTAGAGGAGTCCTGTAATGGTCCTTTGATAGTTAAATCTTTTATCCTCAAAGGGGCAGGTGAATTTTGGGAACTCGTTGTGGGATACCAGCCATTTACCGGGGCCTTCATTTTTTATTTCGAACTTCTTGATTTTTTATCATCTGCATTACAGCTGCATGCACTCAGATATAATTGTTGTTTTAGGCTGTTTTACTTGTGAATTGTAAAGGGCGAAATTAAAGTATTACTGTAGTTATTCTGTTATATAATTTACAGCTGAGGGATATTTTTTTTGATGCCGTTAATTATCGTTGAGATACATCAGCTGGATTTTCAGCCGGGGTGTGGTAAGTCACGGCTTTTTTTATGGTTGGCTGCAGAAAAGCGGGCAGAGCTCTGTAAGGGCTGGATTAATAGGGAATTGGGAATTGCTTGCGGAATCTAATCGGCATGATTAGCATTGTCAATTGTATTTAATATTTTTTTGGAGCTTTTTCCCGCTATCCGTTCCAATCTTTTGTACCGAACACCGGCACAAAAGGATTTTCACTGCTATCGGGGCTCATATCTTTACATTATTATATCAAAATCTTATCTTTGGATATAAACTATTGATAAACAGAACTAAGTTGCAAAATTCTATCGGGGCGAAATACATCATTGATGATATTGTAAACACTAGGTAAATCCTCTTAGTTTTAATTACATTTTAAGTCACAATAGTACTTAAGCACTTTATTTTAGATAAAGATGCTGTATAAAAAATAAGCAAAGACCAGTGTAATTTTTTGTTTATTATTCTAAAATATGGAATTATGAATTTAAAGTATTCTGTGGGACTAGACGTTTCAAGCAAAAAGATCAATGCTTGTATGAGTTGTATTGATGAAAAACAAAAAGTAATTGTAAAATCAAGTACTGTAATTTCCAATAATAAAAAAGGATTTAAAATTTTACAAGATTGGGTATTAAAACACGTAAAGGAAAATGTTCCAGTTGTTGTATGTATGGAAGCTACAGGGATTTATCATGAAAATTGCGCTTATTATTTATTTGAAAAAGGATTTTCGGTTTCTATTATTTTACCCAATAAGGCCAAAAAGTATTTGGAAGCAATTGGATTAAAATCAAAAAATGATAGTATCGATGCCAAAGGATTATCCCAGATGGGAGCCGAGCAATGTTTGGATACCTGGCAGCCTATGGGAACATTTTTTTATGAATTACGACTATATACCAGACAACATCAAAATGTAACCGAATTAAAAACGGTTTTAAAAAATCAATTCGATGCATTAAGTTTTGCCATGCATCAAGTCGATCCAGTAACAAATCAATTAAAAGAAACCATAATTTTATTTGACAAACAGCTGAAAGAATTGGAAAAAGTAATCAACAACCACATAAAATCAGATGCAAAAATAGCTGAACGTGTTGCTAATATTTTAGAAATAAAAGGCATTGGGATTTTAACTTTAGCAACAATTTTAGCCGAAACTAATGGTTTCGAACTCTTCAACAACTACAAACAATTGGTTTCTTACGCAGGTTATGATGTTGTAGAAGCCCAATCAGGAACCAGGGTTGGAAAAACCAAAATATCAAAAAAAGGTAATTCCAGAATTAGAAGAGCAATGCACATGCCATCACTTGTTGTTATAAAATGCGAAGTAAAACCATTTAAGGAACTATTTGAACGAACTTATAATAAGCACGGAATCAAAATGAAAAGCTATGTTGCCGTTCAAAAGAAATTACTGACAATGATTTATTATATGTGGAAGAAAAAGGAACGCTTTGAACCAAATTATATAAAAAGCATCCAAGAAAAGGAGCAGAAGTCTTTCTCTCTGTTTGCCTTTGAAAAAGGCATAAAAAACAGCCCCAATAAAATTGAGGCTGCACAAGGTAAACATCCAGCGAATGATCACAGTAAGTTTCCTCTCTGTTAAAACAAAGATAAAAAATATTAAAATTAATTAGGTAATTAAGATAGTACCTAAAAAGTTGAATCCGTTTTTTATGTTTCGGCTTTTAGTTTTCAATAATAATTTTATAAGCCGTTGATAATTTAGTATAAGGCTCTATTTTAGCTGTAATGCCTTGATGTTTAGTAGTTTTAATTAGAGAGGGAGTTTTTTTTACAGCCAGACGTTCTGGCGCTACAAGCAGTTTGAGACTAAATTAAGCTTTATTTTTGGACTTGTCACCCAAGCCTGGCCAATAGGCGAAGAAAGCGAGCCTTGGCGACTAGACGAGGTAAATCATCCCAAATACAAAACCAACTTTCCATTAAACCAATAGTCCAAATTCGTTATAGTTCTTGTAGGCAGTTTCTATTTAATATTTGTACTTTCTTGGTAAGTGATATCTTGAATATTATTATGGAATCCAGATGAAGCAGTCCAATATCTTTCAAAAATTTTCACTTCACTATTTAGAATTAGTTCTTTGATGTTTTGGATAGATTTGTCAATGAAGTTCTGATTATTGTTGTACATTCTCAATTCAAGTGCTATAAAGATTCCTTGGTTACCATTCTCATTATATAATTTGGAAAAGAATTTTGGTAAATCACCTGTTTTATCAAAATGATTCCAATCAGGACTCCAAATTTCTGTGTTAAAAAATTGAAGATTCATATTAGAATACTCTTTAGTTTTATATTTTTGAGCCCATTTTTTATTGTTCTCTAAATTCCACTTCATCCGTCCAAAACCAAGCCATTTATTATCAAATTCGAAAGATTGAAAAGTTCTGATATAAGCCCTTGAGGTTAGATCATATTCTTTTATAATAGTGTTTAATATTTCATAGATGGCCTTATAGAAATTCCAATCGTTTAGCTCAAAAATAGAAGAAGAATTAATATTGAAAACAATATATTTTGGAATAATTATCTTATCCAAATCTTTAATAAAAGTCACTTTTATGTTTTTTAATAAATTTTTAATCATTTTAATCATTTTAATGTTTGTAATGTTTGTAATGTTGGCTCAAATTGGTTACAAAGTTTCCGCGCCCTGCGCAGTTTACAACTTACAAAGCCGAGTATTTTCTGCTGAACGAAAATACAAATTAAAACGGTAATTCCACTAAATTCGCAAATGGCGCAAGACGTGTGGTGATGGCTTGTTTATTATTCAATTAGGTTTTTAGAAAAATATATTCTTCTATGTCCTTTTGGGAAATTTTTTATTTCTCCAACTGATTCATATCCGTTTTTTAAGTAAAAATTTTCTGCTTGGAAGTCAAATGTATCAAGCATAGAAATTTTCACTCCTTTTTCTTTAGCAATTTTTTCGACGTGTTTTAAAAGTGTAGTTCCTATACCTTTTTGTCTGTGTTTTTCGTTTACCCACAAAACTTTTATATCCAAACCTTTCCAGTATCCAATTCCAGCCAATATCCCTCCAATTTCACTTCCATTTTTGTCTTTCACTACAAATTCCAAAGGTTCCCAAATGTTTGCAGTTGCGGGGACTTTACTTAAGTTATATTCATTTATTCCTTCAATTATCTTTTCGATGTTTTCCTTTTGACAAATTTCAAGAGTAAATTCGGTTGTTATTTTCATATTTAATAGTAAATTTTCTCGATTTTTTTTCCGCTTGCCGCCAACTAATTGATACAAGCCATAAAATGGCACCAATACGACTTTTTTTAGTTGGCTTTGTGTAATTAGTAAGCTTTTATAGCTAATATAAGAATAATATTGAACTTTTATTTTAAGTCATTGTGGATCATGCCACGATTCAGCGTTGGGTTTATAAGTTTGCACCTTTGCTTGAGGCAGAGATGAAGAAGAGAAAAGGCAGAGTGGGGGCGAGTTGGAGATTGGATGAGACCTACATCAAAGTAAAAGGTATTTGGTGTTATTTATACAGGGCAGTAGGTGAATTAGGCAATACGGTTGACTTTCTTTTGACCAGAAAAAGACAAAGAATGAGCGCTCAGTCATTTCTAATTAAAGCAATTGCTAATAATTCCGGCCAAAAGTAATAAACATTGATAGAAGTGGTTCTAATATTGCAGCTATCAAATTCTATAACAAGCGTTCGTTCTCAAAGATTAAAATCCGGCACGGTAAATATCTTAACAATATTGTAGAACAGGGCCATCGTTTTATCAAGTGGCGTATACAAAACGGATTAGGTTTTAAAAGTTTTGAATCGGCCAAACGGACGTTAAGCGGAATTGAAGTTGTGCATATGCTGAGAAAGAATCAGATGGTTAGACCAGGTTTATCTATGTTTAAATTATTCTGTGCACTGGCGAGCTAATTTTAAATTACTTAAATTCTTATATTTGATTCTCGCAGATGCGACAAAACCGGTTTATCTATTAATAATTATTTGGAGGACAGAAAAAATGGTGATATGTATGTTTACGTTATTTTTAGTGATGAATCACAAAAAGAAATCGGTAACATTATTCATCCTAAAGGATATTATGTATTCAAGTTTGATAAGGAAGGAAAAAAAATATGGGAATCAATTAATTATATTGATGGAAAAGACTTCTTTGAAAAAATTAAATCTGCTCCAAAATTATATGTGACCTTAGTAGAGTACAATAAAAATCTTGTGTTTTCAGTTTGTTTCTGTTAATGATTTTACTGAATTTACTAATGCTTCTATACTAGATAAGGAAAATGGAAAGGAATTAAAAAGGAGTTTTTTAGAGTATAATAATAATATGAGCCATCAGATGAATAAGGCATTTATCAGTAATATTTACGATTATAAAGGATTAAAAAAAGAAATATTTTCGAAAACATCTTTTGCTGCGATAATTCTAAATGACAATTTATTAAATTATCTAAAAAGTATTGCTAATGGTGATAAAAGGTTATATTTTTAAACAGTATTTTCTGAACAGGGAATTTTCCTAGTTGAAACTGATAATAGAAATTATTTTAAAGTTCTATTGTTTAAAGAATAAAAAAAGCTTCCAAATCAAGCCCCTTTCATTAATAATACCATAGGTAATACTATGTTTAGCGGAACACTGTAGGTTGTGTTTTGAGATGCTTGAAATGAATTCAGTATCTCAAAACCACTTGCTCTGAGAAGCAGGAAAATGCCTCGGAAGCTGGCAGGAATATTCGTATCATAAATGCAACAGCCAATAATTTAAACGGTTTAAGAAAAAATAAAAATATAAGAGTAGTTTATAAATTCTATTTAAAAAATAAAAAAAGTGAAGAATGGAAATAACCTGCAAAAATTGTCGTCATCTATATACGGGTCATTATTGTAGTAATTGCGGACAAACTGCCGCCACCTATAGAATAAACTGGCATTTTTTATGGCATGAAATTAAGCACAGTCTACTGCATTTTGATGAAGGAATTCCGTATTCTATTAAACAATTATTTACCAGACCCGGACATTCGATACGCGACTTTATTGAAGGTAAAAGAATTAGGCATTTTAAACCTTTATCACTGGTACTTGTCTTAGGTGCTCTTTACGGTATATTGTATCATTATTTTACTATCAATTTATTTTCGGCTTCTTCTAACTCTAAAATCGATATGGTAGACTTTAATGAATGGAGCTCTAAACATTATTCTTGGATTACAATTCTAACAATTCCTCTTTTTACTTTAGGAACATTTATTTGTTTTAGGAATCAGGGTTATAATTTCGTAGAATATTTTGTATTAAATACTTATAAGGCATCTCAAAAATTATGCATACAGATTTTTTCCTTTCCCTTAATTTATTATTTTAATGGGAGACCAGAACTTCAAAATATTCTAATTTTAATCATTAATGTCCGATAAAAAATAAAACCAAAAGAATTTATTTCTTATATGTCTCATTGTCAGTGTTTTAATTTTTTATTATTGTATTTTTTTAAAAACAGGTTATAAAATAAATGATAGTTGTT
>NZ_JAGYVZ010000030.1 GCF_018380615.1 Flavobacterium psychroterrae | reverse complement strand
TAATTTTTTATTATATTTGACATAGATATTGTTTTGTTTGGCGACATCAAGATACTGAATTTCAGTATCTTGAACAATATCTAGTCCGTATTTTTTACTTGAAATAATTACACCCAACGGGTTAATATTAATTGGTTTCTTCTGGATAATAGGAAAATGTAGTGAAGAAAATAATACTATAATTACCGACAAGAGAAGCTATGAATCAAGTTGGAGACAAGCAACAAATAATGAGCTATTTACAATTAGTAAACTAATGGTAAAAAACAGTATTACAGGTTGTGGTGAGTATCACATAAAAGAGATAGAAAATGGAGAATATATAATTGCTTGCACAAGGGATGGAAAGAATTGGAAATATTATGTAGCCTGGCCAAATATTGATAAGATATACTTAGCAAGCTTGGACATGGAACGAAAATTAAAACCGCCATATTGACCTGTAAATAAACATGTAAACTTTTTTCAGCACGAGACAATCACACCGCTAGCGCGAGCGTCCAGCTCGTGAACGCAATAAAAATCGAAAATAGTCACGAGCGGGACGCTCGCGCTAGCGGAAACTGCAAAATATAAAAGCCTAATAAAAAAAATAAATTAGGCTTTTTAAATTGTATAAAGTATAAAAGACTATTTATCCTTTAATATATTTTGTAAAAATTCAACTTTGTCTTTTTCAGCCTGAACTAAACGTTCGTAAAGTTTTTTATTTTCATCATAAGCTTCAACTAACTTATCGAGCGGATTAAAATTGCAGGTATTATTGGTTCCGAAATTAGTACCATGACTTCCACTATTATCGTAGAAATTATTAAAAAAATTAATTGCGGCTTCGTCTGAAAAGTTTTTAAGGGCTTCAACACTTACGCCCAAAGCTTTTGCTACTTCGGCAAGTCTATCATCATCTATAGTTTCACTGTTTTCAAGAGCCGAGATAGTCTGTTGGCTAGTTCCTAAAGCTTGTGCCAAAGCTTCTTGTTTCATGTCACGAAGTTCACGAATTCGGCTAATTTTTCGCCCTATATGGTTTGATTTTGTAAGTGTGCTCATAATTCAAAGATAATATTAAAGGGTAATAACAGGCAATATTTAAAAAACAAATTTTGTCTTGTACGATACAATCAAAAATGATTTTTAAAGTACAATCTATTGCTTATTGTACGCTAAACAAAAGTACGATTTTTGAGACATGAAATAGTTAAAAAAATCAATATCAAAAATCAATATCAAAAAGTAATGTCAAAATTCAATTGCAATCGTTGTTAAATTTTAGAAACTTTACAAAGCCGAACTTGCGAAAGCAAACCTGAAACTTGAAACTTGAAACAACCTAAAGACAAAGTGTAGCTCTGCGTGAGGGATAGAGCCAATGTCATTAAGTTAAGGGAAAATCTATAAAATTACTTAACAGTTTAATGAAGAAAGTAATTAGAAAAATCCATTTTTATCAGCGTTTTCGCTTTAGCGAATCGGTAAAATCAGCGTCTAATTTTGACGCGGATAAAACAGATTTACTTCGTAAAAACGCGGATAAAAACAGATTTGATTTAACTACCGATATTTAGTGCCTAACGGCACATTTCGACCTAGGTTGAATTAGTCAAAATTAAAAAGCTTAAATTATAACATTGTGCACGTTCTGGAAAAACCTGAAACCTGAAACAAAATTTTCTCTCAAACTGTAGCTCCGCGTGAGGGATAGAAGCTGGCTACCGAAGTAGCGCGTATAGCCCGACAGCATTAAAAAAAGACCTAATGAACGCAAAGTTGATTAGGTCTTTTTTTAATGGTGGCACGCCCTACTAACAAAATTTAATTACAACTACATTATGACATTTTTCTCCAAAAATTTAATACTCCATTGAGTTCTGAATGTTCTAAGTTAAAACTTTCGGGTATTTCTTCCCAAGTGCTCCAATAGGTAACAAGTCTTGTGTATTTGGGCGTTTTATTGAGCTGTTCCCGAACGTAATTAGAATAAGATTGAAACAATTCATTATTAGGAACCACAATTTTATCGATAGGACAGGAAGTATCTACATTTTCGAAAAAAGAATTGTAAAAGTAAAATGCATCATAATCCGAAAAAGAAATATCGGTGATATTAGAATGAATAAATTCAACGTTCTCAACGTTATGCTTTTCGGCTATTTTTTTTGATAGTTTTATAAGTGATGCTCTTTGTTCGACTCCGTAAAAAATGCCTTTTGTTGAAGCTGCTCCCACTAAACAAAACTTGCCAACACCGGCGCCAATATCCAGCACTTTTTTGTTGGGTTTATCAACCAGATAATCTGCTGCAATTTTTGCAATTGCAACCGGTGTCCAATGGCGTTCTGCGAGTCTTCTTATTCGTGTAGAGTACAACTTATTAAAAGCACTATCCTCTATATCTATATTTTGTTTTAAGTTTTTAAAAATCATTTGATAAATTGCTTGTATGCTGAATTTGATAAAAAACATAATTATGTTTCTTAACTGTAAATCTTTCAAATGTTATAGGATAAGAATTTACAATTACAGTATTTTCTTGCAATATAGTCTTAGTTGCCTACTTTTACAATTTTAAAGTAATAAATTATTTTTTTACTTTATACGCAAATAGTAGCTTCGCTCTTTCAGAAGATTTAAATAAATCCAAAATTTTAAATTCCAAATTTCAATCTGAACTGTGAATTGGAATTTGGAATTTAAAAATTGGAATTTGATTTTTGATATTGTTATTGAAATTGATTTTCTTCTTCAAATAGCAATTTTATGTTTTCGTAGGAGTTTTTTAAGGCTTCTTTGATTTCTTCCGGGTTTAACCAGGCGACTTTTTCGATTCCTTCTTCGATTTGACCTTGTGGCGTTCCCTCAAAATCAGATTGCATTTCGAACCAATGTGTGACTTTGAGTTTGTATTTTCCGTTGCGTTTAAAAACGTGATAGGTTTTTTCGAGTTTATTTGTGATTCGGAGTTTGCCTACGCCGGTTTCTTCTTCGACTTCGCGCATTGCGGTGTCTTCAATTTCTTCCCCTTTTTCTATTCCGCCCTTTGGTAAGTCCCATTTTCCGTTTCTGAAAATGAAGAGAACTTCGCCTTTTTTATTGTAAACAAGACCTCCGCCCGCTTTATTAACGGGAATTTTAGCCTTTAAGGTCTTCATAATTTCCTTTTCGTCAGGATGATACAAATAAGCCTTTTGAATTTTATTTTGAAACATTTTGACGATAAGATGCTCGATATCAATACTCTCTAACAAGAATAATTGAAAATCGGTCTCTTTTGAGATTTCATTTGTCAAAAAAAGTGGTTTGTCGTTCACAAAAACTTTATACATTTGTAGTATGATTTTTAATAAAGATACTGCCGAAAAAACAGCCGAATTGCTTTTGCAAATAAATGCAATTAAATTGAATCCCGAAAATCCTTTTACATGGGCTTCTGGTTGGAAATCTCCTATTTATTGCGATAATAGGTTAATTCTTTCATTTCCGAGCATCCGAAACTATGTTCGTGATGAATTTGCGAAAAATATTGAGAAACAATTTGGGAAACCAGATGTAATTGCCGGTGTTGCCACTGGAGCCATTGGAATAGGGATTCTTGTTGCTGAAAGCCTTGGATTACCGTTTGTTTATGTGCGTCCGGAAGCGAAAAAACACGGAAGACAAAACCAAGTTGAAGGTTTTTTACAAAAAGGTCAAAATGTTGTGGTTGTCGAAGATTTAATTAGCACAGGAAACAGCAGTTTGATGGCTGTAGAGGCTTTACGTAACGAAGGCGCGAACATTAAAGGAATGGCAGCGATTTTTACGTACGGTTTTAATGTTGCCGAAGAGAACTTTAAAAACGCTAATATCGATTTATACACGTTAAGTAATTACGAAAACTTACTAGACTTGGCGGTTCAGAAACAATACATTACTGAAGACCAACAATCGACTTTACTGGAATGGAACGAAAGTCCATCGACTTGGGGACAGGAACAGGAATAATTTTAGATTTTAGATTTTAGAATTTAGATTAAGATTGCTGTAAAACAATAAATAATAAAAATATATGAACTTAGAAAGTCCAAAAGTTACTGTTCAGAAATCAGCTCAAGATTTATTTGATTTATTGACTGATGTTCGAAATTATGAAAAATTAATGCCGGATAATATCGCCAAATTCGAAGTTACAGGCGAAGATTCTTTTATTTTTGGATTAAAAGGTATGCCGGAAATAAAACTAAAAATGAAGGATAAAGTGGCACCAAATAAAATTACTTTGGGTGCTGCAAGTGATAAACTTCCGTTTACTTTAGTTTCGAATATCGAAAGTATTTCTGATGCTGAAAGCGCTGTTCAACTTCAATTTGAAGGCGAATTTAATGCAATGATGGCTATGATGATCAAAGGACCAATTAGCAAATTCATTGAAACACTTGCAAGTAATATGACGAAGCTTTAATTAATTATTAATGGTAAATTGTTAATTATTAATTCTCTACTTATTATAAAATGGAAAGCCTGATCTTATGATTGGGCTTTTTTATTTGCCACAGATTAAAAGGATTAAAATGATTTCTTATAAAATTACCCACTGATTTAACGGATTAAACGGGTTTTACGCTGATTCATTTTTTAGCTAAACGAAAATTATAAAGCAAAAAAAACTGAGAATCTTAGTAACTCAGAACCTTAGTACAACATCTGAATTTCTTTAATCTCAAATTCTGAAACTGAATCATCTTCAAGTAAAATTTGTATTTGTCCAATGGGAGAAACTCCTTGGATAATTCCCATGAAATTTTGTCCTGAGGGATTTTTAAACGGCATTGGAACTCCTTTTTTAAATAGGGAATTGAAATATACTTTCCATAAATCAGCCGAATTGGTTTCCCAAAATTTGATCTTCTGCTGTATTTTTTCGATTATTAAAAGTACGAGAGCATTTTTGTCAAATTCGGTTTTACAAATCACTGCTAATGACGAAGCGTGTGGCAAATTTTCGAAATTAGTTTGATTGACATTTAGTCCTATCCCGACAACTGACACGATCCTGCCATCACTTTTGATGGTGTTTTCGATAAGTATGCCACCAACTTTTTTATTGTATGACATAATGTCGTTTGGCCATTTTATACATAAATCAGGAATATTCAATGTTTTTAAGGCATCGATTACACTTAATGATACTATAACACTTAAGTTAAAAAAATGCTCAGTATCAAAAAGAAAATCCTTTACCAAAACACTCATAATTAAGTTTTTACCTGATTCTGATTGCCATATCGCTCCCATTTGCCCCTTACCTTTTGTCTGATTTTCAGCAGTTACTACGGTAAAATTATCCAGTTCATCTTTGCTTGCCAATGATTTCAGGAAATCATTTGTAGAATCTATGGCATCGAGTTTGATTAGTTTCATTAAAGGAATTTAATTAACTTAATTTAATATTTTGTTAAGGTTCAAAAATAATCACAAAATTTGGTAACTTTACAAAATCATATAAAATAATTCATGGCGAAAAAGACGATTAATAATGATGTTCTATTGGCGAACATAATCAAAGGGATTGAAGAAGTAAAAGGAAATGACATCAGTATTCTTGACTTAAGAGATATAGATACGGCTGTTTGTGACTATTTTGTCATTTGCAACGGAAATTCAAATACCCAAGTTAACGCCATTGTAAGCTCAATTCAAAAAACAGTATCTAAAGACTTAAAAGATAAACCTTGGCACGTAGAAGGAACCGATAATGCTGAATGGGTTCTTATGGATTATGTGCACATTGTTGTACACGTTTTCCAGAAACACATTCGTGAATATTATAATATCGAAAGCCTTTGGGGTGACGCCAAAATAACTACAATCGAAAACAAATACTAAAAGAAACTTTCTCTAATGGCTAAAGATAATAATCCAAATCCGAGTAAATTTAAAATAAGTCCTTGGTTAATATATACCGCAATACTTCTGGTTTTTTTATTTATAAGTTTTGCAACCGGAGGATCTAACTTAAGCGAACCAGCTCAATTAACCTCTTCTAAATTCAATGTATTATTAGAAAAAGGTCAGATTGAAAAAGTTATTGTTTACAATAAAGCTGAAGCTGAGGTTTATTTAAATGCTGCTGCTCTCAAAGATGCAGCTAATAAAAAAGTAGCTAAAGATATTTTTGACAGACCTAATAAAGGTCCTCACTATACTTTAGAAATTGGTAACGACCAAATTTTTCAAACTAAATTAGAAAAAGCAGTTGGCGAAGGCAAACTGAAAGATTTTAATTTCTTACAGAAAAACAATTGGAGCGATATCCTTATCAGCTTACTTCCTATTATCATCATTATTGGTGTATGGATTTTTATTATGCGTAAAATGTCAGGTGGCGCTGGTGGCGGTGGCGGACAAATTTTTAACATTGGAAAATCGAAAGCTAAATTGTTTGATGAAAAAACAGACATCAAAACAACTTTTAAAGATGTTGCCGGTTTAGAAGGTGCTAAAGAGGAAATACAAGAAATTGTAGAATTCCTTAAAAACCCTGAAAAATATACTAATCTGGGAGGTAAAATCCCTAAAGGAGCCTTACTTGTAGGACCTCCGGGAACTGGTAAGACGTTACTTGCAAAAGCAGTTGCGGGAGAAGCTCAGGTACCTTTCTTCTCGTTATCAGGTTCTGATTTTGTAGAGATGTTTGTAGGTGTTGGTGCTTCACGTGTTCGTGACTTATTTAAACAAGCAAAAGAAAAATCTCCTGCTATCATATTCATTGACGAAATTGATGCTGTTGGTAGAGCAAGAGGAAAAAGCAATATGTCAGGCGGAAATGACGAAAGAGAAAATACATTGAACCAATTACTGACAGAAATGGATGGTTTTGGTACAAACTCTAACGTAATTGTTCTGGCTGCAACAAACAGAGCTGACGTTCTTGATAAAGCGTTAATGCGTGCAGGTCGTTTTGACAGACAAATTTTTGTTGACTTACCGGACATTCGCGAAAGAGCTGAAATCTTTAAAGTTCACTTAGCTCCTATCAAAAAAGTTGAAGGTCTTGATCTTGATTTCTTAGCAAAACAAACTCCGGGATTCTCTGGTGCTGATATTGCAAACGTTTGTAACGAAGCTGCATTAATTGCTGCCCGTAACAACAAAACTGCAGTTGACAGACAAGATTTCCTTGATGCTGTAGACAGAATCATAGGTGGTCTTGAAAAGAAAAATAAAATTATCACTCCAGAAGAGAAAAGAGCAATTGCAATTCACGAAGCTGGTCACGCAACTGTAAGCTGGATGCTTGAGCATGCTGCACCACTTATTAAAGTAACTATTGTTCCTCGTGGACAAAGTTTAGGGGCTGCGTGGTACCTTCCGGAAGAGAGACAAATCGTAAGAACAGATCAAATGTTAGACGAAATGTGTGCTACTATGGGCGGAAGAGCTGCAGAAAAGGTAACTTTTGACAGAATTTCGACAGGTGCATTAAGCGATTTAGAAAAAGTTACACGTCAGGCTCGTGCTATGGTAACTATTTATGGTTTGAATGAAAAAATAGGAAATGTTACTTATTATGACTCAACTGGTCAGAGTGAATATAATTTCTCAAAACCATATTCTGACGAAACGGCTAAAGTAATTGACAAAGAAATTTCGGAATTAATTGAAGGTCAATATCAAAGAGCAATTCATATTCTTGAAGAAAACAAAGACAAGCTAAATCAATTAGCTGATATATTAATTGAAAAAGAAGTTATTTTTAAAGATGACTTAGAAACAATTTTCGGAAAACGTACTTTTGATAAAAATTTAGAAGAAGTGGTTTCGTAAATATTCAATAAATATGTAATATTTTTTAAAATCTTAATTCAAAATAGCCTTTTGAATTAAGATTTTTTTATCTTTGAACGTTTTCAATTAACATGTAAAGTTTTTCATATAAAATGAATTTTTTCAAAAAAATATTTGGTTCCAGCGACACCTCTTCTGATGAAGAAAATGAAAGCGAGTATGGAGGAAATCATTCTCCGGATAGTCATTTATCTATAGATGAGAGATTCATTTTTAATTTCAAGAAAAATGGTGGTAAATTTTTGTATTGTGAAAACAAACAAGAAGTTGCTGAGCAGTTTGAAAACATCTTAGAAGAAAATGACTGGTTTGAAAATGAAGTTTTATGTTATGAACCGGCACTTTTTAGTTTACTGGAAGAAAATAAATTAATTTATATTTCTCCCAGAAATCCTAAATTCTTACTGGCAACATGCGAAAATTTAATCGCAGATGAAGGTTCTATTTTATTTTCATCAAAACAAATCAGACAGGACAAGCCAAACGAATTACCTCCAAATATTGTAATTATAGCAACTACAAGTCAGTTGCAATTGATTAAAAGTGATGGCTTAAGCGCTATCAAGAGAAAGTACGAAAGGGACTACCCTACTAATATTACCACAATAAAATATTTCGAAAAAGCAAAAGAAGAAGATTTTACTCAATACGGAAGTGTTGCCAAGAATTTGTATTTACTGCTCTTAGAAGATCTTTAAGATGAACGAAACACTTAAGAGAGCCATTTCTGGTGCTGTCTATATCGCTTTACTATTGACTTCAATTTTGTTTTCTACCGAAAGCTTTATCATCCTTTTTGGCCTTTTTCTAATTATTGCGACCTATGAGTTCTGCAACTTGGTGAAGCTTAATAAAGTCATTTCTATTTTATTTGTTTCTGTTTTTTATTCCACAGTATCTTTAATCAGCTTTTATGAAGGTGAAACCGAAAATTATATTAGTAAAATATTAAAAGAGAACACTATAATTACAGTCGATACAGATAAATTATTTTCTGTATTGCTTTTAATTACTTTAATAATATCTATAAAATGTATCGTCTTTTTATTTGATGATACTCAAAACATAAGCAAAGTATCCAAAATTATTTACTTGATTGGATACATTATGTTGCCGTTCCTTTTTATCGTTAAAATTTCTTTTGGAATAAAAGATTATAACCCAAAAATTATCATTGGATTATTCATTCTAATCTGGACAAACGATACTTTTGCTTATCTCGTGGGGAAATCCATTGGAAAACATAAATTATTTGAACGCATTTCTCCTAAAAAAACCATAGAAGGATTTCTTGGCGGAGTAGTTTTTGCTGCTTTAGCAGGCTTTTTAATTTCAAAATTTTACATTCAGCCAAATCCTGAATTTAGCAGTAAATCAATTTTAATATGGACTATAATTGCTTTGATTGTAAGCATTTTTGGAACAATTGGAGATTTGATAGAATCTAAATTTAAAAGAGTTGCGGGTGTAAAAGACAGTGGCGCAATAATGCCTGGCCATGGAGGCGTACTAGATCGATTAGATAGTGTTATATTTGTAGCACCAATTATATTTTTATTTTATCAAATTTTATATTATGTTTCATAAAGAAGGAGGCCCATCCATTTTACTAGGTACTGTATTTGCAGTAGCTGTACTTTTAATTGCTGACAAATTCATTGATATTACATGGCTAAGAATGCTTGTGCAAATTGCCGGTGTAGTAGTTTTGATTATCATTTTACAATTTTTTAGAAATCCTAAAAGAATTGCAATTAGAAGTATTGATCAGATTCTTGCTCCAGTTGATGGAAAAGTTGTGGTTATTGAAGAAGTTTACGAAGGTGAATTTTTTAAAGACAAACGTCTACAGGTTTCTATCTTTATGTCACCAATAAACGTACATGTAACCCGTTATGCTATGGACGGAATTATAAAATTCAGTAAATACCATCCAGGAAAATTTCTAGTTGCCTGGCATCCAAAAGCAAGTGAAGAAAATGAAAGAACTACAGTAGTAATAGAAAACGATAGTTTCGGACAAATATTATACAGACAAATTGCAGGGGCTTTAGCTCGTAGAATCGTAAATTATGCTCAGGAAGGAATGCAAGTCGTTCAGGGTACAGATGCCGGTTTTATTAAGTTTGGTTCAAGAGTAGATTTATTTTTACCTTTAGGTACTCCTATTAATGTAGTATTAAACCAAAAAGCAATTGGTGGAAAAACCATAATTGCTACAAAAGCTTAATGATCAAAAAAGATTTAGATACTCGTTTTTTAGAGGCTGTTGAAGTTGCTTTAAAAATGACTCAGGCCTCTCTGCCACAAGATGTGCAGCTAAGACTTTATGCATATTACAAACAGGCAACTTTTGGAACTGCAGTCTACAATCAATCTGAAAATTTTGATTTAAGAGATGCTTTCAAAACAAATGCATGGATGCAAATTAGCCATATATCGATCGATGAGGCTAAGGAAAATTATATTGAAATCATTAATTCACTAACATTAAAATAACTAACATTATGAAGAAAAACATTGTTCGTTTCAGCATTTTAGCTTCATTTTTTCTATTATTTTCTTGTAATGATAATAAGCTGACTGAAGTTGTAGAAGTTCCTTTACCAACTAAAGAGGAAAAAATAACTATAGGATCGCCAAATGATATAAAAGCAGATCCTGGTTCTTTTGAAATGACAAAGTTACCGTATGCGTATGATGGTTTAGCTCCTGCAATAAGAACGCTTACTCTAGAAACGCATTATTCTAAACACTATTTAACGTACACAAATAATTTTAATAAGGAAATTATAAATACCGAATTTGAGAATTCACCTATTGAAGATATCTTAAAAAAAATGGATCTCAGCAATGCTAAGCTTCGTCAAAATGCCGGTGGTTATTATAATCATACTTTGTATTTCAATATTTTGACGCCAAAGGAGACAACTCCGAAAGATACTCTGGCTGGTTCTATTAATAAAGAATTTGGCTCTTTTGCCAATCTTACAAATCAATTTAAAGGTCAGGCAACAAAACAATTTGGTTCTGGCTGGGTTTGGTTAGTGGTGGACAGATATGGAAAACTCCAAGTTACAACAACTGATAATCAAGACAATCCTTTAATGAAAAATGCTTTGATACCCGGAACACCAATTATGGGAATTGACTTATGGGAACACGCCTACTACCTCGATTATCAAAACAGAAAAGGAAGTTATATTGATGCCTTTTATGAACATGTTAATTGGGAAAAAGTAAACGAAAATTACATAGAAGCTTTAAAGAAAGTCAAAAAAGTATATTAAACGAAAAGCTGATACAAACAAAGTATCAGCTTTTTTTTGTTATATAAGCAAAACCACAAGTTTTCTCCGGTTTGCAAGAGGAAACTCAAAAATGACAATTGCAAACTGACAAAATTTAAATCAAACTATTTCACTTGATAAATAAACGATTCTGACGGCGCTATCTTTACTTTAGCTTTTCCTTCACCATTAATTACATTTAGTTGTATTTCATTTTTTAAATACAATTGATCGGTAAGTGAATATTCACCATCTTTTAAATTCCACTTTGTAATAATATCAGCAGGAATTACCAAATCAAATTCACTTGTTTTTTCAGATGAAAAATTAGTAACAACAACCAACTTTTGATTCTTTGACCAACGCACATAAGAATAGATTAATTCATCATAGCCTGAATTATTTTGACGATTTACAGTTTGTATTTCCTGATAACTTCCCATTAAAGCAGTACTAGTAATAGAGAAATTCAACAATCTCTTGTAAAAATCACGCAGGTTTTTCTCAGAAGAAGAAAGTTGTCCGCCATCAAATTTTCCGTCATTCATCCAACGCTGATGATTTGGAACTCCAATATAATCGAAAATAGAAGTTCTGGTCGGTTTTCCAAATCCAGCATTTTCATTTCCTGCTTCTCCTACTTCCTGCCCAAAATAAATCATAGTTGGCGACGTACTAATAGTTGTAGAAACCACCATTAAAGGTTTTCCGCGTTCCGGAGTTCCTGCAAATTCTGAGCTTGCTAAACGCTGTTCGTCATGATTGTCTAAAAAGTGAAGCATATGATGTTCAATATCTGACATTCCTTTTTGAATATCTGATAAACCATCAGGCGAAGATTTTCCGCGAATAATATCTTTCAGCTTATCATAAGTTTCGACTTTATCATAGAGATAATCCATTTTTCCTAAACGAATATAATTGCGATATTCATTTGGGTTATACACTTCTGCCAATAAAAAAGCATTTGGATTTTTTATTTTTATGGCTGAATTCATATAACTCCAAAACTCATACGGAACCATTTCTGCCATATCATATCTAAAACCGTCAACACCTTTTGCGGTCCAGTATAAAGCAATTGATTTGAATTTTTTCCAGGAATCCGGAACATCTTTATTTTGCCAAAAAGCAAAATGTTCCTGATATGATTTCTGATCAAAACCAGCAGGAAGTTCAGGAAAATCCTTAGAACCATCAGGACGAATTCCGTAATTTACTTTTACCGTTTCATACCAGTCATTTTGATCCGGTTTTACTTTACGCGAACCATTTCCTGTCCATTTTGCAGGATTTTCATCAAAAAAACCATCAACAAGCGGATTTTTTTCTCCGTTTAACGGAACATCATTATCCGGAATTTCAAAATGATTATTTGGGATGTAATAAAAATTATTATCCCTTTTATATTCCACATTTACATCATCATTGGCACCAAAATCCTGAACACCTTCGGGATTACTTTTTCCTTCGTATTTTCGGGCAATATGATTGGGTACAATATCAATAATCAATTTTAAACCTGCTTTATGTATGCGGGCAATTAAATCTTCGAATTCCTGCAATCTGTTTGCCGGATTTACCGCCAAATCAGGATTTACATTATAATAATCTTTCACGGCATAAGGAGATCCTGCACGTCCTTTTACGACTTCAGGATCGTCATTAGAAATCCCAAAAGCTTTATAATCACGAACCAAAGCGTGATGCGGAACTCCTGTATACCAAATATAAGTAACCCCTAAATCTTTAATTTCATGAAGTGCTTTATCTGTAAAATCATTGAACTTCCCCACTCCATTTTCTTCAATTGTTCCCCAGGGTTTATTGTTTGTTTTTTTATTGCCAAATAAACGTGTAAAAACCTGATAGACTACAATTTTCCTATCAGCAGTAACTTCTTCTTTTGATATATTCATTTTTAAATCTTTGGTTTTACATGCAGAAAACAGCATGGTTGCAGCCAATCCCGCAACAAAAACTTTTTTAGGTATCATATTCATTTTATAGACTAATTCGTTTCTCAATTACGATAAAATCAATAATTTAAAAACCATTTTCTAAATTTAGACTAATTTTTAAAACCCAAAAGAAACAAAACTTAATTTTGTGTCGATTTCACTTTAAATAACTTAACTACAACGAAACAGTACTCAGTTTTGTTGATAATTTAAAAAAAGGGTAAAGTTTCAGAGCGGCAAAGATTTAAAGATTTTTGAATGATTTTAAAAAAGAAAAGAAAACGCACTCAGCCTTTGATCCTTTCTTTGTCCTCCGAACCTTTTTTCCTTTGTTACTTTGCCCCTTTGTTCCTTCTGTCCCTTTGACATCCTCAGCCTTTATAACTCTGAACATTTACTGCTAAAAAGAAACAATTAAATTAATCACAATATCCGTAAAGGTTGTAACCTTTTTCATAAATTTGACAAAAATTTAATCAATTGAAGAAATTACTATTTTTCATACCTTATTGTTTGCTATTGTTAAGCGCACAATTCATTTTTGCACAAGCAACAAAGACAAAAACAATTAATATTGAAAATTCAGATCTTGTAGAAGTGAATCAAGCCCTTGTGCCTGATGGAGTTTTGCTTACCGGAAATGTAAAAGTAAACCATGATGGTGTTGTTTTGACTTGTAATAAAGCCTACTTTTTTCAAAAAGAAAACTACCTTAAAGCCTTCGGAAATGTACAATTAGTACAAGGTGATACTTTATTTTTAAATAGCAAATATGCAGAATATAGCGGAAATGAGAAAAAAGCTTTTGCTACCGGTGATGCGGTTATGAGTTCTCCAGATGCGACTTTATCAACTGATACTATTAATTTTGATAGAAATATCCAGCAGGTTTTTTACAATACAAAAGGTACAATCGTTAATAAAGACAATACTTTAGTAAGTAAATCAGGAAGATATTTTGTTACCGAAAAGAAGTTTCAATTCCTGACAGAAGTTACCATCACAAATCCTAAATATGTTATAAAATCCAATCATTTAGATTATTATAGTAATTCCGGACATACTTATTTATTTGGACCTTCGACCATTACAAGTAAATCCAATTATATTTATACCGAAAAAGGATTTTATGACACGAAGAAAAACCTTGCACATTTTTTAAGAAAATCATACATAAAATACGATGATCGACGCATAGAAGGTGACAGCTTGTATTATAATCGAAATATAGAATTTGCATCGGCAACGCGAAATGTAAAAATTACGGATTCTATCAATCGCGGAATCGTAAAGGGACATTATGCTGAAATTTACAAACTGAAAGATTCGATGTTTGTGACTAAAAGAGCGGTGGCAATAAATCTTGTTGAAAAAGATTCTGTTTACATTCACGGACAAAAATTAATGGTTACCGGAAAAGAAGGCGAAAGAATTTTAAGAGCTTATAAAAATGTTCGTTTCTTTAAAATCGACATGAGCGGAAAATGTGATTCAATACATTCAAACTCTAAAACGGCTTTGACAAAACTAATTGGAAATCCGATTTTATGGAATGGTGAAAGCCAGATTACCGGAGATATTATGCACTTAATTGGCGATAATACAACTAAAAAATTAGATTCCTTAAAAGTCCTCAATAATACTTTTATAGTCTCGCGGGATACACTCGGCACCGGTTACAATCAGGTAAAAGGACTCAATTTATTTGGAAAATTCTTAGATGGAAAACTACATGATGTTGATGTTATCAAAAATACCGAAGTTGTTTATTATATGCGAAATGACGCGAACGAACTCATCGGAATCAATAAAAATGTAAGCAGTAAAATCAATCTTATTTTAGAAAATAATGATATCCAGACGATCACTTTTTTCAATAAAGTAGACGGTGATATTTATCCTGAGGCCGATTTACCAGAAAATGCGCGTAAACTAAAAGGCTTGCGCTGGCGAGGCGATGAACGAATAAAATCTAAAGATGATATTTTCACCGCGGAAGACAATGAACTCAATGATAAATTAGTACAAGAAGGAAAAGATCAGGAAACTAACGACAAAAATACCCCGATGAAAGTCAGGAAAGAAACCTTAGATTACGACAAAAAGAAACCCGCTGTGAAAGCTGCTCCTAAAACTAGTACGAAGAGTAAGAAGTAAGTTTTCAGTTTTCAGTTTTCAGTCACAGTTTTCAGTTTTCAGTTTTCAGTTCTTTATAATAAATTAGCGGCAGTTTTTCAGCTTACAAAGCTTTGTAACTTTTCATTTTAATAATATAAACTTGATTCGCAACTTAGCGGACTTTGCGTAAAACTTTGCGATCTTTGCTGTAAAATTCAGTCGCAGTTTGCAGTCACAGTTTTCAGTTCTAACGAAAACTGAAAACTGAGACTGAGACTGAGACTCTGACTAAACCAGAACCTTAAAAAAATGAATCCAGATTTTATAAAATACCAGGCACAAACATCTCCATATCCACTAGGAATGGAAGTTTCGCACGCCATTGGCTCTTATATTTACGACACTAACGACAAAAAATATTTAGATTTTGTTGCTGGTGTTTCTGCCTGCACGCTAGGACATCAACACCCGAGAGTCAATCAAGCTATTAAAGATCAGCTAGATAAATATTCGCATGTTATGGTTTATGGCGAATATTCACAAAGTCCAGCTGTTCAATATTGCAAACTATTGGCTTCACTCCTACCGGAATCACTAAATAAAACCTATTTAGTCAATTCAGGTACAGAAGCTATCGAAGGCGCACTAAAATTAGCCAAACGAACTACAGGTCGCAGTCAGCTAATTTCTTGTCACAACGCCTATCACGGCAATACAATGGGATCAATGAGCGTCATGGGATTTGAAGAGCGCAAACGAGCTTTTCGCCCCTTGCTTCCTGATGTAGATTTTATTACCTTTAATAACGAAGAAGATTTACAAAAAATAACAACCCGAACAGCTGCAATACTTTTAGAGACCATTCAGGGAGGCGCAGGATTTATTCAGCCAGAGAATGATTATCTGCAAAAAGTCCGCAAGCGTTGCGACGAAGTTGGCGCTATGATGATCGTCGATGAAATTCAGCCTGGTTTTGGACGAACAGGTAAACTATTTGGTTTCCAGAACTATGACGTAGTTCCAGATATTGTCGTTATGGGAAAAGGAATGGGCGGCGGAATGCCTGTAGGTGCTTTTACGGCATCGGCAGAAAAAATGGATCTGCTGACCGAAAACCCTAAACTTGGGCATATTACCACATTTGGAGGTCACCCTGTCATTGCGTCAGCTTGTTTGGCTACTTTGCAGGAATTAACTGAAACTAATTTAATGCAAGAAGCTCTTGATAAGGAAAAACTCTTCAGATCGCTTTTGGTACATCCTTTGATAAAGGAAGTTAGAGGAAAAGGATTAATGCTAGCCGCAATGACCGAAACTGCCGAAATAACAAACGAAGTTATTTTAAATTGTCAGGACAAAGGGCTCATTTTATTTTGGTTGCTGTTTGAAGGATGCGCAATACGAATAACACCCCCATTAACCATTTCTGAACAAGAAATTAAAGAAGGTTGTTCCATAATATTAAACGTTATGGATGAAATACTGAAAAAACAACAAGAAGTTTAATCAGAAGCTATTTCCAGCTATTAGTTACAACGAAGTTCACTGAACTCTGCTGAAAATAAGTATCAAGTGAAGTAATCTTTATCCCGCTAAAGAAGCTGTATAAAAGGATTTTAACTTCTATCTGGGCTGGAATTCTTGGTTAAAAATAAAGTTCAAAAATAATAAGTAAATTTAATCTTTTAAATATCAAAAGATTATAAATCAAAACAGAAAAGAAATTCTGTCCATATTGTTAATTAAATTGTTCACAACAATTAATTCCTATTCCTTACAACAATAATATGGTTGCCTAAATTTATAACAGGCTAATTTCAAATAAAGACAGTATGCAATTAAGCAACGAAGAAGAAGATTATAACCTATCCTTATCCAAATTTGAGTCAATGTTAAAAACTAACAAAGTACTCTTTTTTGACTCTGAAGAATTTGAAGAAATTATTCTTCATTATTTAGATATAGGCAAGGCTAATTTAGCAAAAAAGGCCTTGAAACTTGCATTAGACCAGCACCCAAAATCTACGGGCTTAAAATTAGTACAAGTAGAAATGTTGGTTTACGACGACAAATTAGAAATCGCCGAGAAACTCTTAAATGAGTTATATGCAATCGAACCTAACAACGAGGAAATTTACATCCAGAAAGCAAATATTTGTTCTAAAAGAGATCAACACGAAAAAGCGGTAGAATTGCTTAAAATTGCCCTGCAATTTACAGATGATTACGCTGATGTGTACAACTTGATTGGAATGGAATATCTTTTTATGGATAATCTTGAGTTGGCAAAAGAAAGTTTTATCAAATGTCTTGAAGAAGATTTAGAAGATCAGTCTGCGTTGTATAACGTGGTGTATTGTTTTGAATTTTTAGATCAAAATCAGGAAGCCATTGTATATCTCAACGAATACATCAATAAAAACCCCTATAGCGAAATCGCCTGGCATCAGCTTGGTCGCTTGCATTATGGCGTAAAAGAATACGAAAATGCGATTCGTGCTTTTGATTATGCAACCCTTATTGACGATGAGTTTTTAGGTGCTTTCATGGAAAAAGCAAAAGCATATGAGCGTCTTAAAAAATACAGCGAAGCTATTGAAAGCTATAACCGAACTATCGAATTAGACGATGCCACTTCTTATGCGCTATTGCGTATAGGGAAATGCTACGAAAAATTAGGAAATTCGGCGAAAGCCCTACAATATTACAATCAAACTGTACACGAAGATCCTCTTTTAGACAAAGGCTGGATCGCGATTACTGATTTTCATGTTCGTCAAAAAAACTTTCAAAAAGCACTATTTTTTGTCAATAAAGCATTAGCAATCGACAATCAAAATCGCTTGTATTGGAAACGTTATGCAACGATCAACAAACAAATGAACTTTTTTGAAGAAGCGGAATTTGGTTATAGAAAAGCAGTAGAATTTGGAGATTACGCTTTAGATACGTGGTTATTCTGGGTTGATATTCTTCAGTTTTTAGGTGAATTTGAAAGCGCTATTCAAACTTTATTACAAGCGTCAGAATATTTTCCTGAAGAAAACGAAGTTGAATATCGTTTAGCAGGATTGTATTTTATGGTACAGGAAAACACCAAAGCAAAATTTCATTTGAGCAATGGTTTACGTTTAAACTTTGATAATTACATTTTAATCGAAGATTTATTTCCGGTAGTCTGGTCAAAAAAAATGGTTAAAAATTATATTGAAAAACATAGAAAAGAATAATGATTGATACTTTAAGAAGACGTTTTGGCTTGTTAGGCCGTAATATTAGTTACTCATTTTCAAAAGGATATTTTACAGAAAAATTTAGTGATGAAGTTTTTGCCGGTAACAGCTACGAAAATTTTGATATCTCTGAAATTAATTATTTCACTGAATTAGTAAAAAACAATCCTGATTTAAAAGGTTTAAATGTTACAATTCCTTACAAAGAACAAGTCATTCCATTCTTAGATAAACTTTCAAGAAAAGCCGCCTTAATTGGTGCTGTAAACACAATTAAATTTACCAAAAACGGAAAATTAAAAGGTTACAACACTGATTACTATGGTTTTAAAAAATCACTACAACCATTATTAGAGCCACATCACAAAAAAGCCCTTATTTTAGGAACCGGCGGCGCATCAAAAGGAGTTGCTTTTGCACTTGACGAACTTGGTATTCCCTATACTTTTGTTTCCAGAGAGGCTAAAGAAAACATTATCGATTATAACTTGATTAATGCTACTACATTTGATAACTTTCAAATTATAATTAATTGTACACCAGTTGGTACAAGTCCTAATATCGAAGCTTGTCCAGATTTACCTTATGAGTTTTTTACTGAGAAACATATTGCCTACGATTTAATTTATAATCCTGCAGAAACTCAGTTTTTAAAAAATGCTAAAGAAAAAGGTGCAGTAATAAAAAACGGTCATGACATGCTTATACTTCAGGCAGAAAAGGCATGGAAAATCTGGAATAAATAAAAAATTTATCATAAATAAAATAGTAACGTATTTTTTGTAAATTAGACTACTCATTTATAAGTAGTTATGAAAAAATTACAGCTATTTTACATTCTAAGTTTTATAGTTACAATTTCGGCGAAAGCCCAGGATACTTTACAGACTAAAAAAAATCCTTTTACTGAGGCACGCTTTCATTATTACTTAAAAACAATTTTGTTTTTTAATGAATATCTAGATACTGAATCAGGATCATTTAATACTACCCAACTCAGATTTTTACATCCTATTGCAAATAAAGCCTGGAATTTACGGGTAGATTTGCCTTTAATCTCAACCAATACTTCATCAGTCAATAAAACCGGAATTGGAGATATTGGCGTTGGCATAAGTTATATTCCGTATCTAGATCATAGTAAAGGAATTGCTTTTAGAGCCAGAATTATTTCAAATTCAGCTTCAGATCCGGCTTTAGGAACTGGAAAATGGGTCTTTGCACCTGCAGTATTCTATGGTGCTTATATAAGAGAAAAAAAATTACTCTGGATTGCATCATTAGAAAACCAAATGAGTTTTGCCGGTTCAAACAATAGGAATGATATAAATACAACATCATTCGAAAATTATTTCATGTATATTATCGGGAAAAACTGGATTGCAGCTGATGTTGCTTTTCGATACAATGCCACTAACAAAGGTTATCCTAATAATGCTTTTATAGAATTTGGGCGTAAAATCACTTCTAACAACATGGGATATATTCATCCAAGTTTTGCTTTTGGAAATCATAAATCGTATAATTATGGTATTGAAGTTGGTATTCTGATTTTATTTTAAACAAATAGAATATATTCTATTTTCAACAACACTATATTATAATATAAATTAATATGATTATAACATATCTTAACAAATGTATCTATTTGTAATACTTTATTTATAAAAATGATATTTTGCCAGCTTTTTTTTATTTAGATTTGGTTCTTAAACTCAAATCTATGAAAACTTTATTAGCCCTTATTTTATTCAATGTTTCCATTTCTTTTACCGCATCTGCACAAATTGATGAGACCAAAAAAAATCCATTTACCGGGGCACGGGTCAACTATTTTAAACATACGGTATTGGTGACAAATGAATATCTCGATCTTAATAATGGTTCCTATAATACAACTAATATTAGATTGATTTTACCCATTGGCAGTAAACACTGGAATTTGAGGGCAGACATACCTATAGTATCTAAAAATAATGACCAGATTAATAAGACAGGTTTGGGCGACTTTTCGTTTGGGGCAACGTATATTCCTTATATCGATACAAAAAAAGGAATTGCCTTAAGAACACGCATCATCACAAACTCATCTGATGATCCAAATTTTGGAACAGGAAAATGGGTTGTTTTACCTGCTCTGTTATACGGACAATATATTGGTTCAACAAGAAATTATCTTTGGATATCCATAATTGAAAATCAAACTAGTTTTGCGGGATCTAATAACCGAAATCAAATTAACATAACATCATATGAAAATATTGTATTTCGTTATTTTGGAAAAAACTGGATTGCCGGAGATGTGAATTTTAGATATAATACTGTTGTTGACGGTTTTCAAAATACTGCTTTTATCGAATACGGAAGAAAGCTAACACCATCGAATATGGTTTATATTCATCCAAGCGTTGCATTTGGAGGTGAAAAATCATATAATTATGGATTTGAAATTGGAATTTTTATCTTGTTCTAGTTAAAAATAAAACAATAATAAAAGCTTTGAGATACTATTTTAATTTCATTTTTCTAAAAATTCTATTAATTTAGAATTTAAATTAACTTCAAAAAATCAATAAAAAAACCAAGATCATAATCTCAAATTACTTCAATAAATAAGAATTTCATCTTAAAATAGCTATAAACAAACGATTTATTTTGTATTTAGAAACACCTTTACTATCTTTCGCTCTGTTTAAAATAAAAACCTTATACATTTAAAATGTTAGAAGAAAAGAATGATAACCTGCAAGAGGCAGACGGAAAATTAGAAATCGAAAATAGCGATTCTACACAAGATAATGCAATTGAAACAACGGAGCCTGATACGACTGCTGAAACTTCAACTTTAGAAACTGAAACTGAAGTAGAAAATAGAGCCGAAGAAACAGAAACTGACCATCAAACTGCATTAGATGCCATAACAAATTCGAACGCTGAAGAAAGTGAAGATGAAACGCTAAAAGAGCGTCATGACATTCCTATGCAGGATTATGATACCTTTTCTTTAGATGAACTTGTTGATGAACTTAAAAAATTGATAAGCACAGACAAAGTAATGTCTGTAAAAGATCATATTGAAGAAATTAAAAAGTCGTTTTTATTACAATACAATCACCTTATTGAGGAGAAAAAAGAAGAATTTAATGCTTCTAAACAAGATCCAAATGAGGAATTCGAATATCATTCTCCATTAAAATCTAAATTTGACGAATACTATAATGTTTTTAGAGAAAACAGAAATGCACATTTCAAGCATTTACAAACCAATCTAAAATCGAATTTAGAAAACAGACTTGCCATAGTTGAAGAACTAAAAGAACTTATAAATCCTCAGGAAAACATCAAAGACACACTTAAGCATTTTAATGACTTAAGAGAAAGATGGAAAAATGCAGGATCAATTCCAAAAGACAAATACAATCACGTTTGGAATAATTATCACTTTCACGTAGAAAATTTTTACGATTATTTACACTTAGATCGTGAAGCAAGAGACTTGGATTTTAAATATAATCTGGAGCAAAAACAAAAAATTATTGCACGTGTTGAGGAGTTGGTAAACGAAACTGATATTAGTAAATCGTTTCGCGAATTACAGGATTTACACAGAATATGGAAGGAAGATATTGGTCCGGTTTCTAAAGAACATCGTGATGCCATCTGGAATAAATTTAGTGAACTGACTAAAAAAATCCATGATAAAAGAGAAGTTTTATTCGAAAGCCAAAGAGCAAACGAAGTAAACAATCTTGAAGTTAAAAAAGAAATCATTGGTAAAATTGAAGTTTTAGGAACTGAAAAAGTAAACTCTCACTCACAATGGTTATTACAAATTCAGAAAGTAGAAGCACTTAGAAATGAGTTTTTTGCTGCTGGAAAAGTACCATCTGAAGTAAACGAAGAAACATGGGCTGCATTTAAAACTGCCGTTAGAAACTTTAATTCTTTTAAAAATTCATTTTATAAAGACATTAAAAAGGATCAAAACGATAATTTAAATAAAAAAATGGCTCTTGTTGCAAAAGCCAAAGAATTACAAGAAAGTACTGATTTTGGAGTTACTACGCCCATCATGAAGCAAATTCAGGATGAGTGGAAGCAAATTGGTCATGTACCTAAAAAATATTCAGATAAAATCTGGAAGGAATTCAAAGACGCTTGTAACCACTATTTTGACAAATTAAAAGAACACAAATCAGAAGAAAACGTTGATGAAGTTGCTTCTTTTGACAATAAAAAAGCTTATTTAGATATTTTACGTGCTTACCAATTAACAGGTGATCACAAAACGGATCTTGATGCAATTAAAGCACATATTGAAATCTGGAAAGGTTATGGAAAAGTACCTTTTTCAAGACGTCATATAGAAGGAAAATTCAATAAAATTTTAGATGCTCTTTTTGAAAAACTTAGTTTGAGTAAAAAAGAAACTGAAATGATGCGTTTCTCTAACCGAATTGATTCTTTATCTGACAATAACGATACTCGTAAATTAGATAATGAAAAGATTTTCTTAATGCGTAAAATTGAAGAAGTTCAAAATGAAATTTTCCAATTAGAGAATAACATTCAGTTTTTTGCCAATACCAGAAATGCTAAAAAAGAGAATTCAATTGTTCTTGAAGTTCGCAAAAACATTGCTATACATAAGGAAAGCCTTGAACTTTGGAAAGACAAACTGAAACAGTTGCGCAATTTAGGTCAGGAATAGGCTTCAATTGCTATACTAATACTTATTAAGGAGTAATGATTTTTTCATTGCTCCTTTTTTTTGTTGGAATGAGTTTTACTTCAAAGAGTTTTTAATCTTGTAATGCAAAAATTTACAAAAAAGTGCACAGAGTTTTTTTTATATGCCTGGTTTGTAAAAACGCAAAATCTTAAAGCTTTGTCTAGATTGTGATGTAAAATTTACTGCAAAGTGCACAAATTTTTTTATATATAGCTTTTAAAAAAACGCAAGAGTTCGCAAAGCTTTGCAGATATTGTGACAAAGATGACAAACAAAAAAAACCGCAGAGTTGGTAAATAGCAAGACTTACGGACATTGTATTTTCTAAACATTCTTAAAAATAAACTGTGCGGTCTTTGCGGTAATTTTTTTTCTAGCTCTATTTTCAACCTTAAACTTGAAACATGAAACCTTAAACTTAACAATTACAATTTAACTTTTGTAAAATATTGATTATATTTGAGAAACACATTTTCTACGGATAATCAATAAAACGAACAAATACAATTATTAATCCTAATAACAACGAAAGATGAAATTTACAAGAAAAGCACATGCCAACTGGAAAGGAACCGGAATGGAAGGAACAGGAAGCATAAGTACACAAAGTACTACATTAGATAATGCTCAATTGTCATTTAAAACAAGATTTGCTGACGGAGTTGGAACAAATCCTGAAGAATTAATTGCTGCAGCACATTCTGGCTGTTTTACCATGCAATTAAGTTTTTTACTTAACGAAGGTAATTTTACGGCAGATGATTTAACCACAGAAGCAACAGTAACTTTTGAAGATGGAACAATTACTTTGATTCATTTAGACTTAAAAGGAAAAGTACCAAATATTTCAGCCGAAGAATTTGAAACTATAGCTACAAAAGCAAAAGAAGTCTGTCCGATTTCTAAACTCTTAAATACCACAATTACACTTTCAGTTACTTTACTTAGTTAAGGATAACTTTTAAGCATAAAAAAACCATTCACCTCGGTGAATGGTTTTTTTTTATTTCTAAAATGTACTTAATTACATTGTAGCTTTTAGTGCTTTTGCTTCAGCTGTCATTTCTAACGCTTTGTAAACACCTAATAATGTTTTAGATACATCTTCGTTTTTAGGATCTAATTCATTTGCTTTTTTAAGGTAAGGAATAACTCCTTTAAAAACGTTTTCTCTCTGTGCTTTCAACACATCGTAACGTTTCATATCTTTTGCAGAAGTACCCAATTTATTCATCTCATCAATAATTGGCTTTTCAGCTTCTAATTTTAAAGCTGCAAGGTTAAGATAAGCATTTGCATAGTTTGGATTGATTTCAATCGCTTTCAGATAATATTTCTCAGCGTCGGCATTGTTTTTAGCATTTGCACTAATAACGCCTAAGTTGAAAACTAAATCAGCATTGTTTGGATCTTTTTGCAAAGCTTCACCAACTAATTTTTTGTATGTTTCATAATCTTTAGAATCTAAATATAAGTTAGCTTCAGTTAAGATTAAAGAACTATCATCCGGATTTGCTTTTCTTGCATCAGCGATTGCTTTTTTACCTTCTTCGCTGCGTCCTTTCTGAACTAAAATTAAAGCTAAGTTTTTGTAAATTTCACCTCTTTTAGAAGGAATAGCTTCAGTTTTAGGTTTTTCGTGAGTTCCTAATTTTACAGCTAAATCTCTGTCTTTTGCATTGCTGAAATTATCTTCGTTCCCTGAAATTTTATTTACTGCTAAATAATTAGTTCCTTTTCCAGAATAGTTTAATTTTTTCAACTCTTCGTACATTGGCAATGCAAGATCAAAATCCTGTGCGTTTACCGCTGTTGAAGCTGCATAATATAAATTGATTGTATCTTTTTTATCTAATAAATAAGCGTCATACAATTTTTTAGCTCCATCAGCATGTTTACTAGCCTGAGAATCTGCAATAGCCGAGTTAATCAACTTTCCTTTAATATCAGTAATTGAAGTCGCAGCCTGAGTAGAATATTTTAATTTTCCTGAAGCTTTTTCAACATCAATTAACTTTTTATAGTTTTCAGCAGCAAGGGAAAGATTTTTGCTTTCGTCTGTTTTCTTGTTTGCTAAATCTAAATAAGCGTTTGCTTTTACAAAATAGAATTGAGCCTGCTCAACATCTTTGGCATTTGCTACCATATTTTCAGCATCGTTCAGGATCGTGATTGCTCCCTGAGCATCTCCTCCTTTTAACGCTTTTTCAGCACTTTTTATCTGATCTTTTTGAGCAAAAGTAGCTACTGAAATCAATAATGCTGACGCAAGTATTACATATTTACTTTTCATAGTATTCAATTTGTATATTTAATTATAAGTGGTTATTAATTTTTATTCTTCAGATTCTTCTTCTTCAGTATCATCTTCGTCTTCTACTACTTCGTCAGTATCGTCGTCGTCGTCGTCTTCAACCGGACCTTCGTCTTCAAGAACTTCTAAATCAGGTTTAACTCTTTCAATTACTGATTCGATAACATTACCATCTTCGTCAACGATAACTTCAGCAACATCATCTTTCATAACTTTTGTTACAGCAGCGATAGAATCTTTACCTTTTAAGTTAATCAATCGAACTCCCTGAGTTGCACGGCCCATTACACGTAAATCTTCAATTGCCATTCTGATCGTTAATCCTGATCTGTTGATAATCATTAAATCATCAGCATCACTTACAGCGTTTATAGAAATTAGTTTTCCTGTTTTCTCTGTAATATTAAGGGTTTTCACACCTTTACCTCCACGGTTTGTGATTCTGTAAACATCTTCACCATCGTCATCAACTAATTTAGTACGTTTACCGTATCCATTTTCAGTTACAACTAAAATTTGCGAATCGTTCACATTTTCTTTATCAACAGTAACCATACCAATTACTTCATCAGTATCATCTTTTAAGGTAATTCCGCGAACTCCGGAAGCTGTTCTTCCCATCGGACGTGTTTTAGTTTCCTCAAAACGAACTAATTTACCAGATTTAACAGCAAGAATAATTTGACTTTCTCCGTTTGTTAATTTAGCCTCAAGTAATTCATCACCTTCTTTAATTGTAATTGCAGCAACACCATTTACTCTTGGTTTAGAATATTTCTCTAAAGATGTTTTCTTAACCTGACCTTTTTTAGTTACCATTACAAGATTGTGACTATTGATATAATCTTTGTCTTTTAAGTCTTGTGTACAAATGAAAGCTTTTACTTTATCATCGCTTTCAATGTTTACTAAGTTCTGAATCGCTCTACCTTTTGCAGTTTTGCTTCCTTCAGGAATTTCGTAAACACGCATCCAGAAACATTTTCCTTTTTGCGTAAAGAACATCATATATTGATGATTGGTTGCAACGAACATATGCTCAAGGAAATCCTGATCTCTTGTTCCTGCACTTTTTTGTCCAACTCCTCCTCTATTTTGAGTTTTGTATTCGGTTAGGTTTGTACGTTTAATATAACCTGCGTGCGAAATTGTAATTACAACATTTTCATCGGCAATTAAATCTTCGATACTTACATCTCCACCAGAATATTCAATTTGAGAACGTCGGGCATCTCCGTATTTCTCACGAATTTCTTCAAGTTCTTCCTTAATTAAGCTAGTTCTTAAATTTACATCTGCTAATAAAGCTTTCAAATGTTCGATTAACTTCATTAATTCTTCGTATTCAGCTCTTAACTTGTCTTGTTCAAGACCTGTTAACTGACGTAAACGCATCTCAACAATGGCACGAGCCTGAATATCTGATAATTTAAATCTTTCGATTAATTTCTCACGAGCTTCTTCTGTATTTTTCGAACCTCTTATTAAAGCAATTACTTCATCTATATTATCAGATGCAATAATTAAACCTTCTAATATATGGGCTCTTTCTTCTGCTTTACGTAACTCAAAACGAGTTCTTCTAACTACCACATCATGACGGTGCTCGATAAAATAGTGAATCATATCTTTTAGATTCAGCATTTGCGGGCGACCTTTTACAAGTGCAATATTATTTACACTAAAAGAAGATTGTAGCGATGTATATTTATATAAGGTATTCAAAACTACGTTTGGCGTAGCGTCACGTTTCAGGATATAGACGATACGCATACCGTTTCTGTCAGACTCGTCACGAATATTGGCAATACCTTCAATTTTTTTATCATTAACCAAATCAGCCGTACGTTTGATCATTTCGGCTTTGTTTACCTGATAAGGAATCTCTGTCACAATGATACATTCTCTTCCGTCAACTTCTTCAAAACCAACTTTTGCACGCATTACAATACGTCCTCTACCGGTTTTAAAAGCTTCACGAACACCTTCGTAACCATATATTATACCTCCCGTTGGAAAATCAGGAGCTTTGATATAGGTCATTAATTCGTCAATTTCAATATCGTTATTATCAAGGTAAGCAAGTGTTCCGTTGATAACTTCAGTTATATTGTGTGGAGGCATATTTGTTGCCATACCTACTGCGATTCCTGTTGCTCCGTTAATTAATAAAGTAGGAACTCTTGTAGGCATTACTTTTGGCTCATATAAAGTATCATCAAAGTTCAATTGAAAATCAACTGTTTCTTTTTCGATATCTGCCATGATGTCTTCAGAAATCTTACGCATTCTGGCCTCAGTATAACGCATTGCTGCCGGACTGTCACCATCGACAGAACCAAAGTTACCCTGACCATCCACTAATAAATAACGCATGCTCCATTCCTGGGCCATACGCACCATTGCGTCATAAACTGAGGTATCTCCGTGTGGGTGATACTTACCCAAAACCTCTCCTACGATTCTCGCAGATTTTTTATGAGCTTTATTTGAAAAAACTCCTAAGTCATACATTCCGTAAAGAACTCTTCGATGCACTGGTTTCAAGCCATCTCTAACATCAGGAAGCGCTCTTGATACAATTACTGACATCGAATAATCGATGTAAGCTGATTTCATTTCATCTTCAATGTTAATAGGAATTAACTTTTCTCCTTCAGACATAAGTTGTTATGTTTAAATAATTATATTAGTTTAAAAGCGTGCCAAGATACGTTTTTTTGGAATTTTTTCAGCTATTTCCTTACACTTATTTCAATGATTTATTAACAACTTTATTTTGCTTTTTAGTTAATAAATTAAGCGTTTTTTAACGCTTTTATTGTTATTTTTTTTGTCTCTTAGCTGTCAGGAGTTCCTTAAGGGTATGGTTTTTGTTTTTCAAACACTAATTCACTAAATTTACAATACCAATTATATATTATGGATGATAATTTTTCACCAAGAGTAAAAGATGTTATTACATACAGTAAAGAAGAAGCCCTTCGTTTAGGACACGACTTTATTGGTACTGAACATCTAATGCTAGGCATTTTAAGAGATGGTAACGGAAAAGCTATTCATATACTTAATAACCTTGCAGTCGATTTAGACCATTTACGCAGGAAGGTAGAAATACTGAGTCCGGCCAATCAAAGCGTTGAAGTAAATGCCGAAAAGAAAAATCTTCATCTTACGCGACAGGCGGAACGAGCACTGAAGACAACCTTTCTGGAAGCTAAAGTATTTCAGAGCTCGTCAATTAGCACGGCACACCTGCTTTTATGTATCTTACGAAACGAAAACGATCCAACAACCAAGCTGTTGAATAAGCTAAAAATAGATTATGACATAGCTAAAGAACAATATTTAAATATGACTCCAAACGAAGAAGAATTCTTAGAAAACTTGCCAAGAAACGAATCGTATAATGATGATTCAGGACAAGATGACAGTCTTAAAGAAAGTAGTTTCAATAATCCAGCCAATAAGTCAAACAAAAAATCCAAGACTCCGGTTTTAGATAATTTTGGGAGAGATTTAACAGAAATGGCAGAAGAAGGAAAACTTGATCCGGTTGTAGGACGCGAAAAAGAAATTGAACGTGTTTCTCAAATCCTAAGCCGTAGAAAAAAGAACAACCCTCTTTTAATTGGAGAACCCGGAGTTGGTAAATCTGCTATTGCAGAAGGACTTGCACTGCGTATTATCCAGAAAAAAGTTTCTCGTATTCTTTTCAATAAACGTGTGGTTACTCTGGATCTTGCCAGTTTAGTAGCAGGAACAAAATACCGCGGTCAGTTTGAGGAAAGAATGAAAGCCGTTATGAACGAGCTGGAAAAAAACGACGATATCATTCTTTTCATTGATGAAATTCACACTATTGTAGGTGCTGGCGGAGCAACAGGTTCTCTTGACGCTTCAAATATGTTCAAACCTGCTTTAGCAAGAGGCGAAATCCAATGTATTGGTGCTACAACTCTTGATGAATACAGACAATATATTGAGAAAGATGGTGCTCTTGAAAGACGTTTCCAAAAAGTAATTGTTGAACCAACATCTGTTGAGGAAACTATTGCAATTTTGAACAATATTAAAGACAAATACGAAGATCACCACAATGTAACTTATACCCAGGAAGCAATTGAAGCTTGTGTTAAATTAACAAACAGATATATGTCTGAGCGTTTTTTACCGGACAAAGCTATTGATGCTCTTGACGAAGCAGGTTCTCGCGTACACATTACTAACATTGATGTTCCGAAACAAATTCTTGATTTAGAACGTCAGTTAGAAGAAGTGCGTGAAAACAAAAACATGGTAGTCAAAAAACAGAAATATGAAGAGGCTGCCAAACTTCGTGATGACGAAAAACGTATCGAAAAAGATCTAGCTGTTGCGCAAGAACAATGGGAAGAAGATTCTAAAAATAACAGAATTGAAGTTACAGAAGATAATGTAGCCGATGTTGTTTCTATGATGACCGGAATTCCCGTTAACAGAATTGCACAAACAGAAAGTAATAAATTAGCCAAATTACCTGAATTAATTCAGAACAAAGTAATTGGTCAAAACGAAGCAGTTTTAAAAATTGCACGTTCTATTCAACGTAACAGAGCCGGACTTAAAGATCCTAACAAACCTATTGGTTCGTTTATCTTCTTAGGTCAGACAGGAGTTGGTAAAACACAATTAGCGAAAGTTTTAGCAAAAGAATTATTCGATTCTGAAGATGCGTTAGTACGTATTGACATGAGTGAATACATGGAGAAATTTGCGATCTCTCGTTTAGTTGGAGCGCCTCCGGGATATGTAGGATATGAAGAAGGCGGACAATTGACTGAAAAAGTTCGTAGAAAACCATATTGTGTGGTACTTTTAGATGAGATCGAAAAAGCGCATCCGGATGTATTTAATATGATGCTTCAGGTTCTTGATGATGGATATTTAACAGATAGTTTAGGTCGCAAAATCGACTTTAAAAATACTATTATTATCATGACATCAAATGTTGGAGCGCGTCAGTTAAAAGATTTTGGTCAAGGTGTAGGATTTGGAACTGCTGCGAAAGTAGCTCAGGCCGATGAAAACTCTAAAAGCATTATCGAAAATGCATTGAAAAAAACTTTTGCTCCTGAATTCTTAAACAGAATTGATGATGTAATCGTATTCAACGCATTAGAGAAACATGATATTGATTTGATTATCGAAATTGAACTTGCAAAACTATATTCCCGCGTTTCAGAATTAGGATACAAATTAAACCTTACTGATAAAGCAAAAGCGTTTATTGCAGAGAAAGGTTTCGACAGACAATTTGGAGCAAGACCTCTAAAAAGAGCAATTCAAAAATATGTTGAAGATTTATTGGCAGAAGAAATCATAACTTCAAAAATACATTCAGGTGATGAAATCTTAATGGATTTAAAAGACGATGATTCTCAAGAACTTTCTGTAGAAATACACAAAGCCGAAGAACCAACAAATCAATAAATTAGTTAAAGTTTATAACAAATTTAATTTACCCGTTACGTTTTCATAACATAACGGGTATTTTTTTTAGATAAATTACTATCTTTAGTAAAAGCAAATAGCTATTTTTGGCTATTAAATTCTATAAAAAAATAATAACGTATGCTTCAAAACAAAGTCATTTTAGGTAGTGAAGAATGGTGCGCATTTCCAGAACTAGGAATTCCAACAATCAAAGCTCGTGTTGATTCTGGTGCTAAAACTTCGGCAATGCACGCTATAAACATAGCTCCTTTTATAAAAAATGATGCCAATTGGGTGAAATTTGATATTAATCCAATTCAGAATAATATTAAAACCATCATTCATTGCGAAGCTCCGTTGGTTGATAAAAGAATTGTAAAAAGTTCGAGCGGTTTTAGAGAACATCGTTATGTGATTCAAACCAGCATAAAACTTGGCGATGTAAAATGGCCTATTGAAATGACATTGACCAATAGGGATTCAATGGGTTTCAGAATGCTTTTAGGACGTGAAGCAATGAGCGGACGTGTATTAGTTGATCCTGAAGAAAAATACATGTTAGGACAACCCTCTCCTGAAGCATTAAAAGAATTGTACCAAAATTCAGAAAAAGCGACTTCTGGTTTGCGAATTGGACTTTTAGCCAGTAATCCTGAATTATACAGCAACAAAAGAATCATGGAAGCGGGTGAAATGCGCGGTCATGAAATGCACTTTTTGAATATCAAAGAATGCTACATGAAACTGGATGCAAAAACACCGGAAATTCATTATCGCGGTGGAAAAATCCTAAATCAATTTGATGCGATTATCCCTAGAATTAGACCAAGCATTACTTTTTACGGGTGTGCCCTAACGCGTCAATTTGAGGCTTTGAAAGTTTTCGTTTTAAATTCGGCTTCTGCCATAACACAATCGCGGGATAAATTATATTCATTACAATTGCTTTTGAATAGCGGAATTGATATTCCAACAACCGGTTTTGCCAACTCTCCTCTGGATACTGACAATTTAATTAAAATGGTTGGAGGTTCACCTTTAATTGTAAAATTATTGGAAGGAACACAAGGAAAAGGTGTTGTTTTAGCTGAAACCAAAAAAGCTGCAGAAAGTGTTATCAATGCGTTTAAAAGTTTAAATGCAAACATTCTGGTTCAGGAATTTATTAAAGAAGCGAACGGAAAAGATATTCGTTGTTTTGTAATCGACGGAAAAGTGGTTGCGGCAATTCAGCGCGAAGCAATGCCTGGAGAATTCAGAGCAAACATTCATCTTGGAGGAACAGCTTCTGTGATAAAAGTAACTGCCGAAGAAAAAAAGATCGCAATAAAAGCAGCAAAAGCAATGGACTTAAAAGTAGCCGGTGTTGATATTATCCGTTCTTCAAAAGGTCCCTTATTACTTGAAGTAAACTCTTCGCCAGGTCTTGAAGGAATTGAAGGCGCAACAAATAAAGATATTGCAGGAGAAATGATCAGAGCAATCGAGAAGAATTTTAAGCTGTCTTAATTTCTCATTCCATAATATTCATTTAGACTTAATGTCTGACAATTAATTTAGCAGCTTTGTCAAAGTTTTAAAACTTTGACAAAGCTTTTTTAAATCTAAACCCTGAAAAATATGGTGTTTCCTTATTTAGATATTATTTTAAGAAGTGCGGCAGTTTATTTTTTCATGACAATTGCACTGCGAATTTTTGGTAAAAAAGAACTTTCGCAATTAAATACTGCCGATATTATTCTGATTTTACTGATTAGTAATTCGGTACAAAATGCAATGGTTGGACCTGACACAAGTCTTTGGGGAGGTTTGGTTGCTGCTTTGGTTTTATTTGTAATCAACTTTATAATCAAAAAGCTAACGCATAAATACAAAATCCTTAACGACTTACTGTTAGACAAACCTGAAATTTTAATTCACGACGGAAAACTGGATTTTGACGCTCTGAGCAAATTAGACATTTCGCACGACGAATTAAAAGAAGCGATGCGTGAACATGGTTTAGAACATTTTACAGATGTAAAGCTTTGTATGTTAGAAATTGACGGTACTATAAGTGTTATTTCTGAAGATAAAAAACATCTCAAACAAACGCATTACACGCGAAAACACAATCATAAAAATTTTAGAAAATAAATTAAACCACAGCTAAAACACTGATAATCTGCAATTAAATTGTTTTTAATAAAAAATTATAGCTATATACTTTGTTATACTATGTATTTTGTTATACATTTACAAAATGAATGAAACATTTGTAACAAATTGGAAATCACAGGTAAAGAAAGGCACGCTAACTTTCATTATCCTGAACGTGCTCAAAAATAGTGAGTACTATGGTTATGAACTTATAGAACAAATAAGGAAACATACCGAAATAGAAATCGCCGAAGGAACTCTTTATCCTTTAATGAACCGGTTGAAAACTGAAGAACTAGTTGATTCAAAATGGGTCGAACAAGAAACCGGAATTCCAAGAAAATATTATTCATTAACCGAAGCCGGAATTGAAACTTTAAGTCAGATGAATATCTACTGGGAGAATCTGGAAAAATCAATCAAAAAAATCATCCAATGAAAATAGAAGACATCAAATTTGAACAAAAAGCTTCACAGAGAATTTATAACGATTATATGAAGCGCATTAAAAAAGCAACTTCTTCGTTATCAAAAATCAATCAGGATGATATTTATATGGAATTCAATAGCCATATTTATGAATCTATTCAGCATAAAAACAAGACAAACGAAATAGATTCGCTTTTAGACATTATCGAAAAGTTAGGAATTCCTGAGGAAGTTTTAAAACCACTTATCGCAGATAAAAAATTGGAACAGGCAACAAAAACCTTTAATCCTGTTCATGTATTCAAAGCACTGATATTGAACTTTACCAATGGCGTTTCATATATCTTTTTCTTTGTTTTATATCTTTTCCTTTTTGGTTTTGTCTTCCTGATTTTTGCCAAAATATTCTATCCGTCACTTGTTGGATTGCATATCAAACCCGATTCTTATTCTGTTTTTATATTGGGGATAGTGAATCCTGAAAGTGACTTAAAAAAACAAACTATAGAAGTTCTTGGCAACTGGTTCATTCCTGTGATGTTACTTTCAATCGTATTATTTTATTTCCTAATAACCTTATTACTAAAACTCAAAAAATCAATCAACCAAAAAACCTTATCATGAAAAAAATTATTATTGCCAGTTTATTTGCTCTTATCACCGCGAGCGGGTTCAGCCAAAATTTCAATCCACAAAGATTAGACAGTTTATTTCTTCTTTTAGAAAAGAACAATAAATTCATGGGAAGCATCGCCATATCTGAAAACGGAAAAACTATTTACACTAAATCAATTGGTTTCGATGACATTACAACTTCAAAAAAATCAAGTATAAATACAAAATATAGGATTGGTTCTATTTCTAAAACCTTTACTGCTGCTTTGATTTTTAAAGCTGTACAAGACAAAAAAATCAACTTAAACCAAACTATTGACAAATATTTTCCAACAATAAAAAACGCAAAAACAATTACAATTAGCAACTTATTAAACCACAGAAGCGGCGTTCATGATTTTACCAATGATCCTGATTATTTGAATTGGAACACTGAATATCAATCAAGAGCCAAAATGATTGAAAGAATTGCTGCCGGACCTACAAGTTTTGAACCTGACACAAAAGGTCAATACTGCAATTCGAATTACATTTTATTATCATACATTCTGGAAGATGTCTATAAAAAATCGTACGGAGACATTCTCAACCAACAAATTATCAAACCTTTAAATTTGAAAAACACCTATTTAGGAGGGAAAACTACTTTAGATAAAAACGAAAGTTATTCCTATAATTTAACCGGAAAATGGCAAAAAGAAAAAGAGACTGACATGTCAATTCCAATTGGTGCAGGAGCTATAGTTTCTAACCCAACAGATTTAAATATTTTTATTGAAAGCCTTTTTGCAGGAAAAATTATTTCGATTGAACATTTAAATCAAATGAAAAGCATAAAAGACAAATACGGAATGGGAATTGTTGAGATTCCATATTTCGAAAAAATCAGCTATGGGCACGGTGGCACAATTGATGGCTTTAGATCTATTGTAAACTATTTCCCTACAGAAAAACTAGCAGTCGCTATTACTTCAAACGGAGCGATGGGTTATGACAACAACAACATTTTATTGTGTGCTTTAAGTTCTTATTTTAACAAGCCTTTTACAATGCCAACTTTTATTGATTTTGTTGTTGCTCCGGCAACCTTAGATTCTTATTCCGGAATATATGCAAGTACAGAAATCCCAATAAAAGTAACTATTTCTCAAAAGAATAATATAATGACCGCACAAGCAACAGGACAACCATCTTTTCCTTTAGAAGCTACTGCTGTTAATATTTTTAAATTTGACGCTGCCGGAGTTGTACTTGAATTTAATAATGACAAAAAAGAAATGATTCTAAAACAAGGCGGAAAAAATTATTCGTTTACTAAAGAATAAATTCAGAAATAAATCAAACATAAAGCCAGTTTCAATAAAGAAACTGGCTTTTTTTATTTCCAAAACTGATACCATTTTCTATTTTTATAACCAGTATTCATTTCTTTAACGGTTTGATTATTCAACCCAAAAGATTTTAGTCTATGATTTAGATTTACAAGAATGTAATCCTGTTCTTTTGGAAATTTTTCGGCTATAAACTTATAATGTTCTAAAAGTTTTTGATCTGCTACTCCATCTAAGGCTTGCAATACGGTGTGAATAACTCTGTTTGAATTATCTCGCAACCCGATAATAAATGTATCTATATAATTACTTTTATTCTCTAATTGACCAAGCGAGTAATAAGCATTCACTCTTATTTCTTCATTATCTTTTAGAGTATAAGGGATAATAATATCACCGTAATCAATATTCATTTCTTTTAGCAAATAAGTGCAAAATCGAAAAGTTTCAATATCACCTATTCTTTCAACATTCGACTTAATAAAATCCAGCCAATCTGAGCTTTTGTCTTTTGCATACCAAAACACAAACTGAAAAACTGTCAAAAAACTCTTTTGCGTAAAATCAATTAAATAAGGAAAAGCTCTTTCATAATCAAACTTAGTCAGTGTTTGAAGCAGTATTTTTTGAAATTCACCAACACTTAATTTATATTGTTTCTCCAGAATATCCAGAGTTTCTAAATCAAGTTGCTCTTTTTTTAAAATTCCATTCAAACATTCTATTTTAGTATTATTTTCATTGGTAGAAAAATATACTTCTAAAATATAACCTGACGTTCCTCCTAATGTATATTGGAACAAATCAGGCTCAAGCATCATTACGTTTTCTGGAATAATTTCATCCAGCCATCTTTCATACCAATCTAAAAAGTTGGCTTCAAAAGCAAAATATGGTTTCTGTCTGTCAATATCAACATTTACGACTCTTCCCTTAAATTCACCATTTAAAACAAGTGCATAAAAGTAAGTACAACCCTGAGTACCGATTGGCAATAATCCTGAAAATATTTTTCCTAATTCAAGATCAAAATCCTCATCAGAAATATCGTCATTATCTTCAATATTTTTCGTTAATGCTGCCCAAAACTCATTTGTCATTTTTGGATGGAAACTGCAATCTCGTTTTAGATATTCTTTTGTATTTTCAGCAATAAATTCATCTACATTTTTACCCAAAGGATAAATTCCATAAGAAGGTCCAGCGGCAGAATTTCCGAATGAAATTCCACCATTGCCTATATCAAGTAAAAATACTTTATAACATTCCGGAAGTTCTAAATTGTATTCTTTTTCAAATTCTAAAATTTGATCTTTATTTACTGGTTCTCCTAAAATATATTGGTGACTTTCTGCGCCAAATACCTGTAAATCTTTATCATTATTTTTTGCAAGGATTAACTTCTTTTTAATTCTCGCTATTTGATTTATTTCCTCCATTATAAGCTTGATCTCTTCATTATTTCAATGTAAATATAAATACATTATCATTTTAAAACAATAAATATCATGCAACAAAAAAGCCAGTTTCAATAAAGAAACCGGCTTTTTTTTTATGTTTTAAAATGTAATTTTAATTCTCACATTGTACAAATATCATTTTACTATTTAATAAAAACACTTAAAAGAAAATAAACAATACCTGCTAAAAGAGCTGAAATAGGAATCGTTAATATCCAAGCCCAAATCAAACTTACAGTAACTCCCCAACGAACGGCAGAAACACGTTTTGTTAATCCAACCCCAATGATAGAACCTGTAATTGTATGTGTTGTACTTACCGGAATTTTTAAATGCTCTGTAAAGTAAAGTGTCAAAGCACCAGCAGTTTCAGCAGCAACACCTTCAAATGAAGTCACTTTTGTGATTTTAGAACCCATTGTTTTCACAATTTTCCAACCACCACTCAAAGTTCCCGCAGCAATAGCAGAATAACACGCTAAAGGAATCCATCCCGGCATTACTCCTTTTATACCTAAATCATCATTTGGCAAAACTACATCTAACCATGAAGTCAGATGCGTTCCCGGAGGGCTTGTATGAATAAACACCGCTACGGCAGCAGCAATAATACCCATTACTTTTTGAGAATCATTTCCACCATGTCCTAAACTGAAAGCAGCAGAAGATAATAATTGCATTTTTTTCAAAGCAGCATCAGCCTGATGTAAATTCAAACTACTGAATATCAAACAAAAAGCACTTACTGTCAAAATGATAAAAGCTACTAAAAACCATTTAATATTATGCGGATCAAAAGCTACACTCCAAAAATGGGAATCAAATCTAGGCTTATCAATCTCTGCATAAGGAACCATTAAACTGCTAACTAACCAAATAGTACCAATCATTAAAGCTACTGTGAAAATTTTTGGTCCAATAACTTTACGAGATGCGTTCAATAACCAGATCGAAATTAAGTATGAAGCTAAAGCTCCTAATAAAGGTGCTAAAACAATAAAAGCAATAATAATAAGAACTCCTGAAGGCATTCCTCCATCTTTTCCTGATTTGTACCAGCTTACAATTTCGTACCAATAATGTGTTGTTCCATCTTCTCCAACATAACCTGAAAAACCGTGTACAGCTATAGCATGAGCAACTGCTGCTCCTGCAAAACCACCAATTAAAGTATGTGATGAACTTGAAGGAATCCCTAACCACCAGGTTAATAAATTCCAACAAATAGCTGCAATCACACCAGCAAGAATAACAACAAGGTTAATCTCCATAGTGTGCGCTGTTTTTGCAACGGTATCTGCAACACCAAATCCGAAAACCCAATATGCCAAAAAGTTAAAAAATGCTGCCCAAAGAACCGCCTGAAAAGGCGTTAGAACCTTTGTAGCAACAACTGTTGCAATAGCATTTGCCGCATCATGAAAACCATTGATGTAATCAAAAATTAAGGCTAATACTATAATAATTATAAGTAGCGTCATAAATTATAACTTCAGAATGAAATAAATTGAATTTAAGAATGTTTTACAGAAATAGATTCCAGTATGTTTGCAACACTCTTACATTTATCTGTTGCTGATTCTAAAACAGATAACACCTCTTTATATTTAATAATATTTTTAGCGTCTGTTTCGTTTTCAAAAATTTCAAAAACTGCTTTGTTATAAACGTTATCTGACTTGTTTTCTAATTTATTAATTCTCGCACAAGCGTCTTTAATAACTTTAAAATTCTTTAAGTTTCTCAATTCTTTTACTGCACTATCAATGTTTTGACAAGCTTCAAGATTGATTTCGGTCATTTTTCTGATAGATTTTGTAATCTTATCAACCTGATACAATCTCATTCTGCTTGCTGCTCCGTGCAAATAATCTGCAACGTTATCAATAGAAGTAATCAATGTGTGAATATCCTCTCTGTCAAACGGAGTAATGAAATTTCTACTCAATTCAAGATTGGTTTGACGTGTAATGTCTTCTCCTTTTTGCTCTAATTCGTCAATTTTTTGAAAAAGAACTTCTCTTTCTTTCAACGGAAGATTTACAGCTTCGTGTAAATTAGAAGCTAATTCAATTAAATTGCTTGAAGCTTCTTCAAAAAGTGGAAAGAATTTCTTGTCTTTCGGCACTAAAAATTGGAAAATACTGTTTATTGACATTTTTATATTTTTGATAGTGCAAAATTACTTCATTAATGTTTTGCAATGTTAAGCCATTGTTAACAAATCGTTTTCAATTTGGAAACTATCAAGGAATGAAACCGTGTTTTCAATGTCATAATGTAAGATTCTATCTTCCTTAACAAGTGGCACAACTTCTCTGTAACTGCTCAAAAACATCTCAATAAAATCACTTGATTTTAAAGGTTCTCTGTAGGCAATTGCCTGTGAAGCATTCAACAATTCGATCGCTAAAATACGCTCTAAATTATGTAAAACACGCAACGCTTTTGTAGCTCCGTTTGCGCCCATACTTACGTGATCTTCCTGCCCGTTACTTGATACAATACTATCTACACTTGCCGGAGTTGCCAATTGTTTATTTTGACTTGCAATACTTGCCGCAGTATATTGCGGAATCATTAATCCTGAATTCAATCCGGGATTATCAACTAAAAATGCCGGAAGATTACGCAATCCTGAAATCAACTGATAAGTTCTTCTTTCAGAAATACTACCTAATTCAGCCAAAGCTATTGCCATAAAATCTAAGGCTAAAGCCAAAGGCTGCCCGTGGAAATTTCCTCCTGAAATAATCTGATCAGCTTCAATGAATATATTTGGATTATCGGTAACCGAATTAATTTCGGTCTTGAATACTTTTCGAACATAATCAATCGCATCTTTTGACGCTCCATGAACTTGTGGCATACAACGGAAAGAATACGGATCCTGAACGTGTTTTTTCTCCTGAGCAATAATTTCGCTTCCTTCCAGAAATTCATTAATGCGTTGTGCGGTAATAATTTGTCCTTTATGCGGACGTATATAATGTATCAATTCGTTAAAAGGCTCACTTCTGCCGTCAAAACCTTCTAATGAAATTGTCCCGATTAAATCAGCCAAATAGGAATACTTGTACGCTTTTATCAAAATATGCGCTCCGTAAGCACTCATAAATTGAGTTCCGTTCAATAAAGCCAAACCTTCTTTTGACTGTAGAACAATTGGTTGCCAGTTAAAATGCTTTAAAACTTCTCGCGAAGCTACTTTTTTTCCTTCAAACCAAACTTCGCCTTCTCCTAATAATGGTAAAGATAAATGTGCCAATGGTGCTAAATCTCCAGAAGCTCCTAAAGAACCCTGAGTATAAATAACAGGTAAAATATCATTGTTATAAAAATCAACTAAACGATCTACAGTTTGCAATTGAATTCCTGAATGTCCGTAGCTTAACGATTGAATTTTAAGCAACAACATTAGTTTTACAATTTCAGACGGAACTTCTTCACCTGTTCCGCAAGCATGCGACTTTACTAAGTTTTCCTGAAGTTGTGATAAATTTTCATTCGAGATTTTCACATTACAAAGCGATCCAAATCCTGTATTGATACCATAAATAGGTTCAGAATGTGAAGCCATTTTTTTATCTAAATAATCTCGGCATTTCTGAACATTTACTTTTGCTTCCTCTGATAATTCAAGTGTTTTTTGATTCACTATTATTTCTTGTAAGGCTTCTAAACTTAAGGTTTCAGTACTTATATAATGGATTTCTCTCATGGTGTTTGTATTTTAAGACATCAAAAATCAGCAAATCAATATTAAAAAGCAACATTTGTTCATAATAATTAAAAATTAGACAATTCCGATTCCTGACTTTTATCTATTTCATAATCCTTATCAGACAAAAAATCAGCTCTTTAAATTTATAAGAATTGAATTATAAATTTTTAAAGATTATAATTCAAAAAACATTTCCTATTTATCATATAGGATAAAATCAGTATGTTTCTGAGTCATTTTTTTACCGAAATCATCATTGACACAATTTCAATGTCTCGATAAAAAGTCCTAAATATATGAATAAGTCATCTTTACCGATTTAAATTTAATAAATACTCAATATTGCTTTGGTGGGAATTGAATTATTAAAATATTCGCAAAAAGAAAATTAGAGTTTTTACCTTTTATAAAAAACTGTACTTTTGAAAAACCAAAATGAAAAGTAACAGCGCAAAATATCAATCTTCGATATCAACTCCAACCAGAGTTGCAATTACTGCTGCAACAATTTCTACTACAACAACTACTACCCCTTAGGGGTATACATTTTTACATATAATCCTGGTTATCTATATTTTTTTCCCGAAAGAAGAAAGGTTTTGGATACATAAAAAACATTTACAAATAAAAAAAAATAGTCGCAGTTTTCAGTTTCAGTTCACAGTTGATAACCTTTGAACCTTTGTCACTCAAAATCTTTGCACCTTATTAAAAAACACAAAAATGAAAGTATTAAAATTTGGCGGAACTTCGGTTGCCAATGCTCAAAATATAAAACACGTTCTAGAAATTATAAACAAAAAATCTCAACAGGATAAATTAGTTGTTGTTGTTTCGGCGTTAAGCAAAGTGACCGATTTATTGCAATTAGCAGCAGCAAAAGCAGCAGCAAACGACGAAAGTTTTAGAGATATCGTTGCCGAAATTGAAAAAAAACACCTTGATACACTTAAAGAATTAATTCCTGTAAGCGAACAAAGCGGCTTATTAAGTCACGTAAAAAGAATCATTAATCATCTTGAAACTTTGTTAGACGGCTGTTTTTTATTAGGCGAATTATCTCCAAGAACTTCTGATACAATTTTAAGTTTTGGCGAATTACTTTCATCCTATATTATTGCGCAGGCATATCAGCAAATTGATAAAAGTGTCGTGTATAAAGACAGCCGCGAACTGATAAAAACCAATAATAATTTTGGTAAAGCAGTTGTAAATTTTGAAGTTTCAAATCAATTGATTCAGGAATATTTTGCCGAAGATCAATCGAAAATAAATATTTTACCGGGATTCATTTCTCAAACTCTGGACGGAATCACTACTACTTTAGGTCGTGGCGGGTCTGATTATACCGCTGCAATTATAGCCGGAGCTCTTGAAGCTGAACAACTTGAAATCTGGACTGACGTAAACGGAATGTTTACTGCAAACCCAAAAATTGTTAAACAAGCGCAGCCAATTGCAGACATCTCTTATCAGGAAGCGATGGAATTGTCGCATTTTGGAGCAAAAGTGTTATATCCGCCAACAATTCAGCCAGTTTTAAGAAAAAATATTCCAATTTTAATCAAAAATACTTTTGAGCCGGAAGCTGTAGGAACTTTAATTTCTAATCAGGTTTCCTCAAAAGATACGGTTGTAAAAGGTATTAGTCATATCGATAATATTTCGTTGATAACTCTTGAAGGTCCTGGAATGATTGGAGTTTCGGGTTCATCAAAACGTTTGTTTGAAGTATTATCTCAGGAAAAAATCAATGTTATTTTTATCACTCAGGCTTCTTCTGAGCATTCTATTTGCATCGGAATTTTAAATTCGGATGCTGAAAATGCCGAAGCTGCGATCAACAAAGCTTTTGAAGTTGAGATTCTTCAAAACAAAATCGATCCTGCCATTGTAGAAAAAGATCTTTGCATTATCGCTCTTGTTGGAGAAAACATGAAAAATCACCAGGGTTTAAGCGGAAGAATGTTTAGCACTTTAGGAAAAAACAATGTAAACATCCGTGCCATTGCGCAAGGTGCATCTGAACGTAATATCTCGACTGTAATTAACGAAAGAGACGTTAAAAAAGCATTGAATACTTTGCACGAAAACTTCTTTGAAGAAAATACTAAACAGCTGAATTTATTCGTAATGGGAGTTGGAAATGTGGGTGAAAAATTCATCGAGCAAATCCACAATCAGAAGAAATTCTTAAAAGATAATTTAAAGATAAATGTTCGTGTTATCGCTTTATCAAACTCCAGAAAAATGCTTTTTGACGAGGACGGAATTTCTCTAAAAGACTGGAAAGCGACTTTAGATAAAGGCGAACACGCTATTCCGACAGAATTTATTGCTCGTGCCAAAGAACTGAATTTACGTAACAGCATTTTTGTGGATATTACAGCAAATTCGAGCGTTGCTGAAACTTATGAAAAATTCTTAAAAGAAAGTATTGCGGTTGTAACTTGTAATAAAATTGCTTGTTCATCTGCTTACGATAATTATAAAAAACTAAAAAGTTTATCACGTCAATACAACGCTCCGTTTTTATTTGAAACTAATGTTGGCGCGGGATTGCCAATTATTGATACGGTAAAAAACCTAATTGCTTCGGGCGATAAAGTGCATAAAATTCAGGCCGTTTTATCAGGAAGTTTAAACTTTATTTTCAATAATTTTGATAAAGACAATTCTTTTCATGATGTTGTAAAAGAAGCCGGAGTACAAGGATTTACAGAACCGGATCCTAAAATTGACTTAAGCGGAATTGACGTTGCGCGTAAAATCTTAATCCTAATTCGTGAAAGCGGTTACGAAATGGATATTGACGCCATCGCCAACGAATCGTTCCTGCCAGCCGATTGTTTAGCAACAACAAACAACGAAGACTTTTTTGCATCATTAACAAAACATGCTGCTCATTTCGAAAAAATATATGAAGAAGCTTTAGCCAAAGATTCAAGATTGAAATATGTAGCAAAATTCGAAGACGGAAAAGCAAGCGTCGGATTACAATTCATCCCAAAAGATCATCCTTTTTATAACCTTGAAGGAAAAGATAATATCGTATTGTTCTACACAGATCGTTACGTAGATCAGCCTTTATTGATCAAAGGCGCCGGTGCCGGAGCTGCGGTAACTGCATCAGGGATTTTTGCGGATGTAATTAGGATTGGAAATAATTAAAGAAGGTACAAAGGCTCAAAGGTGCAAAGGGACAAAGTTAAAAACCTTTCAACCTATGAACCTTTGCCACTTTGAACCTAAAATAAAAATATCGAGTAGCAAAACCTCTGAACCTTTGAGCCTTTGCCACTCTGAACCTTAAAAAAAATGACACAAATAAAACTCTTTTGCCCGGCAACTATCGCGAATCTTTCGTGCGGATTTGACGTACTTGGACTTTGCTTAGACAATGCGGGTGATGAAATGATTGTTCGAAAAACAGATCAAAAAGGAATTCGCATTACTAAAATTGTGGGTGCTGATTTACCTTTAGAAACCGAGAAAAATGTTGCGGGCGTGGCAGGTTTAGCGATGCTTGAAGCTTACGAACTAGATTTTGAACCGATAAATTTTGGTTTCGAAATCGAAATCTACAAACACATAAAAGCTGGAAGCGGAATAGGAAGCAGCGCCGCAAGTTCTGCCGGGGCAGTTTTCGGGATTAATGAATTATTAGGAAAACCATATTCCCGCAAAGATTTGGTGCAATTTGCAATGCAAGGCGAGAAATTAGCCAGCGGAAACGCTCATGCTGACAACGTTGCTCCTGCCCTTTTAGGCGGTTTTACTTTGGTAAGAAGTTATGCTCCGCTTGATATTATCAGAATTGATAGTCCGGAAGAATTATTCGCAACGGTAGTTCATCCTCAAATTGAGTTGAAAACCTCGGATGCGCGTTCGGTATTAAAACAAACCGTTTCCCTAAAAAGTGCGATCATGCAATGGGGAAATGTGGGCGGATTAATTGCCGGATTATACACAAAAGATTACGATTTGATAGGAAGATCACTTCATGACGAAATCGTAGAACCATTAAGAAGCGTTTTGATTCCGGGTTTCGATTTAATCAAACAAACCGCTCTTGAAAACGGTGCGTTAGGTTCTGGAATCTCCGGTTCTGGTCCGTCGATTTTTGCTTTAAGCAGAGGAAAAGAAACCGCTGATAAAATTGCCAAAGCCATGAGCCATGTTTACGAAAACATGAATTTGCCATATGAAATTCACGTTTCGAAAATTAATCCGGATGGCGTAAGAATTATATAACACTAATTTCACGAATTTACACAAATTGGTTTGTGGAATAGATAAAAAATTAATTAAACGAATTTATACGTCGCAAATTGTCAGACTGAGCGAAGTCGAAGTCCCGCAAAGTATGGCACGCAAAGCATAAACACACAGTTTGTCATTTCGAGGAACGAGAAATCACATAACGTAACCACACAGAACGTTGCTCTCTGGATGCGATTTCTCCTCCGTCGAAATGACAAAACGAGACTTGAAAACCAAATAATTATTGGAATTTGGAATTTGAAAAATTGGAATTTGATAATACAGAAAGTCTATTTTCTATACTCTATTCTCTTTTTTCTAAAATCTAAAATCTAAAATCTAAAATTAGAAATGAAATACTATAGCTTAAACCATAATGCACCCGAAGTTTCTTTTAAAGAAGCCGTAATTCAAGGATTAGCGAGTGATAAAGGATTGTATTTTCCGCAAAATATTACGCCTTTAAATCCTGCATTTTTTAATGTAATCGAAAATCTAACGCATCACAATATTGCTTTTGATGTGATTCAGCAATTTGTAGGCGATGATATTCCGGAGGATTATTTAAGAGAAATCATAGCCGAAACTTTATCTTTTGATTTTCCGGTTGTGGAAGTTGAAAACGGCATTTATTCGTTAGAATTATTCCACGGACCAACAATGGCTTTTAAAGATGTTGGAGCGCGATTTATGTCACGTTGTCTGGCGTATTTTAACAAAGACAAAAAAGACAGTAAAAATACTGTTTTAGTAGCGACTTCGGGAGATACGGGCGGAGCTGTTGCAAGCGGATTTCTTGGCGTTGACGGTGTTGATGTCGTGATTTTATATCCGTCAGGAAAAGTGAGCGACATTCAGGAAAAACAATTGACAACTTTAGGAAAAAACATTAAAGCTCTGGAAGTTGATGGCGTTTTTGATGATTGCCAGGATATGGTAAAAAAAGCGTTTTTAGATGAAAGTTTAGCGCATAAAAACCTGACTTCGGCAAATTCTATTAATATTGCGCGTTGGTTGCCGCAAATGTTCTATTTTTTCTTTGCCTACAAAGCGTTGAAAAGCCAAAACAAACCGTTGATTTTTTCTTGTCCAAGTGGAAATTTCGGGAATATCTGTGCGGGAATTATGGCTAAGAAATTAGGTTTGCCAATTGAGCATTTTGTAGCGTCTACAAACGTAAACGATACGGTACCAAGATTTCTAGAAAACGGAAAATACGACCCAAAACCTTCAAAAGCAACAATCTCTAACGCAATGGACGTTGGAAACCCAAGTAACTTTATCAGGATTCAGGAATTGTACAACAACGACTTAAAATCTTTCGAAAAAGATTTCTCTTCTTATAGTTATACTGACGAAGAAACTCTTGAAGCTCTAAAAAATATTTATAGCAAAAATGGTTATATCGCAGAACCTCACGGTGCTGTTGGATATTTAGGTCTGAAAAAAGAACTTCAAAAACATGAAAATGCGATTGGTGTTTTCTTAGAAACGGCACATCCTATTAAGTTTCTGGATGTTGTAGAACCTGCTTTGGCAATTACACTTCCTATTCCGGAACAAATTGAAAGTGTTATTAATGAGGAGAAAGTTAGTGTGAAGATTAAAACTTATGAGGAATTGAAGAATTTTTTGGGATAATAATTATCTATTTAGTAAAAAAAATTCAACCACAGATTACATGAATTTATTTTGATGTAATTTGTGGTTTTAAAATTTTATTTTGAATTAGTTTTTTGTAAGTAAAATTATTATGTTTGATTAATTATTCTTAGACATAATTATAAAAGCATAAATTAAATAAATTATATGGGAATCCCAATTATTAAGAATAATATCTCCTTAACACCTCATAATTTCTATAATGATTTCCTAGTCGATCTTGCTAGCTATTATAAAAGTGGTCAAGTAGATCCTATAGAATTTGATTTAATTAATGATAATGACTTTGACTCTTTATTTGGTAAATATCATATTGATCCTATTACCATACCATTATTACTAAGTATTGCAGAACAATTAAAAAAATTCCACAAAAAACCACTTAAACTTAACCTTACAAACAACTCTGGTACAATCAATTTACTAGAATTCCTTGATAAGTGTAACTTCTTCAAAATAAGTGGTAAAAACACAAATCCAACTTTTCCGATTGGAAAAAATATTTTTAATTTTAATGAAGCCTATCTCGGTAATTTTAGGGGAAACAATCAACGTGAAGATCATAAAGTAAGATCATATTCATTACAGGATGATAATTTAATTAATGAATTAAACGGATTTTCTAATGAAGAAGATAAAAGAGATTTTTTGGTTGAATATTATATCTATAAAGTTAAAGACCACTTTTCAGAACTTTTAGTCGACAACGAACTTACATTTAATCAGCATAATTTATTTATTGATATACTTTCAGAATTAATAACAAATGGTGTTTTACATTCTCAATCAGACACATATGCTTTAATGTTTGTTGACAGATATAAAACTAAATTTTCCATATCAGATAATGGGATTGGATTAGAAAAATCATTAAAGACTAAAACTCCAACATCTTATTATAGTACAATGAAATTATCAGTAGAATTATCCAAACATAATTCTTTATTAAAATTTCCAATTGAAATTATCAATAATTTCCATTCTATATTTGAAGCATTATATTATTCAATGCTAAAAGATCGAGCCGGGCTATTTGATTTAATGTGTACTGTTGTTTTAACATGTAAAGGCTATTTTAGACTACATACGGAAAATTCTCAAATAATAATTTCTAATAGAATGTTGGAGAATTTGATCAATTTAAATTCTCTACGTGAATTAATTTCCGAAGTTCATAATAGATTTATTTATGGAAAGATTAATAAATCTGAGCACGAAGAATTGATCATAAAATATTCATTCAAATCATTAGAACTATTTAAAGAATTTTATTTAGATACTATTAATAAATACAATAAAGATATTAAGTTTTCATCAGTAAGATTCTATCCTGTAAAATTTAAAGGAGTCCATATTGAAGTAGAAATTCCAAATAAATAGAATATATGGTAATATCAAAAATCATTACAGACGATTATATTTATTTTAATTTACATGCTGAACAAATTGTAAATTCTAATTATTTAGAGAATAATTTCTCTGGAATCTATGAGGACAAACTTAGTCTTTCAACTATCCTTAAAATAAAAGATAATCTAGATGATAATATTGAAAAAAATATTATTAAAAATATCATACTTGATTTTAATAATATTCGTTTTTGTCAACCAAATTTAAAATCAAAATTTGTGGACTTAAGGTCATCCGGATTTGTTATTTGTTGTATAAATATTCTCTCTCAGATAGTAAATGAATTAGGATTTGATGCTATTCAAAATAAACTTAATTTAAAAAACACTGATTATGATTTTTTTGAAAAATATTATTTATTTGAAGAAACAAATAAATTAACCGATTTAAAAATAAGTGTTTCAGAAATTTTCAAAATCAAATTTAAAAATTTATTAAAAGTTCATATTACAGAATACGCAAAGCCACACACCTCTTCCTATGTTTACATAAATTCATATGTCGATTTAAAAAAATTCATTTCCTATCACAAGGATTTTTCACTTTTTGCAATTTATAAACTTGCTTTGAAAATTAAATCTGAATGGTTTGATGAATTACAAGAAGACCCAATTTTAGTTTGTCAAAGTATGAACAGTTCTTATATTGTTTCTATTCTCTCAACTCTTTTACAATTAGATATTTTAATTGGATCAAGAACAAAACCTGGGGAGGAATGTCAAAATAAAATCAGAAATTTGCAATCTAAGAATTTGATATGACTCCTATAGATCTTTTAAAATTTATGCTTCCTGATTTTTTAGTAGAACATTTT
>NZ_JAGYVZ010000002.1 GCF_018380615.1 Flavobacterium psychroterrae | reverse complement strand
TTAGATAATTTTTTATTATATTTGACATAGATATTGTTTTGTTTGGCGACATCAAGATACTGAATTTCAGTATCTTGAACAATATCTAGTCCGTATTTTTTACTTGAAATAATTACACCCAACGGGTTAACCATAATTTGTAACAATGCTTTCGTGCAAATTTCATAAATCGCTTATCTTTGTAGAAAACAAAAAATGATGAACAAAAAAGTAATCCTTATGATTTTAGACGGTTGGGGAAAATCTCCTGACCCTAAAGTATCTGCAATAGACAATGCAAATGTTCCTTTTATAAACAGTCTTTACCAAAATTACCCTAGCGCACAACTTAGAACCGACGGATTAAATGTAGGTTTACCGGAAGGGCAAATGGGAAACAGTGAAGTTGGTCACATGAATCTTGGAGCGGGAAGAATTGTATATCAGGATTTAGCCAAAATAAATTTAGCAGTATCACACAAAACTCTTGCAAAAGAGCAGGTTCTGGTTGATGCCTTTACATATGCTAAAGAAAACAATAAAAAAGTCCACTTTGTAGGATTAGTTTCTGATGGTGGAGTTCACTCTCATACTTCACACTTACGCGGATTAATTGATGCTTCGCAGGAATATGGTTTAGAAAATGTTTTTATTCATGCTTTTACTGATGGTCGTGATGTTGATCCAAAATCCGGAGCAAAATACATTCACGATTTAGAAGATTATATCAAAGATACTCCGGTAAAAATTGCTTCGATCATTGGTCGTTATTATGCAATGGATCGTGACAAACGTTGGGAACGTGTAAAACTAGCCTATGATTTAGTAGTTAATGCAATAGGAACTCCATCTAAAAATGCAGTTGCAAGTGTTCTTGAAAGTTACGAACATCATGTAACTGATGAATTTATTGAGCCAATTGTAATGGTTGACAAAGACGAAAAACCATTAGCAACAATCATTGAAGGCGATGTAGTTATATTCTTCAACTTTAGAACTGACAGAGGTCGTGAACTTACAGAAGCGCTTTCTCAACATGATTTTCACGAGCAAAATATGCACAAGTTGAACTTGTATTATGTTACACTTACCAACTACGATGATACATATCAAAACGTAAAAGTAGTTTACAATAAAGATAATATTACCGAAACTCTTGGTGAGGTTTTAGAAAAAGCAGGCAAAAAACAAATTCGTATTGCCGAAACAGAGAAATATCCGCACGTTACGTTTTTCTTTTCCGGTGGTAGAGAAACTCCATTTGAAGGTGAATCCCGTATTTTAAGAAATTCTCCTAAAGTTGCTACTTATGATTTACAACCGGAAATGAGCGCGTTTGAACTTACAGCTGCTCTTGTTCCTGAATTAAATAAAGGCGAAGTTGATTTTGTTTGTCTGAATTTTGCAAATGGAGATATGGTCGGTCACACCGGAATTATGAGCGCAGCAATTCTTGCCTGTGAAGCTGTTGATAAATGTGTTAAACAAGTTATCGAAGCGGCTCTTGCCAATGATTATACTACAATTGTAATTGCCGATCACGGAAATTGCGAAACAATGATTAATCCTGACGGAAGTCCAAATACTGCACACACAACAAACCCAGTGCCTATTATTTTAGTTGACAAACAATTAAAAAGTATTCACGATGGTGTTCTTGGTGATATTGCTCCTACTATTTTAGAACTAATGGGAGTTCAGCAGCCAAACGCAATGACTTGTCATTCGTTATTGTAGAGATACTTTAAAAGTTTTTAAACCATATAAGTAATATAAGTTCATTTAAATAAAGCTGCGTAAAGCTTATAATAACTTATATCACTTATATGGTTTACTTTTTTTACACAAAATAGTGATACGTCCATTCTATGCAATAAATTATAATCCCGATAAGCCCGCCAACTAAAGTTCCGTTGATTCGAATGTATTGAAGATCCTTTCCTATTTCAAGTTCTAATTTTTCTGAAACTTCTTTACCATCCCAGCTTTTTACGGTTGAAGAAATTAAATCTCCAATCACTTTTTTATTGTTTAGAAGAATCGAAAGCAAATCGTTTTTAATAAAATTATTGATTTTGTTAATCATAACATCATCTTCCTGAATTCCTTTTCCGAAAGTTTGAATTAATCCCGAAATACTATTTTTAATAGAAGATTGATCGCCTTTGTCTAAATCTCTTGTAATTGACAACTTTATTTCATCCCAGATTCCGTTAATATAATCCTGAACTTCTTTTTTACTGGTAAAACTCAAAATCATATTATTGATTTTGATTCTCATCTCTTCAGAATTTCTTACCTTAATAAGAAAGTCATTAATATATTCGTCTATTTTAAGTCTAATTTCACTTTCCGGATTTTTAGCTTCATTTAAAAAGTCATACAATCCGTTAAAAATACCTTCGGAAATGCTTTTATCGGCTAAGCCAAAACTTAAAAATGGCGTTGATTGTTTTACTTTTTTCCGAATCAGATCTTTATTATTACTCAATTCAGTAGCCATAACTTCGAGAACATTTGTAATCAATTGATCTTTTACTTGTCCTTTTTGTAAAGGTTCCAAAGCCAATGCAACCCAATCCCCAAAATTTATCGCTTCGAGTTTTTCTTTGAACTGAACCTGAATAAATCTTTTTATATCTTCATCTTTTATGGTTTTTAAAATCCCCGGAATAATATTCACTGCAACCAGATTGGCGATTTTATCTGCGTTTTCTTCCTGCGATAGCCAATCTGAAGCTTTTGTAGCAAAATTGAATTCTTCAAGTTTGATTTCTAATTTCTCGCGATTTAGAAATTCTTCTGATACAAAACTTCCCAGATTTTCTCCAATTTCATTTTTTTTCGTCGGAATAATCGCTGTATGCCAAATTGGAATTCCTAACGGATGACGAAACAATGCGACTACCGCAAACCAATCTGCAATTCCACCCACCATTGCAGCTTCACTAAAAGCCTGCAACATTGGAATTTTAAAATAAATAGCAATTATAAAAAGAAGGACGGCAACACCCAAAAGTGCCAAAGCATTCCCTTTCATTTTATTCAAAGCTTTTTTCTTGTATATATTTTCCTGATCTATAGACGTTTCCATAATTACACATTTTTTACTCTTACTAATTTACGGTTTTTCTGTCAAATATTCATCTGAAAAAGGCATGATTTTATTAATTGTTATCGTTTATATGAAGAGCAAAATCAAAAAAGTTTGCCACGAATTTCACTAATTTTCACTAATTAATTTAAGTCCGAATTTTAAAATCAATTTAATTCGTGAAAAATTATTTTTTGCGTTGATATACATTCGTGTTTATTCGTGAAATTCGTGGCGAAAATTTTAAATAAAAAATAATATTAAAATCGTACTTTTGCGAACTGAAAATCCGAAATTATGATTATTGTAAAATCACGTGAAGAAATCGAATTAATGCGCGAAAGTGCTTTGATCGTATCTAAAACATTAGGAATGATTGCTTCTGAAATTAAAGAAGGAGTTACCACATTATATTTAGACAAATTAGCTGAGGAATTTATCCGTGATCACGGTGCTGTTCCAAGCTTTTTAGGATTGTATGATTTTCCGAATTCACTTTGTATGAGTCCGAATTCACAAGTTGTACACGGAATACCAAATAATACGCCTTTGAAAAGTGGTGATGTTATATCTGTAGATTGTGGTGCATTTAAAAATGGATATCACGGTGATCACGCGTATAGTTTTGAAATTGGAGAAGTTGCTCCGGAAGTTAAAAAACTTTTGCAGGTTACTAAAGAATCTCTTTACGTAGGAATCAGAGAATTTAAAGCAGGAAATCGCGTTGAAGATGTTGGAAATGCGATTCAGAAATATACTGAAGCTCACGGTTATGGTGTTGTTCGTGAATTAGTTGGTCACGGCTTAGGGCAAAAAATGCACGAAGAACCTGAAATGCCAAACTACGGAAAACGTGGTCGCGGAAAACTTTTTATTGAAGGAATGGTCGTTGCAATTGAACCAATGATTAATTTGGGAACTAAAAATATCAAACAACATAAAGATGGCTGGACTATTACAACTGCTGATAATAAAGCAAGTGCACATTTCGAACATGACGTTGCGTTAATAGACGGAAAACCAGAAATTTTATCGACTTTCTATTATGTTTACAAAGCGTTAGGAATCGAAAGTACAGAAGAAGATGAATTCAGAAAAGTGCCGTTAGTTTTATAGTTATAGCACGGAGATTCACAAAGATATACGCCAAGATTCACAAAATTTATTAATAAGCCTTTCTTAAATGTTTGAAGAAAACAACGAATCTCGCAATCAACTAGATGCTATAACTTATAAAATAATTGGGCTCGCAATTGAAGTTCATAAGCAACTTGGACCTGGTTTATTAGAATCTGCTTACCAAGAGTGTTTATACTATGAAATTGTAAATTCAGGTTTAGTTGTTGAAAAGCAAAAAGTTTTACCAATAATATATAAGGATATAAAATTAGATCACGGATACAGAATTGATTTATTAATTGAAAACAAAATTGTTATTGAATTAAAAACTGTTGAAGCTTTTACAGAAGTTCATTTTGCACAAATATTAACTTATTTAAAACTTGGTAATTATCCATTAGGTCTTCTTATTAATTTTGACTCAAAAATTTTAAAAAACAACATAAAAAGATTTATAAACACTCTGTGAAACTCTGCGTCTCCTTCGTGTAACTCTGCGAAATAACCCCATGAAAAAATTATTTAAACTCGTACTTAATACCATCCCTCGTCCATTATTAATTCGTTTGAGCTATGTGGCTCGTCCGATTTTGGCATTTTCATTAAAAGGAAATAAATATACTGATCCGATTGACGGAAGAAGTTTTAGATCGTTTTTGCCGTATGGATATGGAAAACAGCGTAATAATGTGCTTTCGCCAAGTACGCTTTCGCTAGAAAGACACCGTTTGCTTTGGTTGTATTTAAACGATCAGACTGATTTTTTTACAGCACCTAAAAAAGTACTTCATTTTGCTCCCGAACAGGCTTTTTATAAAATGTTCCGCAAGCAAAAAAACCTTGATTATACCACAACAGATTTATTTTCGCCCTTGGCAGATGTAAAAGCAGATATTTGCAATTTGCCTTTTACAGATAACGAATATGATGTTATTTTGTGTAATCACGTTTTAGAACATATTCCGGACGATACAAAAGCAATGCAGGAATTATTTCGTGTATTAAAACCGGGCGGAATGGCGATTCTTCAAATTCCACAGGATTTATCAAGAGCTGTGACTTTTGCCGATGATACTATTACAGATCAAAAAGAACGCGCCAAAATATTTGGACAATACGATCACGTTCGTATTTATGGCCGTGATTATTTTGATAAATTAAGAAGCATAGGTTTTATCGTAATCGAAGAAGATTATACTAATAAAATCACAACTGAACTGGTAGAAAAATATTGCCTTGCAAAAGGAGAAATTATTCCTCTTTGCTTTAAACCGGAAAACTAAACAGACTTCTGAACCATATAAGTGATATAAGTTCATTTAAAAAACATTTACTAAATTCAGATCGATGCTGAATTTGCAATTTACAATAAGAAATAATAAACCTAACAGGTTTTAAAAAACCTGTTAGGTTTCAATATTATATATAAATTCTTGATTTACCTTTAATAGTTAAACTAGAAAATCTGTTTTTATCCGCGTTTTGCTTTAGCAATCCGTTTTATCCGCGTTACTTTTTAGTTAGACAACTTCCTAAATTACAACCAAACCAAAAAACCCTATCTTGAATATTTCGAATTCATTTCAGTTTTGTTTTGACATCAGTTTAGAAAAAAATCTGAACCATTATATCCCAACCGCTTATATTGTTGAGAATACCGATGAAATTAAATACTTAAACAAAAAAGCAACTAAAGATGTGCTTGAAAGCTTAGGTCTTGTTTTTGAACATTTTGATTCTAATACAAAAAAAATATTGACAGTTTGTGAATCTTTAAAACCTGAATTTATTTTCAAAAAATTCAGTTCAAAAATCAAATCGGCAAAAACAATCGCTGATTTACAAAAAGACTCCAAAATTGATTTTGCAATTCGTCAACATTTAAAATTTAACTTAGAATCCTTTTACAACCTAATTGTAAAAGAACAATTTCCGTTATCTGCTAATATGAGTGCTGAAAAGGATTTTTATCGTTGGAGAGTCAACACAAATCCGTTAGATTTTGAACCTCAAATTCAATTTGACAAACATGAAGACGGAATTACCTATACGCTATCTTTAAAAGAAAACGAAACTTCATTTTTACCAATGAATAAAAGTGTCGATATTCTTTTGGATGAACCGGGCTGGTTAATTATCGATAAAAAATTAGGACAGCTAAAAGATCTTAATGCTAAAAAGCTTTCGCCTTTTTTAAAGAAAAAATCAATCGAAATACCTTCAAGATTAGTAGATAATTATTTTAAAAACTTTATTCCTGAAATAGCCAAAAAAATAGACATTGACGCGACTGGTTTCGAAATTAAACTTCGGGACAAAATTATCGCATGTACAATTCAGCCTGTTTATGATTTCTTTAAAAACTGTTATTACCTCAACCTTCATTTTGATTATAGCGGTTATTTATTTGATGCCAGTAAAACTAAAAAAACACATTCGTTTGTTGATTTTACTGTTATCAATGAGCCAAAAATAATTCAGTTTAAACGAAGTTCTAATGAAAATCTATATACGGACAAATTACTTGAAATTGGTTTAATAAAAATCAAAAACGAATTATTCGGATTGAATTCAGATACTGAAATTCATGATCCTTATGCCAATATTCAATTCATTATTGATCGCAAAGAAGAACTGGAAAGTTTAGGATTTGCAATTCAAAACCTGAAACTTGAAAGCAAAGAAATCATTACTGAAAAACATACAATTTTAACTTCAAAAGGAGAAACAAAAGAAGATTGGTTTGACATTAAAATAATTATTTCGATTGGGACTTACACAATCAATTTCAGCGAAATTATTCCAAATATAAAAAGCAAAGAAAGACTCTTTTTATTGCCTGACGGAAATTATTTTCTGATTCCGTTAGAATGGCTAAGCAAATATGGTTCGCTGGCAAAATTAGCCAGAACAGAAAATGGAAACCTCCTTTTACGTAAAAGTAATTTTGCTGCTTTAGATGCGATTCCGGAAATTAAAGAAGATGCAAACCCAATTTATGAAGCTGAATATACATCTTCGAATTTATTGAAAGCAACTTTAAGACCTTATCAAATTGATGGCGTGAAATGGCTTTTGGGTCATTTTAACTCAAATCTGGGCGCTTGTCTGGCTGATGATATGGGACTAGGGAAGACCTTACAAACTTTAGCCGTTTTGGTTGCCGTACAGGAACAATTAGGTTTTACAACTAAAACTACGAATTCTGATTTGTTTCAAAACGAAACTACTATTGAAAAAGAGCCTTTAAAAACCCTGATTGTTTTGCCTTCGTCATTGGTTTTTAACTGGTATAACGAAGCCCAAAAATTTACGCCGCATTTTTCAAAAATGCAATATGTGGGAAATGACAGGAAATTATTAGCACACAGATTAGAATCATCTGATTTGATTTTTACCAGTTATAGTATTCTTCATCGTGATATTTCAATTTTAGAAAAATATAATTTCCGCTATTTAATTTTGGACGAAAGTCAATATATTAAAAATAAAGATTCTAAGATTTTCAAAGCGATAAACAAAATAAATACAAATCATAAAATCGCTTTAAGTGGTACGCCTATCGAGAACTCACTAGACGATTTATGGTCACAAATGCAATTTATAAATCCTGATATTTTAGGAACCTATTCTTTTTTTGCAGAAAATTTTAAAATTCCGATTGAGAAAAAACAAGATGAAGGCAGTTTATCTGAACTGAAAAACCTCATTCAACCTTATATTTTGCGACGAACTAAAGAACAGGTTTTAAAGGATTTACCGGAATTGACAGAACAGATTTATTATTGTGATATGGATCCTGAACAGGAAAAACTATATGAAAAAGAAAAATCAAAGGCTCGGAATTTTTTACTAAAAACAGATGGATCAAGTCCAGACAAAATTAGTATCATCAATACCTTGATGAAACTAAGACAACTAAGTAATCATCCGAAAATGATTGATCAGAATTCTGAAATTGATTCTGGGAAATATATTGCGGTAACTAATTATCTGGAAAACTTAGTAAAAGGAAAACAAAAAACCATCATTTTTAGTTCATTTGTTACTAATTTGAGTTTTTATACGGCTTGGTGCAAGGAAAATAAAATTGATTTTTGTGAAATTACGGGTGAAACTCCTGTCAGGAAAAGAGAACAGCAAGTAAATCTATTTCAGGGAAAAGAAAATCCTTTGTTATTTTTTATTTCGCTTAAAGCGGGTGGCGTAGGTTTGAATATTACCAAAGCTTCGTATGTGTTATTCCTTGATCCGTGGTGGAATCCTTTTGCCGAAAAACAAGGAGTTGGAAGAGCGCATCGAATTGGGCAATTAAATAAAGTAAATGTTATCAGGTTTATTTCCAAAAACACGATTGAAGAAAAAATAATAAAACTTCAGGAAAACAAAAAGCTATTATCGGATTCACTTTTAGAGGAAAGCTATATTAACGAAGAAATCGCGGTTAATCTGGAATTCATTTTGGGTTCTTGATAAATTGTTTTTAAAACCAATAAATTGTCTTATTTTTCGTTATAGAAATTGTTATATTTACAATCTTACAAAACACGGTGAATGTAATTTTAATACATAGAAATATAGATTTCCTGTGTATATTAAGAATTTTAAAAAGAAATATTATTTCCTTCACATAGCCAACTTTGTGCATTTTAAATAAGTGAAACGCCTTTTTTGAAATTACAAGAACTATGTTTCTATGTGTTAAAAACAAATTATGACCAACGAGTTTATACAACTTACTAAGATGCCAAAATTTTTGTTTCAAAATCTTCTGCTGCTTTTTATTTTTGTTTCGGCGACAGCCCAGGAAGTACAAACCGAGATTGATCCTCCATATAATATCAAAACAGTTTCGTTTGTTCAAAACGGTGGTAATGTTGTTCCTATATTTGAATTAGGCGATACTTTTATGTTTCAATTTGATGATTTATTTGGTAATGAAGCCAATTATTATTTTGAAATCATTCATTGTGATTATAACTGGAAACCAACTGATATTCCGAAAACAGATTATATTAGCGGTTTTGACAATCAACGAATTACTGATTATGTAAATTCATTTAATACGCTTCAGGTTTTTTCTCATTATAGACTTTCGTTCCCGAATCAATTTACTACGCAATTAAGAATTTCGGGAAATTATATGCTTAGAATCCTGAATGAAGATAAAGATGTTGTTTTTTCAAGAAAATTTATTTTATATGAAAATCACTCTACAGTTACAGCTCAGGTAAAACGTAGCCGTGATGTGACGAATATTAATTACAAACAAAATCTGGATTTTGCAGTTTTATCAAATGATATCGCCTTTCAGACTCCGTTACAAAATGTAAAAATCTTATTGATGCAAAATGGCAATTTAAATACTGCTATTAAAAATGTTCCTCCGCAATATACAATTGGAAATCAATTGGTTTATAAATATGATAAGGAAACGCAATTTTGGGGTGGAAATGAATTTTTATATTTCGAAAATAAAGACATTCGCGCTGCAAGTAACAACGTGGGAAGAGTTGGCGCAAACAATGATATTTACAACGCTTATTTATACACAAATCCGGCAAGAGCAAATCAGATATACTCTGTATATCAAGATGTAAACGGAAATTTTGTTGTTAAAAATATAAATGCTTCCAATAACGAAATCGAAGCAGATTACGCCTGGGTTTATTTTAGCCTTTCTGCTCCTACTTTCAGATCATCAACAAAGGATATCTACATTACCGGAATGTTCAATAATTACAGTTTGTCGCCAGAATACAAAATGGATTATAATACAGACAAAGGTGTCTATGAAAAAGCGGTGATGATTAAGCAGGGTTTTACTAATTTTCAATATACAATTGCTGATAAAAAAGGTATAATCGATTATGAAAATGCTATTGATGGAAACTTTTATCAAACTGAAAATGAATACACCATCTTAGTTTATTATAAAGAAAGTACGGATCGTTATCAAAGAGTTATAGGAAAAGGAAATGCGAACTCAATAAACATCGTAAATTAAAACATTGTTAAGGTTTTAGTTCGAAAGATTTTTTTTTGTAGATTTGCCACTATAACGCACACATATATACTACTTTAGTATGGTTTCTCAGATCACAAGAGGCATAAAAATTTCTGTTTTGACTAGTTTTGAAGGTACTTACTTCAAGAACTATAAGATTCACTTTGCTTTTAGTTATGTAGTTACAATCGAAAATCACAGCAAAGATTCAGTTCAGTTAACATCTCGTCACTGGGAAATATTTGATTCTTTAAATGATTTAGAAGTTGTTGACGGAGAAGGCGTAATAGGAAAAAAACCAGTTTTAAAACCTGGAGAAAATCACACTTACAGTTCTGGTTGCTTATTATCATCTCCTTATGGCGCGATGAAAGGTCACTTTAATATGATCAACTTTACTACTACTAAAACATTCAAAGTAATTGTTCCTACTTTTAGAATGTGCGCTCCTTTTGCCTTAAATTAAAAGCGCGTTTAAAAACTGTCTTTTTTATCGTTATCTAAATCACAAAATTGTCAAATTATTAATTTATCCTTTGTACTTTTGTGCACCGTTAGATTATTCGTAACAAATTAAATTATCTAACCCTTAAATTGTCTAATTATCTAATTTTTAAATAAAATGCTAAAAGGATTCTTTCATGTACCAAAAGCGGTAAACGAGCCAGTAAAAGGTTACGCACCTAACTCACCAGAAAAAGCAGCTGTTCAGGCGGCTTATGCCAAAATGTGGAATTCTCAAATTGACGTTCCGTTATATATTGGAAGCGAAGAAATCAGAACTGGAAATACAAGAACAATATCAGCTCCTCACGATCACAAACATATTGTAGGAACTTATCACTTAGCTGAAAAACAACATATCGAAAAAGCAATTGCTAATGCACTTGAATCAAGAAAAGCATGGGCAAATATGGCATGGGAACAACGTGCTGCTATTTTCTTAAAAGCTGCTGAACTTATTGCAGGTCCATACAGAGCTCGTATTAATGCGGCTACAATGATTGGTCAATCTAAAAATATTCACCAGGCAGAAATTGATGCCTCTTGCGAATTGATCGACTTTTTACGTTACAACGTAGAATTTATGACTCAGATTTACGGAGATCAGCCAAAATCTGATTCTACTACCTGGAATCGTTTAGAATACAGACCTCTTGAAGGTTTTGTTTACGCTATTACTCCTTTTAACTTTACTGCTATTGCTGCAAACCTTCCTGCAAGTGCTGCCATGATGGGTAACGTTGTTATCTGGAAACCAAGTGACAGCCAGGTTTTTTCTGCAAAAATTATCATCGATGTATTCAAAGAAGCTGGTGTTCCTGATGGAGTTATCAATGTTGTTTTTGGAGATGCTTTGATGATTACTGATACGGTTTTAGCAAGTCGTGATTTTGCCGGAATTCACTTTACAGGATCAACTCACGTATTTAAAGACATCTGGTCTAAAATTGGAGCAAATATCCACAACTATAAAACATACCCAAGAATTGTTGGTGAAACTGGTGGTAAAGATTTTATCATCGCTCACCCAAGCGCTAATGCAAAACAGGTTTCTACAGGAATTACTCGTGGTGCATTTGAATTTCAAGGGCAAAAATGTTCTGCAGCTTCAAGAGCTTATATTCCGCAAAGTTTATGGCCAGCTGTAAAAGAACAATTAATTGCTGATGCAAAATCGATGAAAATGGGTTCTCCGGAAGATTTCGGAAACTTTATTACTGCTGTTATTCACGAAGGTTCCTTCGATAAATTAGCTGGTTTTATCGATCAGGCTAAAAAAGATGCTGATGCTGAAATCATCATTGGTGGAAATTATGATAAATCTGTAGGTTATTTTATTGAACCAACAGTTATTGTAACTACAAACCCAAAATATACTACAATGGAAACCGAATTATTCGGACCTGTTATTACTATATATGTATATGAAGATGCAAAATGGGAAGAGACTTTAGAATTGGTTGATACTACATCTGAATATGCTTTGACCGGAGCTGTATTTAGCCAGGATCGTTACGCTATTGAAGTAGCTACTACGAAATTGCAAAATGCTGCGGGTAACTTTTACATCAACGATAAACCAACAGGAGCGGTTGTAGGAATGCAGCCTTTTGGTGGTGCAAGAGCTTCAGGAACTAACGACAAAGCAGGTTCTGCATTGAATTTATTACGTTGGGCTTCTCCTAGAACTATCAAAGAAACTTTTGTAACTCCGGAAGATTACAGATACCCTTTCTTAGGTTAATCTGATTTTAGACTTTAGAGTCCATACTTTAAATTTATAAAAAAGCCGAATCTTTTCATTAAGATTCGGCTTTTGCTTTACTATAACTTTGTAACTATACGCGATTATCAGATTTTTTCTAAACAAATTAAAATGCTCATTAATAAATTCTTAGATCATATTAAATTTTTAAGATTTATCCACTATTAATAATTTTTTATTTCTAAAAACAATATATTTGTAATACTTTTCCTATTCTATTGATTTTCACTATCATACCGTGATAAATAGTCTTATTTTAATACTTAAAAAACTTATTGTAATAAACTAAAAATAATTGTCAACTTAAATTTACCACACGATTTTATTGTTCGCAAAAAAAGTGAAATCTATTAAATTCAAAAAAACAGTAAAGAATAAAAAAAGAAAAACAATGAAAAATTTACAAAAGACTCCACCAATAATTGTAGAATCAAAAAGTATTGGTCACCCCATTAATTTTAAATGGACTAAAAGAAAAATTAATCAATTTTTAGACCCGTTAGAAGGAAATGAAGAACTTGAAAAAGCATTATTACAAATCAACCACAAAGGCTCAATAGGGCTAACGGCAGCTTTACTTGAATGGATATACTGGCGTTTTAAGGGATATACAAAAACAAATAATGATATTGAAAAAAGAATTGAAGCATTATGGTGCTCAATTGATAATGTAGAAAACACAAAACCATTAGTTTTTGATTCTGATTTTGACCTGTCTGCCACGGGCCCTATAAATGGACCATTATGGATAGGACTTATGAATGTAAGAATGATCGATGTTATGTACAGAAAAGGATCTTATTTGCTTCAAAGTGAACTTATAGGTCTGGTAGTATTAGCGAGACATATTACACCAAAAAGAAAAATTTTTGATAAATGGTTTAACGAAACAATTGTAGAATTAAGAATGCAATATCCTTGTAAATACATTCAGTCTAATATAGACCAAAGTGATGAAGCTTTTTACGATTCGTCAAATGAAGCTTTAATTTGTAGAAATTTTTTCTTTGATCCTGAATTTCAAAACTCTGAAAAAGCATCAGAAAAAGCAATACATGATTTGATAAATAATTTAGATATTGAAGCAAATCAATTTTTGTGTTTTTCAAAAAAGGCATCATAAATTATTTGATATACAAAAAACCCGACATAATTCACAACTATCTCGGGTCTTTTAATATTTTAAAATAAACTAAACCGTAAACTTCAAAGGTAAATGCACCACTTTTTTAGTTTCAAAAAATTCATCGTCAAAAATTGTAGACAAATCATATAAAGTCGCTTTTGGAAAATCTTTTAATTCCTCGGTCAAATCGCCACCTTTTAGGTATAAAATTCCGTTTTTCAAAGTGTGTTTGTGCTGCTTTTTGATCTTACCTTTAATCCAGGAAACAAAATCTGGCATATTGGTTACGGCACGACTAACGATAAAATCAAAATCGCCTTTTACATTTTCGGCACGCAATTGTTCCGCTTTTACATTCTTTAATTCTAATGCATCAACAACACCCTGAACTACTTTTATCTTTTTTGCAATTATGTCAATCAAATAAAAACGTGTTTCCGGAAAAAGAATCGCTAAAGGTATTCCGGGAAACCCTCCACCAGTTCCAACATCAAGAACAGTTGTTCCTGGCTCAAATTTCATGATTTTTGCAATTCCTAACGAATGTAAAACGTGTTTTGTATATAATGCATCAATATCTTTTCTTGAAATAACATTGATTTTTTCATTCCAGTCGTGGTATAAAAAGTCTAATTTTTGAAATTGTTCGATTTGAATTTCGGTCAAATCCGGAAAATATTTCAATATCTCATCCATTGCTCTAATTTTTTAACAAAAGTACTACTTTACAGTTGAAATATTTAACTCAATTTTGCAAATTGAAAATTTATAATAATTATCTTTGAAAACTATTTAAATCAATTATGAATAACACTGCGCCTACTTTTGCCAAGCAAGACAATTTGAAGTTCTTCAGAACTCTTAACTCACGAGTAAACAATTACTTCAAGGAGAATAACATTCAGAAAACAGGAAACTGGAAGCTGCACTTAAAAGCCGTTATTCTTTTTGCTGTTTTCCTGACACCATATTTTTTAATACTAACTCTTAATATGCCATTTTGGGCACAATTGTTATTAAACATTCTTATGGGAGTTGGAATGGCCGGAATTGGAATGAACGTAATGCATGACGGAAATCATGGATCGTACTCTTCTAAATCATGGATCAACAAAATTATGGGCGGAAGCATTTATGTTCTTGCCGGAAACGTACACAACTGGCAAGTACAACACAATGTGCTTCACCACACGTATACCAATATTCACGGACATGATGAAGATCTTGACGCTGGAAGAATTATTCGTTTCACTCAAAATGCCGAGTGGCAGCGTTTTCATAAATTTCAACACTATTATTCATTTTTCTTATACGGGCTATTGACTTTCAATTGGGCTTTAACAACCGATTTTAAGCAAATGAAAAACTATCTGAAAAGAAAATTATCTTATGGAACACCTCAAAGTCCTGCTAAATTATGGACTGTATTAGTAATTACAAAAATAATCTACGTTTTAATCTGGATGGTTTTACCAATGGTTCTTGGCGTAACATGGTGGAAAGTTGTTGTTGGATTTTTTGTAATGCATTATGTAGCCGGATTAATTTTAAGTATTGTTTTTCAATTAGCACACGTAGTGGAAGAAACTTCAAACCCGGTTCCTAATGAAGAAGGAGAAATGGAAAACACATGGGCAATTCACCAACTATATACAACAGCGAATTTTGCTCCAAAAAACAAAATAATCAACTGGTTTACCGGAGGATTAAATCACCAGATCGAGCACCATATTTTTCCTCATATCAGTCATATTCACTACGGAAAAATTGCTGAAATCGTAAAACAAACCGCAATCGAATGCAACTTGCCTTATCATGAATTCAGAACCATGAGAGGAGCTGTAATTGCACATTACAAGCATTTGAAAGATCTTGGAATGAAACCAGAATTAGCATAAAAAAAACCTATTAATAATTAACCTTCCTTAATAAAGTTGAAATTAAGGACATTCAAAAATTTTATAATGAATAATATTCTTTCAGACAGAATCAACAACTTAGCAACATCACAAACCTTAGCAATGGCTGCTTTAGCACGTGAGTTAAAAGCACAAGGAAAAGACATTATCAGTTTAAGTTTAGGTGAACCGGATTTTAACACTCCTGACTTCATTAAAGAAGCGGTTAAAAAAGCAGTCGACGAAAATTACAGCACTTATTCTCCGGTTGAAGGTTATTTAGAATTGAGAGAAGCAATTTGCAAAAAATTCAAAAGAGATAATAATTTAGATTATAAACCAACTCAAATTGTAGTTTCTACAGGAGCAAAACAATCTTTATATAATATTGCGCAAGTAATGTTAAATGATGGTGATGAGGTTATTTTACCTGCACCATACTGGGTTTCTTACTTCGAAATTGTAAAACTTTCAGGAGGAGTTCCAGTTGAAGTTCCAACATCTGTAGATACTGATTTTAAAATTACACCAGAACAATTAGAAGCTGCCATCACACCAAAAACAAAAATGATGTGGTTCAGTTCTCCTTGTAATCCATCTGGATCTGTTTATAGCAGAGAAGAGTTAACAGCTCTTGCAAAAGTTTTAGAAAAATACCCAAACATATATGTAGTTGCTGACGAAATTTATGAGCACATCAATTTCTCAGGAACTTTTTGCAGCATCGGTTCAATCCCGGGAATGTTAGAAAGAACCATCACTGTTAACGGAGTTGCAAAAGCATTTGCGATGACAGGATACAGAATTGGTTACATCGGAGCTCCGGAATTTATCGCAAAAGCGTGTACAAAAATTCAGGGACAAGTAACATCCGGAGCAAATTCTGTAGCACAGCGCGCTACGATTACCGCTGTAGAAGCTGATCCAAGCGTATTAAACCATATGGTTCAGGCTTTCCACACTCGCAGAGATTTAGTAGTTGGATTATTAAAAGAAATTCCAGGTGTAAAAATCAACGTTCCTGAAGGAGCATTTTACGTTTTCCCGGACGTTTCTTCTTTCTTCGGAAAAACATTAAGAGGAACAGAAATTAAAGATGCAAACGATCTTTCAATGTATCTTTTAGGCGAAGCAAACGTAGCCACGGTAACCGGAGACGCTTTTGGAAACCCAAATTGTATTCGTTTTTCTTATGCAACAAGCGACGATATATTAAGAGAAGCTTTAAAAAGAATCAAAGAAGCTTTGAGTGTGTAATTAGGATTCATATTATACAAAAAAGCCTCAGGAAATTCCTGAGGCTTTTTTTATGCTCTCTGCAACTTTTAAATTAATAACCTTTTTTATAATTCAGAAGTTAATGTAAAATGATATGTTTGCAACTTCAGTTAATAAACCAACGACAAAATGAAAAAAAAATTACTTCTGATTCTAACATTTATATTATTTTCTAAAGAAATTAACGCTCAAAAAAATCCAAACATAATGCTTTCCGTTTTTTACAAAGGGGAAAGTGAAAAAATTAATAGCGAAAATTCTTCGGCTATATATGATGCGATTTATGGTATGTTTGAAAACTACAATACCATTTCAGAAAAAGTAAGTCTTAAAAAATTTGATGAAAAAGAAGTTTTCTTCAAAAGCAATCTTTCCAATGAAAAATTAATTTCCTGTATTGATTCGCTTTCAAAAAATTCAAAATTAAGCTTAATCACTCAATTTAATAAACAACAACTTGTACTTGAATCAAATTTCCCGAGCTTCTTTCAAAAAAATAATGATCTCGATTTTGTCAAAATAAAATTAAAATCTCTTGATGCAATTAATGAAAACAAAAAGAAAATACATATTGACAGTATGCATACTACAAGCGAGAATGGTGGTACGCTTTTAGACAAAGATTTCACCTATCATACAATCAAATTTCAGGATAACATTAATACTTCTTCAAAAAAAGCAACAGGATTTGCAACATATAATGTAAAAATCTTAACAGACTATGCTATTCAAAAACTAAATAAATCAAATTTAATTACGACGTTTTCTATAAATAAAAAGGAAATAAAAATAGTAGAAATTTATAACAAGATTTTTGTCTTTGATGTTTTAAACGAAAGCAATGAATTCAATAAAAAAGCTGAAAATTTTAATTATTGGGCGCTAGACATCAATAATAAAAATGAAATAAAATTGGGCTCAAACATGTCTTATCTTATCTACAAAGACCTTTACAACATTTTTAAATTAAAAAGAAAAATCACTAAAGAAGACTTGAAAAAACTTTTGCCAGTAGAGAAATTACAAAAAATGAAAGAAAATGGATTTTATAATGTAATCGAACATGATTTTGCATTTGAAAATAATATCTTATTCTATTCGAAAATATATGATATTTCAAAAGATATTAAAGTGAAAATATAAATAACTCTTTTCTCATAGATTAAAATCTTTTGTACTTTATAAAAAACAAAAATGAGTCTTTCAAAATTCCCATTCCACAATATTATAAATCACCAGTAAAATTCTGTAAAACAAAACCCTCTATAAAATCCCACCTTTGTATTATACATTAATTAAAAGATTATTTATTATGATACATACAGATGAAACCACAGAAAAAGCAGTTAGCACATTAGAAGGATTAATTTCTATTCTTGAAGATGGGAAACTAGGATATACAAATGCCGCAGAACATGTAGACAGCCAGGCAATCAAAACTGACTTTTTAGATTATGCCCGTGAACGTGCATTATTCATTGTAGAAATACAAGACGAAATCAATAAACTGGGAAAATCAACTGACACTGCAGGTGGAGGTCCATTAGGAGCATTACACCGTGCATGGATTGATATTAAATCATCCTTTACAAGTGGTGATACTGAAGCTATTATCAATGCTTGTATTACCGGAGAAGAAGCTGCTGTTGAAAAATATAAATCGGCTTTAGATGATAATCATCTTGATGGAAGTCAAATCAGTATTGTTTCAAAACAATTAAACAGTATTGAAAATACTTTGACTAAAATCAAAGCGAAAAAATTGTCATAATAATTGGCACTATTTTTTGAGAAGGAAAAACTACTTGGTATCAATCAAGTAGTTTTTTTGTTTTTAGCATAAAAGAGACTAATTGATTTGACAATAAAAATCAACAAACCTTAAATATCATCATTCCATATAAGTTAACTATTTCAAAAAAAAGTCACTTCAGCATTAGCAAACTCAAATAAAATGTATGAACTTTGCAAACTTTTTCCGTGAATACCACAGAAGCTTAAAGTTTTAGAAATGAAGAAGAAGATAGAAATATTAGCTCCTGCTAAAGATTTAATTGGAGGAATGGCGGCCATAAATAGTGGTGCCGATGCTGTATATATTGGTGCTCCACAATTTGGCGCACGTTCTAATGCTAATAATTCGATTGAAGATGTAGCCGCATTAGTAAAGTATGCACACTTATTTAACGCTCAGGTATTTGTCGTTATGAATACCATTTTGTACGACAACGAACTTGAGACGTGTCGTCAAATGATTTATGAATTATACGATATTGGTGTCGATGCCCTGATTATTCAGGATATGGCAATTATGGAAATGGAGCTTCCTCCTATCGTACTTCATGCCAGCACGCAAGCCAATAATCGTGACGCATATAAAATTAAATTCCTAAAAGATGCCGGAATCAAACGAGTGGTTTTAGCCCGCGAATTAAACTTGCATCAAATTAAAACGATTTACGACGAAGCCGATGTTGAATTAGAATTTTTTGTAACCGGAGCTTTATGCGTTTCCTTTAGCGGAAACTGTTATATGAGTGTAGCCAACGGAGAACGCAGCGCCAACCGTGGTTCTTGTGCTCAAAACTGCCGTTTACCTTATAATCTAATCGACGGAAACGGAGAAACTTTAATCAAAAACAGTCACTTACTTTCGATAAAAGATTTAGATATTTCAGAGCAAATTCCAAATCTTATTGAAGCTGGAATTGTTTCATTTAAAATTGAAGGAAGATTAAAAGATGTCGTTTACGTTAAAAATAACGTATCCTATCTTCGACAAAAATTAGACAGCTATTTAGAAGGAACAGGAAGCGATAAATACACAAAAGCTTCTTCTGGAAAATGCACCTATACTTTCGATTCTTCTTTAAACAGAACTTTCAATCGCGGTTATACTGATTATTTCGTAAACGAAAGACACAGTTCCATTGGCTCGTGGGAAAGCCCAAAATCAAAAGGACAATATATTGGTAAATTAATTAGAACTGTTGGAAACGCTTATGAAATCGAAAACGGCGAATTACTAAACAACGGCGATGGACTTTGTTTCATCAACGAAAATAACGAAGCTGACGGAATCTACGTAAACAAAGCCGAAAACGGTAAAATTTATCCAAACGTTCTAAAAGAAGTAAAAGACGGAACTTTTATTTACCGTAATAACGATGCTGCTTTCATCAAAATTGTTGAAAGAGAAGATAGTGCAGTTCGAAAACTTAGCACGACTTTATTACTTACCGAAACTGAAACAGGTTTCGAACTAATCGCAACCGATGAAGACGGAAACGTAAGCATTGTAAATTTAGAACATTCAAAAGAGCAGACTAAAACTGGCGAATCAATAGAAGAAAATATCAAAACCCAATTGGCAAAAACAGGTTTCACTCCTTACACTGCCGATGAAATCAATATCATGTTTTCTCAAAACTGGTTCCTTCCTATTTCAAAAATCAACGAAATGCGAAGAACCGTTTACGATCAATTAACTGAAATTCGCCTTGCAAACTACAAACGCGAAGAACACCAAATAGTTAAAACGTCGCACCCGTATCCTGAAACCAAATTAGATTTCATTTACAACGTTTCGAACAAAACGGCACGCAAATTCTACGAACGTCATGGCGTAACCGAAATCGAAAAAGCATTCGAATTACAATGGGATCCAGGAAAATCTCGTGTAATGACAACCAAATATTGCATCAAATACGAATTAAAAAAATGTCCGATACACCAGAAAGACATAGTTGGTGTTAAAGTAAAAGAACCATTAGTATTAAAACAAGGCGAACTCGAATACAAACTAAAATTCAACTGCAAACCTTGCGAAATGGAAATCTGGGAAAAAGATGCCGAATTTGAAATTGAGGAAGATCATTTTCATTAATATTATTTAACCGATACTTATAAGTGTCGGTTTTTTTATTTTGGGCGTGTCCCTCCGGGTCGAGCTTCCCGATAATTATCGGGACGTTGCAAGTCCTCGCACTTCCTTCGTCAGGCTGTGGGCTTTCCACTTCTATCCCTCACGCAACCTGTAAAACGAGAACATTTGTTTACTAAGTGCAATTACCTCACAATCTTGTCATTTCGACCGAATGGAGAAATCACACTCGTAAATCGACAAAAAAAATCGCTAATCTTTGTCGAGCTTCTCGCGAAGATTTCTCCTGCGTCGAAATGACAAACTATATGGTTACTTTCTCTAAAATTAAATTTCCATTTAAAATAAATCTCCCGAATCTGCGAAATCTGCGTGAGAACCTTTTCTTCCTTTTATTAAATTTACAACAACAACTTTATGTTCTTAGCGAACTTTGCGGTTAAAAACATTTTTCCCTACTTTTACTACTCCAACATTACAAAACTCCAAAATGAAAATACTTCTCCTCGGTTCAGGCGAATTAGGCAAAGAATTTGTCATAGCTGCACAACGAATCGGACAAACCATAATTGCTGTTGACAGTTACGAAAATGCTCCCGCAATGCAAGTTGCACACGATTTTGAAGTCATTAATATGCTAGATGGCGAAGCATTAGATCGCATTGTAGCCAAACACAAACCAGATTTTATAGTTCCAGAAATAGAAGCCATTCGTACTGAACGTTTTTACGATTACGAAAAGCAAGGGATTACCGTTGTTCCTTCGGCGAAAGCAGCAAACTTTACCATGAACCGTAAAGCCATTCGTGATTTAGCGTCAAAAGAACTCGGATTAAAAACAGCCCAATATCAATACGCAACTTCAGCAGAAGAATTGCAAAAAGCCGTTCAGGAAGTTGGAATTCCATGTGTAGTAAAACCTTTAATGTCGTCTTCCGGAAAAGGACAATCGACAATTAAAACCGAAAGTGATATCAAAAAAGCATGGGAATACGCCGTTGCAGGTTCACGTGGTGATGTTATCGAAGTTATTGTTGAGGCTTTTGTAGATTTCCATTCTGAGATTACACTTTTAACCATTACTCAAAATAACAATCCAACGCTTTTTTGCGCACCAATTGGACACCGACAAGAACGTGGCGATTATCAGGAAAGCTGGCAACCCGCAAAAGTATCAGAAGCTGATTTGTACGAAGCTCAGGATATGGCTGAAAAAATCACCGAAGCACTTGGTGGCGCAGGACTTTTTGGCGTTGAATTTTTCCTAACGAATAATGGCGTTTATTTCTCTGAACTTTCACCACGTCCGCATGATACCGGAATGGTAACTTTGGCAGGAACTCAGAATTTTAATGAATTTGAATTGCATTTACGCGCGATTTTAAGCCTTCCAATTTTCGAAATCACTCTAGAAAAAGCCGGAGCAAGTGCCGTAATTTTAGCGTCAGAAGATTCAAATAATCCAACCTTTACCGGAATCGAGAACGTAGCTGCTTTACCCAAAACCGATTTCAGAATCTTTGGGAAACCAACTTCAAGACCTTATCGCCGAATGGGAGTTGTTTTAAGCCATGATTCACTGGCAACTCCAATCGAAGAAATTATAGAACGCGCCAAAGCAACTTCAAAATTAATAACTGTAAACTCTTAAAAATGAAAAAAGTACTCTTTATAATGTTCCTGTTTATCGGAATCACAACACAAGCCCAGGATAAAAAAACAGCCGATAAACCTCAAATAGTAGAAACTGCTTGTGGCGAATGTCAATTCGGAATGAAAGGTAAAAGTTGTGATTTAGCCGTTCGCATTGACGGAAAACCCTATTTTGTTGACGGAACAACTATTGACGAACACGGCGACGCACATGCCGAAGATGGTTTTTGCAATAAAATCCGCAAAGCTTCTGTTACAGGAAAAGTAGAAAACGGACGTTTCAAAGCCACTTCATTCACCTTGATTAAAGAAAAATAATGGAGTTAATTCTTGAAAATATTGCCAAACACGTTTCGTTAACACCTGAAGAACAAGTGTTGTTTTTATCAAAAACAGAAACTACTTTTTATAGAGCAAAAACTATCTTATTAAGTTCTGGCGAAGTATGTAAACAGTCGTATTTCGTTAATTCCGGAATTTTAAGAAGTTTTAATATCAACGACAATATTGTCGAACATGTTTTATCATTTTCATGTGCAGGTTGGTGGATAAGCGATATGTATAGTTTCTTTTCGCAAAAACCTGGACAACTTTTTATAGAAGTTCTTGAAGATGCAGAAGTACTTTCTCTTTCTAAAGAAAATCAGGAACAACTATATCTTGAAATCCCAAAACTGGAACGATTTTTCAGGATTCTTATCGAAAATTCTTTAGTTGCCAATCAACAGCGTTTAATGGATAATTTAAGTTTACCTGCCGAAGAACGTTTCGAGAAATTTTGTACTAAATATGGTTCTTTGGTTCATAAAGTTCCTCAAAAACAAATTGCTTCCTTTATTGGCGTAACACCAGAATTTTTCAGCAAAATGAAAGCTCGTCTTTTGAAAAAATAATTTTTATAGCCACAGATTTCACAGATTAAAGTGATTTTTTTTACCACAAATTACACAAATTAACGCAAATTAAGTTCAATTAAAATTTGTGAAAATTTGTGTAATTTGTGGTTATACTTTTTTAATCCTTTAATCTGTGAAATCCGTGGCAAAAAAAACGGCTCAAAATCGAGCCGTGTTTCTTTAAATTAAAATTGCTCAACCTCTGTAGAATGTTTCATGGCAGTTGTTGTTGATTTCCCTATAGTTACGGTATTTTGTACCGCATCAAAATAAGAAGTTCCAACAAAAGCCTGATGTTTTACCGCTCTGAATCCGTTTTTCTGTAAAGCGAATTCTCTTTCCTGCAATTCAGAATATCCAGCCATTCCGCGTTCTTTGTATGCTTTAGATAATTCGAACATACTCGTATTCAAAGCATGGAATCCCGCCAAAGTAATGAACTGGAATTTATATCCCATTGCAGCCAGATCTTCTCTGAACGTTTCCATTTCGGCAACTGATAATTTTGCAGCCCAGTTAAAAGATGGTGAACAATTGTATGCCAACATCTTATCCGGAAATTCTTTTTTCATAGCATCGGCAAACTTTTTAGCATAAACCAAATCCGGATTACTGGTTTCCATCCAAATCAAATCAGCATAAGGCGCATAACTCAAACCTCGTGCAATTCCCTGATCGATTCCGTTATTTACATAAAAGAAACCTTCATTTGTTTTTTCACCTGTAATGAATTTTGCATCTCTGGGATCAGCATCGCTAGTTAATAAATTAGCCGCATCAGCATCTGTTCTTGCTACAATCAAAGTTGAAACTCCCATAACATCAGCCGCTAAACGAGCAGCGATCAGTTTATTGATCGCTTCCTGAGTGGGAACCAAAACTTTCCCGCCCAAATGCCCGCACTTTTTAGCAGAACTTAATTGATCTTCAAAATGAACTCCAGACGCGCCTGCTTCAATCATTGATTTCATTAGTTCGAAAGCATTTAAGTTTCCTCCAAAACCAGCTTCGGCATCAGCCACAATCGGAACTAAATAATCTTTTTTATCTTCAACTTTATTTACCGTCTGAATCTGATCAGCACGCAACAAAGCATTATTTATTTTTTTTACAACCATTGGCACACTATTAACAGGATAAAGCGATTGGTCAGGGTACATTTCACCCGCCAAATTTGCATCGGCAGCAACTTGCCAGCCACTCAAATAAATCGCTTCAAGACCAGCATCAACTTCCTGAATCGCCTGATTTCCTGTCAATGCGCCCAAACCGGCAACATAATCCTGATTTTTTAACTTTTTCCATAATTTTTGTGCTCCCATTTTGGCAATAGAATGCTCAATTTGATACGATCCCTGAAGCGTAACTACTTCTGTAGCCGTATAAGGACGTTCAACACCTTTCCATCTTGGGTTCGTAATCCAATCGTTAATCAATTCCTGAATTCTGTCTTCTGTTGTTTTCATAAATAGTTTGAGTTAAAGTGGTTAGTAAGTAATAGTTTTCAGTCGCAGTTTATCAGTATTCAGTTTTAACTGGACTTATTTTTTTTAAACACATAGGAACATAGCTTTTCTTTGCGGTTAAAGGCATTTTATTTTTCTAAACAAACATAGCTATGTGTGAAAATCTAGATTTTTTTTAAACTCTTTTTATTCACATTTTAATCTATGTTTCTATGTGTTTAAAATCATTTGCAGATTTTTTTTATTCTCATTTTATCTGACTGATCTGCTAAATCTGCGTGAAAAAATTATTCGCCCGCAGATTTAGCAGATACCGCAGTTTTTAATTCTTTATAAATATTTATAGCATGGAATAGTTAAAAAGTCAACGAAATCGGGATTTACAACCAATCTTTCCAAGACTTTTTCAGCTAAAGGAAATTGCCTTTTTTCGTGAATTTCTTCGCCTAATTCGTTTTTAATTTTCTGGAATTCGTCTAACGCTAATTCGTGATAATACGCCAGATCTAATTTTTTGCCATTATCTAAAGTCACTTTATTCTGAAGCCATTGCCATAATTGTGATCTCGAAATTTCGGCCGTTGCAGCATCTTCCATTAAATTATGCAACGCCGCAGCACCCCGCCCATTCAGCCATGAAGCCAAATACAAAACTCCAACATTGATATTTTTGCGAACACCATTTTCTGTTATTATTCCAATTGGCGGTTCAATCAAATCAGATTCTGTGATTTTACGATGTTCTCTTTTAATATGAATTTGATTGGGAGTTGGCATTCCTTTATCAAAAATTTCTTTTGCTATCGAAACCAAATCCGGATGTGCTACCCAGGTTCCGTCGTGACCGTTTCGAACTTCGCGTTCTTTATCCGTTTTAACTTTTGCAAAAGCAGCAGCATTCGCTTCTTCATTATTTTTAATCGGAATTTGAGCTGCCATTCCGCCAATTGCATGAATCCCGCGTTTATGACATCTTTGAATTACCAAATTAGAATATGCATCCATAAAAGGCGAAGTCATATTTACCTGATCACGATCCGGAACAATAAACTTCGGATTTTTTCTAAATTTCTTGATGTAAGAAAAAATATAATCCCAACGTCCGCAATTCAATCCTACGATATGTTCTTTCAATTCATATATAATTTCGTCTAATTGAAAACTTGCCGTTATGGTTTCAATTAAAATCGTCACTTTTATAGTTCCTCTTTTTAATTTCAAATAATCCTCTGTAAAATCAATTACAGTATTCCACCAGCGCGCTTCGAGATAATGTTCTAATTTTGGAATGTAGAAATAAGGTCCTGAATTGTTTTCTAAAAGCCTTTTATGGTTATGAAAAACATACAATCCAAAATCTATCAAAGAACCTGAAACTTCTTTCCCTTCAATTAAAAGATGTTTTTCAGGCAAATGCAAACCACGCGGACGTACAATTAGCGTCGCAGTTTTTTCATTTAATTGATATGATTTGTGTTTCGCTAAATCTGTATGTGAAATCGTTTTGTTCACCGCATCAATCAAATTCATTTGCCCATCCATCAAATTTTGCCATGTTGGAGAAGTACTATCCTCAAAATCTGCCATAAAAGTTTTAGCACCGGAATTCAAAGCATTGATAATCATTTTGCGCTCAACTGGTCCGGTAATCTCCACTCTTCTATCCAGTAAATCTTTGGGAATTTCTCCAGCGGTCCAATTACTTTCTCTGACACTTTTAGTTTCGGCCGTAAAGGCTGGCATGACACCCTGATCAAAAGCTGTTTGTTTTTGTTCGCGTTGTAACAATAACAGTTTTCGTTGCGATTCGAATTTTTTATGCAATTCGGTTATAAAAACAATCGCTTCTTTTGTCCAGATCTTTGGATAAGAAAGATTCTTTTCGGCTAAAAATTCCATTGCCGTTTCGGTAATTTCTAATTGGTTTTTCATAGCTGTTAATTTATATTATTCAGAAATTATTGTTAGTGGTTTGATTTATAATAATTTCTACACCACAATATTAGAAAAAAGTTTTTTACAAAACAAGCGAACGTTCGCTAAATATTAAAAATAATATTTTGGCGATTATTTTTTAAATAACTATATTTGATTTATGGATATCGAAAAAGACTATATAAAGCTGATATTTGGGCTAAAACTCAAGCAAGTTCGCACTCAAAGAAATCTTTCACTTTTTGGCTTAGCCAAATTGACAAATCTTTCAAAATCGTATTTAAACGAGATTGAAAAGGGAAAAAAATATCCGAAAACAGATAAAATTTTACTTTTATGCGAGCATTTAGATGTTCCATACGACCAAATGGTATCTTTGAAACTAGATAATAATCTTGCTCCAATTGGCGAAATTCTGAAATCAGGCATTTTAAAAGAGATTCCGCTAGAGCTTTTTGGGATCCAGGAAGCTGATTTAATTGATATTATTGCGAATGCTCCAGCCAAAGTCAATGCCTTTATTAGTACCATTATCGAAATTGCCCAACATTATAATTTAAGCCGTGAAAGTTTCTTTCTGGCAGCATTACGATCTTATCAGGAAGCCAGCAGTAATTATTTTGAAGATTTAGAAAATCAGGTTATTAATTTTTCTAAATCCTTTCAGATTAATTTAGATTCTAAAATTAGTATTGAAGAATTAGAAGCAATTCTGAAAGAAGAATATGAATATAAAATAAAAGAAATTGCTTTTTCAGAACAGGAAGCGCTGGGAGATTTACGCTCTATTTATGTCCCGAAAAGTAAAACATTATTACTTTCAACAGAATTAGACAATCCGCAGAAAGCATTTATTCTAGCAAAAGAAATCGCCTACAACTACCTGAAAATATCCGATAGATTATTGACTTTCAGTTGGATTAAATTCGAAAATTTTGATCAGGTTTTGCATAATTTTTACGCTTCGTATTTTGCCGGAGCTTTATTATTGCCAAGAAAATTAGTCGTTGATAAAATAAATAGTTTCTTAAATAATGAAAATCCAAAACCGGAAGAATTTGTTGCTTTAATCGAAAGTTTCGAAGTTTCACCGGAATCATTTTATCAGAGATTGACGAATTTATTACCGAAAGATTTTAACTTAAAAAACTTATTTTTTCTAAGATTATCACATCCAATTGGTTCTGATGTATATCAAATTAAAAAGGAATTACATATCACCAATCAACAGGAACCTCATGCAAACGAAACGAACGAACATTATTGCAGAAGATGGGTTTCTGTTAAAACGATAGATGAAGCCATTAAACAAAACAAACCACACTTTTTTGATGCACAGATTTCAAGTTATGTTCACAGTGGAAATGAATATCTGGTCTTTTCATCGGCAACCAAAGATCCTTTTGTTGAGAATAATATAAGAAGTATTTCCGTTGGAATTTTGATTACTCCGGCAATGAAAAAGAAATTCAAATTCATCGAAGGAAAACCTTTGGTTAAAAGAATTGTTGGCGTTACGTGCGAAACCTGTGATGTGAAAAATTGCCTCGAAAGAGCCGCGCCTCCTATTGCTCTGGAAAATAAAAAACGCCACGAGAACACTGATGCGGTTGTTCAGCAATTTATAAGTCAATATAGTTAATTAGATTGTTAGATCTTTAGACATTAGACTTCTTAGATTTCAGAAAACTTTGAACACAATCACTTAACCGCAATCTTGTCATCTCGACGAAGGAGAGATCACACAAGAGACTCGACAAAGATTGGAGATATTTACCTGGGAGTTTATTACGGAGATCTCTTCTTCTAAAAAGACAAACATCGGCAAAGTAAACCCGACAGGTTTTTAAAACCTATCGGGTTTGGTCGCTGTCGAATTACTGCGGGGATTGCTTCGTCAACTCACGATCGGTCGGTATCATTCGAGATGATAAACTAGACCTGAGACGCACTGCTGTGCGCCTCTACAATAAAAACCTCTACACCTTAGAATCTTAGCCCCTCAGAAACTCAGTAACTTTTTTCTTAATCTACATTAAGTACGTTTCGTTGACCTTGATGGTATCTTTGTACTATAAAAATAACAAAACACATATCATCATGGAAAATATAGTATTACACAAAGCAGAAACAAGAGGAAACGCAAATCACGGATGGCTTAACGCTTACCATAGTTTTAGTTTTGCAAGTTGGTACAACCCTGAAAGAATTCAGTTTGGAGCGCTTCGTGTTTTGAACGATGACACAATTGCGGGCGGAATGGGTTTTGGAACACATCCTCACGATAATATGGAAATCATTACGATTCCGCTGGAAGGAGATTTAGCACACAAAGACAGTATGGGAAATACTGAAATTATCAAAAATGGTGATATTCAGGTAATGAGTGCAGGAACTGGAGTTCAACACAGTGAGTTTAACCCAAATGCAGATCAACAAACTAAATTACTGCAAATCTGGTTGTTTCCAAACAAGAGAAATGTAGATCCTCGTTATCAACAAATTACTTTAAATGTTGCTGACAGACACAATAAATTAGCACAAATCTTATCTCCAAATGCTGACGATGAAGGAGTTTGGATTCATCAGGACGCCTGGTTCAATATGGGGAATTTTGATTCTGGAGTTAGCACTGAATATAAAATCAAAAAAGAAGGTAATGGAGTTTACGCTTTCATTTTAAAAGGAAACGTAACGATAAACGGTCAGGAATTAAACACTCGTGATGCGGTTGGAATTTCAGGAACTGATACTTTAAATATAAAAGCAAATACAGATGCTGAATTTTTATTGATGGATATTCCGATGAACTATTAATTATAAGAAACAATTAATACTTTTTTTCAGGAAACGATAATGAATCTGTTTTTATCAGGTTTTTATCGTTTTTCTTTTGCAGAATAAAAAAAGGTTTCTCGCAGATTTTGCAGATTAAGCAGATATTTATTAGAATTCATTTTTACAAATAATCTGCGTATATCGGCTTATTTTTTTTAAAATTCGTAAGACAAAAATTGATAGAAATCTGCTTAATCTGCAAAATCTGCGAGAAACTAAAACATTTTTTCATCCTGAAATCAGTAACAAAAAAATAAACCTATAAAATTATCACTTTTCATTTCTTAATCTAGGTTAAGTGTGTTTCAAATACTCCGGACGTAACTTTGTCCTATCAAAATGAAATTAATTATTTAAAAAATAAAAATTATGGCAACTACAAAATGGTCAATTGACCCAACACATTCAGAAATTGGTTTTAAAGTTAAACACATGATGTTTACAAATGTTTCAGGTAAATTTGGAACTTACGATGCTACAATTACTACAGAAGGCGAAAACTTCGAAAATGCTGAAATTGAATTTTCAGGTGATATCGCTTCTATCGATACTGCAAATGCAGACAGAGATGGTCACTTAAGAAGTGCTGATTTCTTTGATGTTGAGAACAATCCGAAATTAACTTTCAAAGGATCATCATTTAAAAAAATCGATGCTGGAGATTATGAATTAACTGGAGATTTAACTATCAAAGGAATTTCAAAATCAGTAAAGTTTCCTGTAGAATTTAGCGGAATTATGACTGATCCTTGGGGAAATACTAAAGTAGGTTTAAGCATTGAAGGAAAAATTAATCGTAAAGATTGGGGTTTAAACTGGAACTCTGCTCTTGAAACTGGGGGAGTTTTAGTTGGAGAAGAAGTTCGTTTGAACATTGAATTACAATTTGTAAAACAAGCTTAATTCAGACAATAATAGAATTTAATTTGGTTGATTAAAAGCCTGTACTTTTTAGAAAGTGCAGGCTTTTATTTTATGAATAAAAAAGTTTGCCACGAATTTCACAAATTTCCACTAATTTTTTGCGCACAAAAAGAGTCAAAAATAATTCGTGATAATTCGTGTAATTCGTGGCAAAACTATCTAACAGTATTTCGAAACTCTGTTGGAGAAAATCCAGTTTGTTTTTTGAAAAGTCGGGAGAAATACGAGTAATCTTCGTAGCCTACTTTATAGGCAATTTCGTTTACAGCCAATTGTTTATCGATTAACATTCGCTTTATTTCCAGAATTACGCGATCCATAATAACTTCGGTTGCGGTTTTTTGGAGGATTTCATTGCAGATTCTGTTTAAATGTTTTAAAGTGATGTTTAATTTTTCGGCATAAAATGAAGGCAATTTTTCCTGTCTGAAATACTTTTCCAAAAGCATTTCGAATCTATTGATTTTGATATTATAAGAATGCGTTTGATGCGAATAAGTTTCATTGTATTTACGAGCAATTTCGATATGAATACAATCTAATAAATTCAACATTTTATCCAGTTGATATTTATTTTCCTGATTGTTTTCCTGAATTAGCAAATCAAAATAAGGCAGGATTTTTGGAATTTCTATTTCTTCAAAAACCATTTCCGGTCGATTGTGAATGGAATGATAGAAATTATATTCGTTGATGTTTTTTTGTCCGAAATACAAATTATAAAGTTCCTGAGAAAAAATAATCACAAAACCTTCAATATCTTCAGACAAACTCCAATGATGCATTTGTCCGGGCTGCAAAACAAATAAACTTCCTCTTTTAATTTCGAATTGATCAAAATCAACTTCATGCTGTCCTGAACCTTTTGTAAAAAAAACCATTAAATACGAATCATGACGATGTGGTTCTTCAACAAAACTGTGATTCTTTAAATGTTCCGTAAAAGTATTGACGTAAAAATCACGATGAATATCATTGCAACTAAAATTCTGAACACTATAAATTGGATATTTTTTCATATGCTATTAAATTTTAGATTGTAGATTTTTGGATTTGAAATTTGGAATTTCAGATTTTTTTATTGGAATTTTACGCAAAATGTCTTTATTGTGCTATAATTAGCGAAGATATAAAAAAGACTTTTATAAGTCTGTGAATTACCTTTGTATAAACAAAAAATAACTAGATCATGTCAAGTACATTAACTCATATCTTTAAAAACGAATGTCCTGTTTGTCATACAGGAAAAGTATTTAAAGACAAAAATATTTTTCTGAGTTTTAGTTTACCAAAAATGAATGAATACTGCAGTCATTGTAATTACAAATTTCAGAAAGAACCTGGTTATTTCTTTGGTGCCATGTATGTAAACTACGGATTAACTGTTGCCCAAGGTATTGCTACTTATTGTGTTGCCCAATTTTTCTTCGAAAAAAACTTCGATTTAAGAATCATTCCAATAATTGCCGTTGTAATTATTTTATTAACTTCTTTCAATCTTCGATTTTCAAGATTAGCATGGATTTATATGTTTAAAGATTATACGAGCTAAAAAAATACTATTTTTGCCTTTCAATTGAAACTAATTTTCAATTCAGAAAAATTCAACTTTAAATTAGAGAAATGAAAGCATACGTATTTCCGGGTCAGGGCGCACAATTTACAGGAATGGGCAAAGACTTATATGAATCATCGGCTTTAGCCAAAGAATTATTCGAAAAAGCTAATGAAATTTTAGGTTTTAGAATTACAGATATTATGTTCGAAGGTACTGCCGAAGAACTAAAAGAAACTAAAGTTACTCAACCGGCTGTTTTTTTACACTCCGTTATTTTAGCAAAAACTTTAGGGGAAGATTTTAAACCAGAGATGGTTGCAGGACATTCTTTAGGAGAATTTTCAGCATTGGTTGCCAACGGGACTTTATCTTTTGAAGATGGTCTTAAATTAGTTTCTCAACGTGCTCTTGCGATGCAAAAAGCCTGCGAAATTACTCCATCAACAATGGCTGCTGTTTTAGGTTTAGCTGACAATGTTGTTGAAGAAGTTTGCGCTTCTATTGACGGAATTGTGGTTGCTGCAAATTATAACTGTCCGGGACAATTGGTAATTTCAGGAGAAACTACTGCTGTTGAAAAAGCTTGTGAGGCTATGAAAGCTGCCGGAGCAAAACGTGCTTTAATTTTACCTGTTGGAGGAGCATTTCACTCTCCAATGATGGAACCTGCAAGAGAAGAATTGGCTGCTGCAATTGAAGCAACTACTTTCTCAACTCCTATTTGCCCGGTTTATCAAAATGTAACAGCAAGCGCTGTTTCTGATGCAAACGAAATCAAAAAGAACTTAATTATTCAATTGACTGCTCCTGTAAAATGGACTCAATCTGTTCAACAAATGATCGCTGACGGAGCTACTTTATTTACAGAAGTTGGTCCGGGAAAAGTATTAGCAGGTTTGATTAATAAAATTGATAAAGAAGCGGTTACGGCGAATGCTTAATTAGTTTTCAGTCGCAGTCTCAGTTTTCAGTTACTGACATATTAAATACAAAAATCCTCATAAATTAAATGTTTATGAGGATTTTTATTTCCAAGGATATGCTTTTATTCTTTTGGACATTTCAACTTTAAATTCCTCTGGAGTTAATCCTTTAGCAAACTCAGCATCAAAATCAAAAGTCTCGCGATCTATCCCTTTAAATTTAGGTTTTTGAATTTCATATTCAACAGCAGGTTCTTCAACTTTATCATTTTTAAGATCTTCTTTTTTCTTATCCATAATTCCTACAATTTAATCTTATAAATTTACAAAATAAAATCTTTCTAAAATAAAAATCCCAAATAATCAATTTAGATTATTTGGGATTTTTTGACATTCTACAGTTAGACACACTGCTCTGCGTCTCTACCGGAAAACTGTGACCGAAAACTGAAAACTATTTAAGAGCGAACTTTCTGTTCCCATTTCCAGGCACTTGCCATTGCTTCGTCTAAACTTAATTGTGCTTTCCAGCCTAAAACATTGTTTGCTTTATCTGTATTCGCATAAGCTTCGGTGATATCACCTTCACGACGCGGCATTATTTTGTACGGTAATTTTTTGTCGCTCACTTTTTCGAAACTATTTATTACTTCAAGAACTGAGCTTCCAGTTCCGGTTCCTAAATTAAAAGTTTCTACTTTTTGTAAATTCTTTTTATCGAATAAACGCTTTAATGCAATTACGTGCGCTTTCGCTAAATCTACAACGTGAATATAATCACGAACTGCAGTTCCGTCCGGAGTTGGATAATCATCTCCAAAAACCGATAATTCTTTACGCAATCCCATTCCGGTTTGTGTAATAAAAGGTACTAAATTTTGAGGAACACCTAATGGCAATTCGCCAATTTCATTGCTTGAATGCGCTCCAACCGGATTAAAATAACGCAATAAAATTGCGCGTATATTGGTTACTTTAGCTGTATCCGTAATAATTTCCTCTCCTATTTGTTTTGTGTTTCCGTAAGGAGACATTGCTGTTTGAACTGGAGCATCTTCTGTAATTGGCATTTTTTCGGCTTGACCGTAAACTGTACAAGATGAACTGAAAATAAAACTTGCCTCAGGTTTTTGCTGTAATTCCTGTAGCAGATATATTAAACTGTTAATGTTATTTTCGTAGTATAATAAAGGCTGTTCTACACTTTCGCCAACTGCTTTTGAAGCAGCAAAATGAATTACACCAGTAACATCATTATGTTTTTTAAAGAAATCATGAACCGCCGCTTTTTCTCTTAAATCTAATTTTTCGAATAAAGGCGTTTTTCCTGTAATTGCTGCAATTCCTTTTAGAACATCTTCGGTAGCATTTGAAAGATTATCAATTATCACTACTTCAAAGCCTTCATTTTGCAATTCGACTACGGTGTGAGAACCAATAAATCCTAATCCTCCTGTTACTAATACTTTCATTTTTTGGTTAATTTATGTAGTTAATTTATAAGCTTGTCTGGCAATCAAAATCCAATTATTCTTTTGCTTTTGCCAAACCAGCATTATTCCTATTTTAATATCTTTATCAATTCCGTCATCTTTTGTATGGGCCGATAAAACATGACTCACAATAGCAACGCCATTTTGAATCGTTATTGTTTGATTTTGAAATTCTATAGTAACAAAATCAGATTTCCCACTCACTATTCCGTCTATAAATTCGGCTTGATTTTGAAAATTACCATTCGAATGAACGTAACTCAATTTATCAGAAGTCAGTGCTTTTAATTTTACTCCATCAGCATCAATCATTGCTTTACGCAAACTTTCGACCTGATTACTGATCGCCGCTTTATCTTTTGAACCTGATTTTTGAGAAAAAACCGAGAACTGAACAAAAACTATTAAAACTAAAAGACAAATCCTTTTCATACTTATTTATTTAAAAATTCTAAAACCGAATCGGTTATAAATTTAATTTGCTCATCATCTAATTCTGTGTGCATTGGCAAAGCAATAACTTCCTGAACCAATTGATTCGTAACCGGAAATTGTTCTTCTTTATAGCGAGGATCTAGATACGCTTTTTGAGAATGTAAAGGAATTGGATAATAAATTGCACATGGAATTTGCTTATCCTGCAAATGCTGCAATAATCCATTTCTATCCGCATCTATAATTCTCAAAACATATTGATGAAAAACGTGATCATTTCCGTTTGCATCAAATTCCGGAGTTATAATATGTGCATTTCCGGCAAAAGCTGCATTGTATTTTGAAGCCGCTAAACGACGCGCTGCATTATATTCATCTAAAAGTGGCAATTTTGCATTTAAAACTCCAGCCTGAATACTATCTAAACGTGAATTTACACCCACAACATCGTGATGGTAACGCTCGTACATTCCGTGGTTTACGATTCCGCGAATGATGTGCGCTAGTTTATCATCGTTAGTAAAAATTGCTCCGCCATCTCCATAACAACCTAAGTTTTTAGAGGGAAAAAATGACGTTGCAGCAACTTGACCAATCACTCCTACTTTGCTTTTTGTTCCTGATTTCGAAATATAATCAGCTCCAATTGCTTGTGCATTATCTTCGATTACATATAAATTATGCTCAGCAGCAATTTCCATAATTGCATCCATATTTGCTGCGCGACCAAATAAATGTACGGGAACAATTGCTTTGGTTTTTGGTGTAATTGCTTTTTTAATTGCTTCGATATCAATATTCATGTTTGTAATATCAACATCAACTAAAACCGGTGTTAATTGCAATAAAGCAATAACCTCAACTGTAGCCGCAAAAGTAAAATCAGCAGTAATTACCTCATCGCCAGGTTTTAAATCTAAAGCCATCATTGCAATTTGCAAAGCATCTGTTCCGTTTGCACAAGGAATTACATGTTTTGCACCCAAATAATCTTCAAGATTTTTTTGAAACTGATGAACTAAAGGTCCATTTATATAAGTATTTGTATCTAAAACTTCTTGAATAGAAGCATCAACCGTAGTTTTTATTTTTTCGTATTGACTCTTTAAGTCAACCATTTGAATTTTTTTCATTTTCAATATATTTTTAAAATTAAAGAGCTGTTTTTAAAACAGAATCTCTAAAAGGAGGAACAAAAATAGTTATTTAATACCTTCAAACCAATGAAAATAATCGAAAGAACCGTAATTTAGCCACAAAAATAAACAGATGCTTTTTCTATATAATTTAGTTATTTCTATTGCGGGGTTTTTTCTGAAAATTGTAGCGCTTTTTAGTCCGAAAATTAAACTCTTTATAGACGGTCGAAAAAACGTTTTCACAATATTAGAAGATAAAATAAAACCTGGAGATAAAACGATTTGGTTTCATTCGGCATCTCTTGGCGAATACGAACAAGGTTTGCCGGTAATCGAAAAAATCAAGGAAAAATACCCTGAACATAAAATCATCGTTACTTTTTTCTCGCCTTCCGGCTATGAAGTACGCAAAAATAATACGGTTGCAGATGTTACTGTTTACCTGCCATTAGACACAAAAAGCAATGCAAAGAAATTCCTAAAACTCGTTCATCCCGAATTAGCCTTTTTTATAAAATATGAATTCTGGCTTAACTATTTAAAAGAACTGGAAACAAGCAGAACTCCAACTTATTTAATTTCGGGAATTTTCAGGGACAATCAGATGTTTTTTAAATGGTATGGTGGTTTTTACCGAAAAGCATTAAAAGCGTTCACTTATTTTTTTGTTCAGAATGAAAGTTCTAAAGAAAAAATCGAAGCCATAGGATTTCATAATGTTGTTGTTTCCGGCGATACTCGTTTTGATCGCGTAAATGCAATTTTAGAAAGAGACAATTCACTTGATTTTATTGAAAACTTTAAAAACAACAAACCTACTATTATAATAGGAAGTTCGTGGCCAAAAGATGAAGCTTTAATTGCCGAATATATCAATCAGGCACCGGAAGATGTAAAATTCATTATTGCACCGCATAACATTAAACCAGATCAGATCTCTAATTTAAAATCTCAAATTACAAAATCGACGGTTTTATTTTCAGAAAAAAGTAATCTGGATTTATCAAATTACAATGTCTTTATAATAGATACGGTTGGATTACTGACTAAAATCTATAGTTACGGAACAATGGCATATGTTGGAGGAGGTTTTGGGAATCCGGGAATTCATAACATTCTTGAACCTGCAACATTTGGGATTCCGATTATTATTGGACCAAATTACTCGAATTTTGCAGAAGCAATCCAACTTGTATCGCTTGAAGGATGTATTGTAATCTCTAATTTTAACGAATTAAAAGAAAACCTGGATCATTTACTTGCCGATGAAAATTTCTTAACAGAAAAAAGTAAGATTTGCAAAGCCTATATTCAGGATAATACAGGAGCAACAAACACCATTATGAATGTAGTTTTGTAAGCGATTTATTTAAACAATGGTTACATTTGAGTCATTATTACATAAAAAACAGCTTAAATGAGCTATTTTTACCCATATCGACTTAGTGAATATTCAATCAAAAACAAAACAAACCGCAAGGAAGGGAATAAAATAGCCAATTCTCTTATTGAATATTCAACTAAAAATAATTTAATCAAAAAATACAATAATATAACATAATTTTAGCATTGTGGCATATTATTTGATAACTAAGATAATCGTGAGCAAATGAAAATATTTTAAAAAAAAAATAAAAAAATATTTTACATATTAAAAAATTTATATCTTTGCCACGAATTAATAATTAACCTTTTATAATAAAGTAAGATGAAAAAAGTATTTTTAAGTTTAGCTGTTGTTGCTGTTTTAACTGTTGTTTCTTGTAAAAAAGCTGATGCTGCAGCTACTGAGTCTGTAGATTCTACTGCTGTAACTGTTGATTCTGCTGCTGCTGTAGTTGATTCTGCTGCTGCAACTGTTGATTCTGCTGCTGCTAAAGTTGATTCTGCTGCTGCTAAAGTAGAAGAAGTAAAAAAATAATTAGAACCTAGTTTCTAAAAATTTTAAAACCATCTTTGAGATGGTTTTTTTTTGTGCTTATATTTTTACAAATTTTAACATTTATAAAAATAATCCTCAATAACAAAAAATTCCAAATTCCAAACAAGACGTTATTGGAATTTGGAATTTTTAAATAATTGGAATTTCGTTTTTTTTTATTCTTCAACTTCTTCTCCAACTTCTTCCACCTCTTCCTCTTCATCCTCAAAAATCGATTCGCTGGACGAGAAGTCTAAAATTTCAGATCTTGAAGCATAGGTTACAATTTCCTTTATTCCTTTTTGCAGAAGCAATTCTGTAGTGTATTTACGACTTGTTGCAAAGTGAAGTTCACCCAACATCAATTTAAAGAAATACTTTCCTCCAGAGCCTTTAAATTTTAAAAACCTCGCCTGGTCAATAATCAATTTAAATTTCTCAATATCCTCTTCGCATTCAAATTTCAGTTCATAACTCAAACTTGTAAATATCACTTTACCTTTCCTGGAAGTAAATACGAATTTATATTCGTCATTAAATCTTTTACTTATTACGAAAGCACCCATTTATTATTTTAGATTTTAGATTTTAGATTGTTGATTTTAGACTTTCTTAGATTCTTAGATTCTTAGATTCTTAGATTCTTAGATTCTTAGATTCTTAGATTCTTAGATTCTTAGATTCTTAGATTCTTAGATTCTTAGATTCTTAGATTCTTAGATTCTTAGATTCTTAGATTCTTAGATTCTTAGATTCTTAGATTCTTAGATTCTTAGATTCTTAGATTCTTAGATTCTTAGATTCTTAGATTCTTAGATTCTTAGATTCTTAGATTCTTAGATTCTTAGATTCTTAGATTCTTAGATTCTTAGATTCTTGAAATAAATTTACTTCGTAAATTTATTTCAAATTACTATGAGTTTACAGCATAAAAAAAGCCTCTTCAAAAGAAGAGGCTTTAGTACTCAGAGCGGGACTTGAACCCGCACGAACATTGCTGTTCACTGGATTTTAAGTCCAGCGTGTCTACCAATTTCACCATCCGAGCATTATATGGCATTGAGCGAAAAACGGGGCTCGAACCCGCGACCTCGACCTTGGCAAGGTCGCGCTCTACCAACTGAGCTATTTTCGCGTTTCAAATTCTTGTAAGAACTACAATACTTGACTTGCTCTGTATTGCGAGTGCAAATTTAGGACATTTATTCAATTACACAAGCGTTTTTTGAAAAAAAAATCAACTTATTTTATAACTTTCTGATAACCTAAACTTTAAATATGAAATTATTTTTTAACCAGCATTCTTTTAATCTCATTAAGCTTCATCAATGCTTCGACCGGTGTTATTGCATTGATGTCAAGACTCATGATCTCTTCTTTTATTTCTTCTAACAAAGGATCATCTAAATTAAAAAAGCTCATTTGCATTTCGTCTGCCGCTGATTTCACTCCGTTTAGCGCATCACTGGAATGATTCTTCTCTAATTTCTTTAATAACTTCTGCGCCTTCAAAATTACGATTTGAGGCATTCCCGCCATTTTCGCAACATGAATTCCAAAACTATGTGCACTTCCTCCTTTTACCAGTTTACGGATAAAAAGAACGGTGTCTTTTAATTCTTTTACTGCAACATTATAATTCTGAATTCTCGGCAATGATTCGGTCATTTCGTTTAATTCATGATAATGCGTAGCAAATAAGGTTTTAGGTTGTGATGGATGTTCGTGTAAAAATTCGGCAATAGCCCAGGCAATCGAGATTCCGTCATAGGTACTTGTTCCTCTCCCAATTTCATCTAATAAAACCAGACTACGATCTGAAATATTATTCAAGATAGAAGCCGTTTCATTCATCTCAACCATAAAAGTAGACTCTCCCATGGAAATATTATCCGATGCTCCTACTCTGGTAAAGATTTTATCGACAATTCCCATTCTCACACTGTCAGCCGGAACAAAACTTCCCATTTGAGCCAATAATACAATTAAAGCAGTTTGTCTTAATATAGCCGACTTACCTGACATATTGGGACCGGTTATCATGATAAGTTGCTGGGTTTCTCTGTCAAGAAAAACATCATTGGCAATATAAGGTGTTCCTACCGGTAATTGTTTTTCGATTACAGGATGTCTTCCGTTTTTGATTTCAAGCTCAAAAGTTTCATCAATTTCAGGACATACATATTGATTCTCTACAGCCAATTGCGTAAACGAACACAGACAATCTAATTGAGCTACCAAATTTGCGTTCATCTGAACCGGTTTGATATAGGTCGAAATCCAGGCCACTAATTGCTCAAAAAGCTCCGATTCGATTTTATGGATTTTTTCTTCGGCACCTAAAATTTTTGTTTCGTATTCTTTTAATTCTTCGGTAATATAACGTTCTGCATTTACTAAGGTTTGTTTACGAATCCATTCTGTTGGCACTTTGTCTTTATGCGTATTTCGAACTTCGATATAATATCCAAAAACATTATTAAAGGATATTTTCAAAGACGAAATTCCTGTTCGCTCTGATTCTCTTTTTTCTATTCCTTCCAGATATTCTTTTCCGGATGTCGAAATATCTCTTAAATCATCCAGTTCTTCACTTATTCCTCTTGCAATTGCATTTCCTTTTGAAATTGCAACCGGCGCATCCTGATTTAAGGTTGTTTTAATTTTCTCTCTTAATAAATCACAAGCATGCAAACTATCTCCTATAACTTTCACGGCTTCTTGCGGACTTGCAAGCGCCAGAGTTTTTATTGGAATAATAGCGTCAAGTGATTCTTTTAAATAAACAATTTCTCTTGGCGAAACTTTTCCGGCAGCGATTTTAGATATCAAACGTTCTAAATCTGAAATTTGCTTGATTTGATATTGAATATTATATAATACTTCAGAATTTGATTTCAAATATGAAACTACATCATGACGTCCTTTTATTTTATGACTGTCTTTTAACGGCAAGGCAAGCCAGCGTTTCAATAAACGCCCTCCCATTGGCGAAAGCGTTCTGTCGATAACATCTAAAAGTGTTACTGCATTTGGATTATAACTATGGTATAATTCTAAGTTTCTAATTGTAAAACGATCCATCCAGACATATGCATCTTCGGCAATACGCTGAATCGCTGTAATATGCTGGACACGATTGTGCTGTGTTTCGGACAAATAATATAAAATAGCTCCGGAGGCAATAATTCCTTCCTTCAATTCTTCTATACCAAAACCTTTTAAGGAAACTGTCTGAAAATGTTTGGTCAAAGTTTCTAAAGCATAATCTTCTTTGTAGATCCAGTCTTCGAGATAAAAAGTATGAAAATCTTCTCCAAAAGCAGCTTTGAAATCTCCCTTATTATTCTTTGGAACCAGAATTTCACTCGGATTAAAATTCTGCAATAATTTGTCGATGTATTCCGCATTTCCCTGAGCGGTTAAAAACTCGCCTGTGGAAACATCTAAAAAAGAAACTCCGATATTTTTATTAGCAAAATAAACTGATGCTAAAAAGTTATTTGTTTTTGATTGTAAAACTTCATCATTTAAGGAAACTCCGGGAGTTACTAATTCAGTAACGCCACGTTTCACAATAGTTTTGGTCATTTTTGGATCTTCAAGCTGATCGCAAATCGCGACGCGAAGTCCGGCTTTTACCAATTTGGGCAAATACGTATTAATAGAATGATGTGGAAAACCTGCTAATGCTGTTTCAGTTTCAGATCCTGCTCCTCTTTTGGTTAATGTTATCCCAAGGATCTTTGATGCCCGGACAGCGTCTTCTCCAAAGGTTTCATAAAAATCACCCACTCTAAAAAGCAGACATGCATCAGGATATTTTCTCTTGATTTCGTTGTACTGTTTCATTAACGGTGTTTCTTTCACCACTTTCTCTTTAGCTGCCAAATTATTGTATTTTAAATGGAAAATTAAGACAGCGAATTTATAATATTTTGAAGGAATATTGCAGTGCTTCAAAAATTAAAATATTTTAAGATTTTTTTATATTAAGATATAAGAATTTTATATAGATTTGTTCATAATTAAAACAAAGATTCTTAAAGATGAAAAAAATAATTTTATTCGCTATGTTAGCTGTAGTTGGAATTACTGCCTCTAACGCTCAAAGCACTAAAAAAGCAACTGCTAAAGCTGCTAAAGTTGCTAAGGTTGAAGGAGCTGGAATGGCTTTTGAAACAGAAACTATTGATTACGGGACTATCGCTCACAATGCTGATGGAAAACGTGAATTCGTTTTTGTAAACAACGGAACTAAACCATTAATCATTACAAATACACAAGGATCTTGTGGTTGTACTGTACCAACAACTCCAAAAGAGCCAATCGCTCCGGGTGCTAAAGGTATTATTGGTGTAAAATATGCTACTGACAGAGTTGGTGCTTTTACAAAAACCGTAACTGTTACTTCTAACGCTGAAGGACAACCTACAAAAGTACTTACTATTAAAGGTACAGTTTTACCGGATCCGGTTAAAAGCTAATCTGAATAACAAAATAAAATAAATCGAAAAAGCTTCCTTATATTTGGAAGCTTTTTTTATGACCTGAATTCAATACAAGATGAGAAAATTAGAAAATAGCGAACTGGACAGAAAATCAATTGAAGATTTTAAAAAATCAGATAAAACTCCTTTAATTTTAGTGTTAGATGATATTCGCAGTTTGCACAATATTGGGTCTGTGTTTAGAACCGCAGATGCTTTTTTAATTGAAAAAATAATATTGTGCGGTATTACAGCTACTCCACCAAATAAAGAAATTCATAAAACCGCTCTTGGTGCTACCGAAACTGTTGCCTGGGAACATCACGAAAACGTATTGGAAGTTATCGAAAATCTAAAAAACGATAATGTACTAACATTAGCTATTGAACAGGTGGAAAGTGCTGTTTTTCTTCAGGATTTTAAAGTTGAGAAAAATCAAAAATATGCACTTGTTTTTGGTAATGAAGTTTATGGCGTAGCTCAGGAAGCAGTTGCAATTTGCGATGGTTGTATTGAGATTCCGCAATTAGGAACTAAACATTCCTTAAATATTGCTGTAAGTGCAGGAATTGTAGTTTGGGATTTGTTTCAGAAACTTAATTGGCCAGCTAAAACTGAATAAAGAATCTACTTTTATAAAATGTTATTTTACAGCAGATTCCGACTTTAAATGTTAGAAATTGAAATATATTTTTTTGTTCTTATAAAATTGATACTTTTATAAAATGAAAAGAACCAATTTCGTAAAAACAACCATTTTCTTTTTTGTTTTAAGTTTCATTCAATCTTATGCAAATGAGAAAATTAAGACTTCAAATAAAACTGTAACTACCACAATAAACGATACTCTTACATCAAATAAAAATACTGGCAGAGTTAGTTTTGCTACTACTCCGCCTGTATTAAAAGCGACTGGCGATCAATTGTATTGCCCTCAAAATGCCATTGCTATTGTTACAGCTTTTTCCATAACTCACGATCCTCTGGAACCCGGAACTCAAGCGGCTTATATTCAAATTTCTTCCGGTTATTCTAATGGTTTCGACAAATTAGCACTTTCAAATACCGCAAGTCACCCGTCGATTATTTCAAGTTGGGATGCCAATTCGGGAAAATTAACACTATCAAGCCCAACTGGTACTGATGTTTTATATTCTGATCTTGAAGCCGCTATTAAAGATGTTGTGTTTACTAATTCATCAGCTACTGCTTCAGGAACTAAAACTTTTTCGATCACAATTGGTCAGGCAAATTATTTGCCATCTACACAACATTATTACTTATATGTTCCTAGTATTGGAATTACGTGGACTGATGCAAAAACAGCTGCTGAAGCCAGAACTTATTACGGATTAAAAGGGTATCTGGCTACAATTTCATCTACAGATGAAGCTAAATTAGTTGGAGAACAAGCATCAGGAACGGGCTGGATTGGCGGAAGTGATGCCGAAAGTGAAGGTATTTGGAAATGGGTTACAGGACCGGAAGCCGGAACTATTTTCTGGAACGGAACTGCAAATGGCTCAACTCCAAATTTTGCCTTCTGGAATAGCGGAGAACCTAATAATCAGGGAGGAAATGAAAAATATGCTCATATCACACAACCGGGAACTGGAACAAGAGGATCATGGAATGATTTATCAAATACTGGAGACCCAAGTGGCAGTTTTCAACCAAAAGGTTATGTCGTAGAATATGGAGGAATGCCAGGCGAATTACCTTTAGAAATTGCCGCAAGTACAAAAATTACTATTCCGGTTGCAACGCCTGATATAAATCTAAATTCGGTTTGTGATTCAGGAAGTTTTACATTAACTGCAACGGCAACGGCCGGAGCAACAATTAACTGGTATGATTCAGCAATTGGAGGAACTTTATTGACAACAGGAAACGCCTACACAACTCCAATTTTAGACGCAACGACAACTTATTATATTGACGCAGGTTGTGAATCAAACCGAAAACCTGTTATTGCCACTGTAAATGCAACGCCTAATCAACCTGTTGCAAATTTATCAACGGTTTATAATTGCGGATCAGGAAGCGTTGTTGTTGAAGCCAATTCAAATATTGGTGTCATTAATTGGTTCACAACTTCTACTGGCGGAACCAGTGTTTATATGGGAAATAGTTTTACGACGCCAACAATTTCCTCTAATACTACTTATTATGCTGAGGCTTCAAATAGTATTTGTATTAATTCAAATCGAACGCCTGTAAATGTTGTAATTTATACTCCGCCTATTGTTACCAATGAGACTTTGGCTTTATGCCAATTTCAAAAAATCACTCTCGATGCAGGGATTTCCGGAATGACTTATTTGTGGAATACCGGTGCAACATCTCCAACTATTGATGCCACTAACGGCGGAACTTATACTGTAGATATCACAAGTCCTGCTCCTGAAAATTGTACCAGCCGAAAAACAATTATAGTGAATGAACATCAAATTCCGCAAATTGACCGAATTGATGTGAACGGAACTACGGCAGTAATTCATCTTAAAAAAGAAATGGATTATTTTGAATATTCTATTGATGGATTAAATTTTCAGGATTCTAATTTATTTTATAATGTTCCCGGCGGATTACAAACGGCGTATGCGAGAGAAAAAAACGGTTGCGGACAAACCACAATAAACTTTGTTGTGCTTGTTTTTCCTTCATTTTTCACTCCAAACAATGATTCGTATAATGATTTATGGGAAGTAACTGGAATGGAAAATTATCCGCAAGCTGAAGTTACTATTTTTGATCGCTACGGAAAACTGATTGCTCAGTTAAATTCTTCAAAAATGAGTTGGGACGGAACTTTTGATAAAACCCCGCTTCCTGCTTCTGATTATTGGTACGCTTTAAAAGTTGACAATACCAAACCTGTTTTAAGAGGACATTTTTCTTTAAAAAGATAAATTTTAATTAGAGAATGTGTCAATTAGAGAATGAGATAATTTTAATTAGAAAATTATTACTGCGAATATTTAAGCTCACAATTATCTAATTAACACATTTTCTAATTTTCTAATTAACCAATTTTCTTCTGAATTTCATTTAAGATAAAAAGATAATCTTCGTGTTTTTTTACAAAATCACGATCAGAAACATCTATAATCAAAACATTGAGATCTGTTTGGGATTTGATATAATCTAAATAACCATTATTGATTTTATCAAGATATTCTGCTTCAATTTTTTGCTCGTAAGTTCTTCCGCGTTTCTTGATATTTTGAAGTAAACGCTCTGAATTCTGATACAAATAAACGTACAGATCAGGTTTTGGCATTTCTTTATAAATAATATCAAATAAGTTGCGATACAAACGATATTCATCTTCTGCTAAGGTAATTTTAGCAAAAATCAATGATTTAAAAATATGATAATCGGCTACGATAAAATCTTTAAATAAATCAAACTGCGCGAGGTCATCCGATAATTGCTGATAACGATCTGCCAGAAATGACATTTCTAACGGAAAAGCATATCGGTTTTGATCTTTGTAAAATTTCGGCAAAAAAGGATTATCAGCAAAACGTTCTAAAACCGTTTTAGCATTAAAATCTTCGGCAATTTTTTGCACGAGAGTGGTTTTTCCCGCGCCAATATTTCCTTCAAAAGCAATATAATTAAAGTTTTCAAGGGCAATTTCACGCAAGGGATTTTTTAAATTCTGAACTATTGTACAAACCCCGTCATCAGGAGAATTTGTAATTAATTCTGAAATAGATTTTTGAAAAACAGGATGTTTCCAGTCTAATTTTAAATCCTTCATTGGGAACAAAACAAAATTTCTGTTTTGCATTAAAGGATGCGGAATTTGCAATTTCTCAGAGTCAATAATCTGGTCATCAAAAACAATCAGATCAATATCGATAATTCTGGATTGGTAACCTTGTTGCTCCGTTCTGATTCGCCCTAATTGTTTTTCAACTTTTAAAACCTGATTCAGTATTTTTTGTGCCGATGAATTGGTGTGTAAAACTAAAGCGCAATTATAAAATGCATCGCTTTCAAATCCCCATGCAGGAGTTTCGTATAGTTTAGAAACCCTGATAACAGTTCCTACTTCCTGATGTATTAAATCGATACAACTTTCGATGTTTGCTAACCTGTTTCCCTGATTACTTCCTATAGATAAAACGACTTGATGCTGTGACTTCATAATTACTGCAAATTAACTAAAACTATTTTAAAATTACCTATATTATTTAAGGCAAGAATGAGAAGTTTCCAACTGCATCTGATTTTTTATTTGCCATAACTATCTTAAAAAACTTGAAACATAATACAAAAATACTCTATCTTTAATTTAGAAATTAAAAATGTAAAAACTACAAGTCTTTCATCAAATGGTGTCTGATAAATAATTTGTTTTTAGATTACATTTGTAACAAACCAGCCTTATTCGCTACTTATTAAAAAAAATATACTTATGAAGTTTTTAGGAAATGTAATTGCCACAGTTGTTGGTATTTTTGTATTTATTATGTTCTTCTTTTTCGGAATAATTCTTATTGGAGCTATTTTTGGAGGAGATGATACTGTTTCTGTCAAAGGCGATTCGGTGATTGAATTAAACTTAAAACAAATTCAAAACGATTATGCCGGAAAATATAAAGATCCTTGGGTAACTGTTTTTTCAGATAAAAAAGAAGTTGGTTTAACCGATGTTATCAATGCAATCGAAGCGGCCAAAAAAGATGATAATATTAAAGGAATTTCAATTTTAAACGATGAATCTTCTTTAGGATTAGCCCAATATAAAGATTTGAGAAATGCACTTGAAAGTTTCAAAAAATCAGGAAAATTTGTCTGGGCTTATGCCAATACTTATTCTCAAAAAGAATATTATTTAAATTCTGTTGCCAATACCGTTTACATCAATCCGGCAGGAGATTTAGATTTTAAAGGACTTTCGTCTGAAGTGATGTTCTTTAAAGATTTTCAGGATAAATCAGGTATTCATATGGAAGTGATTCGTCACGGAAAATACAAAAGTGCTGTTGAACCATTTTTAGAAAATAAAATGAGCGATGCTAACAGAGAACAAGTTACGGCTCTTTTAAACTCAATCTGGACGACGGTTTCTAGTGATATTTCGAAAAGCAGAAATATTCCTCTTCCTAAATTAAATGAAATTGCAAACGGTTTATTAGCCAGAACTCCGGAAATGGCAAAAGCACAACATTTAGTCGATATTGTGGCCTATGAAGATGTCTATCATAATGCCATCAAAAAAGCATTAAAAGTTACGGGTGATGATGATTATAATAAAATTTCGATTTTAGATTACACTCGAAACAATGTGACAACGGCTTTAACTAACTCAGCAACAGATCAAATTGCTATTATTTATGCTCAAGGCGAAATACAAAGTGGCGAAGGAGATGTTACCGTAATTGGTGAAGGTTCTATGCGACGTTCTCTACAAGAGGCGCGCAAAGACGAAGATGTAAAAGCAATTGTTCTTAGAATTGATAGTCCGGGTGGAAACGCTTTGACATCTGATTTGATCTGGAGAGAAATTGAAATCACTAAAAAAGTAAAACCGGTTGTAGTTTCCATGGGAAATTATGCTGCTTCCGGAGGGTATTATATTGCTTGTAATGCCAACAAAATTTTTGCAGAAAGCAACACAATTACAGGTTCTATTGGTGTTTTTGGAATTTTACCAAATTTTAGTCCATTAGCCAATAAGTTAGGAATCAATACTGAACAAGTTAAAACACACGAAAACTCCGCTAATTATAGTCCGTTTGTGCCAGTTGACGAAAAGTTCAAAGCTTTTACCTTAGAAGGTGTTGAACATATTTACAACACATTTGTAACCCATGTTGCTGAAGGCAGAAAAATGACTTTTGCTCAGGTTGATGCAATTGCGCAAGGAAGAGTATGGTCAGGAAGTGAAGCTTTGAAAATAGGTCTTGTTGATAAAATTGGAGGATTAAATGACGCTATTGCCGAAGCTGCAAAAATTGCTAAAATAAAATCATACAGTACTCAGAATTATCCTGAATACGAAAAAACATTCAACGATTTACTTTCTAATTTGCCTTTTGCACAATCAAAAGAAGCTTTTATAAAAGAAGAAATTGGCGAGGAGAATTATATGCTGATTGAGCAGGTAAAAAGACTTCAAAAGCAAAAAGGAATTCAGGCAATGCTTCCTTTTGGGCTGAACATTAAGTAATTCTAATTAAGATGAAAAAAATATTTGCTGTTGCTGCGATTTTATTTTTGAGTTTTGCTAATGCTCAGGACAAAAACGGAATCACGTTTAAAGAGTCTCCAATCATATTAAAAATTAATATAGATCAGCTTTTTGGAACGCTGACCACGCCTGATTTAAAAACAAAATATCCGGTAGCCTTGATAATTTCGGGTTCAGGACCAACAGATCGAAACGGAAATAATCCGATGATGAAAAACAATTCGCTGAAAATGCTGGCTGAAACGCTGGCAAAAAACGGAATTGCTTCGTTACGATATGACAAAAGAGGGATTGGCGAAAGTAAAGCATCAGCAGTTTCTGAGCAAACGCTGGTTTTTGAAAATTATACTGAAGATGCCAAAAGCTGGATTAATTTATTAAAACAAGACAAACGCTTCTCTCAGGTAATTATAATAGGCCACAGCGAAGGTTCATTAATAGGTATGATTGCGGGAGCAAAAGCAAATAAATTTATATCGATTGCCGGTACTGGAGAATCTGCAGATAAATTGATAAAAGCACAAATCGCATCAAAATCAAATAAGCAATTAGAAGATTTAACGTTCCCGATCATTGACAGTCTGAAAAGCGGAAATACTGTAAAAAAAGTAGATCCAATGCTTAATTCCCTTTTTAGAGCAAGCATTCAGCCTTATTTAATTTCGTGGTTTAAATATAATCCTCAAACCGAAATTAAAAAGTTAACTGTCCCTATTTTAATTCTGCAAGGAAATAAAGATTTGCAGGTAACAGTAAAAGATGCAGAACTTTTATCGCAAGCCAATAAAAATGCAGAACTTTTGATTGTTGAGAACATGAATCATATTATGAAAACGATTGAAGGTGATAACCAGGCAAATATGGAAAGCTATACTAATGAGAGTTTGCCTCTTTCAGAAATCATGACAAATAAGATTGTTTCGTTCATTAAAAAATAATTTAAATCATAAAAACAGTACAAATCCGTTTGAATCTATATTCAGGCGGATTTTTATTTTTAACAAATTTAAAAATATTCCTACATTTTACGAAAACTTTATCTTTGATCTCAATCAAAAAAAACTATTTTTGCATGAGACGATTATAAATTTAAACCCTCAAATCTATTTATATGTTAAAGAAAATTTTAAAAATCACTGCCATTGTTCTTGTAGTGATTGTTGCCGCATTATTTGCTATTCCGTATTTCTTTAAAGATCAAATAAAAGCTAAAATTGCTGATGCCATCAATGAAAGTGTTGATGCTAAAGTAAGTTTCGCCGATGCTGATTTAAGTTTGTTTAAAAACTTCCCGAACGCAACTGTTGGAATTGAAAAATTGGTAATCATCAACAAAGCACCTTTTGAAGGCGATACTTTGGTTTCGTTAGGAGAATTGAATTTAAAAATGAGTATCAAGGAACTTTTTAAAGGAAAAGATGAACCTTTAAATATCCAGGGAATAAGTTCTACAAATGGTTTAATCAATATTATTTTTAATAAAGATGGTGTTGGAAATTTTGATATTGCCTTAAAAGATAAAGAAGAAACGAAGAAAGACGATAAAAGCAAACCTCTTTCCTTAAAAATTCAGAATTATAAAATCGAGAATTTTACTTTTAGATATATTGATCAGGGCTCTAAAATTAAAATGGTAATTGATAGTTTAAACCACGAAGGAACGGGAGATTTTACGAATTCAAAATTAGATCTGACTACGAAATCTACTGCTAATGTTTCATTGGACATGGATAAAATCAATTACATGAAAAATGTAAAACTGACTTTAGATGCTGTTTTAGGAATTGATTTAGAACAAAGCAAATATACTTTTAAAGAAAATAAGGCTTTGATTAACCAGTTGCCTTTAGAATTTGATGGTTTTATCCAGATGGTTGACGCAGGTCAAAACTATGATTTAAAGTTTAAAACACCAACTTCATCATTTACCAATTTCTTAGGTTTAATTCCTTCTGCTTATTCGTCAAGTTTAAATGGCGTAAAAACTACAGGAGATTTTACTATTGTGGGTTTTGCAAAAGGGCAATTGACAGATACAACTGTTCCTAAATTTAATATTGCAATTGCATCAAATAATGCTTCTTTTCAATATCCTAACTTACCAAAATCAGTTCAGAATATTGTGATTGACACAAAAATCATCAATGAAACAGGTATTTTAAATGATACTTACGTTAATTTAGACAAATTGACTTTTAGAATTGATCAGGACGTTTTTAGCGCTAAAGCAAGTATCAAAAACGTAACCGTAAATCCTTTTGTCGATGCGGCTTTAAAAGGAACAATCAATTTAGCGAATCTTTCAAAAGCATATCCTATTAAACTTGATAAACCTCTTGCAGGTATTTTAAAAGCTGATGTTACGACACAATTTGATATGGCATCTGTAGAAAAAAGTCAATATCAAAACATTAAAAATGCCGGAACTATGAGTTTGTCAGGATTTAAATATACTGACGAAAACAACAAGTCTATGAACATTAGTAAGGCTTTGGTTGAGTTCAATCCGAGTACAATTAACTTGAAAAAATTTGATGCTACAACCGGGAAAAGTGATTTAAGCATTAATGGGGTTTTAGAGAATTTCTATGGTTTTATGTTTAAAAAACAAGAGCTTAGAGGAAACTTCAATATGAGTTCAAACCAATTAGCAGTAGATGATTTTATGACTACTGGTGAACCTGCTAAAACCGGAACTGCAACTGGAAAAGAAGGAGAAACTAAATCAACTCCAGCAAAAACTGCTGAAGCAATGAAAATTCCTGCTTTTTTAAATTGTACAATAAATGCAAAAGCAACTACGGTTTTATATGATAATTTAAAATTGAAAGATGTTTCAGGAAAATTAATTGTAAAGGATGAAAAAGCTACTTTAGAAAACTTCAAAACATCAATTTTTGGGGGAACTATTGGTTTAACAGGGACGGTTTCTACAAAAACAAAAGTGCCTACGTTTGATATGAATTTAGGTTTCAACCAAGTTGATATTGCACAGACTTTTACGCAATTAGACATGATGAAAAAGATTGCTCCTATTGCCGGAATCATCAACGGAAAATTGAATTCAACTGTTAAACTGAACGGAAATCTGGATGCTAACGAGTTAACTCCGGATTTAAAATCGATTTCAGGAGATTTAATCGGTCAATTGCTTTCAACAACTATAAATGCTAAAAATTCAACTGTATTAAATTCTTTAACTTCAAATATTAAATTTCTTGATATGAATAAGTTGAATTTAAACGATATTAAAGCAGCCTTGACTTTTGACAACGGAAAAGTAAACGTAAAACCTTTTGATATTAAATATCAGGATATTAAAGTTACAGTTGGCGGAACTCATGGTTTTGACCAAACCATGAATTATAACTTAAAATTAGATGTTCCTGCTAAATATTTAGGTAGTGAAGCAAACGCTTTCATTGCAAAAATGTCTCCTGCGGATGCTGCAAAACTGCAAAACATTCCGATTAATGCATTGATTACAGGAAACTTTTCTAATCCGAAAGTATCAACTGATATGAAATCTGCTGTTACAAGTTTAACGACTCAACTGGTGAATCAGCAAAAAGAAAAGCTGACTCAAAAAGGTACTTCGGCTCTTACTGATTTAATCAATAAAAACACTAAGGCAAAAGATACAACAAAAGCAGCCGCAACTGAGAAAGAACAGAAAACTCAGGAAGCTACAAAAAAAGCGAGTGACTTAATAAACGGTCTATTCAAGAAGAAAAACTAAAACAAAAAAAGGCGATCTAAAATTAGATCGCCTTTTTTATACTTGTAATTTATATTTTCAATTATATTGCATTTGAATAATTATCTAATTTACCATTATTCAAAATTGAATTTATAGTATTCAAATAATCTTTTCTGGTATATGTATTAACATCTATTCCGAAGCTGCAATTATCATAAGGTTCGTATTTTTTTATGTTCGCCCCAGAAAACAATCCTAATGTTGGTGTTTGCGCTGAACTTGCTAAATGCATTATTCCACTATCAGCACCAATAAATAAATTAGAATTTGCAATAACCGCTGCTATTTCCCTAATATCTTTACTATAAAATGTAGGCGCTTTAAATGCAATTTGCGAAACATTTTCTACAGGCAAAATTTCAATAATATTATAGTTAGCATATTCGTCTTTAAGTTTTGAATAAAAATTCTCCCACCATTCTCCTGACAAACATTTTTCGCCAGTTGCATAAGTAAATATGCAAATTGTTTTTTTATCATTGTGGAACAGGTCATTTAAAATTTCCTTGCCTTCAGCAATTTCAGATGGAGACAATTTAAGATCTAAAGGTGCTATTATTTTATTGCTTTTTGGAAATCTTAATTTTGTTAAATAGTGTCGAAAATTATAAACGGGATATTTTGCGATATGCTCATAATCATTTTTCAAGATTTGAGATTCTTCATATGAATCTCCGAAAAATTTATATTTGGCATTTGAAAACTGGACTGCTAAACGTCCTGAGGAAGAATTTTGATCAACATTGATCGCAATATCATATTTTTGTCTTTTTATTGAAATCCAGACATTAAGGTATTTTAGTAAATTTTTAAAAGGCTTTTTAGGTAAGTCAATTACTTTATCTATGTTTTCGTAATTTTCAAAAATTATTGGAGCTAACGTTCCCTTAACAAATAAATCTACTTTACAATTTGGAAATATTTCGGTGACTTCCTGAACAAGAGGTGTAATCAATAATAAGTTTCCTAATCTTCCATTTGGTCTACAGATCAAAATTCTTTTTATATCCGTTTTATCGACTAATATAATATCTTCCTGTGATCCTGATTTCCCAATATTCTTAGTAAGATTGCGCATCAATCCACGCCTGAAAACATTTATTTTTTTTAGAATACCCATCGTATTAAATAATTTAAGAATTTTTAAATCTTCATTTAAATTTTGAAAAAAATCAAAGATTTAACTAGCTTAAAACTAGTCACTTTTATTTTCTAAAATTAAATTCTTTCAACAAGCAATCATTACAAAATTGTAATCAAATGTATCATTATTCACACATTTTGCTTTTGAAAGGGATTTAAAAATACTTAAATCATTTTATAATCAATCAAATACTAGACAGTTAGCTAATATATATAGACGATTACCCTATAAATCTAGACGTTTATTGTGACAACATATCCTTCTGAACTTCTAACATTAAAAACTGTTCCGTTTTCAAAAATTAAATACTGGCCTTTTATTCCTGTTAATTTTCCGGTAAAAGATGGGGTTTTATCAAGGCTTAAACTTGCCACTTTTGCAGGATAACTTAAAACTGGATAATGTAATTCATATAAGTCATTTTTTTGCGAATAGAAATATTCTTTAGCTTCGTCGGGAATTAAGCTTTCAACTTTTACTTTCTCAGCTATCAAATCACAATCTCCGCAAGTATTTTGGAGCATTTTTCGCCAATTTGTCTTATCTGTATAATGACTTTTTAAAGCCATCTCTGTAATTCCTGCTAAATATCGATTGGGAACCTCAACAATTGCAATTGCCTGATTAGCACCCTGATCGATCCATCGTGTAGGAACTTGTGTTTTACGTGTTACACCCACTTTTACTTCACTGGCAAGAGCCAAATAAACAATGTGTGGCTGCAGTTGCACTTTTTGCTCATATTCTAAATCACGATCTGCAATTCCTAAATGTGCCGTACTTAATTCCGGTCTCATAATCCAATCGCCAACTGCCGGACTGGAATAAAAGCAATCATAGCAGAATCCCTGACGGAATATTTTTTTCTTTTTATGACAATTCAAACATTCATAACCTGCAAAATTGATTTCAATCTCTTTATCCAAAAGTTGATTCATGTTTAGAAAACTATCTTCGAAAACCAAATAATATTGAATTGGATTTCCTAGTTCAGTTTGCATTTTTGTAAGTACGCCTTGATAAGTCATATTTTAGATTGCTGATTGTAGATTTTAGATTCCTTGACGGATGTAATTATAATTCTTTATTCAATTGAATTTAGAATCTTTCGTAAAAATAGAATGGTTTTTTTTACAAAAAAACACTATTTTTGATACGACGACAAAGTTAGTATTTGTCCATCGATATTCAAATTTTAAATTTCTTTGATTTTGAAAATCTGAAATCTAAAAATCTAAAATCTAAAATTAATCCATGCCGTTATCAATAATCAATTCGTTTGCCTCTTGGGTCCTGAAACAAAGGATACATCAAATAGAACTTTTTCTAAAATATCCAAATGAAGTTCAGGAAGAGCTGTTGCATAATTTATTGACTGCGTCACAGAATACGGTTATAGGTAAACAATATGGTTTTGAATCGATAACATCATATGCTACTTTTGTTGAAAGGGTTCCTATTGCGACTTATGAGGAGTTACAGCCTTTGATCGAACGCACTCGTCAGGGTGAACAAGGTGTTTTTTGGGAAACTCCAATAAAATGGTTTGCAAAATCCAGCGGAACTACAAATGCTAAAAGTAAATTTATTCCGGTTAGTAACGAAGCGCTTGAAGATTGTCACTATAAAGGAAGTAAGGATTTACTTTGTTTGTATTTGAATAATAACGAGGATTCGGAATTATTTTTGGGGAAAAGTCTTCGCTTAGGCGGAAGTTCTCAGATTTACGAAAACAACAATACTTATTTTGGAGATTTATCGGCGATATTGATTGAGAATATGCCTATTTGGGCAGAATTTAGCAGCACGCCAAGCAGTAAAACTTCATTAATGAGCGAATGGGAAGCTAAAATTGCTGCAATTATAAATGAAACTAAAACAGAAAATGTGACCAGTTTTGCGGGAGTTCCTTCATGGATGCTCGTTTTAATGAATAAAGTTTTAGAAAATACCGGTAAGGAAAGTTTATTGGAAATCTGGCCTAATCTGGAAGTTTACTTTCATGGTGGTGTGAGTTTTTCTCCTTATAAGGAACAATACAAGAAAATTTTACCTAGCAAGGATTTTAAATACTACGAAATATATAATGCTTCTGAAGGATTCTTCGCCATTCAGGATTTGAACAATTCGAGCGATTTATTGTTGATGCTGGATTATGGTATTTTCTACGAATTTATTTCAATGGATACTTTTGGAACTCCAAACCAAAAAGTGGTTCGATTGGCCGATGTTGAACTGAATAAAAATTACGCAATTGTGATTACGACTAACTCCGGTTTATGGCGTTATTTGATTGGTGATACGGTTCGTTTTACTTCTTTAAACCCCTATAGAATTCGCGTTACCGGCAGAACTAAACATCATATTAATGTTTTTGGGGAGGAATTAATGGTCGAAAATACAGATCAGGCAATTGCGAAAGCGTGTCAGCTTACTCAAACCGAAGTTATTGATTATACCGTTGCTCCTATTTTTATGCAGGACAAAGAAAAAGGCGCTCATGAATGGATGATTGAATTCAAGAAAAAACCTGCTGATGTAGGTCTTTTCCAGAAAGTTCTGGATGAAACACTACAAACTTTAAACTCTGATTACGAAGCAAAACGTCATAACAATATGACTTTAAATCAATTGGTAATTAACGTAGCTCGTGAAAACTTATTTTATGATTGGCTTAAGGAAAGAGACAAACTTGGCGGACAGCATAAAATCCCTAGACTTTCGAATCAGAGAGATTATTTGGAGCAGTTGAAAGAAATGTAAAAAACTGAAATTGAAAATCATCAGAAACTATAATTACGTAATAATTTCGATCATTTCATTGATCACCATTTACTTATTTACAATTTTCATAAAAATTGACTACGATCCCAGTTATGTAATGAAAGGACCTCACGATTATCGTTTTAAAGGATATCTGAAGTTTATGATTTATTGTATTGCATGGATTATTTTTTTGCTGGGAATAATCCAATTGAAATTTTATTTATTAGGTCAAAACACACTACCTTTTATATCAATTATCTATTGTGGAATTATTGGATATGTTTTGTATCTAATATCTGTTACTTATGGATTTAATGTTGAATTTTTAGAAACTGGAGCCTTCACAAAAGCTTTAGCACTTATTTTAACCAGCCTAATCGTTTTGATTTTTAGTTGGTCAGGATATGTAAAAAAAATACATTTACAATCAAAAAACAATATATTTAGGAACTCTACAAATTAAATATAATACATATCCAACTCAAGCAGCAAGCAGTTCATTAAAACCTATGATTCCACTAAATGCATGAGGGATAGAAGAGGAAATCCTTTTGTGCCAGGGTTCGGCACAAAAGATTGTAACGAATAGCCCGACCCGCTTTTTTCGGCGGGACATGCCCATAAAAAAACCTTAGCTTTATTAAAAAACTAAGGTTGGTCTATTATTTTGATTGTCGCATTACTTACTGGGATTCTTCGTTCCTCAGACTGACATTCTTTATGTTGATACTACATCATATCAATATACCTGTCGTGATATCCTAATAAATATAAAACTCCGTCAAGTCCTAAACTTGAAATTGAGGTTGAAGCACTTTCTTTTACTTTTGGTTTTGCGTGGAAGGCGATTCCTAAACCTGCTAAGTTTAGCATTGGCAAATCGTTTGCTCCGTCACCAACTGCAATGGTTTGGTTGATGTGGATTCCTTCTTTTTCGGCGATTGCTTTTAGGTATTCGGCTTTCTTTTGCCCGTCTACGATTTCGCCTAAATATTTACCGGTTAATTTACCGTCTTTGATCTCTAGTTGATTGGCATGAACGTAATCGATACCCAATTCTTTTTGCAGATATTCTCCAAAATAAGTGAATCCTCCGGATAAAATCGCGGTTTTATATCCGTAATATTTTAAGGCTTTCATTAAACGGCGGGCGCCTTTTGTGATTGGTAAATTGATGGCTACATTTTGCAAAACATCTTCGCTCAAACCTTCAAGCAACGCCATACGTTGTTTGAAACTTTCGTTGAAATCAATTTCACCATTCATTGCAGATTCTGTGATGGCGCGAACTTGCGGACCTACTCCGTTTAGTTCTGCCAATTCGTCTATTACTTCGGTTTGAATCAAAGTCGAATCCATGTCGAAACAAACCAAACGGCGGTTTCGTCTGTAAATATTATCTTCCTGAAATGAGATATCTACATTTAAAGTTCTTGAAATCTCCATGAAACTTGCCGTCATGATGATCTTGTTTACAATTTCGCCGGTTACGGATAATTGTATGCAGGAACGAGGATATTCTTCTATTTCAACAATAGATGTTCGTCCTGTTAATCTTATAATAGAATCAATATTTAGGTTTTGATCTGACATTATTTTAGTAACCGCTGCCAATTGTGAAGCTGCGAGTTTTTCGCCTAAAATATTAATAATATATCGTTGTTTTGATTGCGATTTTACCCAAGTTTCATAATCTTCAATAGAAATTGGAATGAATTTTACTTTAATTTCAAGTTCGTAGGCTTTGAATAGTAAATCTTTTAAAACTGGTCCTGAACTTGAACCGGCTTCGATCTCAAACAAAATTCCCAGAGAAAGTGTGTCGTGAATATCAGCCTGACCAATATCCAGAATATTAGCATCGTAAGTTGCTAATACTGCTGTTAAACCTGCCGTTACTCCTATTTTATCGTGTCCTGAAACTTTTAATAAAATAATCTCTTTACCTTCTATTGCCATTTTATGTCTTGATTTTAAGAAGCGACAAAAATCGGCAATCTATTGTTGATAAAAAAGGATATTGTTTGTTTTTTTGAAAAGAAAAAGCACATATGAATGTGCTTTTTGAAGTAATTTAACAATAATGTTCTACTATTAAAATAACGTAACTTTTTAATTATCACAAATTCGTGGTGAAGGATTTTCTGAAATTATTTCATAGGTTCTGATTCATCAAAATTTACCATCCAATTGACACCAAATTTGTCTTTGAACATTCCGAAATATGCGCCCCAAAATGTTTTATTCATAGGCATTTCAACTTTGCCTCCAGCCGAAAGTCCGTTAAAAATCTTGTCTGCTTCGTCCTGGCTTTCTGTATTGATAGAGATTGAAAAATTATCTGACAAACCCGGATCTCCTAATTGTGGATGACTATCGCTTCCCATTAAAATGGTATGTCCAATAGGAAGCGAGACGTGCATGATTCGGTTGCCATCCTGCGTTGATAATTGAGGACCAGTTCCATTTTCGTCGGCGGGCATGTCTTTATATTTTCCGATATACGGAAATTCTCCTCCAAAAACTGATTTGTAAAACAGAAATGCTTCTTCGCAATTTCCGTTAAAAATTAAATACGGGTTTACTGATGTTGCCATGATATTTTTGTTTTTTGTTTGTTTAGCAATCTCTACTTTTCTTCTCCTATTCCCTTTCCTCTACTATCTTCCTTCTATTCTCTTTCTTCTATTCTCTTTCTTCTATTCTCTTTCTTCTATTCTCTTTCTTCTATTCTCTAATTCTCAGAAAGTTCTTTTACTATTTCCAGCCCTTTTGGGAAAGCCTCCTTGAAATAATCAATAAATTTTTCGACTACATCAACTTCAACTACAAGATCTGTAAATTCATCATCAGGAGTTAATCGATAGGTTTCCATAGCGCCGCTCCATTTTTCTGTTTCTTCATTAACAGGTATTTCTTTAAAATCTTTAACTTCTCCCAAATGCTTAAAAGCCATATATTCATTTTGGATTTTTTTCTCGATTATGCTATTCATTCCTCCTCCATCAGGTCCCAAAAAGTGTATTTTTCCACCTTCGTTCCAATCACTTATTGCATATGATCCCTCATAAAAAACTCCTGCCCATTTTCTGTAGGTTTCGTCATTCCATAAAACCGACCAGACTTTTTCCGGGTGAGCTTTGATTCTGATTTTAAATTCTAAAGTTTCCATAATTATGATAGTTTATTAAAATCCATAAATAAAACGTTCCATCGATGACCGTCTAAATCTGCAAAACCAAAACCATACATCCAGCCCTGTTCTTCTGCCGGAGGCGCAAAAATTGTTCCGCCTGCATCTTGTACTTTCTGTGCCAGTTCATCAACTTCTGAAACACTTTCGGCATCAATTGAAATCAAAACTTCTGAACTTGATTGTGTGTCTGTAATTTTGTTTTTAGTAAAACCGGCAAATAATGTTTCTTCAAAAAGCATCACTACAAATTTTCCTTCACCTACAATCATTGCCGTTGAGCTTGGTGTATCGTGTTCTTTATTAAAAGAGAATCCTATTTTCGAAAAAAAAGCTTTTGATTTTGCCACCTCTTTTACCGGCAAATTCAGCCAAATTTGTTTTGTCATAATTGCTGCTTTTTATATTTTTAAACCATATAAGTGATGTAAGATAATTTAAGTTTTTTGCTCGCAAAGACGCGAAGTCGCAAAGTTTTTTAAGTTTAATTTCTATTTTTAGCAATTAAACCCTTTGTCTCTATGTAGCTTTGCACCTTAAAAAAAACTAATTACTTTCTACATAACTTTTAAAATTATCAAGGATGGCATTCCATCCGCCTTGCTGCATTTCATCTGAATTTTCAGTTTCGGGGTCAAAGCTTTCGGTGATTTCCACTCCGTTTGGTGTTTCTTCAAAAGTAATTTCAACTTTTCTGCCATCTTCAAGAACATATTCTATGGCTTTGTTTTTTTCTACCAAAGTATATTCTCCTCCAAAATCAAAGCTTATACTTGCGTCTTTTGCTGCCATAGTGGTTTTAAATTTTCCTCCAACTCTTAAATCATTTTCAGCATGAGGTGAATGCCATTCTGCTGAGGCGTAACTCCAGTTTTTAATATGTTCCGGTAATGTCCAAAATTCCCAAACTTTATCTATCGATGCATTAATCGTGCTTTGTACTGTTATCATTGTAATTGTGTTTTATTTGAATTAGTTTTTTCTATTTTAATTGGCTTTTAAAAAGCTTCGATATATTTTTTGAAATTATCAATAACTGTTTGACACCATTCTTGTTGCATGCTTTCAGAATCTTCTTTTACTGGTTCAAAATCTTCGGTAATTGTTACTTGATTTTCATTTTTTTCAAAACTTACTTTTCCTGTTCTGTTATCAAGAAGTTTATATTCTATTAAAGATAAATTTTCGATTTTAGTATATATACCTTCAAAATCAAAACTTAAGCTTTTATCTTTTTTTAACATTTTGTATTTGAACTTTCCTCCAACTTTCAAATCATTTTCTACAGATGCTGTATACCAAGTGTCTATCGCAATATTCCAATTTTGAATATGCTTCGGTAATGTCCAAAACTGCCAGACTTTATCAATTGATGCATGAATCGTGTTTTGTACCGTTATCATTGTTTTTTTGTTAGAATTGAATATCTATTTATATAAAATTACAATTATTAAAGCAAATTTAAAATATTACATTCAGCTTTATGATACATTAAAAGTCAACTTTAGGGTCATTTAAGACAAAATAATTACTTTTGTGTATAATGCAACTTTATAAAGACCACGAAATTATGAGCACGAAAGTAGGTTTAATTGTTCCGCATGATTATAAGTTATTAAGTATAGCCGCGATTTTAGAAGTTTTTGAAACGGCTAATAATCTTTTTAAAGAAACTAAAAAGCCTTTTGAAATTATGATTTTTCAATCGATTGAACAAATCAGTGAAGAACGTTTGTTTGGATATGAAGTGAATTCAATCGAAGAGTCAAATGGAACTTTAGATTTGATTTTGATTCCTGCTTTTACAACTGATAATATGGTGGAAATGATTGCTAAGAACATGAATTTTATTCCGTGGTTAAAAAAGCAACATAAAGACGGAGCTGAATTGGCAAGTTTTTGTACGGGAGCTTTTTTGTTTGCCGCTTCGGGATTATTAAATGAAAAACTTGCTACAACTCATGTTGATGCGTGCAGTGCGTTTACAAAGGCTTTTCCTTTGGTAAAATTAAAACCCGAAGAAACTTTAACGGCTGACGGCAGTTTATATACGAGCGGCGGTTCTACCTCAACGTTTCATTTATTGATTTTATTGGTTCAGAAATATTGTGGAAATGAAATTGCTGTTCAGATTGCAAAGATTTTCTCGATTGATTTAAACCGATATAAACAGAGTTATTTCAGTACTTTCAGACCAAATCATTTGCATAATGATACTTTGGTTGCGATGCTTCAGCACAAAATAGAAAGTCAGTATCATTCTATTGAAAAACTGGAAGAAATCACAAAAGATATTCCCACAAGTGCGCGAAACATGACAAGAAGGTTTAAACAAGTTACGGGAATTCCGCCAATTGAATATTTGCAGAATATCAGAGTTGAAAGTTCTAAGAAATATCTGGAGCAAACGCAGCTTTCGATTTCTGAAATTATCGAGAAAACGGGTTACAATGATCCAAAGGCGTTTAGAAAGGTATTTTTTAAGATGGTGGGAATGAAACCTCTTGAATATCGGGAGAAATTTAGGGTTCAGTAAAATAATCCCGGTCATAAACCGGGATTATAATTTCTTTTTTAATTATTTGATCTGTTTCTTTTTCTTAAAAATTTAATCAGCAGGTATAATAAATATAGGATTATTAAAAGTCCAATAACGTTTATAATCTGCCATAAAAGTACATTGCCATCGTAATCTTCAATAGTTTTATCCATAACTCAAACTTTAATAGTTATTTAAATAAAGATAATAAAAAAGCCGTAAATAAAATTATGGCTTTATAATCCACATTAAAACTTTGCTATTCTGTTTTAAAATCTCGTCTATTTCTTTCATGCTTTCATTAGAAACGGCTGGACAACCCCATCCCTCGGGGCTTCCTTTGGGATAAACTTCTGCACTTGAAATAGCATCCCAGGAATGTAAAACTATAGCGCGGCTTCTGGCGTGTGAATTTGTTTTATCTTTTCCCTGCAATATATAATTCACTTTTATCCCCCATTGACTTACGCCGCGATCCAGAATAACAAATTTACCTATTGAGGAACAATGTGAATCAAATTCATTGCTTATTGGTGCATCTTCTTTTGACATTGTTGCGCCCCAATCATTATCTCCACAACCGTGACTTACTGTATATGATTTTATGATTTTGCTTTCTTTAAAGTCATAAACAAAGAATCGTTTTAAACCGGAATGAATACTTAAATCTATGAGAATAAATTTATTCTGATTCAGATTATTTCGTTTACAATATTGTTGTGCTTCTTTATAATAAAGAGTATAATCAGGCTCTTTAATTTCGTTTCGGGGGTTTACAGTAATATGTTCTATTGTATTTTCAGTAAAAGAAAAAGCCTTTTTATCAGCTTCCTTATTCTTATTACAGGATACTATCAGAATCAAATTTATAGCGAGGAATATTTTTTTCATAATGCCAATTTACATAAAAACAGAAACGAAAACAGTATTGGAAAAGTATAAAAAAACCTGTTCAAATAATGAACAGGTTTGTATTAAGTTTGTCAAATTTAAAAACTGGACAAATTTATTTTAAGATTTAAGAGGCAATTTCCATGCGCTTCAATAAATTTTTATTCAAAGTATGTTTTGCATAATCTTCATCGATTGTCAAAACTTTATCATCAGAACTTGGCAATTCGTACATAGCATCTGTTAAGATTGCTTCGCATAACGAACGTAATCCACGAGCTCCTAATTTGTATTCTAATGCTTTGTCAACAATAAAATCTAATGCTTCATCAGTAATATTAAATTCAACATCATCCATTAAAAATAATTTTTGATATTGTTTGATTAAGGCATTTTTAGGTTGTGTCAAAATTGCACGTAAAGTTTCTCTGTCAAGAGGATCCATATGTGTCAAAACTGGTAAACGACCAATAATTTCGGGAATTAAACCAAAATCTTTAATGTCTTTTGGAATAATATATTGCAATAAATTGTCTTTATCAATATTATCAACATTTTTAGATGTTGAATATCCAACTGCCTGACGGTTTAAACGTTTAGAAATAATACGTTCTACTCCATCAAAAGCCCCACCGGCAATAAACAGGATATTTTGGGTATTTACCTCAACAAATTTCTGGTCGGGGTGTTTACGTCCTCCTTTTGGTGGTACGTTTACAACTGTTCCTTCTAATAATTTCAATAAAGCTTGTTGTACACCTTCACCAGATACATCACGTGTTATTGATGGATTATCGCTCTTACGGGCAATTTTATCTATTTCATCAATAAAAACAATTCCTCTTTCTGCTTTGGTTACATCATAATCAGCTGCTTGTAATAGACGTGTCAGAATACTTTCGACATCTTCACCAACATAACCAGCTTCTGTAAGTACGGTTGCATCAACAATAGCCAAAGGAACGTCTAACATTTTTGCGATAGTTTTTGCTACCAATGTTTTTCCTGTTCCGGTTTGTCCCACCATGATGATGTTACTTTTTTCGATCTCTACTTCGTCGTCTAATTGCTGTTGCATTAAACGTTTGTAGTGATTATAAACCGCAACTGACATTACTTTTTTAGTCTGATCCTGACCAATAACATATTGATCTAAAAAAGCTCTGATTTCTTTTGGTTTCTTTAAAATTAAATCACCCACAAGTTTTGCACTTCCGCTTGATTTTAATTCTTCTAATACAATTCCGTGTGCCTGCTCAATACATTTATCACAGATATGTGCATTGATACCTGCAATCAATAAATTGGTTTCTGGCTTTTTTCTTCCACAAAACGAACATTCTAATACTACTTTAGCCATTCTTTTTTAGTTACATAAGTCGCAAAGTTACTAAGTTTCTGATATTTATCACTAAAACATCAAAAACTTAGTAACCTATTAACTTTATTTTTGTTTCAAGTTTAAAAATTGTTTCAGGTTTCAGGTTAACTTGAAACCTGAAACCTGGAAACTTTAAACTATTTTTTAACTTCTTCTCAATACTTCATCAATCATTCCGTATTCTTTTGCTTCGTCAGCTTTCATCCAGTAATCACGTTCACTGTCTTTGTGCACTCTTTCAAAAGATTGCCCTGAATGTTGTGAAATAATGTTATATAATTCATCTTTCAATTTCAACATTTCACGCAAGTTGATTTCCATATCTGTAGCAACACCTTGTGCTCCTCCTGATGGCTGGTGAATCATTACTCTTGAATGTGGTAAAGCCGAACGTTTTCCCGCAGCTCCTGCACATAATAATACAGCTCCCATAGATGCTGCCATACCTGTACAAATTGTTGCTACATCTGGTTTGATGTATTGCATTGTGTCATAAATTCCTAGTCCTGCGTAAACGCTTCCTCCAGGAGAATTTAGATAAATTTGAATATCTTTTGATGCATCAGCACTTTCTAAAAATAGTAACTGCGCCTGAACGATGTTTGCGATTTGATCGTCGATACCAGTTCCTAAAAAGATAATTCTGTCCATCATTAATCTTGAAAACACATCTAATTGAGAAACATTCAGCTGACGTTCTTCAATAATATATGGAGTCATATTTGTTGGGTTCATTGCTGCTACGATTTTGTCGTAGTACATTGCGTTTACTCCCTGGTGCTTTGTAGCAAATTTTTTGAATTCTTTACCGTAGTTCATATTTTATGTGTCTAAGTTTTACGTAATATCTTGTATATTCTTCCATCAAAGGTTGTACCTCTTTCTAAAGGATGTCAATTTGTCTTATTTCTAGCCCAGATAGTAGTGAAAAGCTTTTTGAAATGGCAACTATTTTTTGTTGGTAAAAAAAAGCGACCAACGGAAGCTCTTTTTTTACCTTACAAAAAAAGGCAGACATGAAAAAAATTGTAACGGATAGCTGGATTAGCTCCTGAAAAGTAATCAAAAAATAAATTAAAACAAAAGAGCGTCAGGAAAAAACTTCCTGACGCTCCAATATAATTACTTTTAGAAATTATTCTCCGTAAGAAGCAGCAATAAATTCTTCGTAAGTTACTTCTTTAGTTGTAGGATTTGCTTTTTCTTTAAACACCTCTAACAATTTTTCAGCAACCACTTGCTCAGAAAGTCTTTTTACTTCGTCCTGGTTAGATAAAACTCTAGCCACGATTCCTTGAACTTCTTCGTCAGTTGGATTTGTTTGTCCAAATTGAGCCATTTGTTGTCTGATAGATTTTGTTGTAAAAGCTTTCAAATCTTCAAATGTAATTTGGATATTACTTTGCGCCATTGCTTTTCCTTCGATTAATTGAAAACGTAATCCTTTTTCAGATCTTGCGTATTCAACTTCGGCTTCTTCTGCAGAAAGTTTTTTCTCTCCTACAGTTTGCAACCATTTTTTAAGGAATTCAGCCGGTAAATCAAATTTTGTATTTTCGATCAAGAAATCCTGAACGTCTAACAATAATTTTTGATCTGCTTGCTGTGCGAATTGTGCTTCAGCATCTTCTTTAATTTTAGCTTTTAAATCTTCTAATGAAGCTACTTTTCCTTCACCAAAAAGTTTATCAAATAAATCCTGGTTTAATTCAGCTAATTCAGCTCCGTTGATTGCTTCGATAGTAAAGTTTACTTCGATATCTAAACCGTGAACATCATCATGACCTACTTTTAGGTAGTCCATTAATTGGTGATCGTCTTCGAATAAACCTTTTGTGCTTACTGCAACAACATCACCTACTTTTTTACCGATGAATTTATCAGCAGCAGTTTTATTGAATGTAGATAATGAAATTGTAGTTGTATTTTCGATTCCTTTTTCTTCGTTTGAGAAAGTTCCTGTCAAATCTGAATCAGCAGACACAACTTCTTGTGGAATTGCTTTTCCGAATTGTTTTTGGATACGCTCAACTTGTCCGTCGATTAATTTATCATCAGCCGTAACAATATATTTTACGATATCGTTTTTAGCTTCTAAATCAATTTCGAAGTTAGGTACTAAACCAATTTCGTATTCGAAAGTTAGTTCTTCAGCATCCCAGTCAAAGTTTTCGTTTTCTTTTGCAAGAGGAGTTCCTAAAAGATTTAATCTTTCAGATTGAACAAAACGCTCTAAAGCCAAATCAACAACTTTTTGAACTTCTTCTTGCTTAATTGCTTTTCCGTATTGTTTTTCAACAAGGTCTTTAGGTACTTGTCCTTTTCTAAAACCTTTAACAGTAGCCAAAGGCATTTTTTCGTTTATTCTTTTTGCTACTTGACCTTTATAATCCATGTGAACAACTGTCATTACAATTGTTTCATTCACAGCGTTTATTGCTACTCTTTTGATATCCATCGTCTTCTTTAATTTACATAATAAAATTGGGTTGCAAAATTATAAAATTTTTGCAACCCAACCAAGTTTTTAGTCTATTGTATTTGAAGTCGTATAAAATACGTTTTCAATATTTATTCTATTTGTCGTCTCCAAGTATTTTATAGGTAACAGATTGAAGCAGAGACAATATGATACTAAAGAACAATGCTGTCCAAAATGAATCAATTGCAAAACCGCCAACAATATTGGTACATAACAAAATAATAATGGCATTAATTACCAATAAAAACAAACCTAAAGTAATAAAGGTTACAGGTAATGTCAGGATAACTAATATAGGTTTTATAAAAAGATTTAGCAATCCTAAAACAACTGCTACGATTACAGCAGTAGCAAAACTGGCAACGTGAACACCTGGCAAAAGGTTAGCAATTAACACAACCAAAGCTGCAGTAACAAGAAGTCTGAGTAAAAAATTCATGTCTTTTCTAATTTAAAGTTTAAATAAATGTAATGATTTTTATATTATTTTTTGCTAGAGATTAAAAGGATTAGAAGGATTTTTTTTCAATTTCTAATTTTTAATCTTTGAAAATCTTTTTATCCCGATAGCTATCGGGAGTGGCTAAATTATTCTTTTAGAAATTCAGTTGTTAATTCAAAAAACATTTTGGGATTTTCGGCATGAAGCCAATGTCCGGCATTTGGAATTGTTTCGAATTTAACATCCGGAAAATGCTGACGTATTGAATCAAAATCTGAATCCTGAATATATCCCGAATTTCCTCCACGAATAAATAATGTTGGATTATTGAAAACCAAATCATCCGGCAAAGCTTTTCCTATGGCGTCTAAATTAGTATTGAAAACTTCCAGATTAAATCTGAAAGCCAATTGTCCGGGTTCCTGCCAATATAAGTTTTTTAATAAAAATTGTCGTGTTCCAAAATCCGGAACATATTCAGATAAAGTAGCTTCAACATCATTTCGGCTGGGTTTTACTGAAAAGTCAATTGCATTTAATCCTGCCAAAATATCCTGATGATGTTGTTTGTAAAATTTTGGACCTATATCAGCTACAATTAATTTATCTACAATTTCCGGATGTGTAGTTGCGAAAAGCATGGCTACTTTACCGCCCATTGAATGTCCTAAAACATCAACTTTGGTCAAATTATTTGCCTGACAATATTCGAATACATCCTTTACCATGGCTTCATAAGTCCATTCATCTGAATGAAAACTTCGACCGTGATTTCTTAAGTCTAATATATGAACCTGAAATCCTGATTCTACATATTGCCCTGCAAGAGTTTTCCAGTTATCAGACATTCCTAAAAATCCGTGCATGATGATGAAAGGTTTTCCTTCTCCCTCTATTTTTGAGTATAACATTTATATTTTGGTTTTAAAAACAGTAAACAAAGGTAAAAAACTTATCTGTCAATATATAATAGTATAAATTCTTTACACTTTCATTTGGTTTTATTTATTAGAAAAAAGTTTACATCTTTACGGCTTCCCGTAAAGAAAATACAAACCTAAATACTACCTTGCGGCTTGAAAAAAGATCAAAACTAAAATTGATTAAACTCTTTAAATACACCATTATGATTAAAAAATTACTTTTATGCGCAGTAGTTCTTTCTCAATTTGCCATTTCTTGTTCCAGCGATGAGACTGAGCCCGAAAAAGAACCGGTAACAGAAGAACCTACAAAAGAACCAGTGAAAGAGCCAGTAAAAGATCTAACTCTTGCTGAACAAATTGCAGCACTTGTTAAACAACCTTATTCTGCTTTAACTCCTGCAGATCAAAAAGTTAAACTTGAAGCTGAAGCTAATGAAATGTTAGTTCAGTTAGATAAGTCAAAAAGTTCAAGCGCTATTGCAGCAATTGAAAATTTAAATATATTATTGGATCTTAAAGGTATTGACATTTTTAATGGAAAAAATGATAACAAAGTAGAAGATGTTCTAAATGTATCTGGTGTTTACGGTGTTTACACGTGGAATAATACTGCAAAAAGCTGGACTAAAACTGAATCAACTACAGAATTAAAATTTGTTTTTCCTGCTAAAAAATCACAAACAGCTAACAACGCTATTTTATCTGCAAAAAGTGTTTCTTCTACTGTAAAAGTGGAACTTTATGATGGATATAACGGAACTAAAGAAATAAATGACAACATTTTTCTTCCTAGTTCATCAGACGCTACTTTAACAATTGATAATGTGCAAGCTGCTTCATTTACTCAAACTGCTAAATATTCTTCAAAAAACCAATCACCAGATGAGTTCGCTTACAAAATGATCTTAAATGATGGTTATACTTGGGAAATGAGTGGTAAAAAAGCTGCCGAAAATACTTCAAAAGCGAGTCTTACTTATAATGCAAAAAACTTAATCAGTTTTAACATAGGAAGTTCTGCAAGTATTGATGCTTTAATTGATAACGATGCACTTGTTCAATACAGAGGTAAAGCGAATGGATTGATTCAATTGATGGACAATTTTGTTATTATTGCAGATGTTGATTTAGCTGCAGCTGCAGCAGATGATGCTGCATTAGAAAAAAGCCTGGTTCGCCCTACTAACTATAATTCTCCAACATATTATACTGACATAAGCAATTACAACTTAAAAGTAACAGAAGGTGCCGTTGCTAACTTCAACAAAAACATGAAATTAATTTTAGTTTCTAAGAAAGATGGAACTAAAATAGCAGATATAGTTCAGCATACTGAAAAAGAAGATGGTGACTATGAAACTAAATATTATAACGGAGTATATTATTTGAAATTCAGCGACAAAACTGAAGCAGAAATGAGCGTATATTTCTCTGAAGGTTTTGATAAATTCGAAACTAAATTTGAAGATTTCATCAAAGCATTCAACAAATAATAGCTTTTTAAATACAGACTTAGAGCCGATTTGAAATCATTCAAATCGGCTCTATTTTTTGTGTATATTTTACAACTAAAGTACTTTGTCCATATCCTGCCCAAATACCAATTCCGCCTTTTATATTTGATTTAAGACTTGTATTTGCGGGATAAATAGGATTTCTGCTGTTTACAATTTCGTTTTGCCAGCTGTTCCAGAAATCAAGCGTTTCTTTGTTTTGGGTTCTTAGTTTTACATAGATCACATCTCCATCTACAAAATAAGGTGTAAATACGGTTTTAGGAAAAAGCAAAACCCCTCTGTTTACTTGTACTGAAACGGATGATTTAGTGAAATTTTTATCATCTAAATTTCCATAAAATGCAGGGACAAAAATAGATTCCTTGCCTTCGATTCTTGTAGCAATCTGGTAATAGTTTTTTTCGTTTACAGGATCGTCAAAATACACAAAAACATAACCTGTTGTATCTGCAGCACTCTTCTTTATATATTCGGCACTTTTTAGTTGTACAGATTTTGGGATTGTTGTTACAGCTTCGACAACTCTGTCTAAATATTCTATTTTAAGCGAATATTGTTTTCCTGCTTCGCCCATTAAAGCAGAACCAAAATAGACAAATGGCGGCACTCGGTTTTTATCGTTTTTAACTCTTAAAACTTCAGATGTCTGACCATCTGAAATTGTAATTTTTGCGGATCTTATCACATGATTTAAAACATTTGTAGAATCAATAACATCCGTTACGGGAATACTGCTTGAAAGTAAAACCTGAGCATAATCGCCTTCTTCAATCCATCCTTCGACTACAATTTTAGATTCAAGACTTTGCTCACTAAAATCATCCTTTGAACAACTTAGCAAAATTAAAGTGAATAGAAATAAGATATATTTTTTCATTTTTTAAAATTTAAATCTCCAGCTTATCGAAGGCAATATTCGATATAAAACCTTTTTTTCCTGTTTTACAATGACACTATTTTTATCTTCATTGACCTGAATATTCAAAACTACATAAATTGGATTATCGATATTGAAAGTATTGTAAATTGAAAAATTCAAGGCACTTTCTTTTTTGTTTGTTTTTAGAAAAAAGTAATTGACCGAAAGATCTGTCCTTATATAATTGGGCATTTGCGCATTATTATATCCTGAATATTCTTTGACTGGATTGTTATTGATAAAATACCATGAAGTTGGCATTGTAAAACGATTTCCGGAACTGAATATTTGCGTTACGCCAAAGTTCCATTTTGAATTCAAGTCATACATTCCAACTACTGAAAGATTGTGACGTCTATCATATTTTGCAAAATAAGTATTTCCGTTATTAAGTTCATCAAAATTTCGATCTGACCAACTTAACGTATAACTCAACCAGCCCGTGAATTTTCCGTTATTTTTACGCAACATCATTTCAAATCCATACGCTTTTCCCTTTCCTGATATTAAATCATTTTTTAAAGTTGTGGTTTCGTTAAACTGAGTAATTCCATACGGATATTCAAGTAAATCTTTCATAGAGCGATAAAACCCTCCTAACGACGACGAAATGTTTTTTGAGATATTCTGATTTGAACCAATAGAAAACTCATCTGATGATTGCGGTTTTATTCCGTCTGAACTTGCAATCCAGAAATCAGTGGGAATACCAACGCTTGATGTTGTAATTAAACTCAGATATTGATATTGTTTGTTATAAGATCCGTAAAAAGAATATTTGTCGTTTGCAACATAATTTAGTAAAACGCGTGGTTGAAAATGTAAATAAGAACTATTAGAACCCGATGTATAATAATTAATTCTAAGTCCTAATTCTGCATTTAAATGGTCTGTTAATTTTGGCCTTACGGTTGTAAAAACAGCAGCTTCATCGGCATTTATTATATTGTTTTGAGAGGTGTTATTATCTGTTAAATTTTCAATATTCACTTTTTGAGGCTGTAAATTATGATGCACATATTGTATTCCGGATTCTACAGGAACATTTTTTACAACATATCGAAAAGCATTATTAAACCCAAAATCTTTTACATAGGATGAAACGCCAAACTCAACCGTGGCTTGTTCCATATTTAAATCATTAGAATATTCACTAAAATAAACTGAATTTGACATGTTTGCTTTTGGCGAAAATGTGGTCGTCAAAGTTGGTGCAACTGTAAAATTGCTCCACTTTAAATTTGTTCTCAATGCAAGATTACTATCTTTTATTTTTAGTTCATCTCCACTTATAAAAGCATCCACAGAAAGTAAATTGTTTTTAGAAATTTGGGAAATAAAAGTCATATTCCCATCTGAGAAACCATATTTCATATCCTGAACATCATTACTTTTTGAGCCGGAACGCAATAATGGCGCAACAATTTCATCGATATAAGTTTTTCTGCCTGAAATATAAAATCCTGATTTTCGACTTACAGGAATCGCCACAGTAAGTTGTGAAGCCAATATCCCGATGTTTCCCTGAATTCCGAATTCTGCAGGTATTTTTTTATTTGGAATTAAAAGCGTTGTTGAACTTAAACGTCCGCCATATTTAGAATTGGAACTTGATTTATCAAACTCAACTTCTTTAATATGATCTGTGTTGTAAAAAGGAAATATACCCAGCAAATGGGACATTCCATATATAGGAGTTCCGTCGTATAATATTGCATTGTGTCCCGGATCTCCACCTCTGACATATAAATAGCCGTTTGCATCTCCGGAATTTTGAACTCCGGGCGTTAACTGCAAAAGTTTTATAATATCTGTGGTTCCTAAAACTGTGGGAACTGATGATAATTCTTTAAGGTTAAAAGATAATTTCCCTCCTGATAAAGTTGTAATACCACTTTTTTTATCATTTTCTATGACAACTTCTTTTAACTGAGAAATATCTTTTTCTAATACAATTGAAATCAGTGTATCTTTTACAAAATCAAAATTGATGGATTTATTAAGAAACCCTAATTGATTAACCGAAATTTTGACTTTGCCTAAAGCTATATTTTCTGAAAAATTACCAAGTGTATCTGTTACTGCATAATAATGCTGATTATTCACCTGTAAAGAAACACTTGTTCCAATCAGGTTTTCGTTTTCAGATGATTTTATGTTTCCAATTATTGTGGCTTTTGATTGCGCAAATACATTGGAAAAACAGAATATAAAAAAGAGGAATATTGTTTTTGACACTTGATTTTAATAAGAAAAGTGCGAAAGTAAACAATTATAAATCAATTCTTTGTTGAAGTAAATATTTTCTTTTTTTTCATGAAATTCATGTTCTGAAAAGAGTGATTATTACCTAAAATACCACAAATATTTTTCCACTCATTTATTCATTAAGACTTTGAGGATTTACAGTAAGCATTTGATTAATTTCATCCAACATTTCAAATTCGTCAGAAGGAAACATTTCTAAAACCATTTCTAAAACAAGCGCAACATTAATAGGTGACGTTTTAATAGTATCCGAAGTTTTATGTGCTTCCTGATCCAGTGCAACAATACATAATTTAAGGGTTTCGGTAATAATACAACCAAGCTCAGCATAATTTGATAGTTTAATTTGAGCTTTATAAGTATCTGCTTTATCAGTTGAAGGCTTTAAGGTGTTAAAATATTTCGCAGTTAATTTTCTAAGATTCTCCATTGTTTCAGTTTCGTTTATTTTCATAAGAGTATGTTTTTTCAGCAAATGTACTATTATTTTTTAACACGACATATATGTCGTATGATTTTTTTGTACAATTTAATAGATTTGATTTGTGGAAAACGATAAGTATAAATTAGAGATTATCCGATTAGGTCTATTGATCAAGGAACTCAGAAGAAAAGAAAAAATTACACAGGATCAATTATCAAGATCATGCAAGGTTGATGTAAGAACTATTCAACGAATTGAAAAAGGAAAACAAAATATCACTATTAGTTTGCTTTTTTCAATAGCAGATTCATTGAAAATAGAATCAAGTATTTTAGTGCATAGAATGTTTTCTGAAAACATATAAAACCAATAGTATGGATTTACAATCCGTGCTTATAACAATAAAACTCCGCAATCATAACGCAATCCAGTCATTTCGACACAAGTAGAAATCCCATAACGGCGATAAAGTGCTGAATTATTTTGAGGATGTGACTAAGATTCGTTGCTCTCCGGATGTGATTTCTCCCTCCGGTCGAAATGACAAATATCTAGAAAAGTAATAGTTACTCTTTTCTTCAGAATTTAGTCGAGAAATAATCTATAAAACGTTTCCAATTCGGTACGCAATGCGTTCCAAATTGGAAATGCTGTGTAAAAAGCTCGCATATTATTTAGATTACGCTCATCAAAACCTTTTCCAAATTCCAGCGTAAGATAATTTGCAAGATTCTTTAAAATAGACTTTCCGTAATCCGCACGCTCTTTGCCCTTTTGTTCATCTTCAATTATTAATTTTCCAATATGCCAATAAGTTTCAAGTAATGCAGAATTTGCCACTCTGAAAACACGTTGACGGGATTGAAAAATAATTTCTCTAATCTCAAAAAATTAAGAAGATTAATCTATAAACATTATGGCGTATTAGATTATGTAAATTATAAAAACTACTTCAATTTATTCAAATACATATTAACCACATTATCTAATCCAAGATAAAGTGCTTCTGAAATTAAAGCGTGACCAATAGAAACCTCTAATAATCCCGGGATATTTTGTTTGAAAAACTCGATATTATCTAAACTCAAATCGTGACCGGCATTAATTCCCAGCTCTAATTCATTAGCTAATTCTGATGCTTTGATATAAGGATCGATTCCGTTTTTGTTTCCAAGGTCGTATTGATGTGCAAAAGCTTCGGTATATAATTCGATACGATCTGTTCCTGTTTTTTTTGCACCTTCGATAATTTCAAGAACCGGATCAACAAAAATCGATGTTCTGATTCCGTTACGCTGAAATTCCTGAATTACTTCGGTTAAATAAGATTGGTTTTTTATAGTGTCCCAACCCGCAGACGAGGTAATTGCACCAATTGCATCGGGAACTAATGTTACCTGTGTTGGTTTGCATTCTAAAACTAAATCGATAAAATTATGCTGCGGATTTCCTTCGATATTATATTCCGTATAAACGATTGCTTTTAAATCACGCGCATCCTGATAACGAATATGGCGCTCATCCGGACGTGGGTGAATGGTGATTCCCTGCCCTCCAAATTTCTGGATATCAGCAGCAACTTTTAATAAATCAGGAACATTTCCTCCACGCGCATTTCGAAGGGTTGCAATTTTATTGATATTTACACTTAACTTTGTCATATAAATAGATAATTAATTCTAGTAACACTATATTTGTTACGACAAAAATACAAAGTAAAACGTAGCAGTTTTTGCTATTTTTTGATTATTTTGCATCAAATATCCTTAACAGATTTATGACAGAAATTATAAACTATATCAACAATGATTTAAGAGCGATAGATAGTCAGGAAACGATAGCATCGGCTCAGGACTTTTTTGCTGAATTGAATTTTTCGCATTTTCCGGTTTTGGAAAACGGAATTTTCATTGGAAGTATCGCTGCTGATGATGTTGAAACTTTTGATACAGATAAAAAAGTTATTGATTACAAATATACGCTGGAACGTTTTTTTGCCCGCAAATCAATGTTGTGGCTTGATGTTCTGGAAATTTTTGCTAAAAACCATACGAATATTGTTTCGGTTCTTGACGAAAATAATGCCTATATAGGATATTATGAAATGGAAGATATCATGAAATTTTTTCAGGAAACTCCATTTTTAAAAGAACAAGGCGGAATAATAATCGTTCAAAAAGGACTTTTAGATTATTCGATGGGACAAGTAACGCAGATTGTTGAAAGCAATAACGGTAAAATTCTGGGTTGTTTTGTATCTGAAGCTGATCTTGAAAATGTTCAGATCACGGTAAAAATTGGCGTTGGACCAATGAATGAAATTATTCAGACCTATAGAAGATATGGTTATGAAATTATATCAGAACATCAGGAAGATGCTTATATCAACAGCTTGAAAGAGCGTTCAGATTATTTAGACAAATACCTTAATATATAATATTGTTTGTTGGATCGGTTAATTGTTTAATCGTTTTGACAAAGAAAATTAACGGTTTAACAATAAACAAAAAAACGATTCAACATCAGATGAAAGTAGCCATTTACGGACAGTATTATCAGAACAGTACAGAACCTATTATCAAGGACATCTTTTTGTTTTTCAAAACTAATAATGTCGAAATGGTTATAGAAGAAAACTTTTTGGAAATGCTTCACGAAAAGGATCTTGTACAAAAAGGATACAAAACTTTTTCGGCAAGTACTTCTTTAGATAATAGCTTTGAAATGTTGATTAGTATTGGCGGTGACGGAACAATTTTGAGAGCGGCGACATTAGTTCGTAATTCAGGTGTTCCTATTTTAGGAATTAATGCCGGAAGACTTGGTTTTTTAGCTACTGTTCAAAAAGAAAACATTGATAGCTTTTTACAGTTTGTAATTGACAAAAATTACACCACTTCTGAAAGGACCTTATTAAGTGTAACCTGCGATCCTAAAAATGATGCTATTGAAGAAGGTTTAAATTTCGCTATGAATGAGATTACGGTGAGCCGCAAAGACACAACTTCGATGATTACGGTTGAAACGCATTTAAATAATGAATATCTAAACTCGTATTGGGCAGATGGATTAATCATCTCTACTCCAACAGGTTCCACAGGATATTCGTTAAGTTGCGGCGGACCTTTATTAACTCCGGATGTTAAAAGTTTAGTGATTACACCTATTGCACCTCATAATTTAACTGCAAGACCGCTTGTTATTCCCGATGATACTGAAATTAAACTTCGTGTTTCCGGAAGAGAAGATCAATATCTGGTTTCGTTAGATTCCAGAATTGCTTCGGTAAAAAATGAATCTGTTTTAACGATTAAAAAAACTGATTTTAAAATTAAAATGGTTGAGATTCCTGGCGAAACATTCTTAAAAACACTGAGAAACAAATTGCTTTGGGGAGAAGACAAGAGAAATTAAGTTCTTTTCTGATTCCACTCTATACGATAATAGTACTTTTTGCCGTTCTGCATGTAGTGAATCATCATTAAATGTCTCAAATACATATTGTAAATTGAAAAAAAAGCACATTTAATCAAAGGAACGTTGATTCGTATCGATAATTATTATATTTGCACGCAATTTTGAATTAAATGAAGAAAATTTTTAATTTATTGTTATGTTTATTCCCCTTTATTACACTGAATGCTCAAATCCATGAGATTGGTGTTTTCCTTGGTGGAAGTAACTTTGTAGGTGACGTAGGAAAAACAACTTATATAGCCCCTGAAAAGCTGGCCTTTGGTGTTTTATACAAATGGAATAAAAGCCCACGTCATTCTTATCGCTTCTCCTACACACAATCAACTATTGCAGGAAATGATCGTAACTCAGAAGAAACAGGAAGAAGCCAAAGAGGTTATAGTTTTGAAAATACTGTAAAAGAGCTTTCGGCAGGTTTAGAGTTTAATTTTTTCGACTTTAATCTTCATGATTATCATCCAAAAATTACTCCTTATATATATTCAGGATTAAGTTACTTTATGTACGATCAATTATACGTAACAGGAGGACAAACAAAAAAGGATAAAAGTTCAGGTTCAATTGCCATACCTATTACATTGGGAATTAAATCAAATATTGCTCCTCATTGGGTTCTGGGTGCAGAAGTTGGGGCACGTTATACTTTTACGGATAATATTGACGGAAGCAACCCAAGCAATAAGGCGTATGAGCCTTTGCATTTTGGAAATTTAAATAATAATGACTGGTATGTGTTTTCAGGTATTACTCTAACGTATACCTTTGGACAGAAACCTTGCTATTGCGCATATTAATAAAAATGAATTTACTAGACTCTATAGATCACAACAACTTACCCAAACATTTGGCCATTATTATGGACGGAAATGGACGTTGGGCAAAACAACAAGGTTTTTTAAGGGCGTTTGGTCACGAAAACGGAACAAAATCTGTCAAAAAAACAATTACAACTTGTGCTAAACTTGGCATAGAGTATTTAACGCTATACGCTTTTTCTACAGAAAACTGGAATCGCCCAAAATTAGAAGTCGAAGCTTTAATGAAAATATTAATCAATTCATTAAAAAAAGAACTTGGTACATTACAGGAAAACAATATCAAACTTAATGCAATTGGAAATCTTGATAAATTACCGAAATCTGCTCAAAAAGAACTTTTGGATGTAATTGATAAAACAAAAAACAATACACGTCTTACGCTAACTCTCGCTTTAAGTTACGGATCACGAGAAGAATTGGTAAATGCTGTGAGAATCATCAGTGATAAAGTTAAAAATAATATAATTTCAATAGACGCTATTGACGATTCAATTATAAATGAGCATCTTTACACGCAAAATTTACCTGACGTAGATTTATTAATACGAACAAGTGGAGAACATAGAATAAGTAATTTTTTGCTGTGGCAGATTGCCTATGCAGAATTATATTTTACTAATGTCTTGTGGCCAGACTTTAAAGATCAAGATTTATATGAGGCTATTATTAGTTATCAAAAAAGAGAACGTAGATTTGGAAAAACCAGTGAACAAATTAAATAATTTTTTAGTGTTACAAAAAAGAGTACAAATAGTCCTTACCCTACTTCTTTTGGGTAGTTTTTCACAAATAAAAGCACAAGAAAGAGTCCCTTTTGATCAGGGAAAAAAATATATTCTTGCTAAAGTATCTGTTGTTGGTAAAATAAGCTTCAATGAACAAACTGTAGTTACCTTTTCCGGTCTTCAAAAAGGACAGGAAATAACTGTACCAGGTGAAGAAATTAGTGGTGCAATTAAAAAATTAGGCAAACTTGGCCTTTTTGATGAAATCTCTTTCTATGTAAATAAAATTGACAATGATAGTATCTATTTAGACTTAAACATTGTTGAACTTCCTAAATTAAATGAAGTAAAATTTGTTGGTATTAAGAAAAGTAAAGTCGAAGGATTAATTAAGGATAACAATTTAACTAAAAACAAAATTGTAAATGAAAACTTAATTACTACAACCAAAAATTATATAGAAAACAAATATAAAAAAGAAGGTTTTTACAACACTAAAGTAACCATTACAAACACTCCTGATACCATAAACGGAAATCAGGTGAATATGCTTGTCAGGATAGATAAAGGTGATAAAGTAAAAATTAGCAGTATTGATTTCGTTGGTAACAAACAACTTACCAGTAATCAATTGAGATCTGCAATGAAAGATACAAAGCAAAAGAATTTCTTTCGCGTTCTTAAATCTTCAAAATTTATTCCTGAAAAATACAAAACCGACTTAGAAAAAGTTGTTGCTGCGTATAAGGAAAAAGGTTATCGTGATGCACGTATTATTTATGATTCTGTTAGTTATAACAAACAGAAAAATATGCTTGCCATTAAAATTAAAATGGAAGAAGGAAACAAATATTACTTTGGTAATATTAAGTTTCTTGGAAATACCGTTTACTCAGATCAATTATTAAATCGTTATTTAGGAATCAAAAAGGGAGAAACCTATAATGGTGTTTTACTTGAAAAACGTATTGCGGATAAAACAAAACCTGATGCTGAAGATATTACAAACTTATACCAAAACAATGGTTATTTGTTTTCTAATATCAATGCTGTAGAGGTAAAAACCGTTAACGATACTATTGATTTTGAAATTAGAGTTACAGAAGGTCCTATTGCTTATTTCAATAAAATATCTGTGGTAGGAAACGATAAAACTAATGATCACGTTATTTACCGTGAGCTTAGAACTAAGCCAGGTGAAAAATACAGTAAAGAACAATTGGTAAGAACTATTCGTGAAATTGGACAATTAGGATTCTTTGATCCTGAAGCAATTGATCCAAAATTCAAGAATGTTGATGCCGCTGCAGGAACTGTTGATATTGAATATCATGTTGTAGAAAAAGGATCCAGCCAGGTTGAACTTCAAGGAGGTTACGGTGGTGGAGGTTTTATTGGAACTTTAGGATTATCGTTCAATAACTTCTCAGCTAAAAACTTATTCAATAAGGAATCTTACAAACCATTACCTATGGGAGATGGTCAAAAAGTAGCGCTTCGTTTACAAGGAAGTACTTATTTCCAGACGTATAGTTTATCATTCTCAGAACCATGGTTTGGAGGAAAAAAACCAGTACAATTTAGTTCATCTATATCTTATAGCAAACAATTCCTTAACAATTATGCCACAAGAACTGTAGATAAAGATAAAAGCTTTAACATCCTTACATTACAAGTTGGTTTAGCAAAACGTCTTACTGTGCCGGATGATTATTTCGTTCTTTCACAATCTGTGAGTTACCAACATTATGATTTAAATAATTACAACACGGGTTTATTTACTTTTGGTAATGGAGCGTCTAGAAACTTAGCGTATACAATTGGACTTTCAAGAAGTAATAAAGGGGTTAACCCGATATTCCCAACGTATGGTTCAGACTTTAGTATTTCGGCAAAAGTGACACCTCCTTACTCATTATTTAATGGTATCAATTACGGAGATTTACAAAATCAAAAAGAATACAAATCACAATATACAGGAGCACCAACTTCAGGTTTAGACGGACAACCACTTAATCCTGGAGATTATGTAAAAACCGAAACTATAAATGGACAACCAGGAGTTGTAAGTGTTGGATCTGATTATGCAAATGCAGATACTGATCAGGGGAAAGTCGATCAAAAGAAATACAATTGGTTAGAATACTATAAAATCAAATTTAAAGGAGATTGGTATACTAAACTATATGGTAAATTAGTTTTAAGAACATTAACAGAGTTTGGTTTCTTAGGTGCTTATGACCAATCAAGAGGTGTTGTGCCGTTTGAACGTTTCTATTTAGGTGGAGATGGTATGGCAAATTACTCTATGGATGGTAGAGAAACAATCCAGTTAAGAGGTTATGAAAATAACTCATTGACTCCTGTAAATGCAAGTGGTGAACAAATTGGAGCGACAATTTACAACAAATTCTCTGCTGAATTACGTTATCCAATTACATTGAAATCGTCTGCATCTATTTATGCATTGGCGTTTTTAGAAGCTGGTTCATCATACCCAACTTTTAAAGATTACAATCCATTTGACCTTAACCGTTCTGCAGGTGTTGGTTTACGTGTATTCATGCCAGCATTTGGATTATTAGGTATTGACTGGGGTTATGGATTTGATCCTCAGCCGGGAGAAACTAAAGCGCATGGTAAAGAAATTCACTTTATTATTGGACAACAGTTTTAATAGAAAATTTATTACATTTGTGTAAAAATTTCAAAATAGACTAATGTTATGAGAAAACAATTTTTATTTATATTTTCAGCTTTTATTGTAGCATATACAAGTCAGGCTCAAACAAGAACGACAAGGATTGGTTACATTGACATGGAATATATTTTGGAAAATGTCTCTGATTATAAAGAAGCAAAAGCTCAGCTGGAGTTAAAAGCCCAAAAGTGGAAACAAGATATAGAAGCCAAAAAACTGGATATTAATATTCTTAAAGAAGGTCTTAAAGCCGAAAGAGCTTTACTTACTAAAGAGCTTATTGATGAAAGAGAAACTGAAATTAAATTTCTTGAAAACGAAATGCTGGATTATCAGCAGAAACAATTTGGAGCTGAAGGAAATTTAATTCATCAAAAAGCAGCACTGGCAAAACCAATTCAAGATCAGGTTTTTACAGCCGTTCAGGATATTGCCGAAGCTAAAAGCTATGATTTTGTATTTGATAAATCATCAGATCTGACAATGCTTTTCAGCAACAAAAAGTTTGACATCAGCGATCAGGTTATTCGTGTTTTAAACAGAACTGATAAACGTGAACAACTGACTAAAAAACAATTAAAAGATCAGGAAGCAAAAGAAAAAGTTGAAAATGCTATTGATGAGAATCCAGCAATGCAAGACCGACAAAAAGCTTTAGATGAAAAAAGAACTGCGAGAGAGAAATTAATTGAAGACAGAAGATTAGAGCAGGAAGCTAAGAAAAAAGAATACGACGACAGAAGAAAGGCCATTGCAGCAGAAAGAGAAGCGAAAAAAAATGGCACGGTTTCTGAACCAGCTAAAACAGATGCAACAGCAAAACCAGCCACAGCAACTGATGGAACAGCAAAACCTGCAACTACCGGAACTGAAGCAACAACGACAGATCCTTCAGTAGATAAAGCAGCAGAAAGACAAAAACTTTACGAACAGCGTAAAAAAGAATTAGAAGACAGAAGAAAGAAAATTTTAGAAGAACGAGAAGCGGCTAAAAAAGCAAAAGAAGCCGAACCACAAAAATCAAATACGACCAATAATTAATTAATATTTTTAAAAATGATGAAACAAATCAAAACTTTACTAATTGCTGCCATACTTATTTTAGGAGCAAGTAACACAATGAACGCACAAGCTAAGGTAGCTCATGTTGATGTTAGCGAGATTATGTCGAAAATGCCTGCAATGCTAGATGCACAAAATCAACTACAAAAATTAAGTGGGACATACGATGCAGAATACAAAAAAATGGTTGACGAATACCAAGTAAAAATCAAAAAATACGAAGGTGAAGCTGCAACTGTAACTGATGCTGTAAACGGAGAACGTTCTAAAGAGGTTCAGGACATGCAAAAAAGAATCGTTGACTACAGAGACAACGCTCAAAAAGAATTGCAACAAAAAGAAACTGACATCGTTAAACCATTAATGGAAAAAGTAAGAGCTTCTATCCAAAAAGTTGGAAAAGCTAAAGGTTTCCAATATGTATTAGATGGTTCTACTCTTTTATTAGCTGATGGTCCAAACATTACTGCTGATGTAAAAAAAGATTTAGGATTCTAATAAACGAATTTCTTAAAATCAAAACTGCTTAAACTTTAAAAGTTTTAAGCAGTTTTTTTTTGCATTATTTAAAATTAAAAAACAAAAAATATTCTCCTATTTCATGTAAATTGAAATATCAATTTATTGCAAAAAAGACTAAATTTGTATCATGACGAATAACAATCCTATAGGCGTTTTTGATTCCGGTATTGGAGGAACTTCCATCTGGAGCGCCATCCACGAATTACTTCCCAACGAAAAAACCATCTATTTAGCCGATAGTAAAAATGCTCCTTATGGTCAGAGAACCAAAGAAGAGATTGTTGCCCTGAGCAAAAAGAATGTTGACTTTTTACTTGAAATGAATTGCAAACTTATTGTTGTAGCGTGTAATACTGCGACGACAAATGCAATTCTGGAACTTCGTGGTGATTATGATATTCCGTTTATAGGAATTGAGCCTGCAATAAAACCTGCAGCTAATAATTCAAAAACACAAGTAATAGGCATTTTAGCCACAAAAGGAACCCTAAATAGTGAGTTGTTTAATAAAACGGCTGAGATGTTTCAAAACACTACAATAATTGAACAAGTGGGTCATGGACTTGTTCAGCTTATTGAAGACGGGAATTTAAATTCACCGGAAATGACTCAATTACTAGAATCGTATTTACAGCCTATGATCGATGCTAATATTGATTATCTGGTTTTAGGCTGCAGTCATTACCCCTATTTAATTCCGCAGATTAAAAAGATACTTCCGGAACACATTCAGATTATTGATTCAGGCGAAGCAGTTGCCCGCCAAACCCAAAATGTTTTACGCGAGAAAGTTGGTTTTACAGACATTCAAAACACAGATCCGATATTTTACGTAAATTCAAATCCTGAAGTTTTAAAATCAATTTTAGATTATAAATATACGGTTATAGAAAAAGATTTTTAAATCCCTACTCTATTTTTCGTTTTATAAACCAAATTCCGTCTAAAGATAAATTAAGGGAAATTTTATGGTAATTTTCTTTTATTAAATTGTCTGAAATACTACCTCTTTGTCCGTAAGAATACGAGATATGCAAAGCAGAATATGTGTTTTCTATAGGCAATGTAAGTCCTATGGAAATAGCTGCATTATTCACTCTTTTTCCATCAACTTCAAGATAGCCCGTATCAAAGTTTACACCTGTGGCATATTGAATCCTGTCCCAATATTTACGAATATTCTTTTTAGTGCTATAGGTAAATCCCATTGCAAAACGATCCTGGTTTACAAAATTTCCATATAACTCAGATTGATCGCTGTCACTCCATAAACTCTTTTCATAATCAAGCGTCATATTCAGGTTGTTTTTAAAACGCTTACTAATTCCTATCCCTATTTCTAAAGGCATATAATAATCGTCTGTTTTTGATGCTACATTCGATTCTACAGTTGTAATAACATCATCCGTAACCGTTTGAACAGTCTGCACTTTAGAAGCACCAATTTGCGATGGCAATTTAAAAGTCGTTGCAACTGTAAAAGTGGAATCAATTTTGTATTGCGCCCCTATTGTTGCTCTTACACCGCTGTAATTTGTTTTTTTCTGAATACTTGTAATTGAATTCATAATCAGGAAATTTCTATCATCAGTAGTATTTCCAAACAACACAGCTGCTGAAACTCCAAGAGATAATTTTTTCCCGAATCGATATCCATATGAAAAATCAAAATTATTCAATCCGCCCGAACCTGTAGCGGTTAAATAGTAATAATCCTGACTATTGTCTATTGGTAATTTTAAATTAGAAATTTTAAAAGCTGAACTTGAATAGGGCCGTAAAGCCACACTAAATCCTGAATTTTTAGTTATTGGAAAAGCAAAAGCAAGATGAGAAAATTGAAAATTATTACGGCTCTCGCTTCTTGAACTGCTTTGATAAGTGGTAGAAATTGCTTTTCCTCCAATATCAAACATGAAATGGTTTTGAGGTAAATATCCTAATGATGCAGGATTCAGATTGTTTATAAAGGTATCTGATGGCAAAGCAATTCCTGATGAACCAATTGCGGGCAATATCCCAAAATCAGCATCATACAAACTACCTACTCCGTATAATGAATATGGAGAACTTGAAATACTTTGAGAAAATGAAGTTAACGACATTAAAATGAAGCAACTTAAGTATATTATTTTACGTTTCATTTAGTAGGAGATGTAATAAATTTTAATTTGAATTTTATTATTCACATGTTTTTGATCTCCCAAAACAACTCTGTTTACTGCTTTAGAAATCGCTGGCAATGTTAGAATAAGAGATGATCTGGAATCAGATTCTTTCAGCATTTCTTTTTGTAAAAAAGCGCCAATTGGAACTGTGTAACCAATGTTTTCGTTAAACTCATCCGTCTTTTTATTCAAAATACCATAAACAGCAGTTCCTGCGGAATTTACTAATGAACCACTAACCCTGTTTAAGTTATCAGCCACATAAATTTTTAATGAATCGGCTAAAGGATATTGTTCAGAATATGTGTTATTAACTGGCTTTAGAAGCATTTGCGCATCTACAATTGCGCCATTTGCAGCAATATATTTGAGCTGCTTGATATTGGGGAAATCAATCCTACAGGCAACTCCGGTACCAGACTGAATAAATCCCTGCCTATTGGTTAATGTGCTGGATAATTTACTGGTTGAAACAGGCAAATTCTCTAATAATGTTCCAGTTTTATCTGAAGAAATACCATTGAATTGTTTCGCTGCATCTAAAATTGTAAAATCCATTATAAAAGGAACTTCTTCAGTATCTGCCTGATATTTTGAATAATACAATCTGACTTTACTTGTTGCTACATGAAAACCGATTACACTTGCTGAATTAGAAGTAGATGGCACAAGAACAAGTCCTTTTAAATATTCGTTGAAGGTGTCAAAATCTGTAATTTCTCTTTTCTTAAATTTCTGAAAAAGTGCCGCACCAAATGCATCACTCATTTTAATATTAACAGAATCTTTTTCAAGTGGCCTTGGTTTGTATGAAATCGTTCCGAGACTTTCATCACTATAACTTAAAACCGAATTATTATAAAAACTATTATCATCGGTATTTGGCTTAACCCTTTGCGTTAATCGATGAATATCAAACGTTTGTACTTTTGTTGTATCTCCATAATAGTATTTGTCATATTTTAAAATCATAGAAATAGAATCAAAAACATAATTAGTTGTTTCAGTATCAGATCCACTATTTTTTAATGTATAGGAGTCTGAAGCTAATTCAAAATAACTGTTTGATTTCACCTTTCCATAAAGTGGATCTTCATAATTGCCAATTAAAATTCGGCTTTGATTAGAAGTAACAAGTGAGTCAAAATTTATGGTAGACATATCGACTGTTACAGTATCAATCAAAATGACTTTATTGCCCAGAGCCAAATAATCAGATCCAACAACAAATTCGCCCGCATCTGCATCTGTTCCGCATGAAATTGCGGTTATTGCCAAAAATAACATCAATATAAATTTGTGCATAATCAATTTTTTGAACAAATATAAAATGCACTCTTCTGCACTGCACTATAACATATACAGTCACGCGTTTTTGTACTATAAAAAGCAAAAAATCATCTACAATACATTAATACCAGTCAATAGTTCATTCAGCCGGAAAAAAGGGGATTTAGTCTATCAAAAAGTGCCATACATATATCTTCTTTTTTTTAAAACCATTAGCCACTTACTTTTGAACCAATAAATAAGTAATGAAAACAAGGTTTATAATTTGTTCATTTTTTCTGATTTCAATTTTCAGCATGAAAGCTCAGGATAACTTTTCTGTAAATATGAATGTAAAAACAGCACCTACAGCTAAAGTTGATTTTACTGAAACCAACATAGGCATTTCATTTAATAAAAAAATAAGCGATAAAAACTTTATAACAAACACATTAGAATATTCGAATTTGAAAGTGAATTATGATTTAGGCAGTTTTAATGCCTACGAGAATTTAGATGGATTTAATCAGATTAAGAACAAGTTTGAAATTTCTCATGCAATCTCAAACACAACAAATCTAAATTTTTCAATTACTCCAACAGTAAATTTTCAAAGTGATTTAAACGGTGATGATTTCTCGGTTTTAGGAAGTTTTGAAATTAAACAGCAATTGAATTCAAATATGAATATTAACATTGGTGTAGCCCGAACAACAGTTTTTGGTTCTCCTAAATTCATGCCCGTTTTATCATTGAACTATAAAGTTAACAACGAAAGTTCCTTACTGATTGGATTTCCGGATTCTAAAATTTCATATGCTAATAATAGCCGAAATCAATTTAGCTTAAGTAATAGTTTTAACGGTAATTTTTATCATTTAGACACACAAAACAATTTAAATAATGCTTCAAAAGTTAGCTTATCGCAAATGACTTCGGCATTTGAATATGAAAGAAACGTGGATAAAAACTGGTTTTTAAATTTTAAAGCCGGATATGATTTTGACAAAAAATACGATCTGATTGATAATAAGAATCATAAAGTATATGATTTTAATACCGGCAATGGATACGTTTTAGGAATTGGCATCAAATACAAACAATAAATAAATTTAATACACTATGAATAATTTGAAAAAAGGAATATTATTCGCGGCATTACTTTCAAGCCTCGTTTTTATAGGCTGCAGCAACGATGATGACGATGATGATTTAGTAGGAAACTGGATTAAAAAATCTGCATTTGACGGTCCTGCAAGATCTAGTGCAACCAGTTTTGTTATTGGTGATTTTGCTTATGTAGCAACCGGTTATACTGGCGATGTATATTTAAAAGATTTATGGGCATACAATTCTACGGGAGATTATTGGGAACAAAAAGCAGATTTTTCAGGAGTTGGGCGCAGTTCTGCTTCTAGTTTTACGCTTAACGATAAAGGATATGTTGGTCTGGGATATGATGGAACTAATAAATTAAAAGACTTTTATCAATATGATCCTACGAGCAATAGCTGGACGCAAAAAACTGATTTTGCCGGAACCGGACGTTATGCTGCCGTTGGTTTTCAGGCTGGCGGAAAAGCTTTTTTCGGAACTGGATACGATGGAAATTATCTTAAAGATTTCTATCAATATGACGACGTCACAAATGCGTGGACGCTTGTAAACGGATTTAGCGGAAATAAAAGACGTAATGCTACGGCTTTTGTAATTGCTGATAAAGTATATCTTGGAACCGGAATCAACAATGGCGTTTATCAGGAAGATTTCTGGGAATTTGATCCTGCCACAGATGTATGGACAAGAAAACGTGATATCGACAAAGATACTGATGATGATTATTCATACAACGATGATTATGCAATTGTTCGTTCAAACGCTTCTGCTTTTACTATGAACGGATTAGGCTATATTGTAGGTGGAGAAAGCATAAAAACAATTTGGGAATATAATCCTACCAATGATTTATGGACAGAAAGAACACCAATGGAAGGTGCAAGCAGAACAGATGCTGTGGGATTTGCAATCAATAATCGCGGTTTTTATATGTTAGGAAGAGTGGGTTCAACTTACTTTGATGATGCCTGGGAATTTAAACCTTTAGATGAACAAAGTGACGACGACAATTAATACAAAAAGACTATTCTTCCGGAGTAAAATCCGGAAAAATTTAGTGTTTCTTTTATTGGCTTTACAATTTACTGCCTGTGTCAAAAATGAAAAAACTTTTAAAACCGAATCCTTTAGAACTACGTCAGGTTATGGATATTCGATCATTTTAAAAAATAAAATCATTATCAGGCAGTCTATTATTCCGGTAATAGGCGACACTAAAAGTTTTACGACAGAAGGCGATGCTCTAAAAGTAGCTGATTTAGTAGTAAAAAAACTGAATCAAAACATATCGCCAACGGTAACCAAAAATGATTTAATTTTATTAAAAATAAAATTATAAATGAAAATAGATACCATCAGAAATACCAGTTCAAATAAAATTTTGTTCCATTGCATCATATGGGTTTTCTTTATCCTGACTTCATTAATTCAGTTTTATGAAAGTCCGTTTAGGATCAACAATGATTTTTATGTACAATGGACTACAGGAATTATTTTGTTTTATCTGAACTATTTTTATTTGGTTCCCGCTTTGCTTTTAGAAAAAAAATACTGGCTTTATTTTGTGTTTGTGTTTTCGTTGATTTTACTTTTTATGATTATCAGGATCAATTATTTTATTCCTGATTTCTCAGAAGTAAGACATCTCAAAATTCGAAATATGCCACCGCCTGAAGATTTTAAATTAATGTACAAAGGAAGAAGACCGACCATAATGGCAACGAGACAACCTTTATTTTTTAAAATTGGACCTTCGTTTTTCTATATTTTAATTATTACAATAAGTGCCATTATCAGGACACTTACTGAATTTTACAACAATCAACAAAACAAGTTAATTGCCGAAACGCACAGAACAAATACTGAATTAATTTATTTGCGCAAACAAACTAATCCGCATTTTTTATTCAATTCCTTAAACAGTATTTATTCGTTGGCACACAAAAAATCTGATTTGGTCCCTGATGCCATCGTAACATTGTCAGAATTGATGCGCTATATGCTGTATGAAACTGATAATAAAACGGTGGCTTTAGAAAAAGAAATCAATTACATTCAAAATTATATTGAATTACAAAAACTAAGGCTGAATAACATCGAGGATATTGTTATCAATGTTCACGGTGATACCAGAAACAAGTTTATTGAACCTTTACTTTTGATTTCGTTTGTTGAAAATGGCTTTAAATATGGAACCGATTACAAAGGTGCCGCGCATGTAAAAATTAAGATTTTTATTCTGGAAAACAGTCTTGATTTCTGGATAGAAAACACAATTGAAAACTATGTAAAAGATCCTGAAAATTCAGGAATTGGACTTGTAAACATTCAAAGCCGACTGGATTTGCTTTATCCAAACGCGCACAAACTTACAATAACAGAAGACAATCAATATTATCGTGTGCATTTGAACTTAGAATTAGATAAAATTCAAACTGCAATTTAATTAAATAGTAACTGATTATGGATAGAAAAAAATTCATTCGAAATGGCATTTTAGGAATTGCTTCGCTAGCAACAGCTTCTAAATTATTAGAATCCTGTTCTAAAAGTGACAATGATGATTCCGGCACAAATTCTTCGGGAGACGGAAGCTGTACCGTTTCTCCCGCTGAAACCAAAGGTCCGTTTCCTATTAAAACGCCGAGTCAGTTGGTTTTAGAAAACATAAAATCTGACCGCGTTGGAGTTGCGTTGCTTATTAATTTAGTCATCGAAAACACAAACAATAATTGTTCCCCATTGGCTGATGTTTTAGTTGACGTCTGGCATTGCGATAAAGATGGAAACTACTCTGAATACGGCGGAACATCTATGCAACAAACTAATTATACGTCAGTTCATTTTTTAAGAGGAAGACAAACGACAAATTCAAAAGGCGAAGTTTCGTTTATTTCGATTTTCCCTGGTTGGTATCAGGGCAGAGCACCACATATTCATGTTGAAGTTTTAAGCAGTAGCGGTTCATCATTACTGGTAACACAAATTGCTCTTCCTGAAACTGTTACAAGTACTGTTTATTCCAGTACAAATTATGCTGCTCACGGTCAGGCCGATACTTCAAATACAAAAGACAACGTGTTCTCGGATAGTTTATCAGATGAATTAGCAACCTTAACCGGTAATCTTACAGATGGTTACACTTTAAGCAAAACGATTAACGTGAAGGGATAATTTTAAAAATTAATGTATGTGTGTTGAAAAATATTAACACATAGAAACATAGATTTAATAGAGTAAACAGAACTCAAAAAAGAAATACATTTATTCCACATAGTGAGCCTTGTGTATTTAAAATAAGTGAAACGCCTATTATAATCCCAAAATCTATGTATCTATGTGTTAGAATTAATTATACATAAAATTAAACCCGTATTTTATGATAATTTTAAAACTTAAATCACTGGTTTAAAACTACTTTTGCCTGCCAAAACAGATTTACTAATTTAAACTTCAACAAATGAAATGCGTAATTATAGACGATGAACCTTTAGCGGTCGAATTATTAGAAGATTTTGTTGGAAAGGTTGATTCTCTTGAACTCATCAGCACTTTTAATAATGCTATTGATGCCGTTTCATTTATCAATCAAAACAATGTAGATTTGATTTTTCTGGACATTCAAATGCCGCATTTTTCAGGAATTGATTTTTTAAATACAATCGAAAAAAAGCCTTTGGTGATTTTTACAACAGCTTATTCTGATTATGCAGTTGAAGGTTTTAATCTTGGCGCGGTAGATTATTTGGTTAAACCAATTCCGTTTCATCGTTTTTTAAAATCAGTTGTGAGAGCACAGCAAATTTTAAATCCTGCTGCAAATGTTCAGGCAATTTCTGAGAACACTACAGTACCGGAATTAGAACAGGATTTTATGTTTGTAAGAGCAGAATATGAAAACGTAAAAATGAATTTTGCAGATATTCTTTTTATTGAAGGTTTAAAAGATTATGTCAAAATTTACACTACAGATAATAAATTTACGCTGACTTTAATCAGTTTGATAAAACTCGAAAATTTACTTTCAAGCAAAGGATTTTCCAGAATTCACAGATCTTATATCATTAATATAAAACACGTAAAATCAATTCAAAAAAATAAAGTTTTGATCAGCGACAAACGAATTCCGATAAGCGAAAGTTATAAAAATTCCTTTTTCGAAAGAATCAACTTATAATACTTTAAATTCCAAAAACGAAAAATTCCAAATTCCAATAGAGTGTGATACAATTGGAATTTGGAATTTTTAGTATTTGGAATTTTATAATTTTATTCCTCTTTGAACCAACCGGAATACATTACATAATTGTTTGAGATACGCTCAATTTCACCTGCAAAATCAGATTGGTCAATGTCTTTTACTTTTTTTGCCGGAACACCAGCATAAATAGTTCCCGAAGGCACAACGGTATTTTGTGTTACAACAGCTCCGGCGGCAATGATCGAATTGCTTTCTATCACACAATTGTCCATTACAATAGCGCCCATTCCTATCAACACATTATCATGAATTTTGCATCCGTGTACAATTGCATTGTGTCCTATTGAAACATTGTTTCCTATAATAGTTGGATGTTTTTGATATGTGCAATGAATAATTGCGCCGTCCTGAATATTTACTTTATTCCCGATTGTAATAAAGTTTACATCACCACGAATTACAGCATTGAACCAAACACTGCAAGAATCTCCAAAAGTAACATCACCTACAATAGTCGCATTTTCGGCAACATAACAATCCTCTGGAATAGAAGGCGTTTTTCCGTTTACAGATTTAATCAGCATAATAAAAAATTTAATTAATAGCGGGACAATTACAATCGTAACGTTCCTTTTTACAAAATAAATTGATACCTAAAGTAATTTGATGGTATCCTCCTGTGTCAAATTTTACATCGCCCGTAACCTGTGAGTAGGTATAAGCAAACATAAAATTATTATAATTCAAACCTATTATAGGCGTAATATATTGCAGTTTTTGTGCCGCCACTCCACTTGTTGTACTATATTGAGCACCGTCAAAACTTCTTCTATAAGATAAAGCAGCCCATAAACTTCCAAAATCCATACTCTTGTAGGCTTTCATGTTTAAATCAATTGATTTCTGTTTTGTCTTATCAAACAATTGAAATAAAACGGAAGGTTCCCAGGTTATATTATTTCTTTTACCAAAAACATATCCTGCACTTAATAAAAATTTTCTAACATTATCACTTTCATAATCGGTGTACAATTCCCGTCTGGTTTCAAGTGCGCCCTGAACTGTTGCATGAGCATAAAAATCAAGATAATTATAGGACGCTCCAATATCCATATTAAAATAAGAATCTTTTTGAATCTGACCAAAAACAATTGGATCAAAAGACCCGCCAAATTGAGTTTCATCTAACTGACTTTGAATCACTCCTCCGCTAATACCAAACGAAAGCTGATTTAAATCAAGTTCATCTCTGGAAAACATAATATGATGCGCATAAGTAAGTTTTACTCCTTTTTGTGAATGGTAACCGTTTTTGTCATTAAAAATAATGATTCCGGCTCCGGAGCGTTCACCAATTTTTCCGTTAAAAGTCAAGGTTTGAAGCGCCGGTGCATCTTCCTGACCAAACCATTGTTTTCTGGCGGTCAATCTTATTTTGGCACAATTCGCCGCGCCCGCCATCGAAGGATGAATTAAATAGTAATTATCTGATAAATAATCAGAGTAAACAGGAATTCCTTCTTGTGAATAAGAGTAAAATGTTGTAATCAAAAAAAGAAATAAAACCCTGATTCTAAATTCCATAAAGGCAATTATGTTTAAATAAATTTTAGACTATTCAATTTTAATACGATTAATTTGAAAAGAGTCTTAATTATTTTATTAAAAAATCAAATATAGGTATTAGTAGAAAATAACTTTACTAAATTTGTGCAAAATTACAAATCATGACAAAAATCACTATAAAGGAAACTCAAAATCCAACTATCCTAAAGTTCGAGTTTGAAGATTTCATTACCAAAAATCAAAATTTTGAATTTAAAAATATTGATGAAGCGGAAGCATCGCCTTTAGCACAACAATTATTTTATCTTCCGTTTGTAAAAACAGTATATATTTCAGGCAATTTTATTGCTATAGAAAGATATAGTATTGTAGAATGGGATGATGTAAAAGATGCTGTGGCTGAGCAAATTGAATCCTATGTAGAAAAAGGTGGCGTTATTATAAAAATCGACGAAAACCAACCTAAAAAGCAACCAATTACGGTTTATGGAGAAACAACTCCAAATCCTGCTGCTTTAAAATTTGTTGTTAGCAGAATGTTGACTAAAAATGCTGTTGAATATAAAAATATTGACCAGACTGCTTCTTCTCCATTAGCAAAAGAATTGTTCAAATTTCCTTATGTTAAAGAGGTATTTATTGATGAAAATTATATTTCGGTAACTAAATATGATATTAACGAATGGGATGAAATTACTTTAGAAGTAAGATCATTTATCAAACAATATATCGAAAACGGAGGAACTGTTTTAGATGAAACTTTAATTGAAGTTGCTACTAAAAATGACGTAACAAAAGATGAAGCTTTTGATAAATTAGATGTTACTTCACAACAAATTATCAACATTTTAGAAGAATACGTAAAACCAGCAGTTGCGGCCGATGGTGGAAATATTGCTTTTGACTCCTATAATGAAAATGACAAAACGGTAAAAGTAATTTTGCAAGGAGCTTGCAGCGGTTGTCCGTCATCTACATTTACTTTAAAAAGCGGAATCGAAAATATGCTTAAAAGCATGTTGAATGATGAAGCAATAAAAGTAGAAGCAATAAATGCATAATAATTTATTCAAATAAAAATAGAAAGCGTCTCAAATGAGGCGCTTTTTTATTGAATTCGTATCTACTTAATTTTCAATAAATTATTATCCCTTAATAGCCTAAAAATAGTTTAATATTGTATTCTAAACTAATCAATTTTATAACCATGGGATTATCTTCATTTTTCAAGAATTTATTTGGCTCAGCCAAAGATTCTACAACAAATTTGGCTACTGAAGCCGAAGTTAAGTTTGAACAAGCTAAAGAAGCTGCTGCTCCTTACATTGATAAAGCAGAAGCTTTTGCTGAGGAAACTATCGAAAAAGTAAAAGAAGCTTCAGAACCTATACTTGAAAGTGCGGTAGAATATGCCCATAAAGCAAAAGATATCGTTAGTGAATATGTAGAGAAAGCTTCGGATTCATTAAGCGATGTAATTGATTCTGTAAAAGAAAAAACAACTGAAACTTCAAGTGCAACTACAACTATTGTTCCTGAGGATATAGTTGTGAATGGTGAGAAAACCGAAACCGCAACTGACGAAATTATTGATACGATTCCGCCTAAGGAATAACGTACATTTTTTCAAATAAAAACAAAATATAGCTATATTTGCACCGCTAATATGCCTTCTCTTTTGAGAAGGTTTTTTTTATTTAAAAAAATGAACATGAATCCAGACCAGCTTAGTAATTACGTCACTAGATTTATTGACGTATTAGTTGATTATGCCCCAAAATTAGTTTCTGCTTTTATTATTTTATTTGTTGGAATTTACGCCATCAGATTGATAAACAGAATTATTACAAAAGTAATGGTTCAAAGAAATTTAGATCCTACATTGACAAAATTCCTTTCGGATATTTTAATTTGGGCGCTAAGAATTTTACTTTTTGTGACTTTTATTTCAAAATTAGGAATCGAAACTTCGTCATTTGTCGCCATTTTAGGAGCAATGGGACTTGCGGTAGGTTTATCATTGCAAGGCTCTTTATCAAATTTTGCGGGCGGAATGTTGATTATCGTTTTTAAACCTTTTAAAGTTGGCGATACTATCGAGGCGCAAGGTGTAATTGCAACAGTATTAGAAATTCAAATTTTTGTGACTAAAATGCTTACCGGAAACAATCAAACCGTTTTTGTACCAAACGGCGCTTTGTCAAATGGAACTATTATCAATTATTCGATGCAGGGAGAAAGAAAAGCCGATTTGACTTTTTCAATTTCTTATGATTCAGATATCAAGAAAGCGAAAGAGATCCTCTTAGATGTTTTAGTTAAAAATCCAAAAGTCCTTAAAACTCCTGCTCCGGAAGTTTTTGTAAAAAATTTATCAGCAAGTTCTATTGATTTCGCAGTTCGTCCGTGGGCAAAAAATGCAAATTACGGAGCTGTTTTTTCTGAAACGCTGGAGAATTGCAAATTAGCGCTGGACGAAGCAGGAATTTCAATTCAGCCTTACACCATTCAGAAATAAAATAGTTTATTGTTTTTTTGATGGAGGTGCCATCATAAAATCTTTTAAATAATACGGTTCAAAATAAGCGACATCTACAGTGTCGCTTTTTTGGTATTTATCATAACTAATTTTGCTCATTGCCGATGCAGATGGATATTTGATTTCTTCTAAAAAAATAAAGTTTTCCTTTGTCAAAACGGGTTTGCATTTCTCAGCACAATCACCAACAAAATAAATGGTTTCAGTATATTCTAAAAAAGATTCTTCGGTAATAACTTCTGCTTCAATACCTCTTTCAATGTCTAAATTGGCATTAAAAACTTCGCTGTACACTTCCATTCTTCTTGCATCAATCATTGGAATAATTTTCCCGTCAGAAACGTTTGCCTGCGACGCTAAAGTCTGTAATGTATCAATTGCAATCAAAGGAATATTTAAGGCATAACACAATCCTTTTGCAGCCGAAACTCCTATTCGTAAACCCGTGTAAGATCCTGGTCCCTGACTTACTGCAATTGCAGATAAATCCTGAACTGAAATTCCTGCTTCGGCAATTGCTTCTTCAATAAAAACATGCAGTTTTTCGGCATGTGAATACCCTTCTTCAGCAATTTCTTTACATACAATTGTTTCTCCGTTTTTAGCAATAGAGACTGAACAATTTTTTGTAGCCGTTTCGATATTAAAAATAAATGGCAAAGTATTTAATTTAAATTATTAAAAAATTATTTTTTAGGTAAATCTGCTTTTTTCAGTTTTACTTTATCACCGGAATTCAGATCTTTAGATACTGTTGTATAAGGTCCGGTAATCACTACATCACCAGGTTTTAATCCTGACATTACTTCAATATTAGTATCGTCCTGAATACCTGTTTTAATAATTCTGATTTTAGCTTTATCACCTACTTTTACAAAAACACATTCGAATTTTTTATCTGCTTTTGGTGTTACTTTTTTATCATCTGTTGGTTCATCTACTTTAACATCTTTTACAGCAGTTGTATCCGCTTTTACAACAACAGAACTAATTGGCACTGCCAAAACATTATTTTTAGTTCTGGTCATAATATCCACTGTCGCAGTCATTCCTGGTCTAAAAGGGGAATAAGTACTTGGCTGACCTTCTAACAAATCCTGGTATGATTCTTTTAAAATACGAACCTTAACTTTAAAATTAGTTACCTGGTCTGATGTTAATGTTGTGCTTGCCGAGTTCGAAATACTGGTTACAGTACCTTTAAACTTCTTTTTTAAATAAGCATCAACTTCAACATTTGCCTCGTCTCCAATTTTTACTTTTACAATATCATTTTCGTTTACATCAACTTCAACTTCCATATTGTTCAGGTTCGCTACTCTTAAAAGCTCTGTCCCTGCCATTTGCTGCGTTCCTAAAACTCGCTCTCCCAATTCAACATTCAATACTGAAATTGTTCCCGCAGCCGGTGCATAAATCAATGTACGTCCTAAATTATCTTTTGCCTCAGTTACAGATGCAGAGGCGCTCTGAACATTATAATAAGAACTTTGTTTGGTTGCTTTTGCCACCTCAAAAGTCGCAATCGACTTATCCCAATCTGATTTTGATATTACTCCTTTGTCATATAGCGTTCTATTACGCTCATAACTTGCTTTTGCTTCTTTAAAATTGGCTTCAGACTGTGTTAAACTTGCCTTTGTGCCTGATAAATTTGCTACAGATCTGTCTAATCCTGAAGTATATAAATCCGGATTTATTTTTACTAATAAATCTCCTTTTTTTACAACCTGACCTTCTTTAACATTTAAAGCGATAATTTCACCTGAAACCATTGAGGAAAGTTTTACCTCAATTTCCGGCTGAATTTTACCTGTTGCAGAAACTGTTTCTATTATTGTTGAAGCAATTACTTTTGAAACTTCTACTTCTTTTCCTTCATCCTTATTTCCTATTACTCCCGCTTTTGAAAGACCTATTAAAGCCACGATTAGAATTACTGCACCGCCAAGTAAGAAATAAATTGTTTTTTTTGACATAATAAATTATTTTGTGATAATTGGGACAATTGGAATTCCAAAGTAGAATTCAAGTATTTTTATTTTAAAAATGTAATCATATTTTGTTCTGATAACGTCTGACTGTGCATTTGTCAACAATGTTTGTGCCTGTGTAAAATCAAATGAATTCATCAATCCTACATCGTACTTTTCTTTAGCATAATTATACGCTTGCTGTCTTGCCTCTAATGTTATTGTCGAGGATTCATATGCATTTAAAGCGCCTTTAGCGTCTGTAAAAGCAGTATAAACGTTACGTTGCAAATCTAAACTTTTTTGTTCTAAATCTATTTTAGATTTCTCTAAAGTTACTTTACTTCTTTCTACATTATTTCTAACAGAAAAACCATTAAAAATAGGCACAGAAAGCTGAAATCCAAAAGATTGACCTTTGTTATCATTAAATTGATCAAAAATTGGGGCTGCACTTCCTAAAACAGATGAATAATTATCACGTAAAACTGCCTGATTTGTTCCCTGAACATATCCTATCTGAGATGCTGGATTTGCAGTATTTAAGGTAGTTCCTGTAACAATATCTGAATAACTTGCTCTGGTATTAAAATTATAAAACGCACTTAAAGTTGGTTGATAAGCCCCTCTTGCAATCACAACATTCTTTTCAGCTATTTCAAGATTAGTTTGAGCTAGCTTTAATTCTGTTCTAATTTCTTTAGCTTTATTATAAATATCAACCGGAGTCTGTGCCAGAATATTATTTTCATCCTTCGCATTTGTATCGTCTATAACATCAAAATCTGCAAATTCCTTTAATTGTAAAAGTTGTGCCAAACTTAATTTTGATATCAGCAAAGTATTTTCAGCAACAATAATAGCTTGTTGATCTGTTGCGGCAGTTGCTTTTAAATCATACAAATCACCACGCGGAATTGTTCCTGCATTTACCATTTCTTCAGAACGTGCCAAACGCTTTTGATCAATAGACAATTGCTCTTTTTTTACCTTTAAATTTTCTTTATTAAAAAGGATTTCCAAAAATGCATTCGCAACATTTAATGAAATATCTTCCTGCATTTTCAACAATTGATATTGTGATGCAACAATCGAAAGTTTAGTTCTGCGAAGTGTATTTTGGTTTTGCAAACCTTTGTAAATATCAACTCCAACAGAAGCACCTACAGATGAATATTGAGTTGTTTGATTTTCAAGTAAACCTGTTGTAATATTTTGGTTCAAACCAACGTTCCAGGAGTGTGAAGCATTTGCATTAACAGAAGGCAAGAAGTTACCTAATGCACCTTTTTTATCAATTGCAGCATTTTTAACATCTAACTCTGATAGTTTTATTGTAATGTTATTGTCTAATGCATAACGAACACATTCTTCTAATGTCCATTGTTTTGATTGTGTTTGCGATGGTGTCTGAGCTGATAAACCAAACCCAAATAAAATGGCAAAAACAAGACTATTATATTTATTTATTTTCATATATTTTGAATGAAAGCATAGCAAAAGATGCTACGCAAATTTAACATTTTTTAAAACCAAAAACTCTTTTATACTTTCAAATTATTTTTTCTCCCCTTCACTTATTAAACCCTGATTCCAGATCTTAATTTTATCAGTAGCTATAATTCCGCTTTTCACCTGAACGTATATTCCGTCGCTAACTCCAAGGACTAAATCTCTTCTTTCAAATTTTTGTAAAGTAGTTTCAATTTCAACATAAGGCTTTTGAGTTTTTTTGTCAAATTGAACTAATGATTCTTTTATTGCCAAAGTTTTTTCTGCTTTCTCTAAAATGATTGACGCATTTGCACTTAATCCGGCTCTGATAAAAGTGGCATCTCTATTTTCTAACGAAGCTTTAATTTCAAACTGAATTGCTCCATTTTCAACCACTCCTTTTGGTGCAATATCCGTCAAAACAGCTTCAAATTTTTTGTTTTCGATTGCGCCAACTGTAATCTCGATAGGCATTTTTTCTTTGATTTTTCCTACTTCCGATTCGTCAATTTTTCCAATAAAAATCATTCTTCCCACATCAGCAACACTTGCAATTGTAGTTCCTTCATTAAAGTTATTACTTTCAATAACCTGATTTCCTACTTTTACAGGAACGGCTAAAACCATTCCGGTTACTGTTGAACGAATCAGGGTATTTGCATAACTCCCTAATGATGTTGTCGTTCCCGTTTTTACGATATCTAAACTTTGTTTTGCAGCCTGATAATTTTGCTTTGCCTGTGTATAAGCTAATTGTGCTGCATCAAAATCATTTGCAGAAATTACATCTTTATCAAACAATGTTTTTTGTCTTTTAAAAATCTTTTCCTGATTGTCCAAAGCAATTTTAGCTGTTTGAACCTGATTTTGAGTAGTGCTTACATTCGATACATTTGCTACAACTCTAATCTTGGCAATCATATCTCCGGCTTTGATTTTTTCGCCGGCTTTGATATACACTTCTTCAATAATACCTGAGATATTTGGTTTGATTTGAACCTCTTCATCAGGCTGAATATTACCGGTTGCAATGGTAGTTTTTACGATTGTTTTAATCTGTGCTTTTTCAGTTTTAAAAACAATTGGAGATGCTTGATTTTTTGCATACAAATAATACAGTGCGCCAAAGAAAACTATAGCAATAAAGATTAAAATGGTTACGGTTACTCCTTTTTTCATTTTGTTTTTGGTTTAATCGATTATTTTTGATTGATAATTTTATTCTGTTCGTAAAGCATCTACTGGCTTCACATTAATTGCGGTCTGTGCCGGAATAAATCCTGCCAGCAAACCTGATCCTACTAATATTAATAATGCAACAACTACAACTCCTAAATCTACACTTGGATTAGAAAACATTATATTTTTTTCCGGCGGCATTGAATCTAAAAACATGTTCAAGAGCGCTATAACTCCGGTTGCAACGGCAATACCTAACATTCCTGAAATGATAGTCAAAAACATGGCTTCTAATAAAATCTGACTGCGAATAGCTGCCGGCGTCGCTCCTAAAGCTCTGCGGATTCCAATTTCCTTAGTACGTTCTTTGACTACAATAAGCATGATATTTGAAATTCCGATTACTCCGGAAATCAAGACCAAAGTTCCTACAAAATAAGCAATGATTTGTAAAATACTGAACAAACTTTGCACTTTATTAAATTGTTCATATAAGTCAAAATTACCCACGGCACGATCGTCCTTTGGATTTATAGAATGAAGTGCTTTAATTAATTCTAAAATTTTTGGTTTTAAATCTGTAATAGAAATTTCATCTTTTGCAGTAAGCGCCATCCACCCTACTTTATCCCCATAATTAAAAGATTGCTGGAAAGTCGTAAACGGAATAAATATATTCTTTTGTTCCTGTTCTGCATTTCCGCCGGTTTGTTTAGAGTTGTAAACTCCAACAACCATAAAATTAATTCCGTTGATTTTTACGTAAGTTCCAATCGCTTCCTCTTCTTTTCCGTATAATTCGCTGATAACCCCTTTTCCAATTACAGCAATTTTTCGTCTCTCATTTATATCCTGTTGGTTTATAAAACGTCCTTTTATAATATCCATTGGCTGCTGTTTAATCAGTTCAGGATAATCTCCATAAATAGTAAATGACGAAGTTTTTGTACCTCGAACTACATTATTTGTTCCGTTAAAATCTCCTAATTGATTTCGTGGTGAAACATATAACAAATCAGGCAAAGCTGCTTTTAATGCCGCTACATCACTATTTCTAAAATTGTACTGGCGAGTTTTTGGCAATCCTTTATAGGCTTTTGAGGTTGTCTGACTCCACATAAACATTGTATTTGTGGCAATCCCGTCAAAATCTTTCTTAACGCCATTTTCTAAACCTTTTCCTGCCGCAAGTAATATTACCAAAATAAAAATCCCCCAAAATACCCCAAATGCAGTCAGGATCGTTCTGAAAACGTTGGCAGTTAAAGCCTGTAAAATTTCGTCCCAATTATCTTTTTTAAACATAATTATTCGTCTCTAAGTGCTACAATAGGTTTAATTTTGGCTGCTCTGTATGCGGGAAAAAATCCTGCCATTGCACCGGCAAATACAAGCAAAACAAGAGTTGTTAATGCTACACTAAAATCTACTTCAGGATTTTGAAAATATTCACTTTGTACCATTGGACCTACGAATTCTAACAATAGCAAACTTGCCAATAACCCAACAAAACCTGCAATTGTAGTAATAAAAATCGATTCGTGAAGTATCATTGAAACTATAGAAAACGGCGACGCTCCTAAAGCTTTTCTAATACCAATTTCTTTAGTTCGTTCTTTAACTATAATAAGCATGATATTACTTACTCCCACAACTCCGGCAATAATTGTACAGATCCCAACCCACCAAAAAAATAATCTGATGTACAAATTTAAATCATAAAATTGTTTCGCATCTTTAACAGAATTATAAACCCCAACTCCTCCATCATCATCCGGAGCAACTGTATTTCTACTTTTTAATAAGTCTTTTAAATCTTGTGTAAATTTCTCAGATTGTGCTAATGCTTCGTCATAATCACTTGTCTTTTTTAAAGTAAAAAACAAATTACTTATTTTATCTCCACCGCCATACGCTCTTTGAACGGTAGTTCTGGGTAAATAGGCTCTGGCTTCTTCCCGTTCTCCTCCGGGGTCTGTAAAAACTCCTACAACTCTAAAATTGATATTATTTATTGAGATTTCTTTGCCTAGAGGATCTTTGTCTTTAAACAAATCTGTTTTTACTTTCATCCCAATACACGCCACTTTTTCATTGTTCGCTAAATCATTGCTATTGATGAATCTGCCGTTAACAATTGTAATATTTTCAATTCCTGAATAATCAGGATCCACTCCTCTAAATTGATAACTTCCGGATTCTTTTCCATAAGTAAATGCGCCACCCCAAAAGCTATAAGTCGAAGCTCTTAAATCTAATTTATCATCAAATTTTTGAACTGATTGTTTATAATCAGCGTCTCTAAACTGAATTTGTCTTCCGGGATTTAATCCTTTATATTCTTTTGTAGTCGTTCCTGACCAAACCTCAATAATTCCGGCAGCATCACGCTCGAACTGTTTTTCAATTCCGTTTTGAAGTCCTTTACCCGCCCCAAGCAATATCACTAAAATAAAAATACCTGAAGCTACAGAAATTCCCGTAAGAAATGTTCTAAGTCTATTTTTAGAAATTGCTTCAAATATTTCCTGCCAACGTTCAATATTAAACATAAGATGACGCTCTAACTTGTTCTACCATTTTATCATCGATAATTAATCCATCTTTAAGGACCACATTTCTTTTGCACATTGCAGCAATATCAGGTTCGTGAGTAACGATTAAAATTGTTTTTCCTTCATCATTAATTCCCTGAATAAGTTCCATAACTTCATAGGATGTTTTAGTATCCAATGCTCCTGTAGGTTCATCGGCCAATAACACTTTTGGGTTTGATGCTAATGCGCGGGCAATTGCAACACGTTGTTTTTGACCTCCTGAAAGTTCATTTGGTAAATGATGCGAATGGGAACCCAAACCTACTTTTTCTAAGTATTTCATTGCAATATCATAACGTTCTTTTCGCTTAATACCTTGATAATACAAAGGCATTGCAACATTATCGAGTGCCGTTTTATAATTTATTAAATTGAAGGATTGAAAAACAAATCCCAAGAATTTATTTCGATATCTTGACGCAATTGTTTCGTTAAGATTTTTAATTGGGGTTTTGTCTAAAATATAACTACCAGAATCAGCTTCGTCAAGAATTCCTAAAATATTTAAAAGCGTCGATTTTCCAGATCCTGATGATCCCATAATCGCAACTAATTCGCCTTCTTCAATATTAAAATTAATTCCTTTTAACACATGCAACTGAGAACTTCCCATTTTATAGGACTTGTGTAAATCTTTGATTTCGATCATGATATTGTTAAATTTTAAAACAATAATAACATTTTTATTAAGTAAAATATGATAAGAAAACGTTAATAGTTCCGTTTTCTTATTACAATAAGACTCAATTCAGTATCAATTGTTACACTTTTTTAAGATAATATAATTGTTTTCTTAATTTTGCATCACTTAAAAAAATCATAACGATGAAGTTTCTTTCCATTATCTCTTTATTTACAGTACTTACAGTGGCTACAAGCTGTTCTACTTCTCACAAATTAGAAACATTAAAACCAGAACCAGACGATGCAAGTCCCTTAGTTTATGATGCAAATCCATCTTTTATCAACTTACCCATAACGGTAAAACTGAGTGATATTCAAAATCAAACCAATTTATTATTGAATGGTTTAATCTATGAAGATAATAATATTGAAGATGACGATATCGAAATGAAAATATGGAAACAGGCACCAATAAAAATTCAGAACGATCCTGCAAACCCTGACAAAAAAATAAAAACAATTTTACCGCTTAAAGCGACGATCAAATACCGAATTGGTACTAAAAAACTGGGCGTTGAACTTTATGACACGAGAGAATTTAATCTAAATGGTGTGATCACTTTATCAAGTGAAGTAGCTTTGACGAACTGGAAATTAAATACTAAAACCGAATTCAAATCTTTAGACTGGAACGAAAGCCCAACGATGGTTGTATTTGGAAAAAGTATGCCAATAACATACCTGGTAAATCCGGCGATTTCTATTTTTAAATCTAAAATTGAAAAGAAAATAGACGAAGCAATCGAAAAATCTATGGATTTTAAACCGAATGTTTTATCTGCACTAGAAAAAATCTGTACACCATTTCAGATGAGTGATACGTATGAAAGCTGGTTAAGAATTGTTCCTGTTGAAGTGTATTCAACGAATGCAAAACTTAAAAATGATTTGTTTTTATTAGACATGGGAATGAAATGTAATATGGAAACGATTGTGGGTAAAAAACCGGAATCTAAATTCAATGCGACTAAAATCGTATTGAAACCTGTGGCAAAAATTCCAAACCAAATTTCGGCAAATATTGCAGCAATTTCAACTTATATTGATGCTTCAAAAATTATGACAAGGAATTTTGCAGGTCAGGAATTTGGATCCGGAAGCAAAAAAATAACTGTCAAAAATGTTTCAATCTGGCATAAAGATGGCAAAATGGTTATTGCTCTTGATGTTTTAGGATCTATAAACGGAACTCTTTATTTAGATGGATTCCCACAATATAATAATAAAACAAAAGAGATTTATTTTGAGAAACTTGATTACGTTTTAGATACTAAAAGCAAAGTAATGCGCACAGCAAGCTGGCTGGGGCAAGGTTATATTTTAAGAAAAATGGAAGAAAGCTGTCGTTATTCTATTCAGCCTAATTTAGAAGAAGGCAAAAAAAGCATGGCAACTTACCTAAAAAACTATTCGCCAATGCCAGGCGTTTTTGTAAATGGCAAAATGGAAGATATTCAGTTTGATAAAATTCAGTTGACCAATCAGGCTATTATCGCTTTTATAAAAATAAACGGAACTGTGAATGTTTCGGTTGATGGTTTGAAATAAAAACAAAAAAATAATTGTTTAGCTATTGTATCATTTTATAAAATAGCTAAACAATTATTCAAACTCTTTTTTAGATTGATAAATTAAAACATTAAGATTTTTTTTAATGTCTTTTTATGTTTTTCAGTATAAAAATAACCATCACTTTCAAGCATTTCAATTCCCTTAAAACCTTGCTTAAGTTTTGGCTCAACAGCAATAGCTTTGCTTAATGTTACTTTAAATGCCTCTTTGTTATTTAATAAATATTGTACCGTAAACAATCCTATTAACTGATCGATTTCAGACGAAGAATTAACCGATTCACTAAAGTATTTCAAGGAATTTTGTAATTGATTATCTTCTAGATAACAATATCCAATATTTGACAAAATAGAAGCAGCTTCTTTCTTTTCAGCAGGATTATAAGATGAAAAAATCTCCAAATAATCATATAAAGCATTTTTGTAATCTCCCAAAATCTGCCTGCTAACCGCGCGCATATTTAAGACTTCATTAGTAGATATCCTCTTTTTATCAATCCTTAATGCTTTAGTTGCATAAACAATAGTATTTTCATAATCCAATTTATCAAAATACAGAGAAGCTAACAACGCATTATTCCCGTCATCAGAATCAATCTTTAGAGCTTCATGAACGCTCTTAATTGCTTCATCCGTTTCTTTCATTAAAGAGTATACAATTCCCATATTTTTGTAAGCACTACTTAAATTTGGGTTTAGCTCTACGGTTTTTTTATATAATTTTATTGCCTCATCATATTTACCTATATTTTTATAATAACTAGCAAAATTATAATAAAAAGACGCTTCAGAAGGAAGGATTTCAATAGCTTTCTTATAATAAAACTCCGCACTATCTGATTTTAATTTGTTTTCTTTGTAAATATTGGCCAAATTATTATAGGCACCGGTTAAATTATTATTCAATGAAATACATTTATGATAACATTTTATTGCATCATCCATTCTATTATCCTCAGAATAATAACTTCCCATATCGAACAATACATCACCTTCATTTGGATTTATTGAATACGCCTTCTTTAGATCTTCAAAAGACTTATCCTTTTGCTTAAGCTCTCTATAAATTTGATATCGTTTATGATATAGTACTTCTTTATTAGGGTTATTTATAATTCCTTCACTAATTACCGCAATAGCTTCATCATTTCTTTTTAATTTACTTAATGCTTCAGCTTTATTATAATAATAACTATAAAATTTACTGTCGATTAATGCTAAATCAAAATAGTCAACAGCTACTGAATAGTCATTTAATTCCATATAACATGTACCGACGTAAAAATAGGCATCATTACAATTACTCCCTTTTATCGATTCTACTTCAATAAATCTTTTTAAATAGATTAAAGCATTCTGATAATCTTTCAACTTAGCATAAGTGTAACCGAGATTATAATTGACCTTTGAACTATCTCCGGAAGCTGATTGTAAATCTTTGAGAAATAATGGAAGAGCCTCCTCATATCTTCCCATATCAGATAAACAATTTGCCTTCAATATATATAAACTACCACTATCTTCACTGCATTTTAGCAGAGCCTCATCAGCGATAGCAAGCGCTTCATCAAATTGTTTTGTTTTAGCATAAATAAGTCCAAGATTATAATAAGCATTATAGTTTGAAGGATCAATCTTTAATGCTTTCTTGTACTGTTGAACAGCTTCTTTAGTCTGATTTGTTTTTAAATAATTGAAACCACTTTGAAGATATTCGGTTAATTCTTTTTCTTTTTTGACAGATAATTGTGCATTCATCTTGAATGAACCCAGAAAAAAAATTAGAACAAGAAAACAGTTTAAGACAAAAAATGTTTTATTAGAAGTATTGCAATTTTGCATGATTAAAAGAGTTGTTATTTTTTAACAAATATAATCTTGCTAAATACAAATCGCAACTTTAAGGTAAAAAAAAGCAGAATAAAATTATTCTGCTTTTTTCCTTTTAGATTGGTACATTCTGTAAATCAGAACGCCAATTATTGCTACAAGTAAATAAGGAATTACCATTAAATAAACGATTCCGTTATTTACCGCTTCTGCTTTTTTTACATTCGAATCTCCCGCAAGCGCAGCTCGACACATTGCACATTGAGCGTTTGCTGCAAGAGAAAAGAAAATAGAGACAAGAATATAGATAAACTTTGTTGGAAAAGTTTTACTCACATTCATATCTATATTCTTCATTCTATACTCTTTACTTTCCATTCTATTTTCGCTATTCTTTATTCTATTTTCTAATTTAAGCATAATAAGGAGAAATCATTAAATAAACTATTACACCTGTAACCGCAACATACAACCAAAGCGGAAATGTTATTCTGGCTATTTTTCTATGTTTATCAAAACGTTGCGCAAGAGCCCTAACATACGTAACCAATACAAACGGAATAATCACAACTGATAAAATTATATGTGTAAGCAAAATAAAAACATACAAATATCTCAAAGCTCCAATTTTAGCTTTTTCGATAGCGTCTACAATTCCATCATGATTTAAATCCCCGAATTTAGTAGAATCAGCTGTCATATGATAAGCGACATACATTACTAGAAAAGCTAAAGACAAAGCAATAGCCGAAGTCATTAGACGTTCATGAAGTTTCTGTTTTCCGTTTTTAATAGCAATAACTCCTAAAACCAATGCAATTGCTGTTAAACCATTAGTTGTAGCATATATGGGAGGTAAAAATGAAAGAGGCTCAACATTGATTCCGAAATCTTTTAATTTAATTACAAATAAAATACCTACTGCAACTGGTATTATAATTGAAACTGCTATAATAAGCTTATTATACTTTTTTTCTAATGAATGATCTTCCATTTTATTCTGCTAATAATATTTTAATATCTTCCTGAATGTCCCTAACACCTTTTTTATCTAATCCGTCATAATAGATATTTGGATTTCCAAATTCATCTTTTCTGCAACGAATATTTCCGTCTTTATCAATTAAAGCAAATAAACCGGAATGTTCAAAACCACCGCTTACTTTTTCATTTTCTCCAGCATATAAATTGAAGCCTTTGTTTGACAAATCCATAATTGTCGCTTTATCACCTGTTAGAAAATTCCAGTTAGATGATTTTACTCCTAATAATTTAGCATGATCTTTTAAAACTTGTGGTGTATCATGTTTAGGATCGATAGTAATGGAAACAATTCCGAAATTTGGATTACCAAAAAAAGTTTTCTCGATCTCTAACATACTTAAATTCATCTTAGGACAAATTGAAGGACATGTTGTAAAGAAAAATTCTAAAACATATACTTTCCCTTTATATGTTTCATTTGAAACTTTAATATTATCCTGATTTGTTAATTCAAATTTAGGAGCCGGACCAATAGTTATAAGTTTCGCATCTGCTTTTGAAGTTTTTAAACCTACATTATCTAAGCGGTTTCCTTTTACAACTTCTCCATTTGAAATTCTGTCCACAATTTTAGGCACAGCATAAATTCCGAAGATTAAGATAATAAACGAAATTCCGATATATGATTTATTTTTAAACATGATATAAAGATTAAAGTTCTTTTGTTGCGTTGTGGTTCTTTTTTAGAGCTGCACGATATTCATATAAAATGATTTTAAAATCATCCAGCATTTCGTTACTCAACTCAGAAGGATGAAAAGTATTATAGCCTTCTTTGTATTCCTCTTTATCTTTTCTTCCTCTTAAATTACGTTCTTTATCTACGATATAAACATTTGGAGTTCCTAGATCCTGATCTAATTTTCCTTTTAAGTGCAATTGATCATAAAACACTTTAATTTCTTCCGGAGAAGCAAACACAAAATGCCATCCTGAAACATCTGTAAAAGCGCCTAAAGATTCTTCGATTTTCTCAGCGTCTTTTTCAGTTCCTAACGGACAAATTACTACGAATTGCAAATCTTTGAATCCATTGTAACGCTGATAAATTTTTTCATTTAAATTAAAAAAATTTCCTCTGTTTTTTAAAATCTCAGTTCCTGAAAAACCAAGAATTGTTATTTTATCATTCAAGGTTACTTTTTCTCCTTTAAGGGATTTCCAGTTACCAAAGTCGGCAATTTTAGGAGTGATTGTGGGAAGTTTAGTAAAACTATTTACACCTGAAGCAAAAAACAAATAGGCTACAATTGGCAAAACAAAAAGTACAAAGAGAACTATATTTTTTTTCATTGTATTAACGGAAGTTATTGAGGTACAAAAATAAAAAAAGCTCCGTTAAACGGAGCCTCTTTTCGAATTAATATCATGTTAAAAATTCCATTTAATAGTAGAATCTTTAAAAACCCCATAAATATAATGTCCTTCTGTCAACAGAATAAACAATAAATATAAAACCAGGAAAATAACCGGCGAAACAACTGACCATCTAAGGCTGCTTTTTTCACCTTCCATGTGCATAAATGCCCATACTATATAATACGCTTTGAATATTGTCAGGATATAAAATATCCAGTTTAACAAATTCAAACCTAAAAAATGATTAAACTCTAATACTCCCGGTTTAATAATACCAAGTATAACTTCTACTGTAGTTACTGCTGATAATAATGCAAAAACAAACCAGATTCTTTTTGTATTTGATACGTGTTCGTGTGACATAATAATTAAAATCTAAAATTAAACTAAGTAGAAAACTGTAAATACAAATACCCAAACTAAATCGACAAAGTGCCAGTATAAACCAACTTTCTCTACCATTTCGTAACTTCTTCTTTTTTCGTAAGTTCCTAATAACACATTAAAGAAAATAATGATGTTAATGATAACTCCAGAAAATACGTGGAATCCGTGGAAACCTGTAATAAAGAAAAAGAAATCAGCAAATAATTTACTTCCGTATTCGTTTCTCACAAGGTTCGCACCTTCTACTACATATTTTGCAGTAGTTAAACGAGATTCAGATTCTGCTCTTGACAAAATTGTTTTTTTCTTTTCTGCTGTAAGATGCTCTGTTCTTATTAAAAGTTCAGGATGCGCTTTAAAACCAGCCTGAATTTCAGCAACTGAATACGTTGGTGTTGATTCAGCACTTTCCATAAACCATTTACCGTCAGCTCTTGTAAGGGCTTCTCTTTGTTCCGGTAATTTTACAGCAAACTCTTCAAGAGCAACTCTTTTACCATCTTTATCGACAAACTGTAATAAGCTTCCGCCTACTGTTTCAACTGCCCCATATTCACCTTTAATGAAGTTTTTCCATTCCCAGGCTTGAGAACCAACGAAAATAAAACCTCCAATAATTGTTAAGAACATATAAATTGCAACTTTTGTTTTTTTCAACTGGTGACCTGCATCAACAGCCAAAACCATTGTTACAGATGAGAAAATCAAAATAAAAGTCATTAAGGCTACATAATACATTGGAGCCGAAACACCATGCATAAATGGGAAGTGAGTAAACACTTCATCTGCCAAAGGCCATGTTTCAATAAATTTGAATCTGGAAAAACCATAAGCCGCCAGGAATCCAGAGAAGGTTAAAGCATCTGATACGATAAAAAACCACATCATCATTTTACCATAACTTGCGCCTAATGGCTGGATATCGCCGCCTCCCCAAGTTTTTTCGTCGTTGTTTGCAGTAGTAACTGTCGCTTCCATAAAAGATATTCGTTAAAAAGTTCCCAAATTTACGTTTTTTTCTTATTTAAAGAAATATAAAAATAAAAATAAATATACCCATAATAAATCCAAAAAGTGCCAATACATCGCACCTAGTTCTATACCAAGAGTTTGAGTCGAATTGTATTTTTGTTTAAAATGATTATAAATTATAATTAAAAGTGAAATCAAACCTCCAGCTAAGTGTAATAAGTGTGTAACGGTAACAACATACAAAAAAGTTGTAGTAATTGAACTACCTTCTCCTGTAAAATAATAACCACTTTCTACTATTTGTCCAAAACCTACAAATTGTAAAACTACAAATAAAATCCCTAAAGCTAATGTTCCTAAAAGTAATGCCGTAGTTGCACTTCTATTGTCTTTTTGAATGGCTTTTTTCGCCATATAAAAAGTTACGCTGCAACCAATAATCACTATTGTACTGTAATAAAATGCAGTTGGTAATTCGAAATTCTTCAACCAATCTGCTCTTGATTTACTTACCACAAACGCACTTGTAAGTCCCGCAAACATCATGGTCATACTTACCATTGCGAACAACAAAATCAGTTTTGCCGATTTTGATTTTCTTACTTGCTCCTCACTAATTGAGTCTGTTTTTGTTAATGTCATTTCCATAACTATCTTAAAAATTTATCTACTATAAACACTATTTGCAGCAACGAAATATACGAAACACTTACCAACATTAATGTTCTCGCTGCTTTTGCTGTTCTTAACTGGTACAAACGTACCGCATAAAACAACATCCATAAACCAATAAAAAACACTATTATTGCTGCAATTGGGGTAATAAACAATTGCCCCGTAAATCCTAAAGATGGCAACAATGATGCGATAATAAGCCAAATTGTATATAAAATAATCTGCAAAGCCGTTTTCCTGTCTTTTTTCCCTGTTGGAAGCATAAAAATTCCAGCCTTTGCATAATCTTCATATAAGAACCATCCAATGGACCAAAAATGAGGGAACTGCCAGAAAAACTGAATTAAAAAAAGTGTTCCTGCCTCGATACCAAATTCTCCTGTTGCCGCAACCCAACCTAACATAAAGGGAATTGCACCCGGAAAAGCACCAACAAAGACCGATAACGAAGTTACTGTTTTTAAAGGTGTATATACGCTTGTGTACAAAAATATTGAGACTGCCGCAAACATTGCTGATTTTGCATTGATTGTATACAACAAAGTAATACCAATAATTGTAAGCAAAATTGCTACAAACAAAGCCATTTTTTGAGACATTCGCCCCGAAGGAACCGGACGATTTTTAGTTCGGTCCATTAATGAATCGATATCTTTTTCTATTACCTGATTAAAAGCATTTGAAGCTCCAACCATACAATATCCTCCAATCATCAAAACAACTAAAACACTCCACTTAAAAGGATGATCAGCATTAACACCCAATAAATAACCGGCAATGGAAGAAAACAGTACACTGATTGCTAAACCAGCTTTTGTAATCTCTTTGAAATCGGTAAATATTGATTTTATTGAAAATGTATTTTTAGTAGCGTTCAATACGGTAATTATTTGTATGTTTTTTTTGAGTGGTGCAAATGTACAAATTAGATTGTAGAATACTGACCTATAAAATTAGATTTTTTTCAATAAAACCTTTATAAAATAAGGACTTGCCCATCTTTAACACTATTATTTCGAAAAATCTTATTAAAAATCCTAGTAATCAAAATACCAATTAAAAATATCGGAACGCAATCCGATAGTGAACCAGGTTGTACTTTGCTTAAAAGTTGTCGCCGTTTCTTGTGTTGGGTCAAAATTTCTGTAAAGAAAACTTCCGAAAAATTTCAAATTTGTCATTGGGTTGATCAAGTAACCTCCCTGAATATCGGCAATAAAAATATTGGTTTTATTTCCCTGTCCCACTTTTACACCTGTATCATACGGACGATCTACGTCGTAGCTTTTATAAATATTTCCTCCGTAATTGTAACTATCTTCAGGAGTATCAAAATCTAAACCTCGTTTACCAATTGTAAATTTGGCATCAGCATAATAACGGCCTTTATGATAACGTCCAATCGCAACCAATTCTTCAAAATTTCCACCCCATTGATGGCCAAGACTTTGATTATTATGTCCGTAATTGGTAATAATGGCACTATGTGAATACACATACGGACGCACATGATTGTACTCTACCTGCAACAATAAATCTTTAATTTTAAAAGCATTAAAATATTTTGCTCCAAGTTGATATCCAAATTTATTTTTCCAGCTATTCTCACCGGCTCCCATATCACTTATAGAAAACTCATCGAGTAAAAACTGAGCATATAAATTTACATTGTTGCTCCATTTGTATTTAGACGACATTCCTAAAAGTGCATTTCCGCTTCGGGAAGAAGATGAAAACTCAACGGAACGATAAAAAATAATAGGATTGACGAAATTAATATCAAAACCTCTATTATTGGTATCTGTCCAAACTACTGATTCAAAAAATCCTAAATTCAATTTGTTCGAAACATTCCAACTTAAATAATGGTTTGCCATGAATTTTGTAGCATACGTTTTCTCTAAAGTAACATCAGGACGAACATCCTTAAGCCACATATAAGTGTTTGTATATTTTATTTTCCAGAAAGTCGTATTAATTTTAAAATAAGGATAAGGACTTGCGCCATCACTTTCAAGCAAAGAACGATATCCATCTCCAATAAAATTTCTTCCATAACCTAACTGAAAGTCAAAAATCTTACTTGGCGCATAAGTAATATTAGCTTCCGCCAAAGGAAAATCGTATGCATCTGTTTTAAATCTTTTTGCAATTCCCATACCCGGAATAATCGCCGGATTACCACCTGAAGGTTTTAATGTTTCGGCATAATCATTATAATAACCTGCAAATCTTCCCTGACTTTCAAAAACCGTAGTTGTAAAATTGATTTGTTTTCCTAAACCTCCTCTAAAATTCAAAGCACGCGTATTTACATAAGTGTATGAAGCGTCCAGATCTGAAGCTTTCCCCATTTGTAAATCAAGAATAGGATTTAATGCCAGCCAATAATCTTCTCCCTGAATCTGAACCAGATTTTCATTCCAAAACTTTCTTCCCAACCAGGTCGAAACATCTTTTTTCAGCGATTGATTTACGGCATTTAAATTATAATATTTTGAAACCTCAGCATAAGTATATGGCTTTGAAGCTGTATGATTATTACTTCCTACCTGATTCATTGCGCCATCAAACTGTGCATAATAACTATGGGAAAAAGGAATGTTTAAATGACTTTCGAATTCAGGATTGTTGTATTTTTTATAAATAATACTATCTAATTCTGTCATTGGTTTTTGAGCCGGTTTTAAAATTTCGGCTGCAGCCAAATTTTCGGATGCAATTTGATCAGCACTTTTTAAAGGTACACCTATTGAAATAGTATATTTTGAATACGTTGGTTTACCATTATAAGTAGATGGTTTTATTTTAGGAAATTTTCCGAAAACACGTTTTGCTTCTTCAGCCAATTCATCGTTTACAGCATTTACATAAATAACTTTAAACTCTCCGTTTGCATCGACTTCAAAAAGCACTTTTACTTCGCCTTTATAATTTGTCTGTTTTAAATTTTGCGGAATCTCAAAATTACCAAACACGAAATCCTGCACTTCTTTATAAAAACAATCTTCGAGTTTTTTAGCTTGCAAATTTTCACAATTTGGAAAAACAGGAAATTGCTCTGATGTAAAAGCAGGTTTAATCGATGACTTATTATTTTCTTGCGAAAAAGCAAATACGGCGGAAAGTGTCAGAATAAAAGATAGAAAAATCTTATTCATGTAAATTTTGGTTTTCATTTAATATTGATTTGTGGTATTTTCTCCGTTTGCAATTGCTTTTGCAACTGAAGTTCCGATGCGCTTAACGCCTAAACGAATCATTTCTACAGCATCTTCATATGATCTAACTCCTCCGGCAGCTTTTACTGACAAAGGCGATGCGTTTTCTAACATCATTATAATAGTAGGAACAGTTGCTCCGTTTGGCATATCGTTTTGGGTTTCATAAAAACCGGTTGATGATTTTACAAAAACAGAAGTATATTCTTCTTCCTTAAAATTTGAGATTACAACATTTTTGATCAATGCCGAAAGCTGAATAATTTCCTTATCACTTAAAGCCGCAACTTCAATAATCCATTTTACTGTTTTATTGTTTGCAAGACCAATTTGTGTTCCTATGAAAATTTCCTGTTTTACTAAAGCAAGATCTCCATTTTTAAAAGCTTCATAATTACAAACAAAATCCAGATCATCTGCTCCGTCTTCAATTGCTTTATTGGCTTCTTTAATCTTTGTTTCTAAACTTGCCTTACCTTCGGGAAAATCGATAACAGTACCAATAAGCAAAGCTGAATTAGCTTTTACAATCATTTCTTTAGCTAAAGAAACATGTTCCGGCCGAATCATAATTAGCTTGAAGCTTTCCAGAATAGCTTCTTCAATGGCGCTTTTTACCACAATATTATTTTCTGCTTCCGAAAGTTTGGCTTGCGAGGCAGTTTTCAAGTAAGTGGAATCTAAATATTGCTTAACATTCATGATTGTATAGAATTGCGACAAAAATACATTTTATATTCAGAAAAAAATACACTTTTTAAAGCTTGATTTTTTGGCAATAAAAAACCCACCGAAGTGGGTCTTTATATTTTTATATTTTATCGATTTGCTTTTTAAAAACTATTGCCGTAAAAACTCCAATAGTAGCTCCAAGTGCATTTGCTAAAACATCCGTCACATCAGCAGCCCTTGTGGTTGTAAAAACACTTTGTAAAATTTCGATTGTAATTCCAAAAAAAACAGAAAATATAAACGAAATCAAATAGGCTTTATAATCATCAGGCGCTTTCCCCTTTAGTTCTTTTTTGAAGAACAAAATCCATGAAATTGTAAATCCGAAATGAAAACAAAAATGTACAATTTTATCTATACTTGGAAAATTTACAGCGGGAATGTTACTTGAATCCGTCAAACAAAAATAAGTAATAATACCCGAGCATATCATTGCCCAAAGCAGCAGGAATTGTTTAGGCACCGATAAGTTCTTTGTAAGCTTCGTCAGATAACAATGAATCTATTTCTGATGCATCTGAAATTTTTATTTTAATCATCCATCCAGCTCCGTAAGGATCAGAATTAACTGTTTCCGGTGCGCTTTCCAAACTTTCATTAAAAGCAATTATTTCTCCTGTTAAAGGCAAAAACAAATCAGATACTGTTTTAACAGCTTCAACCGTTCCAAAAACCTCATCTTTATCAAGTGTCTGATCTAAAGTTTCTACTTCAACATACACGATATCCCCTAACTCTTTTTGTGCAAAATGAGTAATTCCTACAGTTGCAACATCTCCTTCGATGCTAACCCATTCGTGATCTTTTGTGTACTTTAAATTTGCTGGTATGCTCATAATACTATGTTTGAAAATTGATAATTTAATAATTAAGCCACAAATGTAATAATCTTCTAATGAAATCTTGTTTAGAATCCAAGAAAATTAATTTCCGAAATTATAGCGAAGCGTAAATCCTGATCTGATGTTCGTTAAAGGAAAAGAGGTCGAAATTACCGCTTTTGAGAACGAATGATCGTAATAGAATATTGCCGTAAGGTTTTTACTAAACGAATAATCAGCAGTTAATTTTAATGACCATATATCTTGCCCTGCCGCTAATTGATTATTATCGTAATCTAGATAACGTACTAACGTTTCATTTTTTCTAAGAGAAAAATCGGCTTTAATATTGATATCACTTTTTATAATTCCCGTTGGACTATCTGCTAATCGTGATGAGAAAATAACATCTTTAAAACGATATCCCATTCCCACTATATATTCCATACCTTTTACTTCGGTCAATAAATTATTATCAAAACTCATTGATAACGCTCTGTCTTTTTTGATTTCGGTAAGAATTCTTAATGAACTTTTCAACTCAAAATCTACTCGCATTAGCGGACTAAACTGTTCTACCAAATTGACATTTGACATGATTGTTTTGTTATAGAAATTGGTGTTGACATCTTGCCCATTTGGTGTTTCTAAATAATCAAAATTAGATCTAAACTGATTTATAGTATACGATGCTCTGTAATTGTGCTGTAATGAAAAACGCTTGAATTTATCTTTGAAATATTTATAACGCATCAATCCGTTGTATTTTATACTCCAGTTAGGAATAGGAAAGCTTTTAAAAATATCTGTTGAACTTCCTGAAGCATCACTTCCTGAATAAGCGGCTAAAAATGCCGGCAATAAAACTGCCTGATTACTTTTTGTAAATCCTATTGGATACCCCTGATTGGCAATATATATTTTATAACTAGGGTCTGTTTCTGCCGGAATTGGATTGTTTGCATCTCCATACCTCGGAATTGCCGCTCCTGCACCATAACGATCTGCTGCCAGACGATCTGCAATTACTAAACGGTTAGTTCTAAAATCATCAAATGCAGCCGATTCAGTTTCACTACTTGTAGAGAAAGCTGTTTTTATCAATACGGTTGAGATCGAGAACATTCCATAAGTGTACGGTGACAAAGGCGTATATTGTCCATCTACAACACTATACTGCTCTGAAGAATTTTCAGAATAAGCACGATCCATAGACAAGTCGACTTTTAAATCAGGTAATAAATCAATATTTGCTGTAATTTTCAAAAGCTTATTTGTTACCTGAGTAAAATTCTGGTTGAAGTCCTGATAATCGGTTAACCAGCCTCTTTTTGCTGCTTCATAACGAACATCATCCTGACTTCCAAAAACGAATCCTAAACTTGGTCTTGACGATCCTAAGAAACCTACACTTGGTGTATATCCCGGCAATACTGTTCCGCTGTTTTTAGTATAATTAACCTGAATGTTTTTTACACTGGTTAAAATACCTATCATGCCATCATAAAACGGACTACTGCTTGTTATCGGTTTTGCTGTATTAACAATTTTTTCTCCTGGTTTTGGTGGCGCCGTTGGTTTAGGTTTTGCCGCCGTTTTTGATCCTGGCGTTAATCCTAAATATTTGTACAACGTGTTCATAGTAAAAGTCGTTGTCAATGTATTAGAATTCGCGTTCTGAATTGTATTCCCTAAATCAAATTGGTTTCCATCCGGATCAATATATTCAGAAAATGCAGTTGACGAACGCTGCCAGTTATAATCTGCTGTATAAGAATATGAAGCTTTTACAAAACTAAAAACCGGTATTTTATTTATCGGAATATCATAATTCAACACTAATTGCTGTACGTGTTGATTTGGTGTTCCTATGTCTAAATAATCATCCCAGATATTAAAATCCTGTTTTGGCGTATTATCATCATTCAGGAAGTTTCTAACAATATTATTTGATGCTGCTGTATAATTTAATTTCAACGATTTTGTCAAATTATAACCAAAACCATATTGATAGTTAAAGGCAAAATTACGTCTGTACAAAGGATCAAGTCCAATTCCCTGAACCTCTACTTCTCTATATTGCTGACGATTACTTTGTCGTATAATATTTGTATTAAAAGAGATATTAGACGGTAAGTAATTAAAATTGAAATCACTTAACAGTTTCCAATATTCACTTTTTTTCATGAATTTGTTTTGCTTGAAAGGAACAACTTCTTTTGGCTGAAAAGTGTACGCATAATTTACTGCTGTATTGGATTGCTCATCTACATAATCTGCAACTTCATAATCATGACGCTCTACTTCATTATAAGATTGAGATAATGTTAAATTCTCAACATCATAAATGTGTGGCTTTTGCTCTGGCGCCCTATCTTTTCTTACTCCAATAAAATTAATGCTTCTTCGCTTTGTATAATCAATAGCACGGGTTCTGATATTTTGTTTTTCTGCCGGATCTGTAGTTTCTCTTATTAACTGATCCAATTTTATATCCTGATTAAAAGGATCATATTCAGGTGTAATAATTTCTTCTCCAATAGCATAATTGAAAGGCAGATTGATTCCCCATTTTGGAGGTAATAATTTACCTAAATTAAGATTTGTTACAATGTTGTATTGCTGAATATCTTCACGATCTCTTTCGTTTGCTCCTTGTTCTAAAGAGCCAAAACCTATTGTACTCTTTTTACCGGTTGCCGAAATGGTAGCAAAATCAGCCATATTGGTATCAATATTTAATATTGCCGCCATACCGCCTTTATTCTCCATGTCTGCCAGACGAAGCTCATTGAACCAAACTTCTCCTTTTATGTCTTTATGATCTGCCCTGCTTTTTAAACCAACCATTAAATTTCGAACTAAACCAAAGTTAGGATTTCCTTTTATCCCTAATCTTAATTTACTGTCACCATCTCGTAATTCGGGACTTCCTTCGATGCCTATATCATCATCGGGGTAATAAACTCCATTGACATCTCTTTTATTAGAATTAATATCAAGCGGCATGGCTTTAATTTTCATTCTTGTCAATAACTCAAGCGCCAGATCAATATTATTATCTTCCAGCCAAACCTCTTCTGAACTTAGAGTACAAGTTCCTCCTGTTCGGGTTACTTTTAACGGAATTTCAACTTGATAAAAGTTTTGTGTAAAGTCATTTCCAAAACGAATAAAACCTATCATTTCGTCATCTAACAATGTGCTTTCATTAGGCAAAGATTCAGCGTGTAAAAACATTTTAAGTTTTTTATACTGACGCATATCAACACTTACGTTTTTAAATACGGCTCTTGAATCCTGATATTGTAAACCAGCTCCGCCAACTCGCAATGCTAATGCTTGTTCGTTTTGATTAATGATTGTATTGTTATTGTACAATTGCTCTCTTTGAACTCCGGGAGGCACTACATAATTCACTGGACATTTTGTTCCGTTTTCCTGAATATTAACTGCTGCAACGTCAAACTCAGTTCCATCATCATCCGGAGTCTGATCATTTGCATCAAGTGTTCCCGTATATCTTCTCCATTCTCCTCTTACTAAATCTAATGCTCCAAAACGAACTGTCATCTGATTACTAAAACCAGTCATAAACATACGCATGAATCGGATAGATCTAAAATCTGTAATGTTACCAATTGTATTTTGTGGCTGAGAAACCGGAATTTTAAACTGAATCCATCTTGCTGTTGTAGTTGATCCGTTTGGCAAATCGACATTAGTTACCTCACGAATATCTGTAATAAAATTTTGTCCCACCTGCATTCCAGGTTTTACATCAATACTATATTCATAATAAGCATTAATTGTGTTCATTGTATTGTCACGATTGATGTCCTCAACATCCGGCAAAGTTGTTGATCCGCGATTAGGATCATCAATACTGACAGCAGAGTTTCCTTCAACTCCATTATAATTTTTATAGCGTTCCAGAACTCCTCCTTCAGTATTTAAATAATACTTGTAGTCATCTGCAGCAGGATCTGCTTCTCCTGCATAATTAGTATAAACAGAACCTTCTCTTGAGTTTGGCAAACCATCTAAACCTACATCCTGATTCGCACGATTTTCTGCATTTGTATCAAAGGCATAAATTAACGATTGCGATGCCGGAACATCTCCCCAAAGTGGTTGCGGATTTACCATAATCTGACCTGGTCCTAATCCGTTTTCATATTGTTTTCTTCCGTCTTTTAGTACGTCTTCAGAAATTTCACCTAAGTTAAAATATATTTTTCCCGTATTACTAGTTGGCGCTTCTGCATTTCCAACATAGGGGTCCATAACCCAAAACTGAATATACTCCACATTTCCCTGCTCAAAATTTGTTGAATTTAAAGCACGCATAATTCCACCGTAATTAGTGTTTGCGGGAATTGTACTAAAATTAGGATTGTTATTATATGGTCCTCTGTCTGATGGATAATAGCTTAAATCTAATGTATTAATAACCTGAATTTGTCCTTGAGCAATATCTGTATTTGGATAAAGTTCTTTACTATAAATACGTCTTGTTGTGTTTAATGACAAATCATCATTTGAAATTCCGGATGGTTTTGAGGAATAAAAAACAGGATCAATTGTGTACCATGCTAATTTTGCACGTTTAAAACCATATTCTAATGTATTTGAATTGGCATTAAAACTATTGTCATTTATTGAATTTACAAATGGTGTAGAAGCTAAACTCCAGGCATAAGCTGATCGCATATCGATTGTAGATTGCGAACCTTCAAAATCATCAACATAAATAGTTGCTTCTCCTTCAAAATCACTTGCTTTTGGCGCATCAGGTCTTAAGAATGCAACTTCTCCACGTACTGAAAGATTCGAAGGAACATCTGTATCAATATTTGGTAATTTATTTACTAATCTTGTAAAAAACGGAACTTCGGTTGAGTAATTTCCATTAAATCCAAAAATAGTATTGTTTACAGATTCCTGACCGTAACTCGATTTTTGAGTAAATGGTTTCTCTGTCATTTTTAAGAAAGTTCCACCAATTACAAAATTGTCTGAAATTTTATGTTCAACATTGAATCCCATAAATCTTCGGGTTTGTTGTCCGAAAATTGAATTGTTTTCTAACGAAACTTCAATTGGTGTATTTGAAGCCTGAAGTGAAGGATCTAAAATCTGAACTCGACCTAATTGATAATCGACACTATAATCAATTCCTTCAACTAACTTTCTTCCGGCTGCCATAACAACAACAGAACCTTGCGGAACGTTGAAAGCACCAATTGGAATACCGTTACTTCCGGATGATTTATATTTTCCTCTTAATAAAAATTTGTTTTTATCACTGTCCTGCAACGCTCCGGATTGTGTGTTGCGATACATATTTCTAAACACATATTTTTGTTGATTCGCATTGTATGAATTTGGATCATCATAGTTTTCGCCTGATCCTGTATTTTGTAATTTTCTAAATAAAAGTTCCCCAAAAGGTTCTTTAGTGGTAAAAATAATTCGCCCGTTTTGAACATCTACAGTAACTCCCGGAATATAATCAAAGAAACCATCTCCGCCAGTTTGCGGATCATTGTTATAATTTAATCGGTCAAGGTTAAATACATTCAATAGTGGCGTTTGATCTACTTTATTATCCGCAGTTGCATTTGCAGGAAAAGTAGTTCCCTGAACAGGTGATATATAATTTATTGGCGAAGGATCTGTATAAAGTATATTTAATCTAAAATCATCTTGTTTGATTTGATATGCCTGAGGAATTTGATAAACGTTTTTCATCATCAGATTCCAAACTGGATTTTGAACATTTGTCAAATTGCTTTTCAGCATTTTCAATACTAAACTTTGTGTAATAATAGCCTGATTTGCATTATTGTTTCCTGTAACTACAGTTGCGTCAACTCCATCGCTACCAAATTCTCCTACCTGATACACTTTACCTCCAACAGTATATTCAAACGCTACTGCCAGAACCTCATCATTTGCCAAACGCTGCTGCAATGAAAAGTATCCTAACTGTGCATTAAAAGTATATTCGTTGGTAGTTAATTTTCTGGCGTTTTCAAGTACAGAGTAATCTGTTCCTTCGCTGGTGTTTGCATTATTGAATCCAGATTTTGCTGTTACAATTTCTCTAATATTCGAATTTAAATAAGAACCTGCCTGACCTATTGTTGACGGATCGTATTTGTTATTGTTGTTATCTGTAGGTGTATCAATACCATTATTAAAAAATCCTGCTGTAGAGCTTATAACGACAACCTGATTGTCAGGAACACCTGTAATTTGACCCTCACCTAAATCCTGAAGCGCAATAATATTACGTAAATTGTTATTACTTGTACTTACACGATTTTGCTTATTGGTTACCCAAACTTCTAATCTTGTAATTTGAACACGGCTATCAATAAATGGATAATTTTTTAGCGAAGCATCGTATTTGTTTCTAAAATATTGAGATAAAAAAAAGTGTCGGTCATTATCATAGTCCAAAGCATATAAATCAAAGTTTTGAACTGTTCCTCCACCTTCTGCAACTATACTCTTTGTTTGTGACTTCTGTTCTGAGAAAACTCCGGTTACGGTTGTCTTACCAAATTGCAATTGCGTCTTGACCCCAAACAAACTTTGAGCACCACGAATAAGGGTACTGTTTAATGGCATACTAACATTACCGACTTCAACTTTTTGAACGATATCATCTTCTGAAGGAGTATATGCCAGCTTAAATAAATTCTGGAATGCAAATGTAGATTGGGTATCATAGTTGGCATTAACCTCTAATCTGGTTCCCACTTTACCCATTAAACTCATACTGATTCGCTGATCGAAATCAAAAGTAAGACTTGATCTGTTTCTTGGTGAAAAAGAAGGATTATCTTGTTTTGTATATCGAACACCCAAATCCATCTCTACTGAACCTGTGGGTTTTACATCGATTGTATTACTACCAAAAATACTTTCAAAAAGGCTTGAATTAATATAATATCTAGGTAATAAATCTTTTTTAGCGGCTTCGCTTCCTAGTTTTTTACCATCAATTGCATCTGATTTTTTTCTGAAATAATCTCTTCTGGATTCTTTCAAAACTAAATCCTCGTACTCTTGAGGCGTTAAAATAATAGGGTAATTGATTGAAAAACCATCAACCGATTTGGTGTAGATATATCGATCTGTAATAGGATCATATCTGTAAGCAGAAAGTATACTTGGTGGATTATCTAACTCAACTTTCCCAACAGAGAATTGAGTTTTCGTTGTATCTTTAACCGCTGGATTTACTTGCGCATGCAAAACATTACTGCAAACCAAAAACAGTAAAAAAATACAAATTTTACGCATACAATTCGTTTATATAAAATTGAGTTTATAGGCTTTTTAGGGCTTTCTTGATGATTGTTTCTACAGTAGCTTCCGGGTCTTCTTTTACGATTTTCTCCACTACTTTTTCTGAAGTTTTTCGGACAAAACCTAAAACTTCCAAAGCAGATAACGCTTCATCTCGGTTTGTATTGTTTTGGACTACCGAAACTTCGTCTAAATCGTACAACTTTAACACTTTTTCCTTTAAATCAAGGATAACTCGCTGTGCTGTTTTGTTTCCAATTCCTTTTATTGACTGTATTACACCCACGTCTCCGGATGCGATTGCATTAATTATTTGTCTTGGCTCGATTGAAGATAACATCGTTCTTGCAATGTTTGCTCCAATTCCGGAAACAGATAATAACATTCTGAATATTTCGCGCTCTGATTTTTCAGCAAAACCAAATAAAGTATGCGCATCCTCTTTAATTAGAAGATGCGTATACAGTTTTATATTTTCCACATTAGGAATTAATGAAAAGGTATGTAAGGATATATTTACCTGATACCCAACTCCTCCACAGTCAATCACGACCTCTGTAGGATTTTTCTCCACCAACTTCCCCTGTAAATGTGCTATCATAGTATAATTTATTAGGGTCAAATATAACAAAAATGCAATAAAAATACGACAATATTATTCGATCCTTATTATTTGTACTATTTAGCTAATTTATTTTTTTTATTTTCTTTCTCCTGAGCGTCAATAACTGCAATTGCTGCCATATTAACCATCTCCTCAACACTTGCTCCTAATTGAAAAATGTGAACAGGTTTACCCATTCCCATCATAATTGGACCTATTGAATTTACCTGATACAACTCTTTTAACAGCTTATAAGTAATATTAGCTGACTCTAAGTTAGGGAAAATCAATGTGTTTACTTTTTTACCTGCTAATTTAGAGAAAGGAAATTTCTCTGCAAGCATTTCCTGGTTCAAAGCAAAATCTGCCTGAATTTCTCCATCAACAATTAGTTCAGGATGATTTTTATGCAAATAAGCTACTGCTTCTCTCACTTTTCCTGCTCCCGGACTTGTAGACGAACCAAAGTTTGAGAATGAAACCATTGCTATAACTGGCTCAACTCCAAACATTTTTGCTGTTTTAGCGGTCATCAATGCAATATTAACTAAATCTTCGGCAGTTGGATTAATATTGATTGCCGTATCAGACAAGAACATTGGTCCGCGAGACGTCATCATCATGTTTGCTGTTGCTACAAGTGATGCTCCTGCTGCTTTATCAATTAGTTGTAACATTGGTTTTACAACACTTGGATAACTTCTGGTATGACCTGTTACCAAAGCATCTGCTTCGCCTTCGTTCACCATCATTGCTGCAAAATAGTTTCTTTCGCGCATGAATTTTTGAGCATCGAGTAATGAAACTCCTCTTCGTTCTCTGGTTGTCCAATATGAAGTTGCAAACCTTTTTCTTCTTCCGTCTTCTTCTGTCGTTTTAGGATCAATGATTTGAAGATCAGCATCAAAACCTAATTCAGCTTTAAGTTCTAAGATTACATCTTTATCACCTAATAAAATTGGAACACCAATACCGTCTTCATGAACAATTTGCGCTGCTTTTAATACATTTAATTGATCTGCTTCAGCAAAAACAATTCTTTTAGGATCCATTTTAGCACGGTTTGTAATCAAACGTACCATTTTATTATCGTTCCCCATACGTTCACGAAGTGCATCTTCATAAGCTGCCCAGTCTGTAATAGGATTTTTTGCTACTCCGGATTCCATTGCTGCTCTTGCAACTGCAGGCGCTACGATAGTGATCAAACGTGGGTCAAATGGTTTAGGAATGATATATTCCTGACCAAAACCTAATTTTGTTGCGCCGTAAGCTACGTTAACTTGCTCAGGAACTGGTTCTTTTGCCAAAATAGCTAATGCTTTTACAGCAGCCATTTTCATTGCTTCGTTAATTTTTGTAGCACGAACGTCTAGCGCTCCTCTAAAAATATATGGAAAACCTAAAACGTTATTCACCTGATTAGGAAAATCAGAACGCCCTGTAGCCATAATAACATCTTTACGAGTTTCTGTAGCTAGATTATAATCGATTTCCGGATTTGGATTTGCCATTGCAAACACAATCGGATTCTCATTCATTGTTAATAACATTTCAGCAGATAAAATTCCGCCTGATGATAATCCGATGAAAACATCTGCACCATTTACAGCTTCTGCCAAATCAATTTTAGCACCGTCAATAGCATATTTTAATTGTAACTCTGATAATGCAGGATTGTCTTTTGTTAAAAGTCCTTTACTATTGAACATTAAAATATTTTCAACTTTAACACCTAATAAAACGTACAAATCTGTACAGGCAATCGCTGCAGAACCTGCACCGGAAACTACCATTTTTACATCTTCGGCTTTTTTTCCTGCTAATTCTAATGCATTGATTAAAGCTGCCGAAGAAATAATAGCCGTTCCATGCTGATCATCGTGCATTACCGGAATATCTAATTCTTCAACCAGTCTTCTTTCGATTTCAAAAGATTCCGGCGCTTTAATATCTTCAAGATTAATTCCTCCAAAAGTTGGAGCAATATTTTTTACTGTCTGAATAAATTCTTCAATATCTTTTGTTCCTATTTCAATATCAAAAACATCAATATCCGAGAATATTTTAAACAATAAACCTTTCCCTTCCATTACTGGCTTAGAAGCTTCAGGGCCAATATCCCCAAGTCCTAAAACAGCTGTACCGTTTGAGATAACGGCAACTAAATTTCCTTTTGCTGTATATTTGTAAACGTCATCAACGTTTGCTGCAATTTCTAAACATGGCTCTGCAACACCTGGCGAATAAGCCAAAGACAGATCTCTTTGGGTTGCGTATTTTTTTGTTGGAACTACCTGAATTTTTCCTGGAGTTGGTTCTGAATGGTACAGTAACGCTTCTCTTCTTTTACTCTCTTTGTTCATTTATTTTTAGCTTTTATTCTAGCTTACAAAGATATAAGTCTTGGTTTAAAATGGCGTATTTTTACAGCTTTCTTTTCTTAAAATAACATTTTTTGAAAACCAAAAAAAATAGCCCGCTATTATTTGGACTATTTTATAAAGCATATTTTTTAAATTTCCTTTACTGAGAAATATAGGAATTTAAGTGATTTATTGTGTCTTTTTGAATTTCTATAATTGCTTTTACAACATCACTTATAGAAATTATTCCAACAACAGTTCCATCTTCTAAAACTGGTAAATGTCGGATTCTTTTTGTACTCATTAGTTCCATGCAATCCTCGATATTGTTTGAAAGGTTTACCGAAAAAACATTACTTTCCATAATTTCATGAACAAATGTTTCTTTTGAAGATTTATCTTTTAAAACAATTTTTCGGGCATAATCCCTTTCAGATAATATTCCTTTTAAATCATTATCATCAATAACAAGAATAGCTCCTATGTTTTTCTCTCCCATTACTTTTAAGGCTTCATAAACCGTTGTGGTTGAAAGTACCGAATAAACATTTTTTCCCTTTGCGTTTAGTATTTGATTTACAGTCATATCTGAAAAAATTTAGATTTATAAAGTTAGAAAAAAATATATATCACACAACAGCGAAATCGATTTTTTAAAACACAATACATTCATTTTAAACATAATACGCTTAATTTTGGGTTTCCGAAATATTACCTCAATAAAATGAATGAATTTTATGACTTTTTTGAATAAAATGCAGGTTTTTTTAATTTTGTAGATTGCGTGAATTGTTGTGTGGGTGTATTCCCTACGGGATATTTTATTTTGGGGTAATTTGGTTTCTACCAATATTTAACTCCTAGCGGAGTATTTTGGAGAAATTAAATATTGGTAGAAATACAATTTACCCATTAGAATTGCAATGCTCCAAAGAAGCAAGATATTTATAGCAAATCATTTACGACATTAAAGTAAAGCTCCAGCGGAGCGACATATTTATAGCCATCATTTACGATAACAAAATAAAGCTCCAGTGGAGCGACATATAATCAACTAAATATGTCACCCCGATGGGGTTCAATTACGCAAATTTTTAATTTTTCTATAAATATGTCGTCCCGCTGGGACTTAAAATGGATTTATTCAAAATCAAAAAGATCTACCAATATTTAACTCCTAGCGGAGCATTTTGGAGAAATTTAATGTTGGTAGAAAAAGAAATTCGCCATTGGAATTTGTCGCATAGGAACTAAACACAAATTTATCGATTATCAACAAAACATCTCTTTCAGTCGATTTAAAACATTATATTTTATACAAAAAAACTTAAATAACATATTAACGTATGTCGAAATTAATAACTATAAGTCGGAGATTGTATGACTTAAAAAACATACTATAATGGAAACAAACGAAACTCAAAAATTAGAGAATCTTAAAAAATTAATTGCTCCGTATTTCAATCATTCAAAATCGAATAATGACAATTCAGAAGTTTATACTGCACAAATTAATATTAGTTATTATGAACTTGGTTGTGTGATTACCAATATGTTAAAAATGTGCGTGATGACGCTCGATAATGACGGACATATAAAATCAAGCACAAACAAAAATCCCATAAATGTGTCGCTCATTTTAGAAATGGTTCTTGAGATGTTTCCTTTAAATGAATTTGAATTATTAGGTGAAATTAACCAAATGGTTATTGGGGATAATTAAATCGTCGATGTGTCGCTTTGTGTAAACACGACCACAATCCACATGCGTAATCGTGGTGATATACAATTACAATCCAATCATAAAATTACAAATATGTAATAATAAACTCGCTTCGTCTGTTTTGTTGATGTTGTGTTTCAGTACATTTTACACCATCAGCACATTTATTTACTAATTGGGTTTCCCCAAATCCTTTTGCAGCTAATCGACTGGCATCAATTCCTTTGTTGATTAACCAGTTTTTAGTGGATTGCGCCCTTTTCTCGGATAAAATCATATTATTTGAGGCTGATTGTCTGCTATCTGTATGTGATCGAATATCGAGATTTAATGTGGGATATTGTTTTAGTACATCAACAATTTTCTGTAATTGAGGTTCTGATGATTTTCTAATTGTAGCTTTGCCTAAATCAAAAAAGTTCATTGGGATATGAAGTGTTTTTGCCAAATCTGTTCCCACTGTAATAGGTTTCATTATTACGGATTTAACAGAAACTGTTTTGATCATTATGGTCTTGGCTAATAACGGTATGACTTTCTTTTCTAGCGAGATAAGCAAAGTCATTTTTCCGGATCCTTTTTTTATCGTTACCGGAATTTCCTTTATTTCATAATCGTTTCGTGATGTTTTTATTGCATATTTTTTACCACATTTTACATTTGGAAAAACATAATTTCCTTTTTTGTCTGAAACAACTTGTACTGAATTTTGTCTGGTTTCATCAAATAAAATCAACGTTACATTCGAAAGGATTTCATTTGTATCTGCGTCTGTAACTGTGCCTGTTAATTCCTGTTCGCAAATTAGTTTTCTAGTTTCGGTAAATCGGTAAATATCATCGAATCCATGACCATTTTCTCTATTTGAAGAAAAGAAACCGTTTCTGTTTTTGCTATTTATTATAAAGGCAAAATCATCTTGTTTACTATTTATAGGTTCTCCAAGATTTTGAATTTCATCATAGGAATTGTCTTTATTTATTTTTGAAACAAAAACATCAAGTCCTCCTAATCCGGGTCTTCCATCACTGGCAAAATAAAGTTCATTATCACCGGATATAAAAGGAAAAGTTTCTCTTCCTTCGGTATTAATAGTGCTGCCTAAATTTTCTGGTTTTCCGAAGGTTCCGTCATCGTTTATCCTCACTTTAAACAAGTCAGATTGCCCTAATGTTCCCGGCATATCTGATGCGAAATACATCGTTTTATCATCTGAACTTAATGCAGGATGTGCTGTACTGTATTGATTACTATTAAACGGAAGTTCTTCAATATTTGACCATTCCCCTTCAATTAAACTTGCTCTGTATAGTTTTAGTAAAGTAATTTTTTTTTCATTTCTGCCTCTTTTCCCGTATAAAAAATTGTTTCGGGTAAAATACATTGTTCTTCCGTCTTTTGTAAAAATAGGTGTTGACTCATTGAATTTTGTATTAATTTTTTTCTGAAAACGCTGTGGAATGCCAACGCTTCCATCAGACATTAATTCGGCTGTATATAAATTGGTAAAGGATTCATTTGTCCATTTAAAGTTTTTCTTAACTACTGTTCCGGTATCTCTGGCAGAAGTAAAAACTAGTCTATTGCCTAAAATAGTACTTCCGTAATCTGAATAGTTTGAATTGATTCCTGCATCTGCAATTTCATATCTTCCGGAATTAAATTTTATTTCTTCCAGGTAATTTTTATTGTTTTCAAATAAAACGCCTCTTTTATCTGTCTTTAATTTTCGGTTGAATTTTTCTAAAATCACATCTGATTTAGTGTAATTTCCAGCAGATTTTAAACATTGGGAATATCTGTATAAATATTCCGGTTCCTGCTGCTCATTCATTGCGAATAATTCGTCATACCATTTTAAAGCATTAAGCAATTCACCATTAAAATAATAGGAATTGCCAAGACGCTGAAACATTTTTTCGTCTTTATAACCTTTGTTTGCTATAACTTCATAAGCTTTTATGGCATCAACATACGCAAAGTTTTCATACTTGTTATTTGCATCGTCTATAGTATGTGTTTGTGCACTTGTATTTAAACAAAACAGTAAAAATAAAACGGTATATTTTAGATTTTTTATTACCATGGTTTGAACTTTTTAGAAGAATCTTGGTGATGTAATTCTGTTGTAATTATTAAGAAACTCAAAACGCAGGAAAATTTCATGTGATCCGGAATTATATCTTCTTAAATTAGTCGTTTCATAATCATAACCGTATCCTATATACAAACCATCTGTTACCTGAAATCCTGCCATTGCACTTACTGATGCGCTCCATCTATAGGCAAGCCCTAAAACAAATTTGTCGTTAAACATAAAATTACCCGAAACATCAACTTGTAAAGGAGCGCCCTCGACCATTTTAGTCAATAATGCCGGCTTAAATTTGATATAGTAATCAAGATCAAAAACATAACCCGCCATGAAATAATAGTTTATTTTATCTTTAAAAATTGCCGTATCATTGTCATTATATCTATTGGTTTCTATAAAATTAGGAACTGACAATCCTAAGTAAGCTTTACTTGAATGCCAATAAACCCCTGCTCCAATATTAGGTGTAATTTTATTGTTTAAATCCTGAAATTGCGGATCTCCCTGATCTTCAAAACTTAGTTTGTTTACATCTAAATTAAAAAGATTCGCTGTAGCTTTTATCCCAAACGAAAGCTTAAAAGTATCAGAAGTTGGAACTGTATAGGATAAATCAGCCGATAAAGTATTCTCATTAGTTGGACCAATTTTATCGTTGACTAATGAAACTCCTAATCCCAGATTACTATTACTTAAAGGTGTATTTACCGAGAATGTGCTAGTTTCCGGCGCGCCATCAAGTCCTACCCATTGCGTACGATATAATCCAAAAACACTTAATACGCCACGAGAACCCGCATATGCCGGATTAATAGTAATTGTATTGTACATATATTGTGTAAACTGAGAATCTTGCTGCGCGGAACATATAACCGAAAAAAACAGAGAGATTAATATTATCTTTTTCATTTAAAAAGCTTTAAAAAGCGGATTAGCAAACAGCTAAACCATTTATAATTTTATTTGTTGATATATAAATAACCTGAAAGTTCATGCGGATTTGAAGCTGTGTCTTTGTATTTCAGAATATAAAAATAAGTTCCTACGGGCAATCCATCAGCTTGTTTTATTGTGGTTCGCCCTGCTGAGAAACCTACAAAAGAACGATCTTCATTATTATAATTATCTGTATCGTAAACTAAAACTCCCCAACGATTGTAAATTTCTACTGTGTTTTCAGTATAACATTCTAATCCCTGAATATAAAATCTCTTATTTTTTTCGTCTCCGTTTGGAGAAAATGCATTAAAGACTTTTATTACACAACCATTCAAAGGCATTATAGTTGGCTTGTCACCAGAATTATCCTCCCCATCTGATTTGTCTTCGACAGTAATTCCTTTTTTGCTGGTTCCTTTTACAGTTGCCTGATTGCTTACGCTTCCTTTATTGATGTCGCTTTGTGTGATTTTATAAGTCGCTGTAAAATTATTGTCATCAGATTTGTTTACCTCTAAATCAATTGCTTGTCCTGAAATTATAATTCCAGGCAAAGGATCTGAAATCACAATACTAGTTAATGGAACGTTTCCTGTATTTGTTACTTTAAATTTATAAGTAATAGTTTCACCTGCATTTGCGAATCCACTATTATTTTCGTCATTAAATATTGCTGTTTTAATAATCGCAATAGAAGGAACTTCAACAAAAACCGTTAAAATTCCGTTGCCGCAATTAGATGAATTTGCTTTTTCACAAACTTGGTATGGCAATGTATAATTTCCTCCGGGCGTATTGGGTTTTACATTTACAGTTCCATCTAAATTGAATTCAAAATAAGGATTTGGTGTATTTGTAATTACAACATCAGCAGAATTAATGGGTAAACCTTTTAGTAAATCATTGTCTAAAATGTTGATAAATTCAAGTGAACCATTTATTCCGTCAACACTGGCAGTTTCATTAACTACAACAATTTGTGTTAGCGGTACAATTGGTACTATTGGCGGAGTAACACCTACAACATTCACTACGGAAATTTTCACAACCGCTTCACTACAATTAGATGCGTTTAAAGCTTCGCATATTTGATATCTTAATTCATAATTTCCAGATGGCGTTCCTTGTTTTACTGTAATTGTTCCATTTGAATTTAAAATTAAATTAGGATTTGAAATAACAGTTGTTAAAATCAAATCTGCAGGATTAACTACTAGTCCGTTTAAAGTATCATTATTGAATATATTTGTTGCCGAATTTTGCCCTTTATTACTATCAACAGTTCCTGCATTATCATTATTTGCCTGTAAAATTGCTCCTGTCACCGGAACATAACTTTTTACAGAAGCACAATTATTTGTAGGGTTTATATATTCACAAATACTATATTCAATTTCATAGTTTCCTATTGAAGTTCCTGCTTTTACTGTGACTGTACCGTCAGCATTTAAGATTAATCCTGTTGGAACATTTATCGCAGTTAAGATTACTCCGCCTGGATTATTTGTGATTACTACGGGAATTCCGTTCAATCTATCATTATCCGTTAATGAAAATGTAGTTCCACCAATACTGCCATTTATTGGCTGCGTATTTTCGGTTAATGCAATAATTACTCCTTTTTCAACCAAAACCGTAGCAGTGTTAGAAGCACAATTTGCCGGGTTTGCTCCTTCTTCACAAATTTGGTAAGTAATTGTGTAAGTTCCTGCTGGTGTATTGGTATCCAAAGTTAATTCGCCATTTGCATCAATATTTAGCGGACCAGTTTTAATTGGCGTTACATTGGTATTGGCAGATGTAACAGGAATCCCGTTTAAAGTATCGTTTGTGGTAACATTTCCAACTGTAATTATTGTTGCTGATGATGTTTGCGCTCTAAAACTATTATCAACATTTGCAATTAAAGTATTCCCAACTACAACTGTTGCTGTTGTTGTTGCACAATTCGCTGGATTTACTCCATCTTCACATATCGTATAATCAATAGTATAAGTTCCTGATGCAGTATTTGGAGCCAAAGTCAATTCGCCATTTGCATCAATACTAAGTGGACCTGTTGTAATTGGCAGTACATTAGTATTCGTTGATGTAACCGGAAATCCATTTAAAGTATCATTTGTTGTAACGTTTCCTACCGTTATCGCTGTTGTTGATGTTATTTGTGTTCCATAAGTAGCGTCAGCAATGGCACAAATTTTAGAACCAATAACAACACTTGAATTTAAAGATTCACAACCATTAGCCCGTGCTACAATATTGTAAGTTCCTGCTGGAGCAGTAATTATATTTCCGTTTTGAGTAACACCTGTCGAAGGTGTTATCAAGTAATTATATGTAGCATTAAAATTTGTTATTGTAAAACTTCCCATTGTTGTACCACATATCAGCTGAGTTATCGCGCTTAATAAAGGAACTGCGGGCGTTACCAACATTTCCTTATTTCTAAAAGCCGATGTTGACACAGAAGTACAATTCGTATTTCCAGCCGTAAGCGTATAATCTGTTCCGATGATCATTCCCGAGATAACCCCTGTTGAAGTAATTGTTGGTCCTGTTGGATTGAAAATATAAGTTAAACTTGAATCATAATTTGATATTGTGGAGATTCCGTCAGATGAACATGTCGGAGCAGTTGATGCAATCGTAGGAAAATTTGGCGTAATCAACATCGCATTATTTTTAAAAACTGATGTTGCCACAGAAGTACAAGTTGCATTTCCAGCCGTAATCGTATAATCCACTCCGATTGTCATTCCTGAAATAATCCCTGTCGAAGCTATACTTGGTCCTGTTGGATTAAAAGTATACGTTAAACCTGAATCATAATTTGATATTGTGGAGATTCCATCAGATGAACATGTCGAAGCCGTCGATACAATTGTTGGAACATTTGGCGTAATCAACATCGCATTATTTTTAAAAACTGATGTTGCCACAGAGGTACAAGTTGCATTTCCTGCCGTAATCGTATAATCCGTTCCGATTGTCATTCCTGAGATAATCCCTGTCGAAGTTATTGTTGGTCCTGTTGGATTAAAAGTATATGTTAAACTTGAATCATAATTTGATATTGTGGAGATTCCATCAGATGAACATGTCGAAGCCGTCGATACAATTGTTGGAATTGCAGGCGTTATCAACATCGCATTATTTTTAAATGCTGATGTTGCCACAGAAGTACAAGTTGCATTTCCAGCCGTAATCGTATAATCCATTCCGATAATCATTCCCGAAATTACTCCTGTTGAAGCAATTGTTGGTCCTGTTGGATTAAATGTATACGTTAAACCTGAATCGTAATTTGATATTGTGGAGATTGCATCAGATGAACATGTTGGAGCAGTTGAAACTACATTTGGTATTGCTGGCGTTACCAACATCATATTATTTGTAAAAACTGATGTTGCCACAGAAGTACAAGTTGTATTTCCTGCCGTAAGCGTATAATCCGTTCCGATTGTCATTCCTGAGATAATCCCTGTTGAAGCTATACTTGGTCCTGTTGGATTAAAAGTATACGTTAAACCTGAATCGTAATTTGATACTGTGGAAATTCCGTCAGATGAACATGTTGGAGCAGTTGATGCAATCGTTGGTACATTTGGCGTAATCAACATCGCATTATTTTTAAAAACTGATGTTGATGTAGAACTACAATTACTTATGCTTTTAGCAGTGACAGTATAATCTGTTCCAACCGCCATTCCAGAAATAATACCAGATGAAGCGACACTTGGACCCGTTGGAGTAAAAATGTAAGATAAGTTTGAATTGTAATTTGATACTTTCGAAATTCCAGCTGATAAACATGTTGGCGCTGTTGAAACTATTGTTGGTGTTGCCGGAGTTGGATTTACGGTTACCAATACTGATGTTCTGCTACTCTCACAATTACTTGCAGAAGTTTGGCTTACATAATAAGTTCCTGTTGATAATAATTCTGTACCTAAATAAGCTGTTCCGCCTGTATTCGTATTGTACCATTTTAGAGCACTTCCTGTAGCAACTAATTCATTGACCTTTTTAGCATCTGCTGAACAGAAACTTTGAGCTGAAGCCGTTGGTGCGGTCGGAGTTGCATTTACCGTTACAACTACTGGTTTTATATCTGAACATCCTAAAGCAGTTGTTCCCTTAATATAATATGTACCTGTTGTAGCTGCTGTTGGAGTTGCATATGATGTTGTCGCCGTTGAGTTTGTCCAATAAGTAAAAGTTAAACCTGATGAACTTCCTGCTGTAATTGCCGGAGCAGTAATATCAACTTTTGATGGAGAACAAACTGCAGCCGGATTAGTAATAACTAATGTCGGTAATGGATTTGGCGTAGTAGAAACACTTGCCGAATTATTAGTCATATCACTATCTGTGGTCGTAGCGGGTAATGCTGCTGTGTTAGTGTAAACTCCTGTAGCATTTACTTTAGCAATAACTTTTAATGTTTCAGTAATTCCTCCGCTTACATCACCAATACTCCAAACTCCTGTTGCTGAATTGTAACTTCCAACTGTTTGTGTTGAACTTATAAATGTGTATCCTGTAGGAAGTAAATCATTTACAGAAACTCCGGTAGAATTATTAACTCCTAAATTACTTAGCTTCACAGTAAATTCCACATTAGAACCTACGCAAGGAGTCGCATTGTCAACTGTTTTTGTAATTCCTAAATCAGTACATAATGTTACGCTAACGGGTTTGGATTGGGTTTGAACGCCACAAGCCAAAGTTGACGCAACCGAGTAGGATCCTGTTTTTGTAGCTATATATGAATTTGAGTTTGCATTTGTTATCGGTGTACCATTAAAATACCATTGATATGGTGTAAAACCTGAAGGGGTTGTAAGAGTCGCTGTATTGTTCGTACATCCTCCTCCTGAAACATATGCCATAGTTGGATCTTCTGGCTGAGCAGCAAAATTTGAGAAAAACCCTGCCATAGAAAATCCTCCTCCTTGCTGTACAATCGAAACTGTTAATTTAGCTGTACTTGATATCGAAAGAACATTTGGACTTCCTATTTGTGTATCTTCAAAGTTAATTATATACCAGCCTGTTGATCCTAATTGGTGACGTGCATTAATACCTGTTACTGTTTCAATATTAGTTCCATTTACATTTACAACAGCCGTTGCATCTTTCAAAAGAACATAGCCAAAATAGGGTAAAGATCCTGTTCCATAATTCCTAAATTTAGCAGTTTCAATAAAATTTGATCCTCCACATTCTGATACTGGTGCAATGGTTGAAATATCGACTTCACAAGATTGTGCTGTCCCGGAATACACCACTACATTTTTATCTGCGGAAACTCTTGAAGCTGAAAAGTTAGCGGCTGTAACCCCATTAACAAAAGTAAAGAATTTACCTGCCGTTGCTAATATTGTTGTTTTTGTTCCTACTAATGCTCCTGTAACCGAATAGCTATCAACTGTAACTGTAGTATTGTCTTTTGTAGCAACAACCGTAGTTTGCTCCGCTGTATCATTTCCTTTTCCTCTTTCAATAAAATATTCTGAACCTAAAACTGATTCGGGTGGAATCTGATTAAATGCTCCGTCTCCACATCCTCCAGGTGTATCAATTGCAGCAGAGGTATTCATCACACTTGAATTTGATGATTGTACCAAAGTCCCTATTGGAGCTTTAAACAAATAACTTTGACCGGCATCTAAAGTTGCTTTAACAACACCGTCTATAGTCACCGACGTCCCATTTGTTATTGCCATGATACTATAAATAGGACGTTGATCACCTAAACTACCAAAATTTCCTAAAGAACCATCTCTGTAATATCCTACTCTAAATCGAACTCCAATTCCTGCATCACCAAAACTTGTTAATGCCGCATTTCCTTTCATATTAGCATCTACATTTTCTCCGTTTACATAGTCATCAGAAGCAATATTTCGCATATTAATTGATGTAGGTGCAGTACTTTCTACAATTAAACCAGCAGCATTGATAACTGTATTTAATGGATTCATAGATAGATTTTTAGAAAGCAACTTAAATCTATAAATTGCTGGCGCTCCTTTTATGGCTGTCAAATTTGCTTCAAGAGTACCGTCACTCTTTTTTAGAGTGATATTTACTGTAGTAGCCGAATTTGTTGCAATAACAATTTCATTTGCTTTGCTAAAATATTGCCAGGGTGCCGGTGCAATGTAATGTTTTGTGTAAAACTGCGCTGATGCATTATAGCTAACCAGTACTAACAATAAAACAAGAAAATTTAGTCTAAATAATTTAGATTGACCAAAGATAGAGTTACACATAAATAACGATGATTTTAAATATAGAAATACCAAAGGCTGAATAGCCCAAATTAGCATTCAACATGTAGAGGAGATACGATAAAATAAGAGAAATGGATTTTAAAAGTTTTATAAAAAACTTTTTTAGATCTTTAAAAAAATAATGTAGCGTTTGGACCATAAATAGCATTAGGTTCAAGACACAAAAATTGTCTCTCGGTTAGATTAGTAGTTTTGGAGTCGCGAAAATATACAAACACCTCTGTACTAGCTACTTTAGTCGTCAAACTACACGGATAAACGTTGAATTACACGTTTTAGAAAATAAAATTAACTTAAGACAACAAAAAAAATAACTATTTGATAACCAAACCACAGAAAATTCTTAATTTATTAAAGAATTGTCATTATTTATCAAATTTTAAAACAAAAAAGTAAAATCCTACAAATATTAAAATAATCCAAAATAATATGTATACTCCCTGAAGAATAAAAAGAAGTGTAAGTTTTTATTCTAAAAATTTCACATTTCGTCGTAAACCATCAAACTTGGTTCTTTTAATTGGAGAGTTTTTAAAAACTGCACGGAAAGTTTCTTCTGTAATTTCAATCCAGTCTTTTTTGGAAAAAGAAAGTAATTCCGGATTAGGATTAAATAGTGGTTCTGAATGAGGTTTCGAGAACCGGTTCCAGGGACAAACATCCTGGCAAGTATCACAACCAAACATCCACTCATCAAATTTTCCTTTCATTTCATAAGGAATGTTCTCTTTTAGTTCAATGGTGTAATAAGAGATGCATTTGCTTCCGTCAACTACATGGGGAGCAACAATTGCTTGTGTAGGACAAGCATCAATACAAGCTGTACAAGAACCACAATGATCTGTAGTTGCATGATCGTATTCTAGTTCTAAATCAAGGATAAGCTCTGCAATAAAATAAAAAGAACCTACCTTTTGAGTTAATAGATTTCCACTTTTACCAATCCACCCTAATCCACTTTTAGCAGCCCAAGCTCTATCCAGAACAGGCGCAGAATCAACAAAAGCCCGACCAGAAACATCTCCGATATTTTCCTGTATTGAATGTAAAAATTCTTTTAATTTCTCTTTTATTACAAAATGATAATCCTGACCATAAGCATATTTCGAGATCTTAAAACTTTCCTGAGTTTGAGTTTCCTCCGGATAATAATTGAGTAATAGCGAAACCACGCTTTTGGCATCATCTACCAACAAAGTAGGATCTAATCGTTTATCAAAATAATTTTCCATATAGGCCATTTGCCCATGATGATTGTTATTCAACCATTTTTCAAGTCGTGGCGCTTCTTCTTCCAGAAAACCCGCTTTAGATATTCCGCAAGAAAGAAAACCAAGTCGTTTTGCTTCTGATTTTATAAAGGTCGAATATGTCTCCTTAGAATTTATTGCCATCTTTTAGAAAATAATACTTCTACTCCAACGGGTTTTAAGGTAATTAAAGGATTAAACTGAATAGTTTCAGCAGTAGATTTAATCTCATATTTTTTTACTATTTGAGAAATTGTTAAACACATTTCATAAATAGCAAATCCTGATCCAATGCACATTCTGGGACCCGCACCAAACGGATAAAAATATTGCATGGATTGCTTTTTCTGCTCACCAAGAAAACGTTCCGGATTAAATTCCTCCGGATTTTCCCAATATTTAGGATTTCGATGTAACTCATAAAAAGAAACACCAATTAAAGTTTCTTTTTTTATATGAAAACCAGCAAGTGTATCATCTGTCACGTTTTGTCTATCGGTAATCCAGGCTGGTGGATATAAACGCATCGATTCATTTAAAACTGCATTGGTATAAGTCATCTTTTGAAGTTGCTCTACTATATCATTCGTTTGAGTTTGAATTTCTACAATCTCATCAAAAACTTTCTGCTGCACCTCAGGATTTCTTCCCAAAAGATGTAAAGTAAAAGTCAATGCATTTGCGGTAGTTTCATGTCCGGCAATAAAAAGTACTTTAATTTCATCAACTAATTGACGCACTGACATGCCTTCTCCAGTATCTTCATAACGAGTTTCCAAAAGCATATTCAGCAGATCATTAATTTCTTCTTTCGAAGTCATTCTGTCCTCAATTATTTCCTGAATAATTTGATTATTCTCCTCAGCCAATTCAAGATGCTTTTTCACTTGACCGCTTAAGGAAAACCACCAACTTTTATGAGGAAGTCTAATTTCTTTGATTAAGAAATTCTGAACTTCTTCAATAATATATTTTATACGATTTAATTTTTCATCCGAAATTGAAAGCTGAAATAATGATTTAGCGACAACATTAAATGCTAACTGACTCATTACAGGAAAAAGATCAATTGGTTTTTCTTCCACTAAACTCCCTAATTCAGAAGTAATAGTTGCATTCATGTTCTCGACCAATTGGTTCATCTTTTGCTTATGAAACGCAGGCTGAATAAGTCTTCTTTGTTTGAGCCAAAAATCGCCATCAACAGTTAAAAGACCTTTACCTAAATATTTTGAAAGATATACTGACTGAAATTTAGATTTATGATAATTCTTTTGATTCTTTTGTAAAATATATTGGGCAACTTCATTATCCCTTGATAAAATTATATGCTTAGAAGAACCAATTTTAAGAGAAAAGGAATCACCAAATTGATCAAAATATCTCTTGTGAAATGGAATCGGATTTCTACGCACTCCTTCAGCATCAAGAAGGAATCTTAATATTGAAAGCCTGACTGGATAATTATACTTTCTATTTTCAGACATTATAACAGCATTAAAATAATCCTCCTTGAATGTTCGTATTTATTTTACCTAAGTGTTTATACGCTTTATCTGTAACTTCTCTTCCACGTGGCGTGCGCATAATAAACCCTTCCTGAATTAAGAATGGTTCATATACTTCCTCAATAGTTTCACTACTTTCAGAAACAGCTGTAGCCAAAGTTGAAAGTCCAACTGGTCCACCTTTGAACTTATTGATAATGGTTAACAATATTTTATTATCCATTTCATCAAGTCCGTGTGCATCGACGTGAAGTGCTTTTAATGCATACCGTGCAATTTCAAGATCAATAGTTCCATTCCCTTTTATTTGTGCAAAATCACGTACTCTTCGTAACAATGCATTTGCAATACGAGGCGTACCACGACTTCTTCCTGCGATTTCTATTGCGGCATCTAATGAAATTGGCATTTTAAGAATAGAAGAACTTCTTTCTACAATACTGGTCAAAAGTTCAGTGGTATAATATTGTAATCGTGATGAAATTCCAAAACGGGCACGCATTGGTGCAGTCAATAATCCTGAACGAGTTGTCGCACCTATTAAAGTAAATGGATTTAAATTGATTTGGACTGTTCTGGCATTTGGACCAGACTCGATCATAATATCAATTTTAAAATCTTCCATTGCCGAATATAAATACTCTTCAACAATTGGACTCAAACGGTGAATTTCATCGATAAATAAAACATCTCTTTCGTCAAGATTAGTCAACAAACCAGCTAAATCTCCTGGTTTGTCTAAAACAGGTCCGGAAGTAATTTTAATTCCAACTTCAAGTTCATTCGCCAGAATATTTGCCAAAGTAGTTTTTCCTAATCCGGGAGGACCATGAAAAAGTGTATGATCAAGAGCTTCACCACGCTGATTAGCGGCAGCAACAAAAATTTTTAAATTTTCTAAAACTTGATCTTGTCCGGCAAAGTCATCAAATGACAGCGGACGTAATTTTTTTTCAAGATCAAATTCTTCAGGGTTGTACCCATTTGTAGTGGGATCTAGGTTCTCATTCATTTTACAAAGATAGACAAAGTAATCAGTTTGTAAAATAGATAAATTCCAAATAAAAAAAGGAAATTCCAATATTTTAAATTCCAAATCCCAATCAAGTTTAACCTCGTATTGAAATTTGGAATTTAAAATATTGGAATTTATATTTAACTGAAATAAAACAAAAAGACCATCTTCTCAGATAGTCTTTTTGTTTTATTTTTAGTGGTGTAAAACTTCTTCACCTTCTTTCATTGGTACATTTTGCGGTACAAAATCTACATCGTGATTTGGGTTACTGTAGTCATATGGCCAACGGTAAACATGAGGAATTTCACCTGGCCAGTTACCGTGAATATGTTCTACAGGAGTAGTCCACTCTAATGTCGTAGATTTCCATGGATTCTGAACTGCTTTCTTACCGTAGAAAATACTACTAAAGAAGTTGTATAAGAATACTAATTGGAACGCACCTCCTACAAGAGCAAATGTTGTAATTAAAACATTCACGTTTTGTAAATCATCAAATAATGGGAAGTTTGTATTTGTATAATAACGTCTTGGCAAACCAGCTAATCCAATAAAGTGCATTGGGAAGAAAACTCCATAAGCACAAACTGCCGTTACCCAAAAGTGAATATAACCTAAGTTTTTGTTTAACATTCTTCCGTACATTTTAGGGAACCAGTGGTAGATACCAGCAAACATTCCGTAAAGTGCAGAGATACCCATTACTAAGTGAAAGTGAGCAATAACGAAGTAAGTATCGTGAACGTTAATATCTAAAGTACTATCTCCTAAAATGATTCCTGTTAAACCTCCAGTAATGAAAGTAGAAACCATTCCGATAGAGAATAACATTGCAGGGTTAAATTGTAAGTTACCTTTCCATAAAGTTGTAATCCAGTTGAACGCTTTTACAGCAGATGGAATTGCAATCAATAATGTTGTAAAGGTAAATACAGATCCTAAGAAAGGATTCATACCTGAAATAAACATATGGTGACCCCAAACAATAGTAGATAAAAATGCAATTGCAAGAACTGACATAATCATCGCTCTGTATCCGAAGATTGGTTTACGAGAGTTCGTAGCCATAATTTCAGAAACAAGACCCATCGCTGGTAAAATTACGATATAAACTTCAGGGTGTCCTAAGAACCAAAATAAGTGTTCGAACAATACCGGAGATCCACCTTGGTAATGTAAAACCTCTCCAGCTATATAAATATCAGATAAGAAGAACGAAGTACCAAAACTTCTGTCAAAAATCAATAATAATGCAGCAGATAACAATACAGGGAATGAAATAACACCAATAATAGCTGTTACGAAAAATGTCCAGATTGTAAGCGGAAGTCTTGTCATAGACATTCCTTTAGTTCTTAAGTTGATAACCGTTACGATGTAATTTAAAGATCCCATTAAAGAAGATGCAATAAAGATAGCCATAGAAACTAACCATAAAGTCATACCTGTTCCAGAACCTGGAATTGCCTGTGGTAAAGCACTTAATGGAGGATATATTGTCCAACCTGCAGAAGCCGGTCCAGCTTCAACAAATAAAGAAGATAACATTATTACAGCAGATAAAAAGAACAACCAGTATGAAATCATGTTCATAAATCCGGAAGCCATATCTCTTGCTCCAATTTGAAGCGGAATAAGTAAGTTACTAAAAGTACCACTTAAACCAGCCGTTAGTACAAAGAATACCATAATGGTACCATGAATTGTTACTAAAGCTAAATAAATATCATTTGCCATTACACCATCTGGTGCAAATTTATCTCCTAATAAAACATTAAAGATTTTAAAAGACTCTTCTGGCCATGCTAATTGCATTCTAAAAAGCAAGGACATTGCAATACCAATAATACCCATGATAATACCGGTAATCAAGTATTGCTTAGCAATCATTTTGTGATCAATACTAAAGATATATTTAGTAATGAACGTGTCTTTATGATGATGTTCGTGCTCGTGATCGTGTCCGTGATCGTGATCGTGCGCTTCTGCTGACATATATGTGTACTTTAAATTTTCTTAATAAATATTATTTCATAGCAACTTTAGCTATAGCTGCTTTAACAGTATCAATTACCGCTTTAACAGTATCTTTAGCTGTACTATCTGTAGTTGCTTTTGCTCCTTCAGCTGGTTCTTTAGCAGCAGCTGCCGCTTTAATATCCTGCGCTAAAGTAGTTTTCTCGCTTAACCATTTTTTATAATCTTCAGGTGTATCAACAACTACTTTCATTTGCATGTTATAGTGAGAAGCTCCACAAATTTTATTACATAATAATAAATAATCAAATGTATAAGGATCTAAAGCTGTACCACCTTTAGCAACTAAATCAACACTTTTTTCAGCTCTAAGCTTGTTGATGTTTGCAACTTTTTCTACCATAAAAGGTAACTCTCTGTATTCAGAAGTTGTATAAGTTGGTATAAAAGCAAACTCAGTAACCATTCCGGGAACACAGTTCATTTGCGCTCTAAAGTGAGGCATATAAGCTGAGTGCAATACGTCCTGAGAACGCATTTTGAAATGTATTTTTTTACCTTTTGGAATATGTAATTCAGAAACTACAATATCATCAGCCGAGTTTTTATCAGACATATCAACACCTAAAGTATTAATACCTTCGATCAAACGTACGTTAGCTTTTCCTAGAACATTATCTTGTCCAGCATATCTTGCAGTCCACTTGAATTGTTGTGCATATAATTCGATTTCAATTACATCTTCGTCTTTATCAACGAACATAATGTTGTTCCATGCATACAATCCGTAAAGGATTAAACAAGCCAATACTACAGATGGGATAATACTCCAAAGTGCTTCTAATTTGTTACTATCAGCAAAGAATAAAGCTTTTTTATCCTTATGTCCTCTATTTTTAAAAGAAAACCAGTATAATAAACCTTGTGTAATAAACTGAACTACAAAAATTAAAACCCAAGTAATATTCATTAAATTATCTACCAAAAGACCATGCTCTGAAGCAGGAGTATGAAGTGCTAAATTACCCCATTTTAGTAAACCGTAAATCGTAAATATGTAGATGAAAGCTAAAAAGCCAAACATAACATATCCTTGAACATTATTATCATTATCTGATGCAACCTGAGAATCGTCCGAAGAAGATCCCACTTGAGTAAGATCAAATATCTTGGTCAATTGCCATAATGCAACTGCTAATAAAACTAAAACTATAATAACCAACAAACTTGTCATCTGTTTACTTCTTTAAATATTAATAATGAAAATGTTTACTTTCTTCAATGAAAGGATTTCTTTTTGCTAACAAAGGAGCTTTAGTCAATGCAGTAAACACTACAAAAATAAATAAACCTAAGAAGAAAAGTATAGATGCAATTTCAGAAACTCCGATAAACCATTTATCTCCAACTGTTCCTGGCATAATCATATTAAAGAAATCAACATAGTGACCTAATAAAATAACAGTACCAGCCATTACAATAACCCAGCTAAGACGTTTAAAATCAGTATTAACTAATATTAACAATGGAAATACAAAGTTCATAACTACAGCACCAAAGAATGGTAAATTATATAATTGTATTCTTGTTATAAAGTAAGTAACCTCTTCAGGAATATTAGCATACCAGATCAACATAAATTGAGAGAACCATAAGTATGTCCAAAAAATACTGATACCGAACATAAATTTAGCTAAATCATGAATATGACTTGTGTTTACATATTCTAAATATCCTTTAGATTTTAAATATATAGTAACTAATGCAATTGAAGTTATTCCGCTTACAAAGAAAGAAGCAAAAACATACCATCCAAACAAAGTACTAAACCAGTGTGGATCAAATGACATAATCCAATCCCAAGACATGATAGACTCAGAAACGATAAAGAATACTAAGAATCCAGCAGATAACTTAAAGTTCTTTTTGTAGTAAAGATCATCATTAGCATCATCCTGAGCTAAACAGTTTTTTCTTGAATAGTAACGGTACAAATTCCATCCTATTAAAAAGATAGCCGCTCTAATTATCCAGAAAGGAAAATTTAAGTATCCTGCTTTTCCAGCAATAATTTTATCATAATTTGCACTATTAGGATCCGTAACACCTTCTCCTAACCACACAAATATGTGATTAAAGTGCAATCCGCAAAGAATTAAAATGATAAAGAAAATTACAGAACCAGTAGGTAGGTAAGCTGTTATTCCCTGCATAACTCTAAATAAAACTGGAGACCAACCTGCCTGAGCAACTTGCTGAATAGCATAAAATGCTAAAACCCCCATAGAAAGTAGTAAGAAGAAAATACAAGCAACATATAAAGCAGACCAAGGCTTATTTTGCAATTGGTGCAATACATGCGTTAAATGTTCTTTATGCTCATCAGCAGCACTAACTTTTTCATGTTCGCCACCTTTGTGCGATTCATGTGAAGCTTCAGCAGCTTCGTGATGTCCGGCTTCCTGATGTGAAGTCTCCGCTGTTGCTTCATGTGCAGCACCATGAGAACCATGTGCATCTGCAGCAAGAATTTTTTCAACTTCTTGAATATCTTTAGGAGCAGTTAAAAAACCATATCCAATTCCTAATACTCCAAAAGCCATTAGGATGATAGAAAAAGTTTTTAATTTACTTGAAAATGTATACATATCTATTACGATCAGTTTGTTCAACAATTATAATTGGCTTTTTAGTTTTAGAACATAGTCAGCAACTAACCAACGTTCGTGGGCACTTAATTGATTTGCATGTGAACCCATTGCATTTAAACCATAAGTTTCAACATGAAAGATACTTCCTTCAGTGATTTCTCTGTCTTTATAGCTAGGCACCCCAAGAAATTTTTCTCTTTCAACCAATTTACCTTTACCGTTTCCAGATGCACCATGACAACTAATACAGTAAATTTCGAAAAGTTCTTTTCCTTTTCCGGAATTTCTTTCGATAGAATCCAAAGGCGATTTTAAATTAGCTTTAGCCAATTCATAACCAGCAGTTGAATTTTCATATTCATAAGGTTCAAAACCTCTGTTGATACTCCCTTCTGCAGGAAGCTGTCCTTCTTTTCCACCTTTAAATACTTTTGCTTCTGAATAGGTTTCATAACCTACAGATTCATACATATTAGGGAAATACTGATAGTTTGGTGCCGAATTATTGTGGCAAGAAGAAACTAAAATAGTTATACCAACTAAAAGTGTTATTTTATATATCCTTTTCATAGCTACAATTAATTCTTTTCAATTACTTTAACTTCAACAGCTCCTGTACCTTCAAAAAAAGAAACTAGTTCTGCTTCATTATCATTTACAGCAACTTCCATTAAAAAATGGTCGTCTGTTGTTCTTACATCAGGATTCTCAGCTTGTTTGAATGGCCATAATCTACTTCTCATATAAAAAGTAATAACCATTAAGTGGGCAGCAAAAAATACTGTCATTTCAAACATAATCGGTACAAACGAGGGCATATTCTGAATGAAGCTAAAACTTGGTTTACCTCCAATATCCTGTGGCCAATCGTGAATCATGATATAACTCATCATGAATGTAGCAAAAGAAATACCAACACATCCGTATAAAAATGCACATATTGCTAATCTTGTAGGTGCTAGACCCATAGCTTTATCCAACCCGTGAACTGGGAATGGAGTAAAAACTTCTTCAATATGATGATGAGCAGCTCTGGTTTTCTTTACTGCATCCATCAAAATATCATCGTCATTATAAATGGCGTATATAACTTTATTACTCATGATGTGAATCTTTATTTGCTCTTTCTCTAATGTAATTATCTCCTGTTCCTTTCAAAATTGTTTTTACCTCCGCCTGAGCAATTACAGGGAATGTTCTAGAGTATAATAAAAACAATACAAAAAAGAAACCAATAGTTCCGATGAAAATTCCAATATCAACAAATGTTGGTGAAAACATTGTCCAAGAAGATGGAAGGTAATCTCTATGTAAAGAAGTAACAATAATTACGAATCTTTCAAACCACATTCCGATGTTTACAACAATCGAAATAATAAATGAAAACATGATACTTGTTCTTAATTTCTTGAACCACATAAATTGAGGTGAGAAAACGTTACAAGTCATCATTGACCAATATGCCCACCAGTAAGGTCCGGTAGCTCTGTTCAAGAAAGCATATTGCTCATATTCTACTCCTGAATACCAAGCTACAAACAACTCAGTAATATACGCTACCCCAACGATAGAACCAGTAATCATGATTACAATGTTCATTAACTCGATATGTTGTAATGTAATATAAGCTTCAAGGTTAGAAACTTTTCTCATAACGATCAACAAGGTGTTTACCATTGCAAATCCAGAGAATACAGCTCCAGCAACGAAGTACGGAGGGAAAATTGTTGTATGCCATCCAGGAATCACAGAAGTAGCAAAGTCCATCGATACAATCGTGTGTACAGAAAGTACAAGAGGAGTAGCCAAACCAGCTAATACTAATGATACTTCTTCAAAACGCTGCCAATCTTTAGCCCTACCACTCCATCCAAAACTCAGGATAGAATATACTCGTTTATTAAAAGGTGTTATTGCTCTGTCACGTAACATTGCAAAATCAGGCAATAAACCAGTCCACCAGAAAACTAATGATACTGAAAGATACGTAGAAATTGCGAATACATCCCAAAGTAACGGTGAGTTAAAGTTTACCCATAATGATCCAAATTGATTTGGAATAGGTAAAACCCAGTACGCTAGCCATGGACGACCCATGTGAATAATTGGGAATAAACCTGCCTGAACTACCGAGAAGATAGTCATTGCTTCTGCAGAACGGTTAATAGCCATTCTCCAACGTTGACGGAAAAGTAATAATACCGCAGAAATTAATGTTCCGGCGTGACCAATACCAACCCACCAAACGAAGTTCGTGATATCCCAGGCCCAACCAACTGTTTTATTTAATCCCCATGTTCCAATACCGGTAGATACGGTGTAAATTATACAACCTAACCCCCAAAGGAAGGCTATTAATGCGATTGAAAATACAATCCACCAATGTTTGTTTGCCGGACCTTCAACAGGTGCAGCTACATCTACAGTTACATCGTGATAAGATTTATCACCTATAACTAAAGGTTTTCTAATGGGTGCTTCGTAGTGAGACGACATAATCCTTTATATGTTTCTTAATTAATAATTTATTCTAAGTATTTCTAACTTTAACATGGTAAACCACATTAGGTTTTGTTCCAACATGCTCCAATAAGTGGTATGATCTATCATCAGCAGCTAATTTAGCAACTTTGCTTTCAGCATCATTAACATCACCAAATATCATTGCCCCAGAAGAACAAGCATTTGAACATGCTGTTTGGAATTCACCATCAGCAACCGGACGACCTTCATTTTTAGCTTTTAGCTTAGTCGCCTGTGTCATTTGAATACACATAGAACATTTTTCCATAACTCCACGAGAACGAACGTTTACGTCTGGATTTAATACCATACGCCCTAGATCATCATTCATGTGGTAATCAAATTCACTGTTTTTGTTGTACAAGAACCAGTTGAAACGACGTACTTTATAAGGACAGTTGTTTGCACAATAACGAGTACCAACACATCTGTTGTATGCCATATGATTTTGACCTTCACGTCCGTGAGAAGTTGCAGCAACTGGACAAACTGTTTCACATGGTGCGTGATTACAGTGTTGACACATTACTGGTTGGAAAGAAACTTGTGGATTATCTCCAGGTTTTTCCATTTCATTAAATGTAGATAATGAACTTGACAAACCAGCGATATTCTCTTTTCTTTCGTTATCACCTTCAAAAGTACTTTCAGAAGAATAATATCTGTCTATACGCAACCAGTGCATATCACGACTTCTTCTTACTTCTGCTTTACCTACAACTGGCACATTGTTTTCAGCGTGACAAGCAATAACACATGCTCCACAACCTGTACATGCGTTCAAGTCAATTGAAAGGTTAAAGTGATGTCCTGTAGAACGATCAAATGATTCCCATAAATCAACTGTTGTAGCTGCTACTTCCTGGTGATCTAAAGATACCATTGGTTGTTCGTTCCAATGTTCTGCATCTTTAGTGTTGAAAATTTCAAGAGAAGTTTCTTTAATAATATCTCCTCTTCCCATTAATGTTTTCTGTCCCTGAACACAAGCAAACTCATGAACTCCATTTGCTTTCGCAATAGAAACAGATTGAACACTATTGAAATTTTTATATAGAGAGTAAGCATTTAAACCTACCATCATTTCTTCTTTCAATGCAGCCTTACGACCGTAACCTAATGCTAAACCAACTGTACCAAAAGCTTGTCCTGGCTGAACAATTACTGGAACGTTTTCTAATTTTAAACCATCAGCAGTAGTAATTGTAGCATAACTTCCGTTTAAACCTCCGTTTGCAACAATTTCATTTGTTAAGTTTAATTTTTTAGCATCAGCATTCGAAACAGTTATATAGTTATCCCAAGAAACTCTTGTGATTGGATCCGGAAACTCTTGCAACCAAGGATTGTTTGCTTGTTGCCCGTCACCCATACCTGTTTTAGTATATAATACTAATTCGAAGTCTCCTGCAGATCTTGATTTTGCAACAGCACTTGCAGCCGCACTATAATCAACAGATCCTGCAGCTAATGCAGATGAGCCAATAACGAAAACACCATCATGTAAAACTTTATTCCATGAAGAACCTACAATTACTGAAGCTGAATTAGCTTTAATATAATCATAGAAATTTCCAGGAATTCCGTTTAATGACAATAAAACGTCTTGAAATTGTTTAGTGTTAAATATAGGACGAATAGTTGGCTGAGTCAAACTATAAGTTCCTTTTGTAATTACAACATCTCCCCAAGCCTCTAAGTAATGAGGTACCGGAGCAGCAATCGTAGTTATAGATGCAGTCTCATCTTCTTTTAAAGAAAATGCAACTGAAGTTTTTACTTTTTTCAATCCAGATACAAAAGAAGCTGAATCAGCTAATGTGTAAACCGGATTAATTCCGCTCATGATTAAAGTATGAACACTTCCAGCGTTCATGTCTTTTATCAATTGAGATACAACAGCATTAGATCCTTTTCTAATTTGTCTTGTACCTACAGTATTAAAAGCTTCACTAGCCAACACTTGGTTGATAGCAAAAACTAATAATTGAGCATTTTTATCTTCAATCCCTGAAACTAAAACGCCTTTAGAACCTGCAAGTTTTAATTGCTGAGCAGCCTTAACAACTTCAGCTTTAAATTTAGCATCTAAAGAAACAGCAACAGAAGATCCTGTAATTATATTATAAATTTGAACTAAAGCTTGCTTTTGATCTGCAACTCCCATAGGGATACGTTTATCAGCAGCAGCTCCGGACAATGTCATATTTGATTCGAACTGAAAATGGCGAGACATTTTTTTAGCTCCGGTAGATCCTGACGGAATTCTACCTTGTGCATATCCTGCATCATATCCACCACCTTGCCAGTCACCTAATAAATCAGCACCAACAGAAACAATTAAGGAAGCTTTTGAAAAATCATAATCAGCAAGAGCTCTTTCACCATAAACCGTTTCAAATGCATCTAATGCGTCAGACGAAGAAACTGCATCATAAACAACATGTTTAGCATTAGGGTTTTTAGCGATAAATTCACCTATTAATTTTTCAGTAGATGGACTTGCCAAAGTATTAGTCAGCAACACTACTTGCCCGCCTTTTGCTTTTGCTTCAGCAAGACTTGATTTAATTCTTAAATCAACAGCAGACCAGCTACCATTTTTTCCGTCCAATTTAGGCTCTTTCAAGCGCATACTATCATATAATGATAATATAGACGCATGAATTCTAGCATTGGCTGAAAACTTAGCTCCAGAAATAGTATTGTTATCAATTTTAATTGGACGACCCTCACGAGTTTTTACTAATAGGTTAGCAAAATCAAAACCATCAAAAACAGTAGTTGCATAATAATCAGCAACACCAGGAATGATTTGTTCCGGTTGTAACACGTATGGTATAGACTTGTGAACAGGACCTTCGCAGGCAGCAAGTGTAACAGCTGCAGTACTAAATCCTACGTACTTTAAAAAGTCACGACGTGAAGTTCCAGATGAAGCTAAAGCATCTGCATTTCCTAAGAATTCTTCAGTAGGAATTTCTTCAACAAATTCGTTATTTCTAAGCGCCTCAACAATAGAACTATTCTCTAGTTCCTCAACACTTTTCCAGTATTTTTTGTTTGATGACATTGTATATAAATATTAAAATCTTAATAATTCGATTAATAGTGGCATTTACCGCATTCTAAACCTCCCATTTGCGCTGCAGTCAATTTCTCTACACCGTATTTTTTAGAAAGTTCAGCATGAATTTTATCATAGTAAGCATTACCTTCCATCTTAACATCAGTTTTTCTATGGCAATCAATACACCATCCCATTGTTAATTTAGAATATTGCTTCATGATCTCAAATTCCTGCACTGGACCGTGACAAGTTTGACATTCAACTCCTGCAACATTAACGTGTTGAGAGTGGTTGAAGTAAACAAAATCAGGAAGATTATGAATACGAACCCATTTTACAGGCTGCGTTTTTCCAGTATAAGCTTGCTTAGCCTTATCCCAACCAACAGCATCATACAATTTTTGGATCTGAGCATCGTAAAATGCTTTACTGTACTCAGGAGTAGCAGTAGTTTCAGCAACTTCAGAAATGTTTTTATGACAGTTCATACAAACATTCAAAGATGGAATACCAGCATTTTTACTTACACGAGCAGCAGAGTGACAATATTTACAATTGATTTCGTTATCTCCAGCGTGGATTTTATGAGAATAATGAATTGGCTGAATTGGCTCATAATTTTGATCAATACCAACTTGCATTAAGAAAGCATAAACAAAATAACCACTTGCCAAAAGCAAAAATATAGAAGTAACTAGTACCAGGAATTGGTTTTTAGCAAAAGCTTTCCAGATTGGAGTCCTTGCTTCTCTCGGAGCAACTACAATACCATTATTACCAGCTACCTTAGTCAACACCTTGTTCACCATGAACAACATAACAACTAGAATTGCCATTACAAGAGCAAGAGCTCCTAAAATAATATTATTAGAAATTCCACTTCCATCCTGAACACCACCAGTTGGCAATGCGCCCGGAGTACCAGCAGCACCTGCAGCAGGTTCAGCTTTAGGCTGAGAAGTGTAAGCAATGATATTATCAATATCACCTGTTGATAATTGAGGAAAAGCAGTCATTACAGACTTGTTGTTTTCTTCAAAAAGTTTAACTGCAGCAGCATCTCCTGATTTAATCATTTCAGAGCTGTTATGCACCCACTTGTAAATCCAAGCCATCTCATGTTTACCGGCAACACCTCTTAAGGCAGGACCAGTTGATTTAGCATCTAATTTGTGACATGCAGCGCAATTTGCATTAAAAAGTTCCTTCCCTTTTACTGGATCACCACCTGCAGCAGCAGCCGGAGCAGCAGCTTCAGGCGCCGCCGTAGCAGCAGCATCTTGAGCAAATGAAGTTAGGGAGAAAATTAACGTTAGCGATAAGCTAAGTAGTAATTTTCTTGAGATCGAATTATGGTTACCCACCTTTTTCATATAGTATAATAATTATCTACTAATTTTTGGTATGATTTTTTCTGTATCAAATCAACGAAAAACTAATACCTTCTTTTAAAACTTGCACAAAAATACGACTTATGAACTATTCTCAAAACCTTAAAATACTCTTAAATATCAATTTATATCAATTCTAAATAATATCAAAATTTTCGATACAATTTTTAAATACTATTTTTGCATAAAAACCATCACATTATGAGAATTTTAACCCCTTCAAAAAGAGTTTTCTTAACATTAGCAATGTTCACTTTAGCATATAATATTCATGCTCAAGACCAAAATTTAACTGTAAACCAAGATCCTAAATTTGATCAATTATTGAATGATAAACGAAAAATTAACACGTCAATAAATACAAATGATACTTACAAAATCCAAATTTTTAGCGGCAAAAGCGAGGAAGCTAAAAAAACTTTATCTGATTTTAAAAGAGAATATACCAATATCGACGGAACAATAATTTTCAACACACCAAACTATAAAGTAATGGTTGGGAATTTTAAAACAAGAATAGAAGCGGAACGAAATCTGGCCGAGATTAAGAAAAAATACAAAAGTGTTTTTCTAATTAAGCCAAATAAGTAATTTTAAAAACAAAGGACATCTATTTAAAAAAGCAGCTCAATTGAGTTGCTTTTTTAAATAGATGTCCTTTTGACAAAAAGTATTTTCGGCAGTAGCTATCTCATATATCCATCTATAAAAAAAGTACTTCATTTAAGCGTCAAAGCTTTATTCTTACCAATTAATCACTCCCTATTTTTAAATACAGCATCCCCAAAAATAGTTAATAGCTCTTCTTTCACTGCTGATAAATCAGTTTTAAAGACATTATGAGTATAAAGACAATCTACAACAGCTTTTCCCATTATTCTACCCATTTCTACATCACTATTCCAATGTGCATTGCAAATCACACGGCTTTCGCCAAAGTCATGTCCACGTTTTAAAATTTCTTCCTTTTTATCAGGGAAAATTTCACTAAAAACAAGCGCCCATGCCCAACCTACAGCAGCGTGTCCTGACGGAAATGAACCAACTTTACGCAATACCTCTTCTTGTTCAGGTGTACATGTTTTTAGTTTATTAATCATAAATGGACGCTCCCGATTGTAATGATTTTTAGCAGCGTAAGTAGACAATCCAGCATCTGTCATTACCCTACGCATTAAAACATATAGTTTAGGCGTTTTTGCTTCACTAATCTCGATTCCTAAAGTAGCCTCAAAAGATTTTACTGCCGCCGGAAAAGCCAGATTAGCGTCACTGGCAGCCTGAATAAAACGAATGCTTTTTATAGATTCTGTTGCTCTTTTGGCATATTTTAAATCAAGTGCAAAAATTTCAGTATCAAACTTTGGTGGCGGTGATAACAGAAGCAAACTGTTTGGCAGTTCATCCTCGGATAAATAGCCATATAGTAAATCAGGCAGTATTTCTCTTAACTGATCCACATTTGCAAAGGAAAGCACGGTTTTATTAGATTTAAAACCATTATTTATAAAATCGCGAATAATATGAATTATTTTTAATCTCATATAAGCTTTCAGCTACAAACTCATTAATCATCTATTTCATTCGTAAATTAACAACTATTGCACATCAACAAATGACTTTACAAACCTTAAATGTCACCTGATTTAATATCATAGCAGAATACATTACAACAACTAATTCATCATCTAAATCACTAACATTTACCTTCAATAAAAAAGATAATATACAAAGGAATAAATAAAGCCCTAACAAAATATACGATTTTTCTTTATTTGTGTTTCATATTATAAATTGCAACACAACGACTCACGTGCAACAATAACTTTTAATTCAATCATAAAACATCTATTAATAGATACAAAAGTCAAATAAAATAAAATCCAACAACCTCTATAGATAATTTCTGTTAAATGCTTCATTTAAGAATATGTAGTAAGACTATTTTAAATCAGTAGCATATTATTAAGACTTCTACAAATTCTTATAAAATAAAACACTTCAACTTAAGAATGCTTTTAATACATTCTTTAAAATATAAAAACAAAAAAAATCCCAATTTTCATTGGGACTTTTAAAATATATTTATTGAATATTATTTCAATTTCTTTTTAATAGCAACTTCATGGTATGATTCAATAACATCTCTTTCTTCGATGTCATTATAACCTTTAATTTGAATACCACAATCGTAACCTTTAGCAACTTCTCTAACATCATCTTTGAAACGTTTTAATGCAACAAGTTCTCCTGTATGCACTACCACACCTTCTCTGATAACTCTAATTTTAGAAGTTCTCATAATTTTACCGTCCATCACCATACAACCAGCGATTGAACCCACTTTAGAAATTTTGAAAATCTCACGAATTTCAGCCGTTCCTAAAATCTCTTCTTTCATCTCTGGAGCTAACATTCCTTCCATCGCATCTTTCAAGTCATCGATAGCAGCGTAGATAATAGAATAGTAACGGATATCAATTTCTTCTTTATCAGCAAGTTGTCTCGCATTTCCAGCAGGACGAACGTTAAATCCAATAATGATTGCATCAGAAGCAGAAGCCAACATAACGTCAGTTTCAGTAATTGCTCCAACACCTTTATGTATAATATTAATCTGAACCTCTTCAGTAGAAAGTTTAGAGAATGAATCTGATAATGCTTCAACAGATCCGTCAACGTCTCCTTTAAGGATTACGTTCAATTCTTTAAACTGACCAAGTGCGATACGACGACCAATTTCATCAAGTGTAATATGTCGTTGTGTACGTACAGATTGTTCACGCATTAATTGAGAACGTTTAGATGCAATTTGTTTTGCTTCTTTTTCGTCTTCAAATACATTGAACTTATCACCTGCAGTTGCAGCACCATCAAGACCTAAAACAGATACCGGAGTTGACGGTCCAGCTTCTTTAACTATATGCCCACGTTCGTCATGCATAGCTTTAATTTTACCATGATGCTTACCTGCCAACATATAATCTCCAACTTTTAAAGTTCCGTGTTGAACTAAAATTGTAGAAACATAACCTTTTCCTTTATCCAAGAAAGCCTCAACTACAGTTCCCTGAGCCGCTTTATTTGGGTTCGATTTTAAATCTAAAATCTCAGCCTCTAACAATACTTTTTCTAATAATTCTTTTACCCCTGTTCCTACTTTTGCAGAAATATCATGTGATTGAATTTTTCCACCCCAGTCTTCAACAAGTAAATTCATACCAGCCAAACGCTCTTTGATTTTCTCAACATTAGCATTTGGTTTATCAATTTTATTGATTGCAAATATAATTGGTACTCCCGCAGCTTGTGCGTGAGAAATTGCCTCTTTTGTTTGTGGCATGATATCATCATCCGCAGCAACTACAATAATAGCGATATCGGTAACCTGAGCTCCACGTGCACGCATTGCGGTAAACGCCTCGTGACCCGGTGTATCTAAAAATGCAATTTTTTGACCATTATCTAAAGTTACTCCGTATGCTCCAATGTGTTGTGTAATACCTCCGGACTCACCAGCAATAACATTTTCTTTACGAATATAATCCAGTAAAGATGTTTTACCGTGATCGACGTGACCCATTACAGTAACGATTGGCGCTCTAACTACTAAATCTTCTTCTTTATCTTCAATTACCTCAATAGCATCTTCGATATCAACCGTGATAAATTCAACTTCGTAACCAAATTCATCAGCTACAATAGTTAATGTTTCAGCATCTAAACGCTGGTTCATGGTAACCATGATACCAAGTGACATACAAGTTCCAATTACTTTAGTAATCGGCACATCCATCATGATTGCAATTTCACCAACTGTAACGAATTCCGTAACCTTAATAGTTTTACTTCCTTCATCAATTGCTCTTTGCTCCTCATCAGATTTCTGACGGTGCGTATCTCTTTTATCTCTTCTGTATTTAGCAGCTTTTGATTTTCCACCTTTACCCTGAAGTTTTTCAAGAGTTTCTCTAATTTGGTTTTTTACTTCCTCTTCAGTAGGCTCTACTTTAGCTACAATTGCAGGACGGTTTCCTTTTACGAATCCAGGTCTTGCACTTCTGTTAGCATTAAAACCTCCACCACCAGTATTTGGTGTAATTTTATTAGGGTTTGGAGTTCCCGGAGGATGAATTGTAGCAGGTTTTTGCGCACCCGGTGCTCCTGGTTTAGGCGCAATTCTTTTACGCTTATTTTTATTAGCGTTATTTCCGGCTCCTGGAGCTCCTGGTTTATTAGGAGTTATCTTTGGATCTTCTTTCTTTTTCTTAGGCTTATTAAATTGAGATAAATCAATTGTTTGACCTGTAAGAGTAGTTCCGGATAATTTTTGATATTGAGTAGTAATTGTCTCTTCTGCAGTTGCAGGATCAGTTGAAACAACTGGTTCTTGCGAAACTTTAGGAGCATTTTCTACTTTTATTTCTTTTTTCTCTACTTTTTCTACTTTTTCTGTAATAATAGGTTTTTCTACCTTTTTCTCTTCAGAAACTACCGCAGGAACCACTGGCTCAGGCTGTACAACTTCTTTTTGAGCAGGTTTTTCTGGTTGAGCTGGAACAACAACTGCTTTAGGCTCTTCAGTTTTAACTGGTTCCTCAGCAGGAGTAGAAACAACTGCAGGCTTCTTTGTTGGATTCAAATCAATTTTACCTACTTGAACAGGTCCTGTTACAACTGCTTTCGCTTTTATAACTTCCTGTTGTTTTTGGCGCTCTTCGTCTTGTCTGCGTTTGTCTTCAATTTCTTTTTCACGTTCTACACGCAAAGCTTCTTTTTCTTTTCTTTTCTCCTCACCCACTTCTTTAGAAGCTTCTTTGTTCCCCTTATCGCCCGCAAATTGGCTTTGTAGGATATTAAATTCGCTATCAGAAATTTTCGCATTTGGATTTGCATCAATAGCAATTCCCTTATCTTTTAGATAATCAACAGCTCTTTCTAACGAAATATTTAATTCCCTTAAAACCTTGTTTATTCTTATTACTCTCTCTTCAGACATATAACCTTTTTATTATTACCTTTTTCGTTGTGTTGTTAGAGCAGATAACTAGCTATCAAACTCTTCTTTTAGTATTTTCATAACATCAAGAATAGTTTCCTCTTCTAAATCTGTTCTTCTAACTAAATCTTCTACCTCTTGTTTTAAGATACTTCTAGCTGTATCTAAACCAATTTTTGCAAATTCTTCGATAACCCAGCCTTCAATTTCATCTGAAAACTCAGTTAATTCAACGTCATCATCTTCGCCACTTGCAACATCACCTTCTCTGATAACATCAAGCTCGTAACCTGTCAGCTGACCCGCTAATTTTATATTATGACCTCCTCTACCAATTGCTTTAGAAACTTCTTCTAATTTCAAGAATACTTCAGCTCTTTTGTTTTCTTCATCAATTTTGATTGAAGAAACTTTTGCAGGGCTTAACGCTCTTGTAATAAACAACTGAATATTACTTGTATAGTTGATTACGTCGATATTTTCGTTTCCTAACTCACGAACAATTCCGTGAATACGAGAACCTTTCATACCAACACAAGCTCCGACAGGATCAATTCTATCATCATAAGAATCCACAGCTACTTTTGCTTTTTCACCTGGAATACGCACTACATTTTTAACTGTAATCAAACCGTCAAATACTTCAGGAATTTCTTGTTCAAACAATTTCTCTAAAAACTTCTCTGAAGTTCTAGACATAATAATTTGAGGTTTATTTCCTTTCAATTCAACGCTTTCAATGATTCCACGAACATTATCTCCTTTACGGAAAAAGTCAGATGGAATTTGTTTTTCTTTCGGAAGCACAATTTCGTTTCCTTCGTCATCCACTAAAATAACAACTCTTGGGCGAACGTGGTGCACTTCGGCAGTATAAATATCACCGATAATATCTTTAAATTGCTTGTAAAGATTTGTATTATCGTGTTCGTGAATTTTAGATATTAAGTTTTGACGCAAAGCCAAAATAGCTCTTCTTCCTAAGTCAATTAATTTAACTTCTTCAGAAACTTCTTCACCAATTTCAAAATCCGCTTCGATCAATCTTGCTTCAGTCAGGGTAATTTCTTCGTTCTCAAAATCAAGATCCTCATCAGCAACGATTACACGTCTTCTCCAAATCTCCATATCTCCTTTATCAGGATTTATAATGATGTCAAAGTTATCATCAGAACCGTATTTTTTCTTCAATGCATTTCTAAACACATCCTCTAAAATTGCCATAAGCGTTACACGATCAATAAGTTTATTATCTTTAAACTCTGAGAATGAATCGATTAATGCTAAATTTTCCATGCGAATTCTTTAATTAAAATGTTACTGTAACAATTGCCTCTTTAATTTCTGTATAAGGTATTTGTTGCTCTTTTTGAACTGTTTCTTTTCCTTTTCCTACTTTTTTCGGTTCTCTTGCTTCCCAAGACAAAATTATAAAAACATCGTTAGCTTCCACTAATTCTGCCTCAATTTTTTCAGTATTTGTAGTAACAATCAATGTTCTACCAATATTTTTGATGTATTGTCTTGTAAATTTCAAGGGTGATCCTACTCCAACCGATGCTACTTCAAGCGAAAAATCCTGCTCTTCGCGATCCAGATTATTTTCGACTGCACGACTTACATCAATACAATCCTGCAACGCCACTCCATTATCCCCGTCTAAACCCACGCTAATTTTGAAAGAGTCTGAAATACTCAGATCAATCAAAAAGATAGATGGCTTTTCTAAAAGAGCCTCTGCAATTAATCCGTTTACTTTTTCTTTAAATGTCATAATTTTATAAAAAGAGGGGACACTTAGTCCCCTCATTATTTAGATTTTAATAAATAACGGTGCAAATATAGTGTTTTTTTTATAAATCAAAATAAATAGATTGCTCTAAAAATATTTCTTATCTTTATAAGAGCATTAAAACAATAGAATTTCACATTATTTAACCCAAAAAACTATGAAAAAAATTCTAGTACCTACTGACTTCTCCGAACACGCAGAAGACGCCTTAAAAGTGGCAGCACAAATTGCTAAAAAAAACAACTCCGAAATTATCGTTTTACACATGCTTGAGCTGCCCAGCCAAATGAGCGACGCGGTTCTAGGCGGAGCAAGTATTCCGGAAACGATGCTTTTTATGAAAAAAGCCAACGAAATGCTGGACGAAATTTCATCAAGACCATATTTAGATGGTATTTCGGTTACCGAAATTGTAAAAATGGACAAACCCATTCATGGAATTTCACAAGTCAGCAAAGATTACGATGTAGATCTAATCATAATGGGATCTCACGGTTCTTCCGGAATTGAAGAATTGTTAATTGGGTCTAACACCGAGAAAGTCGTTCGTAATTCTGAAATTCCCGTTTTGGTTATCAAAAAAGACATTACAAATTTCAGCGCCTCAAATATTGTATTTGCATCCGACTTTTCTGACGAAACAAAAAAACCTTTCGAAAAACTCTTAAACTTTACCAGATCATTTGAATCAAAAATACATCTTGTTACTATTTGCACTCCAAATAGCTTTAAACCCACTCACGTTGTAGAAAAATCAATGAATGATTTTGCAAGTGAATTTGGACTTAACAATTACGAAACACATATTTATAATGACACTAATATTGAAAAAGGAATCATCAATTTTTCAAACAGCATAAATGCAGATATCATTGGAATGTGCACACACGGAAGAACTGGTTTTGCTCATTTTTTCAATGGAAGCATAAGCGAAGGATTAGTAAATCATGCAGTTAAGCCAGTCATAACATTCAAAATCTAAAAAGCAGCTTAACCAAACACATTACAAGACAAACCTCTTTATCGGAGGTTTTTTTTATGCAATAAGAATAATAAACTTCAAAATATAAAGAAATATTCGTGAGCTTTTCAACAAAGTTACTTTGAGCTTTTTAACAAAGTCGGCAGCGTGGTTAATTTGGATCTTTGTCAAATAAAATCATAAAATACAACAACATGAAAACAATAGACAAAATTTACATTAACGGAGAATTCATAACTCCTGAAGGGACAGAATATTTCGACCTTATTAGCCCAACAACAAACGAAAAACTGGGAAAAGTACTTTTAGGAAATCAAAAAGACACACAAAAAGCAATAGCCGCAGCTAAAGAAGCATTCAAAACTTTTTCTAAAACCACAACAGCAGAAAGAATTCAATATTTAGAAAATATTCAATCTTCTATAGAAAAAAGAAAAGAAGAATTTATTAATGTTATGATTGAAGAATATGGAGGAACACTTCAATTTGCAACAATTAGCTATACTTATATGCTAAAGAGTTTTCAATCGGCAATTCAACTTTTAAACACTTATGATTTTACAAAAACAATGGGAGAATCAGAAGTTCAAATGACACCACTTGGCGTAGTTGGAATTATTATTCCGTGGAATTCAAGCAACGGTTTTATCTGCAGTAAACTTTCAACCGCAATAGCAGCAGGATGTACCGCGGTAATAAAACCAAGCGAAATGAGCGCACAGCAAACTCAATTAATTACCGAATGCCTGCACGAAGCCGGATTACCAAAAGGCGTTTTTAATATTGTAAACGGTTTAGGAGAAATAGTTGGAGCAGAAATAAGCCATAATCCTGATATTGCTAAAATATCTTTTACAGGCTCTACAAATGTCGGAAAAATTATTGCGAAAGAAGCTGTAGAAACCATGAAACGCGTCACACTTGAACTTGGAGGAAAATCGCCAAATATCATTCTTGACGATGCAAATTTTGCAGAAGCAATTCCGCTTGCGATAATTGCCGCATATATGAATAGTGGACAAGCGTGTATTGCAGGAACGAGATTATTAGTTCCAGAAAACCGAATTGAAGAAGTAAAAGAACTTGTGAAAAAAGTAGTTTCAAATACTATTGTTGGAGATCCAAAAAACGAAACAACTTCAGTTGGACCAATGGTCAGCAAAAAACAATATGAACGCGTTCAAAATTACATTCAGACAGGAATTAATGAAGGCGCTGAAGTCCTAATAGGCGGATTAGGAAAACCTGAAGGCTTAGAAAAAGGTAACTTTGTAAAACCTACCGTTTTTGTAAACGTAAACAATCAAATGCGAATTGCAAGAGAGGAAATTTTCGGTCCTGTTTTATCTATTATTACTTATAAAACTGAAGAAGAAGCGATTGAAATTGCAAACGATACCACTTACGGATTACAAGCTTATGTAAGTTCATCAAACGAAAAGCGAGCTCACAAAGTTGCGTCACAAATAAATGCCGGACGCGTACAAATAAACGGAATTGGTCATGATCCGATGGCACCTTTTGGAGGATTTAAACAATCCGGAATCGGAAGGGAATTTGGCACAATTGGACTTGAAGCTTATCTTGAACCAAAAGCGTTGATTCGATAAATTTTAAAAAAAACAAATCCGGAAAGTCTTCACCCAAAAGACTTTTCCGGATCTTTTAGTAATTTTACAATATGACAGCAAAAATAATCACCAAACCAAAAATACTATACTCCTGCTATTTTGCGCGTAGTCGCGAAGGAGAACATTTTATACCGGAACATGTGTTTAGTTATCAGATTTCAGGAGAGATGATAGCTTCTGACAGTAAAAATACGTATCATTCAAAAGAAGGTGATTTTCGCTTTAGCAAAAGAAATCATTTAGCAAAATTCGTCAAAATTCCTCCCGAAGGAGGCGAATTCAAAGCAATATCACTTTTTTTAGATCAGGAAATTCTGCGTGAAATAAACAGAGAACTTAATTTTAAGGTCAACAAAAAACCAGATTCTGAAGCGATGATTTTATTAGCTCCAAATACCCTTTATAAATCTTTCATGGATTCACTTATCTCTTATCTGGAAGTGGAACAAGAAAACAACGAAGCTTTATTTCATTTAAAAATAAAAGAAGCTGTTCATCTTTTACTCAAAGTAAATCCTGAATTAAAAGACATCTTATTTGATTTTAACGAACCCGGAAAAATAGATCTGGAAGCTTTTATGAATAAAAATTTCCATTTTAATGTGCAACTAACACGTTTTGCTTATCTCACGGGCAGAAGTTTAGCCACATTTAAAAGAGATTTCCAAAAAGTATTTCAGGAAACGCCCGGAAAATGGCTCCTAAACAAAAGACTTCAGGAAGCTTATTATTTAATCAATCAGGGAAACTCACCATCAGAAGTTTATATTGGAGTTGGTTTTGAGGATTTATCACATTTTTCGTTTTCATTCAAAAAGAAATTCGGAGTAGTTCCATCTTCTTTACTTTTGAAATAAAAAGTTACAATCAAAATTCAAATTTTTAAAATTCCAAATTCCAAAATGCATAAACTGGCAGTTTTGACAGAATAAGAAATATCGTCAAATATAAATAAATAAAAAATCGAAGATTTAAATAATTCTTTACAGTTCCAGAATTGGAATTTGGGATTTTAAAAATTGGGATTTATTCAACGAAAGTTCATCGCATAAAAAAAGCTTCTCAATTGAGAAGCTTTTTTTGTTGGTCTACAAGGACTCGAACCTTGAAAGACTGCACCAAAAACAGTTGTGTTACCATTACACCATAGACCAGTAAAATTGCTTAAGCGAGTGCAAATGTAAAAAAAAATTTAGTCTACACAACTTTTTTAGTATAAAAAAAAAGCCTCTCGATTGAGAGGCTTTTTTGTTGGTCTACAAGGACTCGAACCTTGAAAGACTGCACCAAAAACAGTTGTGTTACCATTACACCATAGACCAGTAAAAGCGGTTAAGCGAGTGCAAATTTAAAGCTTTTTTTAGTTTGCGCAAACTTTTTGATGAAAAAAAATCATTTTTATCTATTTTTTTTTCTTCAGAATCCATAATAATCACGCAAGTATTTCACAAACAATACGTTACTTTTACCAAATACTTTTATAGAATTTTTTGTTAATGCTCGTTTCTTTAAACAAAAAAACATTTTCTTTGTAGGATAGAAAACATACAAAATTTTAACACCTAAATATGGCACAATTCAATTTCAATAAATGGAATACTATTATTGGTTGGTTTGCATTTGCAATCGCTTTAATTACTTATACACTAACTGTTGAACCTACAATGAGCTTTTGGGATTGTGGAGAATACATTGCCACAGCAGCAAAATTAGAAGTTGGTCACCCACCAGGAGCCCCTTTATTTCAAATGATAGGTGCATTTTTCGCCATGTTTGCCATAGATGCGCAACATGTAGCGGTGATGGTAAATATGATGTCTGTTTTCTCAAGCGCATTTACTATTCTATTTTTGTTTTGGTCTTCGTCTATGATATTGAAAAAAATCATAGCGCGATTTAGTGAAATCAATCAAAATAATTCAATTGTTATATTAGGGAGTTCTTTTGTAGGAGCTCTTGCCTACACTTTTTCTGATAGTTTCTGGTTTAATGCAGTTGAAGCCGAAGTTTACGCAATGGCTTCTTTATTAATTGCTTTGCTTTTCTGGCTGGGTCTTCGTTGGGAGCAAGACATGGACGAACCTAAAGGAAATAAATGGTTATTACTTATTTCGCTTGTTGTAGGACTTTCATTTGGAGTTCACTTTATGGCTTTATTAACCATTCCCTCAATAGGATTTCTTTACTACTTTAAACATTATGAAAAAGTTACGATTAAAAACTTTCTTATTGCAAATGTTGTAGTAATTGGAGTTTTGTTATTTATCTTCAAATTGCTTCTGCCATTAACTATGGAAGCTTTTGCTGATACCGAAGTTTTCATGGTAAACAGCATGGGATTGCCTTTTAACTCCGGAACTTTGTTTGTAGTTTTATTTTTAATTGCATTCTTTTATTTTGGATTAAAATATACCAGACAAAAAGGACATGTTTTCTACAATACTATAATTCTTTGCGTCTTATTTATTTTTATTGGGTTCTCAACCTGGATGATGTTGCCGGTTCGTGCAAATGCGAATACTGTAATTAATGAAAATAAACCATCTGATGCTGCCGAAGTTTTAGCCTATTATAATCGTGAACAATACGGGGTAAATCCTTTATTTTACGGACCTCAATACACAGAAGTTTTTGCTGGTCTTGATGCAAAAAATCCTTACTCTGACAAAAAACCTAACTACGAGAGAGATTATAAAACTGGTAAATACATTATTACCAATAATTTCAAAAACGCTAGTCAAAATACAGACGACAATCAAAAAACGATTCTGCCAAGAATGTGGAGTACCGAAACTGGACACGTTCAAAACTATATCAGTTTTACAAATCCTCCTAAATTTAAGATAAATCCTAATTATGATTATGAACAGGATTTAGGAAAATACGGAATTGATGCAAGTCAGTTAAGTGAAGAAGAATACAATAAAGCTACAGCGCAATTGCGTAATGAAGTTGAAAAAACAATTTCTGAATTCAGAAAAGCGTATTCTCAAAAACAAATTGACAACGAAGGTTACGTTAAATTCCTAAGAAGCTACGGCGATTATTTAATTATCGAAAAACCAACAACAGTAGATAATTTCAGTTTTATGTTCGAATATCAATTTGGATATATGTACTGGAGATATTTAATGTGGAATTTTGTTGGACGTCAAAGTGATGTTCAGGGTAAATACGACAATCTTGACGGAAACTGGATTAGCGGTATCAAAGCGCTTGACTCATTACACCTTGGTTCTCAGGATAATTTGCCATCAGATGTTTTAAACAATAAGGGAAGAAACGTTTATTTCTTCTTGCCATTTATATTAGGACTTATTGGATTAATGTACCACGCAAATAAAGATCTAAAAAGCTTTTATGTGCTTTTAGCATTGTTTTTATTTACCGGGATCGCATTAAAAATTTACCTAAACGAGCGTCCGTTTGAACCTCGTGAAAGAGATTATGCCCTTGTAGGATCTTTTTATGTATTTGCTATCTGGATAGGCTTTGGGGTTTATTCGCTCTACGAAAGCATTCAGAAATATATTGCCCCTAAAATTGCCGGTCCGGTTATTATTGCGGCAAGTTTATTAGCAGCTCCGGTTTTAATGGCATCTCAAAACTGGGATGATCACGACAGATCAGGAAAATATACTGCAGTTGCAATGGCAAAAGCATATTTAAATTCCTGCGATAAAGATGGTATTTTATTCACCATTGGAGATAATGACACTTTCCCATTATGGTACGCTCAGGAAATTGAAGGCATTAGAACCGATGTGAAAATCGTAAATACGAGTTTATTTATGACAGATTGGTATATTGATCAAATGAAGGCGAAAGCTTATGAATCTGATCCGTTACCAATATCATTTACACACGATGAATATGTGGGTGATAAACTGGATTATGTAGCTTACATTCAAAAAATTGACACACGCTGGAATATTAAGGATTTTATTGATTTTATCAAGAACCCTAAATCAACTGTAGGTTTGCAAAATGGTCAAATCATCCATTTTTATCCAACAAATAAAATCAGAGTTCCTGTTGATAAAAATACCATCATCAAAAACAAAGTGGTTAATCCTAAATACAATGATTCTATCGTTCCTTATATGGATATCGATATCAAAGGAAGTGCGCTTTATAAAAATCGTTTAATGATGCTGGATATCCTTGCAAATAATGATTGGAAACGACCAATTTATTTTAGCGGAGGTGCTTTTGACGATGAAGATTATTTATGGTTGAAAGATTACTTACAACTTGACGGAATGGTCTACAAATTAGTCCCTGTTAAAAATACGCCTTCAAAAGATGGCGGACCAATGGATATGGGACAAATTGACGCCGATAAAATGTACGATATCGTAATGAAATGGGACTGGGGTAATAGCAACGGCAACATTTATCATGATCCGGAAACCAGAAGAAACAGCATAACGTACCGCACAAATTTATCCCGTTTAATGAATCAGCTTATTGCAGAAGGCAAAATTGACAAAGCTAAAAATGTGATCAACTTAGCGATAACTAAAATGCCTTTGGATAAATATGGATATTATTCATTAGTCGAGCCTTTTGCCGGAGGATATTACAAAGTAGGAGAAACTGCAAAAGCACATGATTTACTTAATAAACTAGTTCAGAAATACAAAGAAGAACTTAACTATTATGCTACTTTAACACCTGGAGATCAAACGGATTTAGCAATTGATATTATTACTGATATTGAGCGCTACAGAAGCTTATTACAAGTTATGAAAGACCATAAAGATCTTGCTTTCTACGAGAAACAAAAAGTTACTTTTAATACTTATGTAAACGTTTTTGAACGTTTTGGAAGAGAAAAAGAATAATATACGAAAAACATAGCAATTAAAAAAATGCAGCGCTGCTTGATATATAGCGCTGCATTTTTTATTTTTACATATCTGTAAATTAATTTAAAATGAGCTTTTATTGGGTAAAAACTAATTCTTTTATAAAAACGGTGTTTTCTAAATATTGCTGGGATATCCCAAACAATGAAAAGAAAATATACCTCACTTTTGATGATGGACCTACTCCGGAGATTACGGACTGGGTTTTATCTGAATTGAAAAAGTTTGATGCAAAGGCAACTTTCTTCTGCATTGGAAAAAACATAAAAGCTAATTTATCCTTATTCGAAAAGTTAATTACAGACGGACACTCCATAGGAAATCACACAATGAATCACATGAATGGCTGGAAAAGTCAAACTGATGATTATATCGAAAGCGTGAAAAATTGTGCTGCCGTTCTGGAAGAAGAAAAAACATGCAACCTTATATTTCGTCCTCCTTACGGAAAAATAAAAAAGGCTCAATCTAAAATTTTACGAAAACTAGGTTATAAGATCATTATGTGGGATGTTTTAAGCGCTGATTTTGATCAAACTATAACTCCTGAAAAATGTCTTGAAAATGTCACTAAAAATGTAAAATCCGGAAGTGTAATTGTATTTCATGACAGTATAAAAGCTTCGCCTAATTTAAAATTTGCGTTGCCTAAAACCTTACACTTTTTAAAGGAAAACGGATATACATTTGATATTATTCACTAAAAACAACATCAGCAAAGAAGTTTTTATACGCTGAATTGTTCCTGGACAATTCCGATAATTGTATTTGCATCAAGTTCGCCTGATTGTCTCCAGATCATTTGCCCTTCTTTATAAATCATTAAAGTAGGAAGTCCTTTAATTCTTAGTGCTTCTGCTAATTCCTGATTTTTATCCACATCAATCTTAATCACTTTGGCTTTATCGCCTAGTGCAGCCGCAACATCCTTAATTACAGGATGCATCGATACAGATGATTCGTTCCAATCTGTGTAAAAATCAATTAACACTGGAACCTGAGCATTTATAAGTTCTCCAAATTTTGACATATAACCAAAAATTTAATTCTTTTTTAATCTGTTAAAAAGAGGTATTTATATACAAATGTAGCATTTTTAACGAATTAAGCCACATTGTTCCCTTTTTTTAGTTCAATCACTGTTATTTCAGGCATAATCCCCACTCGTCCTGGATAAGCGTGAAAACCAAATCCGCGATTTACATAAACGTATCGGCCAACATTTTCGTATAAGCCTGCCCATTGTTTGTAAATATATTGTGCCAGACTCCATTTAAAATATCCGGGAATTTCAATTCCAAACTGCATACCGTGAGTATGACCTGATAATGTTAAATGAAAGTTTTTAGGATGATTTTTAATCTCATATTCCCAATGACTTGGATCATGACTCATTAATACCTTAAAATCATCCTGATGCACATTTTGAGAAGCTTTATTTAAATCTCCCGCCTTTTTAAAATTCTGACCCCAATTCTCTACTCCAATCAATGCGATTTTATCAGCGCCTTTTTGGATATAAGTATGTTCATTCAATAAAAGCTCAAAACCTATTTGCCCGTATAATTTTTTAATTTCTTCAAAATTATGATCTTTCTCTTGTTCAGATGGCCATGTTACATATTCGCCATAATCATGATTACCTAAAACAGAAAATTTTCCGTATTTATAGGGTTTTATTCTATTGAAAGTTTCTAACCACGGATGCATTTCCTTAGCATGAGTATTCACAATATCTCCTGTAAATAAAATCATATCTGCTTCCTGCTGATTAATCAAATCGATCGCATAATTTATTTTATCCGGATTATCAAAACTTCCGCTATGAACGTCTGAAATCTGAGTGATTTTAAAACCATCAAAAGCATCCGGCAAGTCAGGAAAATAGATTGTTTGTTTAAAAACTTTAAAATTATATTTTCCTTCAAAAATTCCATAAATCAATGATAAAAATGGCACAGCTGCTAATCCTAACGCGATCTGACTGACAAACTTTCTTCTGTTTGGCATCATTTCAGAACGTGAAGCATTGTACATGAAATAATTCAGGATACTTGCTCCTATTCTAAAAATATCCTCTCCGAACATTACAAGCGTTAAAACTATTTTTGGAACATAAACCAGCAACAATAATCCCATTGTAAACATGGTTTGTTTGGTTTGCCCAACAGAACGATCAAACTGCGTAAAAGAGTAAATGATAAAAATTAAAAGCAGTAAACTTATAATTTGATAACTTATCAAAACCCATCTTAATTTTATTAAAGTACGAAAGGCTTGATAGGAATAGAACTCAATAAATAAAAAAAGAGCACATAAAAGTACAAAACGTAAGATCATTATTTATAGTTTTAAGCAAAGTAACAAAGAATGAAATTTTTATTGCTTTTTATTATCAAAAATTTAACTCAAATAATAACAAAAAGCTGATAGATTTCTCTACCAGCCTTTTCTCTACCAAATTTTTTAAAACCTTTTAATCCACAACATAGTTTACACATGTAAACAACATCGTATTATTTTTTAGCTTCTGGTTTAGCTGCTTCTGCTTTAGCCTCTGCTTTTTTAGCTTTTTTGTCTGCTTTTTTCTCTTTTTTAGGAGCTTTTGCTTCTTTTGCCGGAGTTGTTTGTGCTGGAGTTGTTTGAGCGCTTACCATTGCAGTTGTTCCTAAAACAGCTACTGCTAACATTACTAATTTTTTCATGATTTGTAGTTTATGATTATTATTATTTTCATTTATTATACCTCAAAGATATAATCACTAAATGAAGATTAAATGAAGATGAAACCACTCTCGCAAAATTAACTTTTTATTGTGTTTTTGAAACTTCAGGAAACAATAACGAAAAGCTTGTACCTTCATTTATTACCGAAACAACTTTTATTTCTATGTGATGAAAAGAAGCAATACTATCAGCAATTGCAAGCCCTAATCCCTGCCCGTCCTGATCTGAACTTATTCTGGCAAACCTGTTGAATATATTTTCGATTTGAGAAGCATTCATTCCAATACCTGAATCCGTTATAGAAATGAAATAGTTGTTTTCGAGAAAACCATCGGTCACAATAATGGTTCCGTTTGGTCTATTATATTTTATAGCATTGGTAACTAAATTATAAATCAAAATATGAATTAGTGTTTTATTTCCTCTAAAATTAAAATCATGCTGCATTTGATTTAAAAACTGAATTTCCCTATCATCAATCCTGTCTTGTAAATCATCTTGAAGATTTGTTATAATCTCATGAAAATTCACATCTTCGTTTGCCTCGTATTGGTTATTTTCAATTCGGGAGATTAGCAATAAGTTATTGATGATTTTTTTTAACATGTCTAATGTTCTAAGCGAACCAGCAATCTTATCAAAAGCATTATCATCTAGAGAATCATTTTGAAGTAAATTTTCGAACTTATTTTTAAGCAAGGCAATTGGCGTAAGCAATTCATGAGAAACATTAGAAATAAATTGTTTTTCTTTTTTAAAAAGCTCTGCAATCCGATCCATCATTTGATTTAAAACCGAATCAAGTTCTCTAAAATCTCTCGACCTTGCCTTTATTGGAGTATGATCAAAAGCTTCGGGTTCATTGACGCGCCTTATTTTTGTATCAATAATTTTATAAAAAGGCTTTAGCAAATATTCGATATAAAAAGTATCTGCCAAAAAAGTAATAAATAGTATGACGACAAAAACAATGATAATAAAAAACCTTATGATAAAAGTCAGGTCATTTACTTCGCCAAGACTGCTTCCTATTTCCAGCTGATAGGCTTGATTTTCGTAAACAAAATGGTATTGTAAAATTCTATATTCATTTTCTTCACCCTCAATAATTCGGTATTCATTAGTAAAAACAACTTTCTTTTTATGCGCTTTTACAGGAGATTTTGAAAGTACTAAAAACTCACTATGCAATGTTGAAAACTGAGAATACGTTTCGGTTGAATCATCTGAATTTTCGATGAAATCATTGATCTCATTTCGGTCTAAATGATCAATAAATTTTTGTTTTTTCTCCAGCAATCCATTATTAATGTGTCTGTAAACAACATTTTCAACCAAAATAGGTAGCATTAGCCATAAAATTAAAATTACCAACAATCTTGTTAGTGCGTTAAAAATAGCCAATTGATGTTTTATCTTCACAATACTTGTTTATTCATTTATACGATAACCAACATTTCTAACCGTTTCAAACCAATCTATAGTAGTATGTTTATCAAGTTTTTTACGAAGATTTCGAACATGAACATCTATAAAATTAGAATCTGAATTTACCTCCAGAATATCTCCCCAAATATGTTCTGTCAACTGCAATCTGGTAATTACGCGGTTTTTGTTCAGAACCAAATATTGAAAAATATCAAATTCTTTTTTGGTCAGATTAATTGGAATTTCATCGAAACTCACCTTATAATCCTGAAGTTGCAACAAAAAACCATGAATGCTCAAATTGTTCAAGGTAAAACCATGAATTCTACGAATTACAGCAAACAATCGCGCACTTAATTCAGTCAAAGCAAAAGGTTTTGTCAAATAATCGTCTGCACCAAGATGCAAACCATTTATTCTGTCGTCTAATTCACCTCTCGCCGTAAGCACAATTACAGCCATTTTTGAGTTTGTTTTTCTAACTGTTTTCAAAATATCAAAACCATCTCCGTCAGGCAAACCAAGATCCAGCAGCATTGCATCATAATCATTGCTGCTCACCTCTTCTAAAGCATCGGCGCAATTATGGGCAATTTTACAAACGTAACCTACATTGCACAAAAAATCATAAATTTCTACAGCCAGTTCCTTATTATCTTCAACAATTAAAATATTCATATCACAGCGTTTAAGCGCAACTAAATTTAAGCAATTCTAAAAAATACAGTCACGCATTATTAAAAAATTAACGAATCAAAAAAAGCTGATAAATTTCTTTACCAGCTTTCCCATCTGCATTCTTCATAATCATTACTTCTGTTTTGCTTCCTTTACAATCTTTGAAAACAAAACAGAAACAATTCTTTATTTCATTTTAGTTGCTTCTGCCTTAGCTTCGCTTTTTTCTGTTTTCGCTTTTTTGTCAGCTTTGCTTTTGTGGTGTTTTGTAGCTTTCACTTCTTTAGCCGGAGCTGTCTGAGAGGGAGTTGTTTGAGCGCTAACCATTGCACTTGTTCCTAAAACTGCTACCAATACAATAAATAAATTTTTCATGATTTCTAATATTTTAAATTAATTAACCTTTTATTTTATAATAATCTGTTCTTATTTTTTACTTTAACCGCTTCTACTTTTGTAGTCTGGCTTTTTTCTGATTTTACTTTTTTATCAGATTTGTTTTTCGGGTGTTTTGTAGCTTTTACTTCTTTGGCCGGAGCAGTTTTAACTTCTTTTGCAGGAAATGCACTTACCATAACGCTTGTTCCTAAAACTGCAACTAATAACATTAATACGTTTCTCATGATTTCTAATATTTTAATTAATAACATTTTATTTATAGATCAAATGTACCCCGGTAATATGAAGACAAAATGAAGAAAACCCTGAACATAAATATTTTAACTTGACATTAACTATTGGGTGCTTTTCTACCATATAAGTAATATAAGTTCGTTTAATTTTATCAATGAAATGCTGTGCGTGTCTACAATGCAGTGCATCTCTACGGAGCGCATACTGCTAAAATGAACTTATATTACTTATATGGTTAATTCAATTTATTAAATGTTTCAAACCTGAGACGCACCGCTGTGCCCCTCTACAATATATATAGGGTGAAAAATATCTACATGTTTTAAATTTGTGTTTATTTTTCAGAACAGAATCATTTTTAAAACCCAATTGTTTATTTTTACAGACTAATATTTTTTTTATGTCAACTCAAAAACGTCTTTTTCTTCTTGATGCTTATGCATTAATTTTTCGTGGTTATTATGCCTTTATAAAAAATCCGCGAATTAATTCTAAGGGAATGGATACATCAGCGATCATGGGATTCATGAACTCGCTTTTAGATGTAATTAAACGTGAAAAACCAGATCATTTAGCTGTAGCTTTTGATAAAGAAGGAAGTCAGGTTAGAACAGAAATGTATTCTGATTATAAAGCCAATCGTGATGCTACGCCCGAAGCGATTAAAATTGCTATACCTTATATTCAGGATTTATTAAGAGCAATGCACATTCCTATTATTGAAATGGCAGGTTGTGAAGCCGATGATTTGATTGGAACAATTGCCAAACAAGCCGAAAAAGAAAACTACAAAGTCTTTATGGTTACACCGGATAAGGATTTTGCTCAATTAGTTTCTGAAAATATATTTATGTACAAACCAGCCCGAATGGGAAATGGTATCGAAATTTGGGGAGTTCCTGAAGTTTTGGCAAAATTTGAAATCGAAAGACCGGAACAAGTCATCGACTTTCTGGGAATGATGGGCGATGCTGTCGATAATATTCCGGGATTGCCTGGTGTGGGTGAAGTTACTGCTAAAAAGTTCCTGAAAGAATTTGGCACAATGGAAAAACTTCTTGAAAATACTCATTTACTGAAAGGTAAAATGAAAGAGAATATTGAAGCCAATAAAGAAAAAGGAATTTTATCTAAAAAACTGGCTACTATTATATGTGATTGCGATGTGGTTTTCAACGAAAATGATTACGAGCTTTCACGTCCTGATATTGAAAAAACAGACGCTATTTTTCAGGAATTGGAATTTAGAAGAATGGCGGAGCAATTTGACAATTTATTTAAATTTGGCGGCGGAAACGAATTAGCAAACAAAGGTGATGATGCCAAATTGTACAAAAAACCACAACCGAAGAACGACGATCAATTTGATCTTTTTGGAGGCGGCGCAACAACAAGTGAAGATGCTGAAGAAAGAACTTCTTTTTATAATACATTAGAAAATACACCTCACTCCTATCAAGCCGTTGAAGGCGATTTAGGAATTAAATTACTTTTACAAAATTTACAAAAACAGACTTCGGTTTGTTTTGATACCGAAACCACTGGTTTAGATGCTTTACATGCTGAATTGGTTGGAATATCTTTTGCTTACGAAAAAGGAAAAGCATTTTACGTTCCGTTTCCGGAAAGCCAAGAAGAAGCTCAGGTTTTAATTGAAAAGTTCAGACCGTTTTTTAAAAATGAGAACATCGAAAAAATTGGTCAGAATTTAAAGTATGATTTAAAAATCCTTTCTAATTATGGCGTTGTTGTAAAAGGAAAACTTTTTGACACCATGATCGCGCATTATTTGATTAATCCTGATATGCGCCATAATATGGATATTCTTGCTGAAACGTATTTAAAATATTCTCCAAAATCAATTGAAACTTTAATTGGTAAAAAAGGAAAAAACCAAATTACAATGCGCGATGTTGCCCTTGAAGAAATCAAGGAATATGCCGCAGAAGATGCTGATATTACTTTACAATTAAAAGAAATTTTTACTGCCAAATTAGACAAAACCGAAACTAAAAAGTTGTTTGATGAAATCGAAATTCCGCTAGTAAGCGTTTTAGCCGCAATGGAAACTGAAGGAATCAGGTTAGATGTTGAATTTTTAAGTGCAATGTCTAAAGAAATGGATGTTGAAATTAAATCTTTGGAACTAAAAATTTACGAAACTGCCGGTGAAAAATTCAATTTAGCTTCTCCAAAACAATTAGGAGATATTCTATTTGATAAGATGAAAATTGGCGGTGCAAAACAAAAGAAAACCAAAACAGGTCAATATGCTACTGGCGAAGAAGTTTTAACGTATTTAGCAAACGATAATCCAATTGTAAAAGAAATTTTAGATTGGCGTCAAATGGTCAAATTACAAAGTACTTACATTTTGGCTTTGCCGGAACAAGTAGACAAAAAAACACTACGCGTTCATACGGATTATATGCAAACTGTTGCCGCAACAGGTCGTTTGAGTTCTAATAATCCAAACTTGCAAAATATCCCAATTCGTACTGAAAGAGGTCGTCAGATTCGTAAAGCCTTCGTTGCACGCGATGAAAACCATACTTTAATTTCTGCCGATTACTCGCAAATAGAATTAAGAATTATTGCCGCTTTAAGCGGGGAAGAAAATATGATTGCCGCTTTCAAAAACGGAGAAGATATTCATAAAGCAACCGCTTCAAAAGTTTTTGATGTTCCTTTAGAAGAAGTTTCACGCGAACAAAGAAGCAATGCTAAAACCGTAAACTTTGGTATTATATATGGTGTTTCTGCCTTTGGGTTGAGTAACCAGACTTCATTATCCCGTAGCGAAAGTGCGGCTTTGATTGAAGCTTATTATAAAACGTATCCAAGATTAAGATCTTATATTAATGAACAAATAGAATTTGCGCGCGAAAAAGGATACGTACAAACTATTTTAGGCCGTCGCCGATATTTAAAAGATATTAACTCTGCAAATGCAGTTGTTAGAAGTGCTGCTGAACGAAATGCCGTAAACGCACCAATTCAGGGAAGTGCTGCCGATGTGATCAAAATTGCAATGATCAACATTCATAAAAAACTAAAAGAAGAAAACTGGAAATCAAGAATGTTACTTCAGGTTCATGATGAGCTTGTGTTCGATGTTCACAATGATGAACTCGAAAAAATTCAGCCAATGATCAAACACGAAATGGAAAATGCATTTATGATGAGTGTTCCTTTAGATGTGGAAATTGGTATGGGTGTAGATTGGTTAGCTGCGCATTAAAAATTTTAGAGTTTAGATTTCAGAGTTTAGATTTTATGTTTTTGAATAAAAAACAACACATTTGTCATTTCGACGGAGGAGAAATCACATGAGCTGAATCCCCACAGTGCGTTGCTCTCTGTCTGTGATTTCTCCTCCGTCGAAATGACAAAAAATATGTATAAAAAAAGACTGTCCTTTTCAGACAGTCTTTTTTTATGGATTTAAATTTCTTATTTTTTTCTGGTCGATTCTCGTTCTTTCAACTTAGTTTTAATAACGATTGTTTCATAATCTGAAGTTTCATCTTCTTTTTCTTCTAAACGTTTGATCAATTGTTTGGCAGCAACTTCTCCAATTTCAATTCCGTGTTGACTCACCGTTGTTAAACTTGGTGATAAACGTCTTGAAGCTAAAATTCCATCGGCAAAACCTATAATCGAAATATCTTCCGGAACTTTATATCCTTTTTTCAAACTAATTCTTAAAGCCGCAACTGAATCATTTTCATCTAAAGCAAAAATTGCATCAATATTATTGTCAAAAATTGCATCGATTTTAGCTTTCATATCCTCTTCAGAATCAGTACGAAGAATAATTTTTTCGTTTACCGGAATATTATTGTCTTTTAAAGCTTTCAAATATCCATCAGCTCTTAATTTTCCAACGCTTAAATTATCTACAGACGAAATCAAGGCGATATTTTTACATCCTAAATCAATTAAATGCTGCGTAGAATTCAAAGCCGAATCAAAATCATCAACCACAACTTTATCACATTCTACTTCATCAGCGATTCTGTCGAACATTACAATTGGTGTTCCATCATTAATAATAGCAGAAAAATGACTGTAATCCTGTAATTTCTGAGCTTCTTCAGAAACTGACAATATAAAACCGTCAATTGTTCCGTTGCTCAACATTTCAAGCGTGTGAATTTCTTTTTCTAATGATTCGTTCGAAATACACGTAATTACATTATATCCTTTTTTATCGGCTACTTTTTCGATACCACTAAAAACCTTCGCAAAAAATGAGTTTAATATATTAGGTATAATTACACCTATAGTTTTGGTTTTACGGTTCTTCAAATTCAAACCAATAACATTAGGCTTATAATTTTTGAGTTTGGCATACTCCTTAATCTTCACTTTCGTTTGCTCACTAATTTCCGGGCTGTCATTTAATGCCTTTGAAACAGTCGACACAGAAACACCTAGTTCTTTCGCAATTTGTTTTAGAGTTGCTTTAGCTTTCATTTAAAAAATATTTTATGTAATTAATACAAATATAGTAGAATTACCTAAAATAAAACAAAAAACACCTACCAGTATTTGAAATTATAAGGTCTTTTTAAAATAAAATAAAAAAACCTTCAATTTCTAAAACCGCACTTACAAAAATTTCGTTAATACCTTAATACATGTTATTAACCTTTTTAAAAAACCTTGATTATGAAAAACGAAGTTAAAATTCATGAAGTTGACCCTTCATTGAATAATAGAAGGAGCTTTCTTAAGCTCAGCGGTTTAACATTAGTTACTGCAGGTTTGGTAATGGCTGGCTGCAGCAATAATGACGATGATAACGATATGGAGGACACATCGTTACCAGGAATTAGAAATGGCGTATTTGACTTAGGCTCTGGCGACTTTGGAGTATTAACCTATGCTTATGCTCTCGAACAGCTAGAAGCTGATTTTTATACTAAAGTTGTAAACTCTACAAGCTTTAACAGCACATTTAATGATATTGAACGTCAGGTACTAACTGACTTATATCATCATGAAGTAATTCACAGAGATTTTTTTAAAGCTGCTTTAACCGGAGCACTTCCAGATCCAAGTTCCCAATTACTTCCATCCTTAGCCTTTAATTATGGTTCCCTAAATTTTAACAGCCGTAATGACGTTCTTGCTACTGCAAAAGCATTAGAAGATACTGGTGTTGCAGCTTATAACGGAGCCGGGAAATTAATTAAAAGCCCTGATTATTTACTATTAGCCGGAAAAATTGTTTCGGTAGAAGCAAGACATGCCTCAGCTATTAGAAGTTTGATTAATCCTAATTCTAAGGATTTTGCCGGAGACGATACCGTTAATGTAACTACAGGTTTAGATGCTGCTAAAGATCCTTCTAAAATTCTGCCAATTGCCGGAGGTTTCATTACTACAAAATTTACTGCCAAATATTTACCTTAATCTTAACTAGCTAAAACTTAGAAATTATGAATATTTTAAAATTTATAGAAACATTTACTGATGATAGCTTAATGAGAAGCACTGGCTCTCGAAGAGATAGTTTTAATCAGTTTGGAAACATAGGAAAAACATTGGCATACGCATCAATCCCATTTGGATTATCAGCTATGGCAAATAAGGCATTCGCAAAAGATATTACTGCAACGCCTGCAACTTCAATTGGAGCATTGCAATTTGCATTGACATTAGAATACCTGGAAAACGAATTTTATGCCATGGCATTAGATTCAGGCGTAATCCCGGCATCAGAAAATGGAGGTCGTGATTTAAAAGTTTTCCAACAAATAGCAGCGCACGAATCAAGTCATGTTAAATTTTTAATTGCAGGATTGGGCGGACCAGCAAGTGCGAACTTTGTTGCTAAACCTACTTTTGATTTCACTGTTGGCGGCGCATTTGACCCGTTTCACGACTATCCTACCTTTTTAGCATTAGCCCAAGCTTTTGAAGATACAGGCGTAAGAGCTTACAAAGGTCAGGCAGCAAATTTAATTAGCGCACCTGATTTATTGACTGCCGCATTACAAATTCACTCTGTAGAAGCACGCCACGCATCTGAAGTACGAAGATTACGCGGATTAAAAGGATGGATCTCAAATAGCGAAAGAGGCGCAGGAATGCCACCTGCAACACAAGCCGTTTATGATGGTGAAGGGGTTACTACTCAGGCAGGATTCAATACTTCAACTGCATTTGGACCTGCCGCAGGTTCAGAAGCTTATGATGAACCACTTACGACACAACAAGTCGTAGACATTGCAAATTTATTTATTGTTTAACAAAAACAATTCTAAATATTGAACCACCTTCGCGTTATTGAGAAGGTGGTTTTTTTTTATTCAATTAATTATAAAACTGATGTCCTGATTTTCAGCAGATAAAATATTCTTTTCAGGTATTTGGTTTTAAAATAATTAATTGTACTTTTGCATCCCCTTTATTGGGGATGGAATGTTTAATTAAAATAATATTATGGACGCATTAAGCTACAAGACAATTTCAGCTAACAAATCCTCTGTAACGAAAGAGTGGATCGTTGTAGACGCTGAAGGTCATAACTTGGGTCGTCTTGCTTCAAAGATTGCAATGATCTTAAGAGGTAAGTACAAACCAAGTTACACACCGCACGTTGACTGTGGAGATAACGTAATTGTTATCAACTCAGAAAAAATTAACCTTACAGGTAGAAAAATGGATGACAAAACTTACATTCGTCATACAGGTTACCCAGGAGGACAAAGAACTTTAACTGCTAAAGTATTGCAATCTAAAAACCCTGCATTATTAGTAGAAAAAGCTGTAAAAGGAATGTTACCTAAAAACAAATTAGGATCTGAACTTTTTAGAAATCTAAATGTTGTTGTAGGTTCTGAGCACAAACAAGGAGCTCAAAAACCTAGAACTGTTAACCTAAACGATCTTAAGTAATGGGAGTTATTCACAAAATCGGTAGAAGAAAAACCGCTGTTGCACGTGTATATGTTTCTGAAGGAACAGGTAAAATCACTGTAAACAAAAAAGAATTCGCAACTTACTTTCCAACTGCAACTTTACAATACAAAGTTTTACAACCAATGTCTATGACAGAAAATGTAAACAACTTTGATGTAAAAGTAAACGTTTACGGAGGTGGTTCAACTGGTCAGGCAGAAGCTGTAAGAATGGCATTAGCACGCGTTATGTGTGAGGTAAATGCTGAAAACAGAGCTATCTTAAAACCAGAAGGTTTATTAACAAGAGATCCAAGAATGGTTGAACGTAAGAAATTCGGTCAGAAGAAAGCTCGTAAGAGATTCCAATTCTCTAAACGTTAATATTACCTGTCTTGTTCAATTAGGACAAGACATGATCAATTATTTATTGAAATTAAAAAACACAGTTGTTGTTGCTCTCCTACCGAGGTAGGAAATAGTTTAGCATCTAAATGTATAAAGCCTGGGAAACCGCCATTTATACATTGCTAATCAACAGAACGTAAACTAGTACAAAAATGGCAAACAAAATAGAAGTAAAAGACTTACTAGAAGCAGGTGTTCACTTTGGACACATGACTAGAAAATGGGATCCAAATATGGCCCCTTACATTTATATGGAGCGTAATGGTATTCACATTATCAATCTATATAAAACTGCAGCGAAAATTGAAGAAGCTAGTGAAGCGATGAAAAAAATTGCTGCATCAGGTAGAAAAATCTTATTCGTAGCTACAAAAAAACAAGCAAAAGACATCGTTGCTGAAAAAGCAAAAGCTGCAAACATGCCTTACATCACTGAAAGATGGCCTGGTGGAATGCTAACTAACTTTGTTACTATCAGAAAGGCAGTTAAAAAAATGTCTTCTATTGATAAAATGAAGAAAGATGGTACTTTCATGACGTTATCTAAAAAAGAGCGTTTGCAAGTTGATCGTCTACGTGCTAAATTAGAGAAAAACTTAGGTTCAATCGCTGACATGTCTAGACTACCAGCTGCATTGTTCGTAGTAGATATCAAAGCTGAACATATCGCAATAAAAGAAGCACAAAAATTAAACATTCCAGTTTTCGCAATGGTTGATACGAATTCTGACCCAAGAGAGGTTGATTACGTTATTCCTGCAAATGATGATGCTTCTAAATCAATTGACAAAATTTTATCTTTAGTGACTGCTGCTGTAATCGAAGGTCTTTCTGACAGAGGTTCTGACAAAGAAACTGAAGCTACAACAGAAGAAGCTACGGCTCCTGCTGCTGTAGAAGCTGCTCCTGCTGCACCAGCTGTTGAAGCTGCTGCTCCTGCTGCAACTGAAGAATAAATCAAATTTAAATTCCAAATTTTAAATTCCAAATTCCAAATACAAAATTAAAAACGTTATGTTGATAATTTAATAAAATTGGAGTTTGGGATTTAGAAGATGGAATTTTTACTTTTAACATTAAAACTCAAAATATTATGGCAACAATTACTGCTGCAGACGTAAATAAATTAAGACAAACTACAGGTGCCGGAATGATGGACTGTAAAAAAGCTTTAGTTGAAGCTGACGGAGATTTCGATAAAGCTATACAAAACCTTAGAGAAAAAGGACAAAAAGTTGCTGCTAATCGTTCTGACCGTGAGTCTTCTGAAGGAGCTGCTGTTTCTTTTGTTAATGCTGATAAAACTAAAGGAGCAATCATCACTTTAAACTGCGAAACAGATTTCGTAGGTAAAAATGAGGCTTTCGTAACTTTAGCTAAAGAACTAGTAGAAAGAGCTATTAACTTCTCTTCTAAAGAAGATTTTTTAGCTTCAGATTTCAACGGAATTACTGTTGCTGAAAAATTAATCGAGCAAACTGGTGTTATCGGTGAAAAAATCGAAATTGGTGGTTTTGAAATCTTAGAAGGTGCTTTCGTGGGATCTTATGTTCACGTTAACAAAATTGCTGCATTAACTGCAATTTCTGCTGCAATTCCTAATGCTGACGTTTTAACTAAAGATGTTTCTATGCAAGTTGCTTCTATGGGAGCTGATACATTATCTTACAAAGATTTTGATCCTGCATTCGTTGAATCTGAACTTGCTGCTCGTATTGCTGTAATCGAAAAAGACAATGAAGAAGCTAAACGTTTAGGAAAAACTTTAAAAAATGTTCCTAAATATATTTCTTTCTCTCAATTAACTGAAGAAGTTATAAAACAAGCTGAAGAAGATGCTAAAGCTGAATTAAAAGCTGAAGGCAAACCAGAACAAATTTGGGATAAAATTATTCCAGGAAAAGTTCAACGTTTCATCTCTGACAATACTACTTTAGATCAAGAGAAAGCTCTGTTAGATCAAAACTTTATCAAAGACGATAGTAAAAAAGTTGGTGATTACGTTAAAGGATACAATGTTGAAATTACAGGTTTCAAAAGAGTTACTTTAGGTTAATATATTATTTCAATATAAAAGCCCGAATATTAATTTATTCGGGCTTTTTTTTTGCTAATAATGGTTAATTGGTTTCTCTCAAAGACGCAAAAGCGCAAAGATTTCATGTGTAAAATTGGCGGCTTTGCGACTTTGCGTGAGATTTATTCGTTCCAATATTAATACTGTTTTTTCTTAACTTAATGACATTGAGCTAAAGCCATTCAAAATAAAAAAATCCCCGAATAATTACATTATCCGGGGATTTCAATAAAAATCTAATCGTACTATTTTTTATCTATAATCGGAAAATTTCTCGCACGCATTAAAGCATCAGATTTAGGAGCTCTTCCTCTAAAGTTTTCATAAGCCTTTTCCTGATCAATAGTATTTCCAACACTGAAAATATTATCATAAAGACGTTTTGCTACTTCTTTGTCATAAGGTCCTTTTCCTTCTGTAAAAGCCTCATAAGCATCTGCATTAATTACATCTGCCCATAAGTAGCTATAATATCCGGCTGCATATCCATCTCCTGAGAAAATATGTCCGAATTGAGGAATTCTGTGACGCATTACAATTTCTGATGGCATATGAAGTGCATCTAAAGTTTCCTTCTCAAATTTATGAGGATCTATAGTTGTTGTAGCCAAGTGTAATTTCATATCAATTAAAGAGCTTGAAATAGTTTCTACAGTTGAAAAACCTTCACCAAAGTTAGATGCTTTTTCAATTCTGTCTACTAAAGATTGTGGTAATGGTTGGTTTGTTTTGTAATGCAAAGCAAATTTGTTCAATACCTCAGGAGTAGCTAGCCAATGCTCTAACAATTGCGATGGAAACTCTACATAATCTCTTGCAACACTTGTTCCTGCCAAACTCGGATATGTTACATTAGAACATAATCCGTGAAGTGCATGACCAAACTCATGAAACAAAGTTGTAGCATCTTCCCATGAAATTAAAACTGGCTCATTTGCTGTACCTTTTATAAAATTACAATTATTAGATACGATAGTAAGAACTTCACCATCCATTTTTTGTTGGTCACGGTAAGCATTCATCCAGGCACCAGAACGTTTTCCTGCACGTGCATAAGGATCAAAATACCATAATCCAACCACTTTACCAGTTACTTTATTACTTACTTCCCAAACACGAACATCTGGATGGTATACAGGAACATTTGTAATTTGTTTAAAGCTTAAATTAAACAATTCGCCTGCAACCCAAAACATACCTTCACGTAAATTTTCCAGCTGCAAATACGGTTTAACCTCATTTTGATCAAGATCGTATTTTGCTTTTCTAACTTTTTCAGCATAAAAACGATAATCCCACGGCTGAATTTTAAATTTACCACCTTCTGCATCTACAATTTTCTGCATTTCAGCCACATCCTGATGTACTTTTTCAACAGCCGGCTCCCAAACTGATAACATTAAATCTAATGTTTTCTTAGGATCTTTTGCCATTTTATTTGACAAACTCCAATCAGCAAAAGTAGGAAAACCTAATAATTTTGCTTTTTGTGTGCGCAATTGTAAAATAGAAACAAGAGTTGCATTGTTATCATTTGCATTGCCATTATCTCCACGTTTCACAAAAATATCAAAAGCTTTTTCTCTTAAATCTCTGCGAGTTGAAAAAGTCAAAAATGGCTCAATAGAAGAACGTGTATTTGCAACACATCCCAAAACATCTAATTTTCTGCTTTTAGCTTCAGCAATTGCTGCATTTTTTACCTCATTTGGCAAACCATCAAAATCACTTTCAGTTTTCAGGGCTACATATTGATTATGCTCTTCAGCTAATAAATTCTGACTGAATTTTGTAAAAAGACTCGCTAATTCCTGATTGATTTTTGCTACCTTTTCTTTGTCTTTTTCATTTAGTTTTGCACCTTCACGAACAAAATCAGTATAATACAACCAAATTAAGCGTTGTTGCTCACTTGTAAGTTTTTTGCTTTCTTTTGAATTGTATAAAGTTTCAATTCTTGCAAAAAGTTTTTTATTTTGAACTATTTTATCACTAAACTCGGATAATTTCGGAGACATTTCTGTTTCTACCGCATCAAATTCCGGAGTACTTAAAGTCGAACCATAAATACCGTAACTGGTATAAATTCTAGACATTGTTTTACCTGAACGTTCTAAAGCTGCGATAGTATTATCAAAAGTTGGTGCTTTTGGATTATTAGTAATAGCGTCTATTTCGCTAAGTTTTTCCTGAATAACAAATTGAATTGCAGGTTTAAAATCCGAAACTTTATACTCATTAAAAGCAGGAACTCCTCCGTAAGGACCTGTCCATTTTTTAAGCAATGGATTGTCGGAATTGTTTTGTGCGTTGGCCGAAAATAAGGTTGTTCCCATGAGAAAAATTGTTATTATTTTTTTCATTATCATTAATTTGATTTAATATGTTACTGTTCCAAATGTAACTAAAAATCAGTATTCAAAAGAAAATTTTAACTTATAGAATATGCGTAAACCATACTTTAAATTAAAAATATCCATTCCAAGTTATAGAGAAATACCTTAAATTTGAAACTTCATTTTATCACATCACATGTTTAAAACCAGAAAAGAGATTGTTTTTGTAGTTCTAGCGGGCATATTTATAACGAACGCCGTTGTCGCTGAACTTATTGGAGGAAAATTAATTCAAATTGGTCCATTTGTAATGAGCATAGGTATTTTGCCGTGGCCAATAGTTTTTTTAACAACAGATTTGATCAATGAATATTTTGGTGAAAAAGGTGTAAAAAAACTTTCAGTTATAACTGCATGTTTAATTGCATATGCCTTTTTACTATTATTTATGGCAATTGTAATTCCGGCAGCAAAAGGAATAAGCCCCGTAAATGATGAACAATTTCAAGCAGTTTTCGGACAAAGTATGTGGATAATTGTGGGTAGTTTGATAGCTTTTATGGCATCACAATTAATTGACGTCTGGATATTTTGGTTTTTTAAAAGAAGAACAGGCGAAAAAAAAATATGGCTTAGAACAACTGGATCAACGGTAATTTCACAATTATTCGATTCTTTTATTGTATTGGGTATTGCTTTTTGGTTACCCGGAAAAATTGATTTTCAAACCTTTATATCATCCGGATTAACGGGTTATATTTTTAAACTTTCAGTTGCCGTTTTATTAACGCCTTTGATTTATTTAGGTCATCATTTGATAAAAAAATATCTGGAAGAAGATCCTTCTAAAAAAGATTAAGTATCTTGTAGTTATGAAAAAGACAATTGCCATATTACTGCTTTTAATAACCTATTTTTTTATAGGTTGTGGTAACGATGCAAAAAAACAGCCTGAACAAGAAAAAGTTTATCCTGTAAATAAATTAAAAGCTGCATCAGCAAAAGTCTTTGCAAAAAAATCTCCGGAAATTGTATCTCTTTCAAAAAAGAAATATGTTATAAATAAAGAGGATTCTTTTTCAATAAAAGAGGATAATAGCTCTAAACCGCAGATTCAAAGTTCGGAAAGTACTGAAAACCATAATTTGGATTTTAGCAAGGAAGCAAATAAGACTTTAATGACATTCGTTAACCTGCGTAAGATACTTTACGGAAGTAAAATTGGGCAAACTTTAACTCAGGATCAGTTAGCTGAGAAATTTGAAATTCCGCAGGAAGCTGTAAAACTCATAAAAACCATTACAAAAACCGATAAAGATGAAATTGCTATTAAATGGCGTTCGACTTGGTTCGTAGAAAAAGTATCAGATGCTAAATTCAAAGACGGGTTGATGAAAATTACTTTTAAAGCCAATAAATTGTATACATCCGGAACTGCTATTGGTATTAAATATGATAAAAGAATTTACAATGAACTTGTTATAATTGGTCGTTCAGCTTATATTCCGGGTGTGAAAGGATATAGTTGGCAAATAGGCAAATAAATGGAAACAGAAAATCAAATAAGATGCAGTTGGTGTTCTGCCAGTGATTTATATAAAAAATATCATGACGAAGAATGGGGAGTTCCAGTTTATGACGATCCTTCATTATTTGAATTTCTAATTTTAGAAACTTTCCAGGCTGGTTTAAGCTGGATTACCATTTTAAATAAAAGAGAAAATTTCAGACTTGCTTTTGATCATTTCGATTATAAAAAAATAGCCAATTATACGGAAGAAAAAATAGAATCATTATTACAAGATGCTGGAATAATTCGCAACAAACTTAAAATACGGGCTACTATTTCAAATGCGCAGGCATTTATGAAAGTACAGGAAGAATTTGAAAGTTTCTCTAATTACATCTGGAAATTCACTAACGGAAAACCCATCATCAACAATCCAAAAACCACAAAAGACATTCCCGCCACTACTCCAATTTCAGACGAAATCAGTAAAGATTTAAAAAAAAGAGGCTTTAAATTTGTTGGTTCAACCGTAATTTACGCACATATGCAAGCCACTGGAATGGTCAACGATCATGTCGAAAATTGCTGGACAAGAGTCAAGTAACCAGTCGCAGTTTTTAGTTTTCAGTCTCTTAAAATCAACTTTAAACTTGAAACCTGAAACTTTTAACTATTTTTTTTATTACATTTGCTTCACACTTTAGGGGTGTCTACTAATAAGTAGGCTGAGATTTTACCCTCTGAACCTGATCTAGTTCATACTAGCGTAGGGAAAAGTAAGATGACTTCTGCGCGCATTTTTATGCGTAATTGTAGCCATTCCTAAGGTAGAGATTCACTATAGTGAATCTTAATAAAACCTAAAAACTTAAGGAATGGAACTAAAAATCAACCAACAAATCAAACAATTCAATGCTGAATCGCTAAGCGTTCAGTCATTGCTAGATCTCGAAATTCCAAACAAACAAAACGGAATCGCCGTTGCCATTAACAATACCGTTGTTCCAAAAATCAACTGGAACAAATTCCTCGTACGCGAAACTGACGAAATCTTAATTATTTCTGCAACGCAAGGAGGATAATATGGCTGCTTAAACGGGCTATCCGTTTCAAGTCCGCAGTCGTCAACCAAAAAAATATAGTCTTAGCAAAGCTTCCGTTGGTCGCTTTCCTAATCCTTATTTTTTCCGGCTTCCTCCTTTACGGGCTTTCCACTTCTATCCCTAGCAGAAAAAACAAATTCCAAAAATTAAATTCCAAATTCCAATTGACATACAAGTCGTAGACAATTGCATAAAACACAATCTACATCAACCTAAAACTTGAAACCTGAAACAAAAAACTATAAACAACAAACTATAAACTTCTCCTTATGACTAACGAAGAAAAAATCTCCAGAACTCCTTTTCCAAACTCCAAAAAAGTATACGTAAAAGGTGAAATTCATCCAATAGAAGTTGCAATGCGTGAAGTGATTCTTAGCGACACAAAACTTTCTAATGGTGGAATTGAGAAAAATCCACCTGTAACTATTTATGACACTTCTGGCGCATATACGGATCCAAATATTGAAATTGACATCCGAAAAGGACTTCCACGCTTACGCGAAAACTGGATTCTGAATCGAAATGACGTCGAAATTCTAAACGAAATCACTTCTGATTACGGTCAAACCAGACTGAAAGATGAAAGTTTAGATCATCTTCGTTTTGAATATTTGCATCAACCTAAAAGAGCTAAAAAAGGCGCAAACGTAACGCAGTTATATTACGCAAAACAAGGAATTATAACTCCTGAAATGGAATATATTGCCATTCGTGAAAACCAACGTATCGAACTTTTGAACGAACAAACCAAAGCGATGCGTTGCCAACATAACGGACATAGCTTTGGAGCCAACACGCCAAAAAGCAAAATCACTCCGGAATTTGTTCGAAGCGAAGTAGCTTGCGGAAGAGCCATAATCCCCAACAATATCAACCATCCTGAGAGCGAACCTATGATTGTTGGGCGTAACTTTTTAGTAAAAATAAACGCTAATATCGGGAATAGTGCCGTGACCTCAAGTATAGAAGAAGAGGTTGAAAAAGCCGTTTGGGCTTGTCGATGGGGAGCTGACACTATTATGGATTTATCAACAGGAAAAAACATTCACGAAACAAGAGAATGGATTATTCGTAATTCACCAGTCCCTATTGGTACTGTTCCTATTTATCAGGCTTTAGAAAAAGTAAAAGGAATTGCCGAAGATTTAACTTGGGAAGTTTTCCGTGATACTTTGATTGAACAAGCAGAACAAGGAGTTTCATACTTTACAATTCATGCCGGAGTTTTATTGCGTTACATTCATTTAACCGCTGATCGCGTTACCGGAATCGTTTCTCGTGGCGGATCAATAATGGCAAAATGGTGTTTGTTTCATCACAAAGAAAACTTTTTATATACTCACTTTGAGGAAATCTGCGAAATCATGAAACAATATGATGTTGCTTTTTCTTTAGGTGATGGTTTACGTCCGGGATCTATTGCCGATGCCAACGATGCTGCTCAATTCGCCGAATTAGAAACACTTGGCGAATTAACAAAAATTGCATGGAAACATGATGTTCAGGTTTTTATTGAAGGTCCAGGTCACGTACCAATGCACATGATTAAGGAAAATATGGACAAACAATTAGAACATTGTAATGAGGCTCCATTTTATACTCTAGGCCCGTTAACTACTGATATTGCGCCTGGTTACGATCATATTACATCGGCAATTGGGGCTGCAATGATTGGTTGGTATGGTTGTGCGATGTTGTGTTATGTAACGCCAAAAGAACATCTTGGTTTACCCAACAAAAAAGACGTAAAAGACGGTGTTATCACTTATAAAATCTCGGCTCATGCTGCTGATTTAGCCAAAGGTCATCCGGGAGCACAATATCGTGATAATGCGTTAAGTAAAGCTCGTTTCGAATTTCGTTGGGAAGATCAGTTTAATTTATCATTGGATCCGGATACAGCAAGAGAATTTCACGATGAAACACTTCCGGCTGAAGGTGCAAAAGTGGCTCATTTCTGTTCTATGTGCGGGCCTAAATTCTGCTCGATGAAAATCTCTCAGGAAATTCGAGACGTTGCAGCAGCTGAAAAAGGCATGCAGGAAAAATCAGAAGAGTTTATTGAGCAAGGAAAAGAAATTTATATCTAAAAAGAAAATAGAAGAAAGAATCAAGAGAAAAGATTATGATGATAGTAATTACAAATCCTTCTGTTATTGCAAATGAAATAGACATTATTCATGGTTTATTTGACGAAGGATTGTCTTTGCTTCATATTCGGAAACCTGATTTTTCTGAGTTAGAAATGGCTCACTTTATTCATCAGATAAAATTTGGATATCGATCTAATTTAGTTTTACACCATCATCATAAATTAGCAGAAGATTTTGGAATCAAGAGAATTCATTTTTCTGAAAAAGTAAGAGCACGTAATTCTGATTTTGCTATACGATTTTCAAAATCATCTATGCATAAATCAGCGTCAACACATTCTATTGAAGATTTTAATGCTTTAGAAAATGATTTTAATTACGCTTTTCTAAGCCCGGTTTTTACAAGTATTTCTAAAGAGAATTATCGTCCGAAAGAAAACCTTTTTGAAGCTTTAAAATTAAAAACAAATAATAAAACAAAAGTTATCGCTTTAGGCGGAATTGATGCTGAAAACATTCAAAAAACTCTTGAAAATGGTTTTGATGATGTGGCACTTTTAGGAAGTATCTGGAACAATGAAAATCCAATAAAACAATTTAAATTATGTCAAAAAATCGTCCAGTTGCACTCACTATAGCAGGTTTTGATCCAACTGGCGGTGCTGGTGTTTTGGCAGATATCAAAACATTCGAACAGCATCAGGTTACAGGATTTGCAATTATGACAGCGAACACTATCCAAACAGAAAATGAATTTCATGCAATTCAATGGACAGATTTGAGTTTTGTCATTCGGTCAATTGAAACATTTTTTCAAAACTATACAATTAACGCTGTAAAAATCGGAATCGTTCCTTCGTTGCATTATTTAAACCGAATTCTGTCTACGATAAAATTACTGTCTCCGGCAACAAAAATTGTCTGGGATCCGGTTTTAAAATCGACTACAAAATTCGAATTTATGAGGATAAAAGATCAATTGGATTTGGATAAAATTCTATCCAAAATCGATTTGATTACTCCCAATTACAATGAAATAGAAATTTTATTTCCGGGGTTTATTTCTAATGAACTTTGGCATCAAAACGAAATCCTAAGTGCAATTTTATTAAAAGGCGGACATAATCCTTCTGAAATTGGAACTGATCGATTATTTCTAAAAAATGAAATTATTGACCTATTACCTTCTGACAAAAAATGCTTTGAGAAACATGGTTCTGGTTGTGTATTATCATCTGCAATTGCGGCAAATTTAGCCATAAATCAATCTCAAACAGAAGCGTGTAAAAATGCTAAAACTTACATCGAAAAATACCTGAGTTCAACTTCAACTTTAATCGGATATCATTATGTACAATAAACTGCAATACATTTCACAAGGAGAAACAATCGAAAAGCAATTGTATAATATTCATCTGGCGCTAGATGCCGGATGCGATTGGGTACAAATGCGTTTTAAAAATCAAACTGCAAAAGACACTTTTGCTTTAGCCGAAGCTGTAAAATTTTTATGCGAAGAATATCTCGCCAACTTTATTGTAAATGACAATTTATATCTGGCACAGCAAGTTGCCGCAGATGGAGTGCATTTAGGATTATCCGATATGAAAATTGCTGAAGCAAGAGCTATTTTAGGCAGCACAAAAATTATCGGAGGAACTGCAAATACCTATGAAGATATTGTAAATCATGTTAGAAATAGCTGCGATTATATTGGTTTAGGGCCGTTTAGATTTACGGAAACAAAAGAAAAATTAAGTCCAATATTGGGTTTATCTGGATATTATGATATTGTCGAAAAAATGAAAAATAATAAAATTCAGATTCCGATTTATGCGATTGGCGGAATCACATTAAAAGACATTAGTCCGTTAATGGAAACTGGAATTCATGGCATTGCGGTTTCCGGAATGATCACAATAAGCGATCAAAAAGAAAAACTAATTCAACAACTAAACGAAAAGTTATATGCAAACGTCATTGTTTAAAATTGGAGATAAAACCTTAACCTCACGCCTATTTTTAGGAACTGGAAAATTTGGTTCAAATCGTGAAATGGAAGAAGCTATTTTAGCATCAGGAAGCGAATTGGTCACGGTTGCCCTCAAACGAATTGATTTAGAAACAGAAACTGATGCTATATTATCGCATTTAAAACATCCAAATATTAATTTATTGACCAATACTTCGGGCGCGCGAAATGCTAAAGAGGCTATTTTTGCTGCACAATTAGCAAGAGAAGCTTTAGAAACAAACTGGTTAAAATTAGAAATTCATCCCGACCCAAAATACTTAATGCCGGATCCTATTGAAACATTAAAAGCAACAGAAGAATTGGCTAAACTTGGTTTTTTTGTATTGCCTTATATTCACGCAGATCCTGTTTTATGTAAACATTTAGAGAATGCCGGAACTTCTGCCGTTATGCCTTTAGGTTCGCCAATTGGCAGTAATAAAGGTTTAAAAACAATTGATTTCCTTGAGATTATAATCGAGCAAAGTAATGTTCCGGTTATTGTAGATGCTGGGATTGGCTCTCCATCTGACGCTGCAAAAGCAATGGAAATTGGCGCCGATGCTGTTTTGGTCAATACCGCAATTGCTGTAGCCGGAAATCCAAAACTAATGGCAGAAGCTTTTAAGGAAGCTGTGATTGCAGGCAGAAAAGCTTTTGAAGCTAAAATCGCTAATCAGCAGAATCATGCGATTGCTTCAAGTCCTTTGACATCATTTTTATATGACTAAAATTATTTCACGCAGATTTATGGAGATTTAAGCAGATTTAAAATGATTTTTTATTTATTAAAACTACTTGCAATAAAATACTAAATGAAAGAAAATTCTTTAATTTTGAATCAAATTTAAATAAAGAATAATGACAGAAAATGAAATATCATATTTAGTGCGAGGAGCAATTTTCAAAGTATATAATAATTTGGGACCCGGTTTATTTGAATCTGTTTATGAAAGTGCTTTGTTTTATGAACTGACAAAAGCCGATTTACAAGTTCAAAAACAAGTTGAAGTTACAATTTCTTATGAAGAGATAACATTAGAGCCTGCTTTTAGAATAGATCTTTTAGTGGAAGACAAAGTAATAATAGAATTAAAGTCTGTTGAAGATCTAGCTCCAATTCATTATAAACAACTTGACACATATCTAAGACTCACAAATAAAAAACTAGGATTATTAGTCAACTTTAACACTCTAAATATTTTAAACGATATTAAAAGAATCGCTAATAAAATGTAAAATCAATAACAAACACTACAAATTAAGACATTTTAGATAGAAAATAAAATCATTTTAAATCTGCTTAAATCTCCATAAATCTGCGTGAAACAAAAAAACACAATTCAATGAATACATTTAAATCTGTTTTTGAACAATATGACTGGGATTCAATCCAATCTAAAATATACAATACTTCGGCAAAAGATGTTGAACTTTCTTTGGCAAAAACCAAACGAAATCTCGATGATTTTTTAGTTTTGATTTCTCCAATTGCTCAGAATTATTTGGAACAAATGGCACAGGAATGCCATGATCTAACAAAAAAACGTTTCGGAAAAACAATCCAAATGTATGCGCCTCTGTATCTAAGTAACGAATGCCAGAACATTTGTACTTATTGTGGTTTTAGTTTAGACAATAAAATTAAGCGAAAAACACTTTCTGATGCTGAAATTAAATTGGAAGTTGAAGCTTTGAAAAATGTTGGTTTTGATCATGTTTTATTGGTTACAGGAGAAGCAAATTATACCGTAAATATTAATTATTTTCTGAATGCTATTGCTTTAATACGAAAAGAGTTTTCGATTATTTCTGTTGAAGTTCAGCCGCTTTCTACCGAAGATTATGAACGTTTGCATGAAGCTGGCGTTTATTCGGTTTTAGTATATCAGGAAACCTATCATCAGGAAGTTTATAAAAAATACCATACAAAGGGCAAAAAGTCGAATTTCGATTACAGATTGGAAACTCCTGACAGAATTGGAACCGCAGGAATTCATAAAATAGGTTTAGGTGTTTTATTAGGCTTAGAAGATTGGCGCACCGATAGTTTCTTTAATGCTTTGCATCTCGATTATCTTCAAAAAAAATACTGGCAGACCAAATATTCAGTTTCATTTCCCAGACTTCGACCAGCCGAAGGTATAATTGAACCTAATTTTATTATGGATGATAAAGATCTGACACAACTTATTTGCGCCTATCGTTTATGGAACGAAGATCTGGAAATCTCAATTTCAACCCGTGAAAACGAGAAATTCAGAAACAATATTATCCCAATTGGAGTGACAAGTATGAGTGCCGGATCTAAAACAAATCCGGGTGGTTATGTCGTTGATCCGCAATCATTGGAACAATTTGAAATTAGTGATGAACGATCTGCTAAAGAAATCGCCCAAATTATAACGAATAGAGGTTACGAACCCGTTTGGAAGGATTGGGACAAAATTTATAGTCATAAAGTCGAAAGTTATAAGTCTTAAAGTAAAATACTTTACTTCGATTCCTGCTTTCATCTTAGACTTTTGACTTTCGACTTTACAACTTTAAGACTTAAATTAAAATGAGCATTATACAAGAATTCCTTCGTTACAACAGACAAACCATTTTACCTGAAATTGGTGACGAAGGTCAGGAAAAACTAAAAAAAGCAAGAGTTCTAGTAATTGGTGCCGGAGGTTTGGGATGTCCCATTTTGCAATATATTGCGACGGCCGGCGTTGGCTTTATTGGGATAATGGATTTTGACAAAATAGAAATTCATAATTTACACCGACAGATTTTATATACTGAAAATGAAATTGGTCAGGAAAAATCTATTGTGGCAAGAGAAGTCGTTGCAAAACTAAATCCGTTAATTGAAGTTGAAGCAATTAATGAGAAATTGACAACCGAAAATGCCAGTCATATTATTGATCAATACGATATTGTTGTAGATGGTTCTGATAATTTTGCAACACGTTATTTGGTGAATGATACTTGCGTTGATTTACAAAAACCATTAATTTACGGAAGTATTTTAAAATTTGAAGGACAAGTTGCCGTTTTCAATCATAACGGAAGTAAAAATCTACGCGATTTATTTCCTGAAATGCCGGATCCAAAAGACGTTCCCAATTGTAATTTAAACGGTGTTCTAGGAACTCTTCCCGGAATTATTGGCACTATGATGGCGCATGAAACTCTCAAATTAATTTTGGATTTACCAACTCTAAAAAATGAATTGGTTCTTTTTAATACGCTGGATTGGAGTTTTACAAAACTGGATTTTTAGAAAATAACAGTATCGCCAACACTAATTATTCCGGAATTTAAACTCACGATATTGGTTCCAAATAAAACAGAATTATTTACTACTCGGTATTTACTTAAGGTTTTTAAAGGTTCTTTTTTTATAATACTTTTTTGCGGATCATTATTCACCATAATACATCTTCCGCAGGGTTTTATATTTTTAAATTGAACTTCTCCTATAGCAAAAGTATCAAAATCATCTTCTTCATGAGCATTTTTTGAAGTGATGACAATATTAGGGCGAAATCTTAAAACTGTGATTTTATTTTCTAATTTTTCATTTAGAAAGTCGATACTTTCTGATCCAATTAATAAATAAGGATATCCATCAGCTAAACTTACATTGAACGTTTCTTTGAGTTTTGAGCTTTCGTGTTTGCGATCTCCAATTTTAATTATTTTAACTAATTTGCATTGAAAACCCAAACGTTCACTGAACCATTTTGAAGTTTCCGGATCCACCTCAAATACTTCACTTTTATCCTCCCAAACATTTGCCTCAATAGAATCTTCTAAATGTGCAGTAGTAGAAAATTCATGTTTATAATCCTTAAAAGTGATGGTAATTTTTCCATCTGAAATTTGTGGATAAAACTGACTCAAAATTGGATTTTCTCTTTGTGTTATCAATTGATTTTCGGCATCGATTAACATCCATCTTCGGTCATTTTCAAATCCCATTTCTTCAGCCAGAGCTTTCTGACAACTAATTGAGGCTAAACTTTTTATCGGATAAATATAAATTTCTTTTACAACATGAACTGCGCTCATTTTACTAACTTTTTAAAATTGACATAAATTCTTCACGATCAATTTCGCGACAACCTAAACTTTCTAAATGTGGATTATAAACCTGACAATCTAATAATTTATAATTTTCTTTTTTCAGATGATTTACTAAAGCTATAAAAGCCACTTTTGATGCATTTGATACTTTTGAAAACATACTTTCTCCACAAAAAATATTCCCCAAATCAATTCCGTATAAACCGCCAACCAAAACCTCACCTTGCCAAACCTCAACAGATTTTGCAATTCCCTGTTCGTTTAGTTTGCAATAGGCATCGATCATATCGTTTGATATCCAGGTCCCGTTTTGACCATCACGTTTTATTTTTTGGCAATTCGAAATTACATCTCTAAAATTTTGATTAAAAGTAACTCTAAACTCGTTACGATTCAAAACATTACGCATACTTTTAGAGATTACCAATTCATCAAGAAACAAAACCATTCTGGGATCCGGTGACCACCATAAAATAGGTTCTCCTTCATTAAACCACGGGAAAATTCCGCTTTTGTAAGCTAGTTTTAATCGGTCTGAATCTAAATCGCCGCCAATTGCCAAAATACCGTCTTCATCGGCTTCTGAAACTGGAGGAAAGAATAAATCGTTTGATACGTAATACATATTAAAAAAAATTACAAAATGGAAATTCCAAATTCCAAACTCTTATTTGGTAGAAAACTTTGTCAAAGTTGTACGCAATTATTGTTCACAAAAAAACAAAATTCCAAACTCCAATTACAAGTAAATGAATTGGAATTTGGAATTTATTTTTTGTAATTTAAACGTTTAGAAAGGTAAATCGTCCGGTTCGTCTTCGTTTAAGTTTGTTGCTGGTGCAAAAGCTTCTGCAGCTGGCATTGCCGGAGTTTGTGCAGGACCTTCTGGTGCTACTCTTTCAATTCTCCAACCTTGAATACTATTGAAATATCTGGTTTCTCCTTGTGGATTAACCCATTCTCTTCCTCTTAAATTGATAGAAACTTTTACTGCCTCTCCTTGTTTGTAGCTACTTAATAAATCGCATTTATCTTGTGTAAATTCGATCAAAATATGCTGTGGATACTGCTCATCTGTGGTAACAACCAACTCTCTTTTTTTGAATGCAGCACTAACTTGTTGCTCTGGGTTCACCACTTTTACTTTTCCTGTAACTTCCATCTTCTTCTATATTAATTATTGTTTCTTTTCTATTTTTTTTGCTAAAAGCACTTTCCAGGCTGATGAAATATCATCATTATTCAGATATTTTTTGGCTTCTAAATGTATCTTTTCCTGATCGTCTGAGCTTAAAACTCCTTTCACCGAAAAATTTTCTTTCACAAATATACTAACTTCTTCCGTTGTGGGCAAGGCTTCAATGTTACCTAATTTTCCGAGGTCATTTCCGTCAAAAACAGTACTTTCCTTGATGTTCTTCGGAATCACATCTACTCCAACTCCTAATGTTGTCAACGGTTTTGGCACTTCAAAAAGTCCCTGATTGGATCTTGAATACCAGTTATTTCCTAATCTTGAAACCAAATCAATTTTATGTTGATCAATACCTCCATTTTCATCTAAAACAGCTTCATGAATATGCATTTTAACGACTTCACAAAGGATCAGATTTCCTGCTCCGCCTTCTGTACCTAACGGAATTATCTGTGTGACTTTGCACTCAAACTGCACCGGAGATTCTTTTACCCGATATGGTTTTACCAAATCTGATGGAATTTGCGTTAATCCGGCTTTTATAAACTCATTTATACCTTCGGCATATTCTGTACTGGCTAATGATGTTTGCTGTACTAAATCATAATTTACTACATTAATTACTACTTCGCGCGTTGCTTCAGCATTAATCAGAGTGTGTTTAACAGTATTGTCCCGAACGCGGCGTGCAGGCGAAAAAATTAAAATTGGCGGATTGGCACTGAACACGTTAAAGAAACTAAAAGGCGACAAATTCGGGATTCCTTTTGTACTTATTGTACTTGCAAAAGCAATTGGTCTGGGACCTACGGCACTTTGTAAATAACCATGCAATTTTGCCGTTGGTATTTCTTTAGGATCGATGCTAATCATAGATTTTTCTTTTAACCGAATCTCGTTTCGGTAACTGCAAAAGTAGATAAATCGTTTAATCCAAAGAAATACTTTCTTATATAAAAACAAAAAAAATCTTTAAAGCATTACAAAATATTAAATGTGTTTATTTCGTTATATTTATACCTCAAAAAAACTATTTATGTCTTTTTCAGAAAGAAGAAATACTACGCGATGGATTATCATTTCTATTTCCTTTTTAATCATTTCCCTGATTCTTTGGAATACTTACACTTTTTTTCAGATTTTTAAAAACGAAGAAAGGCTTAAAATGAATCTTTGGGCAAATGCTTCAAAAACGCTTATTAATGCCGATGAAAATACTGATTTAGATTTACCGCTTGAGATTATAAACAACAATACTTCGGTTCCAGTTATGTTAACCATGTATGACAAAGTGATTAGCTCAAAGAATATTCCTGATGATATTATTGAAGATAAAGATAAGGCTGCAGCGTATTTAGCCAATTTAAAAAATGACAATGAGCCTATTCTTATTGAATATGCTCTTGGAAAGCAACAACAGGTTTATTATGGCAATTCGGCTTTGCTTAAGAAGTTAAAATATTATCCCGTTGCTTTATTACTGATTATCTTTTTGTTTGGCGCTTTGATTTACAATTTCTACAAAAGCACTAAAATGGCTACTCAAAACAAACTCTGGGCGGGAATGGCAAAAGAAACCGCGCATCAAATCGGTACGCCATTATCGTCTCTAATTGGTTGGGTTGAAATATTAAAAACAGAGGAAATTGACCAATCAATTACTTTTGAAATAGAGAAAGATATTGAGAGATTACAAACGATTACGGATCGTTTTTCTAAAATTGGATCTGTTCCCGTTTTAGAGGAACATGATATTATTGCAGAAACTTTAAATACGTATGAATACCTGCAATCCCGTTTTTCTAAACAAGTTGCATTCTCATATACTGGGACTAAAGAACCTATTTTAGTCATGATAAACCCAACGCTACATAGTTGGACTATTGAAAATCTTGTAAAAAATGCCATTGATGCCATGAAAGGAAAAGGATCTTTAGACCTTAAAATTGAACAAGATGCAAATCAAGTAAAAATAAATGTGAAAGATTCCGGAACTGGAATTTCGAAAAAACAATATAAAACAATCTTTGAACCTGGTTTTACAACTAAAAAACGTGGTTGGGGATTGGGACTTTCTTTAACCAAAAGAATAGTTGAAGAATATCATAGCGGAAAAATAAAGGTATTACATTCTGAAATTGGGAAAGGAACTACTTTCCAGATTTCGTTAAATAAAAAAGTGTAGTAAAAATTACTTTACTACACTTTATATTTTTTTATTGTCTTGGGGGCTTCGACTCCGCTCAGCCCGACATACGAATTTGTTGACCTGGGTTTCGAGTTTACTCAGCCTGACTACAAATTCGCCTTAATACTTTTTGCCAAAGCTTCAAATTCTTCTTTAGAAAGTGATACTTTATTATGAAAACGCATTTCATCCATTTCGTTTAACGGAATTAAATGTACATGCGCGTGAGGAACTTCTAAACCTACAACTGCCATTCCGACTCTTTTGCAGGGAACGGTTTTCTCTAAGGCAATTGCAATTTTCTTAGAAAATTTCATTAAACCTAAATACAACTCATCATCCATATCAAAAATCTTATCGATTTCTTGTTTGGGAATACAAAGTGTGTGTCCTTTTGCATTTGGATTTACATCTAAAAAAGCCAAATACTTGTCGTCTTCCGCAATTTTATAAGAAGGAATTTCTCCGTTTACTATTTTGGTAAATATTGACATCGTTTATTTGTTTATTTGTAGAATCGTTAAATCGGTTAAACAAATAAACGATTAACCAATTAAACATTATAATTTAATCTCTTGTAATTTCTAATACTTCAAATTTCAATATTCCGTTAGGAACGGTGATTTCTGCTACTTCACCAACAGATTTTCCTAGTAAACCTTTTCCAATAGGAGAAGTTACTGAGATTTTTCCGGTTTTTAGATCTGCTTCACTTTCGGCAACAAGCGTATATTTCATTTCCATTCCGTTGCTTTGGTTTTTAATTTTTACATTAGAAAGTACCAATGCTTTTGAAACATCAAGTTGTGATTCGTCAATTAATCTTGCATTCGAATATACTTCTTCCATTTTAGCAATTCTCATTTCAAGTAATCCTTGTGCTTCTTTTGCTGCATCATATTCGGCGTTTTCAGATAAATCACCTTTGTCTCTTGCTTCTGCTATATCTTGGGATGCCTTTGGGCGCATTACACTTTTTAAATGCTCCAACTCATCTTTTAATTTTTTTAATCCTTCTGCTGTATAATAAGATACTTTACTCATAACTTCATCGTTTATATAAATACAAAAAATCCCATCGGGACGGGATTTTGTATTACAAATATACTATTATTTTTTATAGTACATAATTATATGTTAATCATATAAAAATCAAATCTAAATAAATTATTTTTGTTTCACTAATTCTTATTAAAATAATGAAAAAATTCTGGCTCTTAATTGTATTTGTTTCTATCTTGTTCTCTTGCAGCGATAACAACACCAGTAACAAAAATCCTTACATACCTAGTTATTCTGTTAACCTTTCTATTGACATGAATTTGCCTGCTTATTCAAACCTTAAGTTTGTAAGTAATGGTATTATTATTCCTAATTATGGGGCAAAGGGAGTTATTATTTTCAATGCAGGAAGCGGCTATACTGCATTTGATGCAGCTTGTCCTAATCAAGCCTTAACTTCTTGTACCGCAATGACAATTAACGGAATTAATGCTGTTTGTTCCTGCGATAAAACTGAATATAGTTTATTTACGGGACTTGGCGGAAAAGAATATCCTTTAAAACAATATCGGGTTGAAGTAATAGGAACCGTGATTCACGTTTATAATTAATATAAAAAAAGCCTGAAAGTTTAAATTTTCAGGCTTTTTTATTTTTTGAAGTTTCTTAGAATTTCAAAGTTAATCCAGCTAAGAAATTAATTCCTGCCTGAGGATAATAGTATGGATAAACATCATACATATAACCATTTGACACATATTTTTTATCTAAAATGTTATTTACTAAACCTGTAATTAAAATTGATTTAAAGATTGATTTAGGTTTAATTTCGTAAGATATATTAAAATCATTGACAAAATAATCTGCTAATTTAGCCGCAGGTAATTCGATATTATTCATGTATTGTTCACCAACATATTTTTGCAATAACGAAATATGTAAACTCTCAATTGGGCTGTAAACAATAATATTCCCCGCAATAACTTCTGGCGAATAAGCAATCTTAGTTGTTCCGTAATTTTGACCATCAACTGCCAAATCAACATTTTTATTACTGCTTAAAGTAAAGTTTGGTCTTAGAATAAATTTATCCGAAAGCTTAATTGTTGCATCAACTTCAAAACCTAAACGGTAACTTTTGTCCGTATTTGATCGAATTGGCGCTCCAACATCGTCTAATGTTCCTGTCAAAATCAATTGATCTTTGTATGCCATATAATAGAAATTTGAAGTCAATTGAAATTTCTCTGAATTGAGTCTCCAGCCTAATTCAAAATCATTTAGCTTTTCAGGTTTTACATTTCCCCCTTCATAATCGGTTCTGTTAGGTTCACGATTTGCTCTTGCGTAGGAGAAGTAAAGTGTGTTTTTTTGATTAAGATCGTAATTCAAACCCGCTTTTGGATTAAAAAAATTGAAGTTATCATCAACCAAACCAGTTTCGGCACTATTTGCTTTATAGGTTACATTTCTATATTGTAAATCTCCGTAAAAACTTAACTTTTCTGTGAATTGATAATTGGCTTTTGCGAAAACATTACCGTCCGTTTTAGCTGAATAATCATCGTAATAATGGTCTCCAAGTTCAGATTGTGAAGCATATCTTGCCCAGATTACTTTTCCAAAATGATCGCCTTCGTATTTATTCCAGCCTCCGCCAAAAATAACATCCAGCTTCTCTTCTTTGTATTTTACTGAAAAAGTAGTTCCGTAGAAATCGTTATCCAACCATTTCTGACGCACTAAATCAGTTGTACTTACAGCGCCAACTGGCAATAAACCGTAATCTGCCATATCAGCATCTTCTTTGTAGTTGTCGTAATAGCCTTTTCCTTTAGTATAATGTAAAGCCAGGTTTGTACTCCATTTATCTGAGAATGATTCACTCCAGTGTAATTGATAATGATTTTGATTGTAATTATCGGTTTCATTATCATAGAAACGAAGATTTCCTGCTTCATCAGTATAGGCTCCCGCCGAATTATATGTACGATCTGAATTTAAGGTTTCAGCATCAATTCCGTTCCAGGATTGGTATGTTTTTTCGGTTCCGCCAAAAACCAATGCTTTAATCAAAGTCGTTTTACCAACATAAGTTCCTTGCAGAAAATATGATTTTAGATCAGAACTCGCTCTGTCAATATATCCATCGGATTTGATTGTAGACAAACGTCCTGCCAATTCAAAATGGTCATTTAATAAACCCGTACTAAATTTTACTGTATTTTTTTTAGAATTAAAGCTTCCGTAAGAGCTTGAAATTTCTCCAATAGCTTTTGATGCATAATTATCTGTCAGCATATTTAAACTTGCGCCAAACGCACCAGAACCATTCGTTGAAGTTCCAACTCCTCTCTGCAATTGTAAACTTTCCAGAGACGAAGCAAAATCAGGCATATTTACCCAAAATGTTCCCTGACTTTCAGCATCATTATAAGGGATTCCGTTTATGGTAACATTTACTCTTGTAGCATCACTACCTCGAACTCTGATTCCTGTATAACCCATTCCGTTTCCTGCATCTGAAGTCGTGACAACAGATGGCAAATAGTTCATCAAAATTGGAATATCCTGACCAAGATTTCTGTATTTGATATCTTTTTTATCCAAGTTACTAAACGAAACCGGCGTTTTTGTAGTTACACGAACAGCAGAAACCAATACATCATCAAGCTTGTTGACTTTGGTTGAATCTTGTTCTTGAGCGAAAGAGAATTGTGATAAGAAAATAGAAGAAAGAAGAAAGAAAATAGACTTTTGAGTCAGCTTTGAACCTTTGTGCCTTTGTACCTTTGTACTTTTGAAAGTACCTGAAAAAAATGTTTTCATCCGTAAAAAAATTACGAATAAAAGGGGGAATTATTCTTTTGTTAAATTAATAAATGTTTCACGACAAAATATAGTGTGCACGCTAAAATTGTCGTTTTTTCCCTTAGCAACATTACTTGCTCAGGTTCTTTGGGTATGATCTCAGCTCGTTATTTAGAGCACCCCTTTGAGACGAGACAAATGTAAACTTAAAAAATGAAATTCCAAACCTTACAAATTTTCAATTTTTTAAATTCCAAATTCCAATTGAAAATCTATATTGAAAATCTATAACGTAGCCTTTCTTTTTGGAATTTGGAATTTATTTTTTGGAATTTAATCTAAGTCCGGCTTTCTCCTTGATTGCTTTCTCTCAGAAATATTCTTTTTGTCTTTGATTCTTTTCCTAATTACCGATTTTGGAATCTTAGTTGCTTTTCGAACTTTAGGAACAAATAATCCTTTTTTGATAATTTCCAGAAAACGTTTTATGACAATATCTTTATTTTTAAGCTGACTTCTGTCTTCATCACAATTTAAAATCAAGATGTGTTCGGTTGTTAAACGAGATGCAATATTCGTTAATAAAAGCAATTTTTCTTCTTCAGATAAAGCCTGAGAAGCATTTACATCAAAAGTCAAAACTACTTTTGATGATACTTTGTTCACGTTTTGTCCGCCTGCGCCACTACTTCTAACTGCTTTAAAACTTAACTCTGATATGATTTTTTCGATATCCATTATTGTGGTTGGTGTGCTGCTTTTAATAAATCATTTACTGTTTTCACGGGATTAAAAGTAATCAATGGAACTGCTACGAAAATTGTAAGCCAATTTGCCATTGCTCCGTTCCACAATCCCGGCAATTCGTAGCTTTTAACTATTTTTCCTTCAACACTTTTCTCTACTATAAAACCTGCTTTTTGATCTACAAATTGCAATAAATCAAACTTTTCGTTTTTATAATTTTTAATTCCGCAAACTAAATCAACGGGATTAAAATGTGTTGCTTCTGCTAAAATTTCCTGTTGCTTTTTATTTGCCAGATCTACCTGAGAAGTTTCTACAATCTGCAATGAAACTGTTCCTTTATTATTTCTTACCCAAAAAGGTCCTCCTCCTGGTTCTCCTTCATTTTTAACCATTCCGCAAACACGAATTGGTCTGTCTAACAAATCTTTAATCTTACTGATTTTATTTTCAACAGTGAACTTATTAAAGTCGCTATTTAATTCAATGTGTAGTTTTTGCATTAAAAAAGCAACAATTTCCTCAATGTTATTTTCTTTTATTTCCTGCTTTTCAATAGCTTGTAAATAACTAAAAACTTGTTGCTGCACATCAATTAAAATCCCTGCTAAAGCTTTTTTATACAACGCAATTTTATCAATATGGTTTTGAATTACATTATCAATATTTTTTATAAAAATGATATCTGATTCCAGCTCGTTTAAATTCTCGATTAATGCACCATGTCCTCCTGGTCTAAATACTAAATTATTTTCTTTATCCCGGATAGGAATGTTTTTTGCATCTACACAAATAGAATCAGTACTTTTATTTTGGTAGGAATAACTAATATTAATTTGAGCGCCTGATAATTTTTCTACTTTTTCTTTAAGTACCTCAACTTCATTTTCAAATAAATTTTGATGATTTTCCGAAACAGTAAAATGTAAATTAGAAACTTGATTTGTTGTTGCATAATGCACACATTCATTCAAATGTTCTTCAATAGGATTTGCAATATGGGTTTTATATTGATGAAATGGCAATACTGCTTTTGGCTTATTGGCAAAATCAAAATAATCAGAAGACAATAATATTTTTATAAAGTAATAATTCTTGTAATCTCTGTCTAAAGTTTCAAAATCAGGATAAATTTCTTTTAGTTTTTCGTCTAAAGCTTTAAAAAATGGAAACTTATCCATTGCAACGATAAAAATAGACAAATCACTGTCTTTTTTTCTGTTGATATAAGCATTTATAGTTTCTTTTTTAATCTCAAAGTCATTCAAAAAAGCATTTAGAAATTTAAACATTCTGCTTGCAGCGCCTGAGGCTGGAACAAATTTCTTAAGTTTCAATTGTTCTTTTTGAAGATCAAAAAAAGCAGCTTTTTCTTTAAATTCCGATTCAGATAAACTTAAGATTCCGTTATTAATTGTTGCGGGACTTATTAGATTTGCTTTTGCAATTCCGCTTTTAAAAATTTCTAATTGTTTTAGAATTTTATTAAATGGAATTTCATGATTATATATCTGAACAAAATCTGCTGATGAAATATCATGTTGCGTTGCAATTGATAAATTATCAATAATTGCGATTGCTTTTTCCAAACGACTTTCTTTATCTCCGGAAAGCGTTATGAAAGGCTTTTTTGCATCAATTAGAGTTTGTTTAAAAACCGAAAACACAGTTTCTCTTCCTTCAGAAGTATCTCTGATGTCATCTTTCTCCCAGGGAACATCTATATCCGTAAGGAAAAACAAATCGTATTCATGTTCTAATGCGGCTTCATTTAAAAACGGATCACAAAAGCCATAATATACTTCAGAAAAAACTTTGGTAACCATCAAATTAGTATCAGAAAACAAATATTTTTTTGCCGAAGCAAGTTTTATATTTTCTAATGCAACTTGTCCGTATGCTATTGGCAACATATCATCTTCAACACAAATATGCTGATTCTCTTCCCATTTTTGCTGTAAATAATCACGTGCGAATTCAGGAACCCATTCGGTTTCATAATATTCTGCAAGTTGTTTTGCCAATGTGGTTTTGCCTGTACTTTCAGGACCAAATAAAGCAATTTTTATGATAGCTGTTTTTTGCTGTCTAAGATTTTTCTCCATTCTAAATAAGCTGAAATAGCCAAAATTGTAAAAATTAAATATTGAAGTGACAACATCCCTAAGCCACGATAGGCATAAAGAGGCACAACAATAATATCGCCAATGATCCAAAGTGTCCAGTTTTCGATCTTTTTCCTGGCCATGTACCACATTCCTGCAAAAAATATTCCAGATGAAATCATATCGACATAATTATCGTTTTTAATCTCATAATCAAAATATTTATAAATTCCGAAAACTACAAAAACAGTAACAAAGAACAGTATAATACCTATTATTTTTTCATTAAGATTCGTTCTCGTAATAGGCAAATTATCTTCAACCGTTCCTCCTTTTGCCCAAACCCACCAACCATAAATACTCATAATTGAGAAATAGGCATTAATGATCATATCACCAATATATCCCGCCACGTATAAAAGATAAACTGAAATAACTGTAGCGATTAAACCGGTTGGATATACCCAAATGTTTTCTTTTTTAGCAAACCAAACACTTAAAATACCAAATACAAAAACTAAAAACTCTAAAGCAATATGCCATAAAGGAGCATTTTTGTAACTCTCCAGAAAAAAATCTATCATTAGGTTTGGTTGTTTTGGTTGTTTTTATTTTATGGTTCAAAAAAGTGGCTGTCGTTTTCAAAAGCAGTTCCTATAACTACTAAATCAGCGCCGGCATTATGAGCATTTTGAATTCCGTGCAAATCTACAATTCCTCCTCCAACAATAATAGGAATATTAATGTTTTGAGCAATTAACTGTATCATTTTCAAAGGAACCGGTTTTTTTGCTCCGCTTCCGGCTTCTAAATAAATCAATTGATTGCCTAACATTTCTCCGGCTTGCGCAGTTGCTAAAACCAAATCAAAATTATCACGATTAAGCGGTTTTGTTTTGCTCACGCGTGCTACGGCAGTTTCATTTCCGCTTTCAATCAAAATATATCCAGTTGAAATAACTTCCAGATTTGTTTTTTTAAGAATTGGCGCTGCCTGAACCTGATATTCTATTAAATAATCCGGATTTCGACCAGATAGTAAAGACAAGAACAAAATAGCATCTGCCTGAGGTGAAATTTGTGATGGATTACCCGGAAATATTACAACTGGCAAGTTTGTTTTTTGTTTTAAAGCTGAAATTAAATCTTCTAATATTGTAGATTCAACAATACTTCCGCCAACAAAAACATGTGTTGCAGGAGATTGGTTTATTTTAAGTAATAAATGATCTAAATTTTCCCAAACAATTTTATCAGGATCTAAAAGTATGGCTAGCAATTTTTGTCCATTACTTTTAGCTTCCAAAATTTGATGGCGTATGTTGGGTATTTTTTGTCTCATAACGGGCGTAAAAGTAAAAGTTTTTTAATGCAGAAGAACTATCTTGAATGAATTATATTTGTGTCATAGCTAAAACAAGATTATGATTGCAATTGATCTGTTAGAAAAATATGGGGCTTTAAAAAAATCTTTCGATAAAAATGAAATTATTTTTGAAGAAGGGAATCTTCCTGCGCACTACTACCAAATTATTTCCGGAGAAGTAAAAATGAGTAATTATAATGACGACGGCCGCGAATTTATTCAGGGTATTTTTTATAAAGACCAATCTTTTGGAGAACCACCTTTATTTCTGAACCAAAATTATCCTGCGAATGCTATTACTGTTGACAATTCTGAAGTTCTTGTTCTTGCAAAAAGCAGTTTTATGAAATTGCTGGAAGAAAATCCTAAAATCAGCATTAAGATGATTGAGAATTTTGCGCAACGATTATATTACAAGTCGGTTATGGCGGCTGAAATGTCAACACAAGAGCCAGAGCATCGAGTTTTAAAACTAATCGATCACGGAATTGCTTATTTTAATTTCCAAAAAGATGAAAATGGCTACCTCATCAATTTTACAAGACAGCAAATTGGTGATTTAACCGGTTTACGGGTAGAAACCGTTATCAGAACCATTAAAGCTTTAGAAAAAAAAGGGATTTTGAAGATTATAAACAGAAAAGTATATCGATAAAATAGTTCTTGTTTTATGATTTTAATCATAAACTGAAGCTGTAAAGTGCATGTACCTTTGTAGTATAAAAATCTCAATATCATGACACTATATCAAACAACATTCGAAAATTTCAATAAAAATTATATGGGTTCTGCAGCAATGGCTGTAATTGGTCAAAGCTGTTTAGGTGCAGCGGCGGCGATGTATATCCTGTCTCACGGAACTTCTGTTGGGCAAATGATACAACTGGCTATTATTGTTATGGCTTGTATTCTGGCAAATACTTCTATTCTGGCACAAATGAAACACAAAGTAGTTTTTAACTTCATTATTGTAAGTGCTTTATTAAGCGTTATCTTTATAATCGTGAACAATTTTATTCTATGATAAAACAAATAGAAAACAGAGCCGATATTTCCTTTTTAGTACATCAGTTCTATGCTAAAATAAGAGCCGATCGAGAGATTGGCTTTTATTTTAATACGATGATTAAAGATTGGGATGCGCACTTAGAAAAGTTAACCGATTTTTGGGAAACTAATTTGTTTGCCGTTAAAAAGTATAAAGGCAATCCGCATACAGTCCATAATGAAGTTGATGCTCATTTTGAAAGCAATATAACTGCAGAGGTTTTTGGAATCTGGCTGAATCATTGGTTTCAAACCATAGACGAACATTTTGAAGGTGAAAATGCCGATACGCTAAAACGTCGTGCCAGAAAAATGAGTACTTTTTTGTTTATGAGTATGTTCGAACATCGCAAGAAGATGAGTGAAGCTTCTTTAGAAAACTTAAATTAAGTTTATTTTTTGTCATTTAGATCCCGAAGCTTCGGGATCTAAATGACACCAGAAGCTCGACAAAGATTGGCGACAATATAGAACGCGGATGACGCGGATTCGCTTTTGCGAAAACACAGATTAAAACGGATTTTAGCAACTCAATCTTTTCATTTCTGTAAATGACAAGATCGAGATCAAACCTTGGAATTTTGATTTTTTAAAATTGGAATTTATTGAAAATTTATTTCTCAAAAGCATAAACCAAAGTAAAGTCCTGTCCGGAAGTACTTGACTTGATCTCTTTATAATGCACATCAAAATCTATTACCAAATCATTAAAATGCAAAGTGGCTTCTGTTAGATTTTTATCTAACGAAAAATCATCTACTCTAATATGATCCTTGAAACTGATTCCTTTTTCGTTTCTAATTTTAAAGATCGCTTCTTTCGCTCCCCAGATTACAGTAAGTTCCTTAACATAATTAGTTATGTCTTTGCTCCCGAAACTTCGCGATAAATAACTATTTTCTGTGTCTACAAATTTATCAGCGATTCTAAGGATTTTTTCGCGTTGCAATTCCATGTCGATTCCTACGGTTTCATCGCTAATAATAATCGCTGCAAAATCATGCGAATGTGTTATAGAAATATGATTGTGACAATTAAAATACGGTTTCCCAAACTCATCATAATGCATTTCATGATCTGTAAAACCCATTTCCTGTATCAACATACGAACGCTCAAAAAAGCACGCTGGTGCATTTGCGACTTCATTGCGTTAAGTCTTTGCTGCGTTTTTTCTTTTAATACTACCTGGCTCAATAATTCCTCAAAAGATTCTGTTATATGCCAAATTAAGATTTTGGTAGTTGCGTTGAATTGTATGGTTTGAAATAAAGGCATTCTTTTTTAATTATGAATTATGGTGTTATTTTTTAAACCACATAAGTGATATAAGTAAATATAATATGGTCGTACTGAAAATTGCTATTATAAATTTAAGTAATTAAGTGTATTCAAAATAAACAATTTATAATATTAAGATTTTTTTTTAAATGAACTTATATAACTTATATGGTTAAAAAGATTTTGTAAACTAATCTTCTATATATTAAGAAATTAAACATTTCACAAATCTTCTAGAAAGTAGTCAAAATTAAAAACCTATTCCGTAAATTTGCAAAAATTTTACAATTACAAATATACTATAAATGAGTACTACAACTACGCCTTTTGTGGCTTTCAAAGTAAAAGACATCTCTCTAGCAGCTTGGGGAAGAAAAGAAATTGAATTAGCTGAAGCTGAAATGCCAGGTTTAATGGCGCTTCGTGCTGAATATAAAGACGAACAACCTCTTGCAGGTGCTCGTATCGCCGGATGTTTGCACATGACAATCCAGACTGCAGTTTTGATCGAAACTTTAATCGCTCTTGGTGCAGAGGTTACTTGGTCTTCTTGTAACATTTTCTCTACTCAGGATCAGGCTGCTGCTGCTATTGCTGCTGCAGGAATTCAGGTTTATGCCTGGAAAGGTCTTGATGAGCAATCATTTGACTGGTGTATTGAGCAAACTTTATTCTTTGGTGAAGACAGAAAACCATTGAACATGATTCTTGATGATGGTGGAGATTTAACAAACATGGTTATTGACCGTTTCCCGGAATTGGTTCCTGGAATCAAAGGATTGTCTGAAGAAACTACAACTGGTGTTCACAGACTTTACGAAAGAGTAAAAGCCGGAACTTTACCAATGCCTGCAATCAACATTAACGACTCTGTTACTAAATCTAAATTTGATAACAAATACGGTTGTAAAGAATCTGCTGTAGATGCAGTACGTCGTGCAACTGACTTAATGTTAGCTGGTAAAAGAGTTATCGTTTGTGGATACGGTGATGTTGGAAAAGGAACTGCTGCTTCTTTCAGAGGTGCTGGATCTATTGTAACAGTTACTGAAATTGACCCAATTTGTGCTTTACAAGCTGCAATGGACGGTTATGAAGTTAAAAAATTAAACACTGTTGTTGCAAATGCTGATATCATCATTACAACTACTGGAAATAAAGATATCGTTCTTGGATCTCATTTCGAGCAAATGAAAGACAAAACTGTTGTTTGTAACATTGGTCACTTTGATAACGAAATTGATATGGCTTGGTTGAACAAAAACCACGGTGCATCAAAAATCGAAATCAAACCACAAGTTGACAAATATACTATCGCTGGAAAAGACATCATTATTCTTGCTGAAGGTCGTTTGGTAAACCTTGGTTGTGCTACAGGTCACCCAAGTTTTGTAATGAGTAACTCATTCACCAACCAAACTCTTGCTCAAATCGAATTATGGAAAAACAGCGCTGCTTACAACAATGACGTTTATATGTTACCAAAACATTTAGATGAAAAAGTTGCTGCTTTGCACCTTGCTAAATTAGGAGTTGAATTGGAAACTTTACGTGACGATCAGGCTGCTTATATTGGTGTTGAAGTTCAAGGTCCGTTCAAACCAGAATATTACAGATACTAAATAAATTTTAGATTGAAGATTTCTGTCCCGATAGCTATCGGGATAGATTTCTTTAATTATCTATATCAAACCCGATGGATTTTTAAAATCTATCGGGTTTTGTTTTTTTATCTTAAATCTAAAGTCATAAATCTAAAATTTCATTATCTGGGCGTGTCACCAATTTCGCGTTCCTAAACCCAACAGGTTTTAACATTGAATAAACTCAAGAAAGTATTGAATCAATTTGGATATTCTTTTTTCAAAACCTTATTCTTATATTTACTGTAAATACTTTTTCATGAAACAATTTATTCCGTTGTGTCTATTTTTATTTTTAAACTGTGCTTTATTTGCACAAAACAAAGACACCTGGGTTTCATTTTGGGACAAAGACACGACACATATTGGATTTAAAGATCAAAATGGCAAAATCAAAATAGAACCAAAATATATGGGACTTACCTTTGCTAATAAATTTGATGATATCATTGTAGTTTCAGAAGAAAATAAAGAAAACTGGAAAAGTTATTACCTAACTAAATCCGGTAAAACTGTTGGTCGTGATAGTTTGTATATTTATGATAATGGTGCCGATTGCGAAAACGAAGGTTTTATCAGGTTTAAAGATTATAAAACAAATAAAATGGGTTTGTTTAACGCTCAGGGAAACATTGTAATTCCAACCGAATATAGCGATTTAACCAGAGTTAGAAACGGAATGATTATCGCACTAAAAGGTGCAACAAAAGTAATGGATTCTGGCGGTGACGGTCATTTTAGCTGGGTTGGCGGTAAAGAATATCTTATTGATATCAATAATAAAATTCTTATTGAGAATTTTGGTTATAACGACGAACTTAATTTTTATTCTCTGCAAAAATCAAAAGAACCAAGCAAAGACGAAATAAGAGAAAATTTTCTTGCGGTTGACGGTGAATATTATTCCTTCACTAATTTTGATAAAGAATTTAAATCATGGCTGAAAAATAATTTACTGACTGATTTATCTAAAGAAAATTTACTAAAAAACTCATACGATAAAATTACATATTGGAAAGAGCAAGAAGCTGAAGGCTGGATCAGTAAACCAAAAGCCAGCTTTATAGAACAAAATTATAAACTCATAAAAGCAAAACTACTTGAGCTTAAATTGGCAGATTGTGATTATCACATTTTCTCTCAAAGCTTAAATAAATTTATTTATGAAGCAGATGAATATGATCACTATTTTGACAATTGCCATCAGCCGAAAGACTGGATCAATCCTGTGAAAAATATTGTTATTTCTCCAAAGAACAAAACTGATCACGGACAAGATCATTTTGAATTTTTAAGAACTGGTAATGGTTATAAATTAATTAGCATCTCACTAAGAAAAGCTGAACTTAAATAATTCTAACATTTTATTTTTTGAAATTTTCTAAATACTATTTTGTTTTGTAAAATAATTCTGAAATATATCAATATATTCGCAGCAAATAAAACCAAAAACCTCAACCAATAAATCTCAAAATGAAAATAAAATTACTTAGTACAAGTTTGTTTTTACTTATTACGTCAGTTTCTTTCTGTCAAAAAATATCAGTTAGTGAGATAAACGAAAAAAGATCTACATCAGATAATTCATTTGGAAACGAATGTGAAATTGAATTAAAAATCTCCGGTGACGAGGTAAGAAAATACAAATTAGTAAAAATTAGTAAAATCACTAAAGCAATTGATGATCAAGGTATCGATTTACTTAATGATGATAAAAACAATGACGATTATATTAAAATAGATCAAACTGCTAAGATTAAAATAGAAACTAAAATTCCTGCCAGAAAGGCAAAAACTATTAAGGAACTTAGCGGAGAAGTGAGCTTGTACAATCCTAATCAGGCAAACGGGAGTGAAATCAAAATCACTGATTATCAGAATAAAACCAATGTAAATCTTTTACCTAAAAAATCAGGGTTAGAAATAATCTATTTAACAAAAGAATCTTACGCAAAATATGTCAAGGAGAATAAAGATAAAAAGGAAGAAGAACTTAAAAAACTGCCCGAAGCTGCAAGACAATTAGCTCAGGGATTAGTTGGTGCTTTTGAAGGTCTTTTCAGCTCTGACGATACTACTGACGATAATAAAATTTATTTTTATGTAAATGGAGATAAATCTAAATTTGTCGATTTATATTTTGAAGATGCAACCGGAAAGAAAATAGAACGAAATGGCAGTATGAGAAGTGATGCTTTGTTTACCTATTATTTTGACGAAAAACCAAATCCCAGCTGGAAATTGGTAATTAATATTGAAACCGATAAATCACTAAAAAAAATACCATTTAAACTAATTGATATTGAATTGCCATAATCAAAAAACAACATTAGTTTATTTATACAATTCTATAAATTCTTCTTTCACATCAATACAAAGGTTAACTTTGTTAAAAACGTGATATGAAGAATTTTATATTTTTAGGCATTGCTATACTATTTGAAATTATAGCAACATCTGCATTAAAAAAATCAGAACAATTTACACAGCTTATTCCAAGCATTATAACAATTGTGGGCTATTTTGCAGCCTTTTACTTCTTGAGTTTTGCCATTCGAACAATTCCTGTTGGTATTGCTTACGCGATTTGGTCAGGAGTCGGCATTGTTTTGATTACAATTATTGGCGCAGTATTTTTTAAACAAATACCAGATTTACCTGCGATTATTGGCTTGGTTTTAATTATGGCAGGTGTTATAGTTATTAATATTTTTTCGAAAACTACGGCTCATTAATTCAAACATCAAGAAAATGAATTTCAGAAAAGCTACAATTTCAGATTTACAGGAAATGCAGGAAATGTATATTGAAACCATAAAATGGGTTTGCAAAAGCGATTATAATCCTTTGCAAATTAACGCATGGATTTCGAGTCTTGATGATACGGAACGCTGGCTGAAAGTGATTCATAGCCAATTTGTTTTACTGGCAATTAATGATAATAAAATTGTAGGTTACGGAACTTTAAAAGATGGAAATTATATTGATTTCTTTTGTGTTCACAAGGATTTTCAACGCCAAAAAATTGCAGATAATATCTTTAATCAATTAGAGGCTGAAGCTATTAGGGAGCGTTCAAAAACAATTACTGCAGATGTAAGTATAACGGCAAAACCATTCTTTGACAAAAAAGGATTTGCTGTAAAAGCCAAACAAAAAAACATAAGATTGGGCGTTGAACTCATCAACTTTAAAATGGAAAAAGAATTGTAAAAGCGGTTTCAAGTTTCAGGTTTCAGGTTCTGTAATAACTTGAAACAAAAAACAAATCTAAAAAACTTCCGCAAGTTTCGGATTTTATGATCGCGCATTCCTGCCGATATTTGCATTATAAAATTGAACGAAATGAACACACAGGAAAATATCAATTATAATCGCATTGCCGAAGCTATTGATTATATCAAGTCAAACTTTAAGGAGCAACCCAACTTAGATGAAGTTGCCGAAAAAGTACATTTAAGTCCGTTTCACTTTCAGCGTTTGTTTACAGAATGGGCAGGAACAAGTCCGAAGAAATTTCTGCAATATATCAGTGTCGAAAATGCTAAAAAAATCCTCAATGAAAACAGTCGTGCAACTCTATTTGATGCCGCATTTGATACTGGATTATCAGGCACAAGTCGTTTACATGATTTATTTGTAAACATCGAAGGCATGACTCCGGCCGAATATAAAAATGGCGGTAAAAACTTAGAAATCAATTATAGTTTTGCCGAAAGTCCGTTTGGGAACATCATCGTTGCTTCGACCAATAAAGGGGTTTGTTTTATGGCTTTCGCCGAAGATGAAGAAATTGGATTTCAAGATCTAAGAAATAAATTTCCGAATGCAACATTCTCCAGAAAACTGGATTTGGCACAACAAAACGCTTTGTTTATTTTCCAAAACGACTGGAGTAAATTATCTGAAATAAAACTGCATTTAAAAGGAACCGATTTTCAATTGAAGGTTTGGGAAACTTTGCTTAAAATTCCTATGGGGAAACTTTCAACTTATGGTACAATCGCGCAACAAATAGAGAAACCAAATGCATCCCGCGCAGTAGGAACTGCAATTGGGAGTAATCCTGTGGCATTCTTGATTCCGTGTCATCGTGTGATTCAATCTTCTGGAACCTTTGGCGGTTATATGTGGGGAAACACCCGTAAAACTGCAATTATTGGTTGGGAAGGTGTTCAAATTAGCTTATAATTGAGCAAGAAACAGATTTTATCTTCCCGATTTCAAAAGTAATTTTGTCTCATAAATAATAAATATTATAAGATGAAGACATTTATTTTAATTCACGGTTCATGGCATAGTTCATGGAATTGGCACAAAATAATTCCTGTTTTAGAAAGTAAAGGACATAAAGCAATTGCAATAGATTTGCCTGGAATGGGAAGGGATAAAACACCTATTCAGGAGGTAACATTACAAACTTCTGTAGAGAAAATTTGCGCATTAATTGATAGTTTAGAGGAACAGGTAATACTTGTGGGACATAGTAAAAACGGGATCATGATTTCGCAAGCTGCAGAATACAGATCTGAAAAAATTGAAAAACTTATTTATCTGGCTGCTTATTTAATTCCAAATGGTAAAACCCAAACCGAATATTCAGTTCAGGATATTGAAGGTGTTCTGAAACCTTACGTTACCAGATATCCGGAATTAAATGCACATACTTTACAAACAGAAATTTATAAAGAAGGTCTTTATCATGATTGTGAAGATTCGATAACGCAATTAGCAAAACTATTATTGAGTCATGAACCGGTTGCGACAGGAATTACACCTCTGGAATTATCTGAAGGGAAATATGGGAGCGTTCGCAGATTTTATATAGAATGTACTGATGACAAAGCTGTAACACCATTTATTCAGAAAAAAATGTATACTGAAACTATTTGCGAAAAAGTATATAGTATGCAAACCAGCCATTCTCCCTTTTTTAGTAAACCGGAAGAATTATCTGCAATCTTTTGTGAAATAGCAACTCTTTAAAAAATGCAAAATATACAATCAAAAATTGCTTCTCTTAATTGGGAAAGTATCACCGAATCTATGCACGAAAATGGATTTGCTATTATTCAGAATTTAATCAATAACGAACAATGTGAAGATCTAAAATTCGATTATGATAATCCAGCTTTATATCGAAAAACGGTTGTAATGGAACGTTATCGTTTTGGTTTGGGCGAATACAAATATTTTAATTATCCATTACCTGATTTAATTCAGACAATCCGAACTATTATTTATCCAAAGCTTGCGCCAATTGCAAATGCGTGGATGAAAGCATTAAATATAAATACTGTTTTTCCTGAAACACACGAAAAATTACTGGAACAATGTCATGCCAATAATCAGTTAAAAGCAACTGTTTTAATTTTAAAATATGGTAAAAGCGGTTTTAACACCTTGCATCAGGATTTATATGGCGATGTTTATTTCCCAATTCAAATGGTGGTTTTCCTGAATGAACCTGATGTCGATTTTACGGGCGGAGAATTTGTATTGACACAACAAACGCCCAGAGCGCAATCAAAAGCAATCGTTTTGAAACCTAAAAAAGGTGATGTTTTGGTTTTTACAACGAATTTTAGGCCTGTGAAAGGCACAAAAGGATATTATCGCGAAAATATGAAACATGGCGTGAGCGAAATTCATTCCGGCGAAAGACATACGTTAGGAATTATTTTTCATGATGCGTTATCGTAATTTTAAGGCACAAAGGTTCAGAGTTACAAAGGCACAAAGATTTACGACTTATACAGAACCTCTGAACCTTTGCGCCTATGTACCTTTGCAACTTAAAACAAATGATTCAACACAATAAAATTTCCGATTCTGATTTACGAATTAAAATTAAAAATTCCGAAATTTGCTTTGGTGGAAACCAAAAACTTAAAATTTATGGAACGCTGAAATGTGCTTCGGGAAAAAGAATGAAACGAGAAAACCGGGTTTTCTTTTTATCTAAAAATGAAGCGAAACAAAATGGTTTCAGACCTTGTGGACATTGTATGAAAACCGAATATCAAAACTGGAAAAATGGACTTATTTAATCCCGACATAAACGAAACAACGAATCTGCTTCCTAAAGACGGAACTGTAAATTATTACGGAAAATTGTTTTCAAGAGAAAATGCTAATCATTATCTGGATGTTTTATTGAATACAATAGAATGGAAAAATGACGAAGCAGTTATCTTTGGGAAATTAATTATTACAAAGCGAAAAGTAGCTTGGTACGGTGATTCTGGTTTTGAATATACATATTCGAATACGACAAAAAAAGCTTTGCCGTGGACGAAGGAATTACTTGAACTAAAAACTGAAATTGAGAAAAAAACAGGAGAAACATTCAATTCTTGTTTGCTTAATTTATATCATTCCGGCAATGAAGGAATGGCGTGGCACAGCGATGCCGAAAAAGATTTGAAAAAAAATGGCGCCATTGGTTCCCTAAGTTTTGGTGCTGAACGCAAGTTTGCTTTCAAACATAAGGCATCTAAAGAAACCGTTTCTTTAATCCTGGAACATGGCAGTTTATTAGTGATGAAAGATACAACGCAAACCCATTGGCTACATCGATTACCGCCAACAAAAACAACATCAAAACCCAGAGTAAATCTAACTTTTAGAACGATTGTGGAGTAATATTTGTTTTACCAGCCCTGATTCAAGCCGTTTTTAAGGACTTCCTCATATTTATCTTTATCAAAAGTGTATAAGTTTGGTGCTTTATGAGCGACATTACTTTTCTTTTCGTCAAGTTTATTTAAGATTCCGATATTGTTGATTTTTCGAAGAAAATTACGTCTGTCCAGTTTTTTATCTAAAATTGTTTCATACAATTTCTGAAGTTCCGGCATCGTAAATTTTTCGGGCAATAAATTATAACCTATTGGCATTAAATTCAATTCAATTCTAAGTGTATTTAAGGCTTTATCCAGAATTTCTCTATGATCTAAAATAAGTTCCGGAACTTCTTTATGATCTATCCATTCTATGATTTCACGACTATTTTCTTTTTGAGGAATCGCCTTTAAAAAATCAACTAAAGCATAATATCCAATGGTTACAAAACGTTGCGTAAACCATTTTCCTACTTCTTTTGGAATTTTAAAATGTTCCAGAACTGCATTCCCAAAATGTTGATCGTTACGTTTTACTCTTCCAAAAGTGGCAAATTGCCTCAGGAAAATACCTTCTATTCCAGTACGCTCATTTAAAACAGTAACTGCTGCGGTATCAATATCCTCGTTAATAGGAATAAATCCGTCAGGTAAAGACCATTTGTCTTCGTACGGAGTTTTAATCAATAAAATTTTAAGCTGATTATCATGAAAACCAAAAATGACACAATCTATGGAAAGTCCGGGCTGGTAATTTTCGTTATTCATTATTATTCCTTTTAACATTCACTTTTCTTAAAATCAATATTCCGCATTCAAATAAAGATGCAATTTAAGTCATTTTTACAGAAAGAAAACTTTTTTTGAAAAATGCTTAATTTTAAACAAATCAAAACGCAAAATCAAAAATGTTCATTCACAATTTTCACTTAAAATTAAAAATCGAATCAAAAAAATAATTACATTGCGTCATAATAACACAATTAAAAAGTAATCTGTTATTTTTTTATTATATATAAAGAATACTATTACAGAATAACTGGTATTTGTAGTTTATTTAATTCAATTGAAAAAGTAGAATGTTAATGCAGGAGATATGATTACCAATCCGTTAAAAAATATAAATGAAAAAATTAGAACCAAAATCTGGACTTCATTCGGTTTTGTTTCTAAGACTTATTTATTAGAAGCATCTTTAAAATATAGTGAAGAACAGGAACGAATTTTCAACGAGATGATCGTTGAAACCGAAGCAAAAGATAAAAAGGCAAAACGTGAAGCTTTTGATAAAGCATTATTTGCTTCTTATAAAGGAATTGGCGCTATGGATTTTATTCATACTGTTTTGAAGTAAATCTAAAACCTTTAAAAATCAAATTATTGGCTTTTATTATACATTGCCAATTTCAAAATTCATTCAACCTTGCTAAACAGCAAGGTTTTTTTGTTTTATATAGTTCTGTTTCGTCGCTTAAATATTGTTTAAATTTTTAAGTCTCATTGCAACTTAACCGAATATTTTTTGAAATTACCTTTGCCAATGTCAATAAAATAACGCAATTTTATTCTTAATTTAGATTACTTTAATTTTAACTATAGCAAAGCATCCTCAAAATTTACGTTTTCAAAAATGCGCTAAAGTAAGATTATACCTGAACTAATAATTTGAAATAACATTAAAAAACAACGATGGAAAATCTTATTCAATCAGAGAATTACAAAATTCAAAAGCCTGCAGAATGGGCTACCAATACTAATGACAATCAACTTATTGAATATATTAAAGAATCAGATTTTGCAAGTAAACAAATCGACGAAGGAAGAGATTACTGCTATTTTTTAGATAAAATTTATTACACAAGTGATGAGGAAAATAGTGAATATGCCTGTGTTGCTTATACTTTGAACGAACCATCTAATCTGGAAAATGCATCTGTAATGGATGTTGTGGTTGAAGAAAATGAAACTTATATCATACACAGAATAAGCGTTTTAAGAGAAGGAGTTCTTGTTGATAAAATTCCTGATACTAAAATTAAAGTGCTTGACAGCGAAAACCAAAGCGATGGCGGCGTTTTGAGCAGCAATAAAAAAATCAATATTACTATAAAGGATTTGCGCCTTTATGATGTTTTAATAATGGAAGATTCACGTGTAAAAGTTTTTACAGAACGTGATTTTTTACGTAAGGAATTTTCGAAGTTTGTTTGGGTGAGTCCAAGCACTTACTGGGCTTACGGAAGTTATAATTATACTTTTATCAATGATCGTAAAAATACTATTGCCTACAAAAAAACTTTTTTTAGAGATGAAGATGGAAATGTATTGGCACCGGAAATCAATTATTTAGAAAAAGGTCAAAGATTTACTATCCAAAAAGAAAACTATATCAACTTTGTAGATACAAATAGAGAAATTGCTCCTTTTATCGATTTTGCGACTGATAGTAATTGGATTGACTTATCTAATTACATTTCTCCTTTATATGAAGATGTGTATGCCAAATCATCTTTACAGGAATTTGCTCCTAATCTGGTTGAAAAACTGGATGCAATTACCAATAAAGATGAGCAATTGAAATTTGCAATTGATTATGTGCAAAATCATGTTTACTATGTTTTTAATGCTGATGAAATGAACGGTCATAAACCGCAGGAACCAGCTATAACGTATCAGAATAAACAAGGTGATTGTAAAGCGAAATGTGTTTTACTGAAAGTGATTTTAGATTATATCAAAGTTGATTCGGCTGTGGTTTTGGTGAATTTTAATACTGATCATTATCTGAAATATTATTTGCCTTCATTGTTGACTTTCAACCATGTAATTGTAAAAATTGATTATAAAGGTGAAACTTATTTTATTGACGCAACAAGTCGTGATGAATTTGGATTGATTGAAAATCGTGGATTTATTTATTTCATGCATTATTTAGAGGTGAAACCAAATCAGGATTTACAAATAAAAAAATCGCATAAATTTCCTTATTACGGTATTAACGAAAAAGCCGAATTTAATATTGAAAATAATATTGGAAAACTTTCACTAACGACAACTTACAAAGGAAATCGTGCCAATTATATGCGTAAGTATTTTAAAAACACGAACAAAAGAGAAATCATTGACAGCTGGAATAATTTCTTTTTTTACACGCTGAATTACAACAATGACAGAAACGGGACTGATGTGAGAAACATCTTCAAAGAGGCAACAATTGAAACTGTAAGCGATGATAAACAATTGAACGAATACACAATTCAATATAAGTCAAATGTTGAAAATCCGTATTTTACAGATGCCCAAAAGAATCGCTTTGTAATGTATTTTGATCGAAATGTAATTAAGAATAATGCACGCGATTTTTTGCATACTGATATTTCTTTCTGGCATAATTTTGATAACGAAAAATATGAAATCAATCTTTACACAGATCAAAGAATTGATGTAGAAGAAAAATATACGGTTCAGGAAAGCACGATTAAAAACCCGTATTTTGATTATACCAGCCGTAAAAAAGTAACTAAAAATGGTGCAACAATCAATATTGATTATTCGCCATTAGTAAATTTAGAAATTCCACCAGCAGATTTTGAAGAATTCAGAAATGCGCATCATGAGGTTGCAGATAGTAATTTCGGACTTGGAATTGATATTATAGAACAGGGATTTATGAATTTGATGAAATTTAATTTCAAAAAAATGGTAAAGTAATTATAACAAAAAACGGGGCTAAAATTTAGCCCCGTTTTTTTAAACTGTTTTTCGATTATTTTCTAACACATAGAAACGTAGATTTATATTCTTTATAAAAGGCGTTTCACTTAGTTATAATACTCATAGCGGTATGTGAAAGAAATGTATTTCTTTTTGTATTACTGTTTACAACAATATTATCTATGTTTTTATGTGTTAGATATTTTTCACGCAGATTGAGCAAATTGAGCAGATTTTTTTAAATCTATTAATCCTTTATTTGTGGTTTTGATTTAAAGCAATTCAAAATCAGATTTCAATTTAATATCTGCTGATGAAGTGCCAATCATTACTTCAAAATCTCCTGCTTCTGCAATAAATTCTAATTTATCGTTGTAAAATGAAAGTTTCTGTTTGTCAATTGTAAATTCAATTGTTTTAGATTCTCCGGCATTTAATTTTACTTTTTGAAAATCTCTTAATTCTAAAATTGGTCTTACCACAGATCCAAATTTATCTTTCAAATACAATTGCACGACTTCTTCTCCGGCTACTTTTCCAACATTTGATAATTGAAAAGAAACTTTTATTGTTTCATTATCCTTCATTTTAACCGAAGATAATTTCAAACCTGAATAATCAAATTTAGTATAGCTCAAACCATATCCGAAAGAGAATTTAGGGGAATTTTTCAAGTCGATATAAGAAGAAACATATCCTGTTGAATTTTCATTTGGAGCTGGTCTTCCTGTGCTAAAATGATTGTAATAAATGGGCACCTGCCCCACTTCTCTCGGGAAAGTCATTGGCAATTTTCCTGACGGATTATAATCTCCAAATAATACATTCGCGATTGCATTTCCGGCTTCTGTACCTAACCACCAGGTATATACAATTGCAGGAACATTATCTGCTGTCCAGTTAAAAATTAAAGGACGTCCGGCATTTACTAAAACTACAACCGGTTTTCCTGTTGCCTGAATCGCTTTTACTAAATCTTCCTGAACTCCCGGTAAACCAAGATTGCTTCGGCTTTTTGCTTCACCACTCATGTCGCGTCTTTCACCAATACTTAAAATAACAACATCGGCTTGTTTGGCGGTTGCTACGGCTTCGGCAAAACCATCTTTGTTGTCTCCATCCACTTCACAACCTTTGGCGTAAAGCAATTTTGTGTTTTTACCTACTTTATTTTGTAAACCATCCCATTGCGAAATTACCCATTTATCATAATCAACATCTGGTAATTCTACAGACCAAAATCCCATATTGGCTTTGTATTCTTTTACCATTGGTCCAATGAATGCAATAGTTTTCAGGTTTTTAGAAAGTGGTAATGTTTGGTTTTCATTTTTTAATAAAACGATACTTTTTTGGGCTACTTCAAGAGCTGCTTTTCTGTTTTCAGGATTGTTCAAGGCTTGTTCAGCTCTTTTTTCATCTGAATATTTATAAGGATCATCAAATAATCCTAATTCATATTTTTTACGAAGAATTCTTTTTACTGCGTCATCAATCAAATCGACAGGTACTTTTCCTTCTTTCACTAATTCGGCTAAATGATATCGGTAAGCATTACTTTCCATATCCATATCGCTTCCGGCTGTAATTGCAGAAAGTGCAGCAGCTTTTAAATCTTTAGAATAACCATGTGCTACCATTTCTCCTATTGAACCCCAATGTGAAACTACAAATCCCTGAAAGTTCCATTTTCCTTTTAAGATATCACGTTGTAAATGTGCATTTCCGGTTGCAGGAATTCCGTTTAAATCATTAAATGAATTCATAAAAGTAGCTGCTCCGGCATCAAGAGCCGCTTTGAAGGGTGGCAAATAAGTTTCCCACAACATTCTTTCACTCATATCAACAGAGTTATAATCTCTTCCGGCAACAGCTGCTCCATAGGCCGCAAAGTGTTTTACACAAGCCATAACGGAGTTCAAATCGCCCAGTTTATTTCCCTGAAAACCTTTGACTCTGGCATAAGCAATTTTAGATCCCAGATACGTATCTTCTCCGGCACCTTCCATCACTCTTCCCCAGCGCGGATCACGACTAATATCAACCATTGGTGCAAATGTCCAGTGAATTCCGCTTGCAGAAGCTTCTGTCGCTGCAACTCTCGCAGCCAATTCTATTGCTGCTAAATCCCAACTCGCAGCTTCGGCTAACGGAATTGGAAATGTGGTTTTGTAACCGTGTATAACGTCCTGACCAAATAACAACGGAATTTTCAATCGAGATTGCATCGCTAATTCCTGATATTGTCTGGTATATTTTGTACCGATGATATTAAGCATCGAACCTACTAAACCTGCTTTTATTTCGGCTTGCTTGTTTGGGTTTATCGTGATTGGTCCGGTCGCAGAATTATCTCCTGTATATTGATTGAGCTGACCAATTTTTTCCTCGATGGTCATTTTTTTCAATAGAGTATTTACTTTCTGGTCTATTGTTTCTTGTTGGGCGATCGCAAAAAAGGACACCATCAACAAGGTAAATGTGGTTATTTTTTTCATGCTTATTTACTTAATTTAAAACTGGATATTTCTTTAACATATTACATTTATCTTCTTCCTGATAAATTTTTCAATTCTGTAAAGCTACCACTTCATTAGCCTTAACTCAAAAAATTAACTCAAAAACAATGTTAATATATACGCTGTTATATGCAATATTAAGTTCATCATAATTATTAATTTTACAACTATTCTGTTAAAACGAAACTATTTTTTTGAACTTTCTTTTTTACTTTCCGAAAAATCTAAAAAGTTCAAATTGAATCCTCCTTTTTCAAAAACAACTTTAACTTTATTTGTCCCTGAATTTAATGCTACGCCAGATAAAATAATGGTTTTCCATTTGTCATTTGCGCCCGTTACAGGAAGTGTCATGGTTTCAGATTTCTTTCCGTTTTCTGTTTCTAGATGAATTTTTCCTTCAAGAGTTTCACTTGAATACCGAATTGCTACTTTGTATGTTTTTTGTTTTGCAACTTCGGTGGTAAATTGCAACCATTCGCCATCTTCAATAAATGAAACCTGGAATCCGTTTGATCCGGCATCTTTACATGGTAAAATATCAACGCCATCATTTCGCATAGTATTTCCTTTATTCCACTCGTCAAATTTTCCGGTTTCGACTCTGTAGTTTATAAAATCTTTATCGAGATATGCAACTCCATTTGTTCCTAAATCATATTGTGTTGCCGCAATTTTTCCGGGAATCAAATGTTTTTTATAAGGTTTTGTATCGCTGGTTTGTACTTGTCTGAACATTGCATCGATTACATCCGGCTTAACGGTTAAGTTTTGCATTTTGTAATTCTCTGCCATTTTCATTAATGTTTTTTTCGCAAAATCAGCCGATGGTTTTTGTCCGCCATCTTTCCAATATTTTAATAAAACATCATATTCCGGAATTTTGGTTACTGAAGTTACTCCTGCAATATTTTCAATTTTTTTCATTGGCCAGAAAGCCCAGCCTATATTGTTACTTTCAACTAATGTCAGCGCATCTTTGAACCAGACATTCGAGTTTTCTCCACTTTCTCCCAACCAAATCGGTACATTGTATTTTGTTCTGTAATCCAGCATTTTCTGGACCGATTCTTTGGTATTATAGTTCCAGTATTTATGAAAACTCAAAGCCATATTTTCATCCCATAAAGGGAAAATTCCGTTGTAATTATTTCCCCAGCAATTGCCTTCAATAAAAATTAAATGGTTGGTATCGACTTCGCGAATTGCTTTTGTAACTTTTACCATTAAATCCCTTAAAGGTGCGTTTGAGTTTTCGTCGCAGCCATTTTTATTGGTTCCGGTAAAATTCCAGTTGGGTTCGTTGATAATGTCATAAGCACCAATCCACGGATTATCTCTGTAACGGGAAGCGAGTTTTTGCCATAATGCAGTCATCTTTTTCTGATTGGCTTCACTTTCCCAAAGCGATGGTTTTGTGTTGTCGTAATCAGAAATTGCAGCATCATTTCCTTGTCCGCCCGGAGCAGCGTGCAAATCAAGAATAAGGTACATTTTGTTTTCGGCGCACCATTTTAGCAAATTATCTGTCATAGTAAAACCTTCTTCTATCCAGGTAATTTCGCCATTTTTTTCTTCCTGAATTGATGGCGTATACAGGTTATAATGCATGGGCAAACGAATGGAATTAAATCCCCAAGCGGCTAATGAATCAACATCGCGCTTTGTGATTCCGTTTGCTTTATAAGCTGCATAAAATTCTTTTGTTCCTTGTTCTCCAATTACTTCTTCTATTTTTTGTCTGATGACATATTGCGGACTTGCAAAGGGTTGTGTCTGTAACATATATCCTTCCTGCACCATCCAGCCACCAACGCCTAATCCTCTTAATATTACGTTTTTTCCGTTGCCGTCAACAATGTTTTGTCCGTCCCTGTGCAGAAACCCTTGTGCAGAAGCAGCTATTGAAAGCAACAATTGGAATATAATTACTAATTTTTTCATGCTGTTTTTTCTAAACTTAATCAACTTTACTAAACTGAAAATTCCTGCAAGGTTTTCAAAACCTTCCAGGAATGAGTACTGTTTATCTTAATAGAAAATCTTTCTTTTGATTTGCTATCTGAATTGTGAATGTTCCTTTTTCAGCAATCCATTTTAGATCTTCGTTTACAAATTGAAGGTCTTTTTGGTTTAAAGTAAATTTTATTGTTTTGGTTTCGTTTGGCTCTAAACTGATTTTTTCGAATCTTTTTAAAGATTTAAATTCCGGTGTTATTGAAGCAAAATTGTCTGACAGATATAACAAAACAGATTCTTTTCCGGCTCTTTTTCCTGAATTTGTAACATCTACAGAAACGTTTATTTCATCTGTATTGTTGATTTCTGTTTTATCAATTTTTAGATTTGAATAAGAAAAAGTGGTATATGATAATCCGGTTCCGAACTCAAATTGCGGTAAATAACTTTTCTCGTAAGTTGCATCGTTATTTTGTTCTCCTTCAGAAATACTTTCGGTATATTTTCTATTGTATTTTTCTAATGAATTTGGATATCTTGGATAATTATAAGGCAATCTTCCGCTTGGGTTTACATCTCCATACAAAATATCTACTAATGCTCTTCCGCCTTCATTTCCTGGCAAATAGCATTGTACAACAGCGCTCATTTTATCTTCAAAATCGCTAATTAATCTTGGTCTTCCTTCATTTAAAACCAGGATAATAGGTTTATTTAATTTTGATAAGGCCAAAGCTAATTTTATTTGAGACGGACTCATGTAAAGATTGCTGATGTCACCCGGAGTTTCGGTATAATTTTTCTCTCCTAAACACAAAACAATTTTTGAGGCATCTTTTGCCAGATCAACTGCTTTCTGAATTTCGACATCATTTTCTTTTTCTAAATCGGCTCCGGCAGTATACAATACATTTTCTTTGCCTAATTTATTTTGAAAAGCTTCAAGAATTGTCGATTTATCTGCGGCATAAGTATCTGAGTTTTCTCCTTGCCAGTTATAAGACCAGCCTCCGTTTAGGTATTTCATGCTATTTGCAGTTGCGCCTGTAACCAGAATTTTTTCAGTTTTGTTTAATGGTAAAACAGCTTCTTTATTTTTTAATAAAGTGATCGATTCAGCCGCTGTATTATAAGCTTCCTGAATGTGTTCTGCAGAACCAAATTTTGGATAATCTTTTAAATCTGCTACTGTATTCTGGAATAAATTCAACTCAAATTTCATTCTCAAAATTCTCGTTACCGCATCATCAATTCTGGACATTGGTACTTCGCCACTTTGAACTAAATTTACTAAATCAGTATAAAAAGAAAATTCTTCGGGAACCATACTCATGTCAATTCCAGCCATAACTGCAATACGAACGGCATCTCTTTTTGTTTCCGCTACTTTATGTCTCGTATTTAAATAGATAATATCTTTCCAGTCTGTTACTACAACTCCCTTAAAACCCAATTCTTTTTTAAGGATATCAGTAATTAAGTGTTTGCTTGCGTGTACGGGAGTTCCGTTTATTTCACCAGAACTTATCATTACGCTTTTTGCTCCGGCTTTTATTGCTGCCTGATAAATGGTAAGGTCATATTGTCGTAATAATCTTTCCGGAATTATGCTTGGTGTTCTGTCTTTTCCTGTAGTTGTGCTGCCATAACCTATATAATGTTTCATACATGAGGCAACGCTGTATTTTGAGCCTACGTTATTATTTCCTTCAAAACCGTTTACTAAAGCAACTGCCATTTGTGATGATAAATAGGCATCTTCTCCAAATGATTCCCACATTCTTGACCACGCAGGGTTTCTTGGAAAATCTAAATCCGGTGAGAAAACCCACGGAATTGAAGATGCTCTGGTTTCATAAGCTGAAATCTCGGCTCCGCGTTTTACTAAATTAGTATTGAAAGTTGCGGCTAACCCTATTTGCTGTGGAAACAATGTTGCGCCGGCGGTATAACTTGCACCATGAATGGCATCTATGCCGTATAAAACCGGAATTTTAAGTCTGGATTTATTGGCTTCGTTAGAAATTGCTGTTAATGTTTCCTGCCATCTTTTTAAGGTTGGAGCGCCGGGATTTGGTACATTTAAAATAGAACCTATATGATAATCCTGAATTCCTTGTTTTAGTTTTGCAGCATCAAAATAACCGGGTTTTGAAGGATCTTCAAATATGGTTACGGTAATCTGAGTCATTTGACCTACTTTTTCTTCAAGGGTCATTTTAGATAACAGTTCATAAACTTTAGCATCAATATCTGATTTCTTATTCTTTGTTTCCTGACTCGATGCTGCTCCACAAATCAGGAAAGCCAGCATTAGCAATTTGGTCTTTTTCATTTTTAACTTTAATTTAAATTTCATAATTCAAACTCTAATATTCCAGAGTCTGCATGGCATGTGCCGGTATTGTTATGGTTGTTTTTTGGCTATTATTTGTAATGCTGTAAATCACTTCTTTATCTGATGAATTCATGATAATGGTTGCAATTTTTCCATCGGTATTTTTGAACGAAGTACTTAGCAACGTTTTATCGCTGAGAATTGCTTCAATTCGTTTGGCATTTGGTCTGATAAATTTTGATAAATGACCTATGTAGAAATACATTGGTGTGTAGATTAATTCGTCTTTTGAAGTGTCGGCGTGAATTGGCGCAAAGCAAAAATTGCCCACATGATTTGGACCTCCGTTTTGATCCAGCAGAATATTCCAATCTGTCCAGGCAACGGTTCCATTATTGAAATCATTAATCATATTCAATCCGTAACGTTCTGCATTTCCCCAAAACTGAAATTTAGTTGGATCAAATTTTTCGATACAACCTTCGGTAAAGATTAAGTTTTTGTCCGGAAAAGCTTTATGAACTTCTCCAACCGATTCGAATTTTGGTGTTCCGCCATTCCATGTTTCGTACCAGTGAAACCCAATTCCCCAAGCGTATTTTGAAACTTCGGGATCTGAGAAAACAAGATTGGCTCGTTTTACTAACATATCTCCGCGATTATGGTCCCAGATAATTATTTTTTTAGAACCAAGTCCTTCTTTTTCTAATGTTGGACCCAAAAAGTTTTTCAGGAAATCTCTTTCTGCTTCAGGTGTATAAATGCAGGATTCCCATCTCTGACTTGCCATTGGCTCGTTTTGAATGGTTAATCCCCAAATTGGAATTCCTTCTTTTTCATATGTTTTTATAAATTTCGCATAATAATTTGCCCACGACTGAGCGAATTCAGGCAATAAAACGCCGCCGTGCAAAATATCATTATTGTCTTTCATGAAAGCTGGGGGACTCCACGAACTAACAAATAAGGTTAATTTCCCGCCGGCTGTTTTAATTGCTTTTTTTATTAGTGGAATTCTGTATTTTTTATCGTGGTCGATATTGAAGGTTTTTAAATCTTTGTCGCCTTCCTGAATATAAGTGTAACTTTGGCTGCTAAAATCACAGCTATGAATATTGGTTCTGGCTAATGAATAACCAATTCCTTTGTTTTTATCATAATAAGCGGTCAGAAATTCTTGTTGCTTTTTTGGAGATAATTTAGCAAATACTTCTGCACTTGCATCTGTGATTGCGCCTCCAATTCCCAGAAAAGTCTGGTATGTTTTTTTGGGATCTACAGTTATAGAAACCTTTGAATTTGTTTTTTGTGTGGTTGCGATTAAATCATTGGATAATGATAATCTTAAAGTAGTGTTTTCAGCAGTTGTGTAAACGTTAATTTTTGAATTTGCTTTGGATTTTGCAACACCGGATTGAGCTGCAACCTTTGATGAAGAACAACTTAATTGCAGAATTAATATTGGAATTATTAAAATTTTATGGGTTGATTTCATTGTGTTTTTAAATTCTATTAAAAAAATAAGGGCTAAATAAATAGCCCTTAACTACTAAAAAAATAAATCAATACACTAGGGTTTGAATCGCGTGTGCCGGTATTTTTACTACTGTTTTTTGAGTAGCAATTATTAAATTATAGGTGATTTCGTTATCAGTATGGTTCATGACTACTGTTGACATTTTACCATCAGTATTTAAAAACGATGTGCTTTGCAAATAACTTCGGCTCACTGCTGTACTTACACGAATTGCATTTGGACGAATGAATTTTGAAAAATGTCCGATATAATAATACGACGGAGTATAAATTAATTCCCCAGTTGTAGTATCGGCATGTATTGGAGCAAAACAAAAATTACCAACGTGATTGGGACCTCCAAATTGGTCTAAAAGTATGTTCCAGTCTGTCCAGGCAACGGTTCCGTTATTAAAATCGTTGATCATTGATGTTCCATATCTTTCGGCATTTGCCCAAAATTGATATTTAGCAGCGTCAAATCTTTCTATGCAACCTTCGGTAAACATAAGATTCTTGTCCGGATAAGCTTCATGAACTCTGGCAACATTATCAAACATTGGCTGTGCTCCTGTCCAGGTTTCGTACCAGTGAAATCCTATTCCCCAAACATATTTTGAGGCTTCAGGATCTGAGAATATTACATTCGCTCTTTGTACCATTAAATCACGATTGTGATCCCAGGCAATAATTTTTATTTTTTCTAAACCTTCTTTTTTAAGTGTTGGTCCAAGATAATTTTTCAGAAAATCTCTTTCGTCTTCGGCAGTATACAAACAAGATTCCCATGTTTGTGTTGCCATTGGCTCATTTTGAACAGAAGTTCCCCAAATTGGAATTCCTTCTTTTTCATACGCTTTAATAAATTTAGCATAGAAATTTGCCCAGGGCTGATAAAATTCCGGTAATAGTGTTCCGCCTTTTAAAACGCTTTTATTGCTTTTCATAAAAGCATTTGGCGACCACGGAGTTGCATAAGTAACTAATTTCCCTCCGGCTGTTTTTATCGCTTGTTTTATTAACGGAATACGATATTGTCTATCATGTTCAATCGAGAACGTTTTTAAATTCTTATCACCTTCTTGTATATACGAATAACTTGCACTGCTAAAATCTGAACTTTGAATGGTTGTTCTTAGTAATGTATAGCCAATTCCTTTTTGAGTATCGTAGTAAGCATTTAAAAATTCGGCTTGTTTTTCTTTTGATAGTTTAGCAAAAATTTCAGCACTTGCATCTGTAACTGCGCCACCGATTCCCATAAAGGTCTGGAATTTTTTTGATGGCTCTACAAAAACCGATATTTCGGTTTCAACGGGTTGTTTTGATGCTGTAAAAGATAGATTATCTGTAGGGGTTAACCTTAATTTTGTATTGTCAGCAGTGGTATAAACTGTGATCTTTTTGTTATTTGTGGTAAATGCCTGTTGCTGTTTTTGATTTTTTTGCTGTGAAACAACAGCTAAAGAAAAACATAAACAAGTAATAATAAAGCCGTTTTTTTTCATTGTATGTGTTTTAATAATTAAAACTATTTTGCAACTCCACTCAAAATAATTGATTTAAAAATAGCCCATAATCATATTGAACATGGGCTATTTGACAACCAAACTTAACTTAAACTTACTTTAATATTCATTTGTTTAAAAGACTAAGATTTTGATCTCAGTCTTTATAAACAAATGCTAATTTTATTTTTACAGATTAATTATAACCTGGATTTTGAACGATTTTAGTATTATTGAATTCACTGTAAGGAATTGGGAAAGCTTCGTTTTTATTAGCAACGAATCCTTTAAAAGCAAGTTTAGCAGCTGCTTCACCAGTTCTAATTAAGTCGTACCAACGGTGTCCTTCTCCTGCAAGTTCTAATCTTCTTTCAGCGTAGATAGCCGGTAAAGAAACTGCTACAGATGGCAAACCAACTCTGTTTCTTACAGCATCTAAAAGTGCCTGAGCTCTTGCTCCTGTTCCTCCTAAAGCTTCTGCTTCCATTAAATAAGTATCCGCTAAACGAATTACATAAGTATTGATTCCAAAGTTCAGGAAAGGATTTGCAGCTTTAATATCATCGTTAACCGGAGCATATTTTATAAAGTGATATCCTGTTTCGTTATAACTGTCAGTATATTTTATAAGTCCGTTTGGATCGTCATTATCAACCCCTCTTGCAGCACCTGCATCAAAAATAGTAGAAGCGTAACGAGGATCTCCTTGCAAAGCAGTGTGTAACTCCTTAGTAACTACCATGAATCCCCAGCCATTGATATAATCCGGTAAACCGGCATCAACTCCTTTTGTTTTTCTTGAATAATCTCTAATACCCATTAATTGAGCCGCTACGTTACCTTCATCATCTCCATTAACTTCAAAATTACCCCAATCAGCATTTGATTTATCTGAGTAACTAATTTCAAGAATTGACTCTGTATTAAACTCGTGTTGCTTATCCCATAATTGAGCAAAATCACCCAACAATTTATAACCAAAACTACTTGTTCCTCCAGCAGGACCGTTAACTAAAGCTAATTGTGCCGCAGCTTGAGGTTTTTTATTGTCATATAAATAGGCCTTTCCTAAAAGTGCTGTTGCAGCTCCTTTTGTCAAACGTCCTAATTCAGTAACAGGCAATGTAATGGGAAGATTTGGAATTGCTTCATTTAAATCTTTTTCAATTTGAGCATACACTTCTTCAGGTTTAGCCTGAACAACTGAAGGAATTTCATCTTTACCCAGAGGAGTTAAGATTAATGGAATATTTTTAAACATTCTAACAAGATCTAAGTAGTAATAAGCACGTAAAGCTTTTACCTCTGCCATAAATCTTGCTTTTTTAGTTTCATCCATAGGAATTCCAGGAAGTTTTACTATCATGATATTACATCTTGAAACACCTTTATAATAATTTGCCCAGATTGCAGGCGGAATATTAGTTGGCGTTACCGAATAATTCGACGCTACCTGAAGACCTGGCTGATCTCCTGCTCCTCCACCTCCTGCAAAGAAATCATCTGATGCAGAATTTAAGAATAATAACGGCGCGTTTTCCATTGCTCCGGCGTATTTACCTAATTTATCATAAGCAGCTACTAAACCAGAATAAGCTTCAGTTTCGTTTCTGTAAAAATTATCTTCAAGTACTACACCATCTCCTTTTACCTCTAACTTTTCATCGGTATCGCACGATGCAAGTGTCAATAACACTCCTAAAGCGATAAATGATTGTTTAAAACTTATAAGTTTCATAATATTTTATTTTTTTAATTAAAATTGCAAATTAACTCCTAACATGTATGATTTTGCCTGAGGATAAAAACCTCTGTCAACACCTTGCACATTGTTCAATCCAGCTGTTGTAGGGCCTCCAATTTCAGGATCAAATCCAGTATATTTTGTAATTGTGAATAAATTTTCACCTGTTACATAAAGTCTTACTTTTGATAATGAAATACTGCTTATCCAATCTTGTGGAAATGAATATCCTAACTGAATTGTTTTGAATCTGAAGAAATCACCTTTCTCTAAATTGAAATTCGATGGATTGCTAAAGTTTTTGTTTGTATCATCAGTAGTAACTCTAGGATAAGAATTAGTTGATCCCGGTCCTGTCCAACGACCTAATACTTCAGTCTGATAATTTGCATTAGTAATATCAAGTCTTCTTAAACCCTGATAAATCATATTTCCGCCTGCACCTTGTCCAAAAACTAATAAGTCAAATCCTTTATAGTCTAAGTTTAATGTCAAACCGTAAGTGAATTTAGGTAATGAAGTTCCTAAGAAATCTCTGTCGTTACCATCTATTTTTCCATCACCGTTTAGATCTTGCCAACGGAAATCTCCCGGTTTAGCATTTGGCTGAATTAATCCGCCCGCTGCATTTTTATAAGCATTTACTTCATCAACAGTTTGAAAAACTCCAGCTGTTTTAAATCCGTAGAATGAGTTATAAGCCTGACCTACCTGAGTTCTGTTGATTTCATAAGAAGTCGATTGAACTGTTTCATCTCCTGCAATAAAATTCACTCCTTTATCAATATAAGTGATTTCATTTTTGATGTAAGAGAAGTTTCCGTTTACTGAAAGGTTTAATGCTCCAATTTTTTTACGGTAACCTAATTCAATATCGATACCTTTATTTTCCATATCCGCTAAATTGGCATAAGTGTCACCACTTGCTCCAACAAATCCCGGAATTGGCACTTTCATTAAGATTCCTGATGTTTTTTTGTTGAATAAATCAATACTAAAATTGAAATCATGGAAAAGCATACTTTCAAAACCAATGTTTACTTGTTTTGTTTCTTCCCATTTCAAATCAGGATTCGCAATAGCGTTAGGGCTTTGTCCTGTTGCCGGCGTTCCTCCTATTGTATAGTTTCTTTTGTTTCCGATAGTCGAAAGATATAAGAAATCCGGAGAGGAATCATTTCCTGTTATACCGTAACCTCCTCTAATTTTCAAGTTGTTTACTACGTCATTTTCTTTCCAGAATCCTTCTTTAGACGGAACCCATCCAAGAGATACAGAAGGAAAAGTTCCGTATTTATTATTAGGACCAAATCTTGTAGAACCATCACGACGAAGAATACCTGTAAAAATGTATTTTTCTTTGTAATCGTAATTTAATCTTGTAAAGATAGATTCAACTCTGTGTTCAACTGCTAATGAATTGTAAGCATTAACAAATTTATCTGCAAGAGGGATATCTACGTTAAATGATGCTTCAGCATGAGTTGTTGCAGGAATACCTTGATAAGTAGCATCATTACCTGATGTAATATTATCTACATAAGTACCTTTACCTAATAAAATACTGAAATTATGATCACCGAATTTTTTAGTATAATTCAAAGTATTTTCCCAGTTCCAGCTAAATGATTTTTTATAAGATCTGAACAATTCATTTTTTTCTCTCTTTGTAGCTCCGTTCAAGAAGTATACAGGAGTAAAGTTATCAGAACCATAATAAGCAAGTTTTGCACCCGCAGTAGATCTAAGTTTTAAACCAGGTAAAATTTCAGCTTCGATAAAAATATTACCAACAAAATTTTCTGAAAAATCATTGTTTCCTAATCTTGTCTGAGTGTAAGCTAATGGATTTGTGTTTTCCTGCGTTACATTAGTTGAGATACCATAATAATTTCCGTTTGGATCTTTAAGCGTATTTGGATTTGCATATATTGAACCTGCTCCTGTTTTTGAAGGATCAGTTTCAATAATTGGAGTCAATGGATCTAAGTTGATTGCTGAAGCTAATGGTCCGCCAAATTCATCATTTGTGTTACCAATACCAACAGTTTTTTCATTAGAATATCCTAAAGTCTGACCAATTTTAATGTATTTACCAATTTTATGATTCGAGTTTAATCGGATATTTTTTCTTGTATAATTAGAAATATCAGTAGTAATAATACCTTCCTGATCTGTTATTCCAAAAGACATATAAAATGTAGAAACATCATTACCACCACTAAAACTTAGTTCGTGAGCAACACGCTGAGCGTGATTATTAAAAATCGCATCTTGCCAGTTGGTTCCTTTACCGTAGTTGATAGGACCGTTAGCATTTGTAGTTGGGAATTTTTCACCTGCATTTCCTCCATTCGTATAAGCTTCGTTCATTATGGTAACATATTGGGAAGCATTCAGTAAATCTAATTTTTTTGAAGCCTGAGATGTTCCAGCATATCCTGTATAGTTTACAGAAATTTTACCTGCTTTACCTTTTTTAGTGGTTACCAAGATAACCCCTGCAGCAGCACGAGAACCGTAAATTGCTCCCGAAGCACCATCTTTAAGTACCTCAATAGATTCAATATCTGATTGATTCAAATAGCCAATTCCTCCATTGTCTACTACAACTCCATCAACAACCCATAATGGATCATTATTATTTAAAGTAGTAAAACCACGAATACGTATTGTTGAAGCTGATCCTGGCTGACCCGCATTTGCAGCAATAGAAACTCCTGAAACTCTACCTTGTAAAGCTTGTTCTACTCTTGTAATAGGTAAGCTCTCTAAATCTTTTGCTTTAACACTTGATATAGCTCCTGTTACAACACTTTTCTTTTGAGTACCATATCCTACAACGACTACCTCATTTAATGATTGAGATTCAGCACGTAATTTAATGTCAAGTTTTGTTCTTCCGTTTACTGCTTCCTGTACAGTTACGTATCCTACAAAGCTTACTGATAAAGTTCCGTTGGTTGGAACTGTTATTTGAAACTTACCATCAAAGTCAGAAGCTGTCGCTTTACTTGTGCCCTTAATTAAAATTGTTGCCCCAGGGACGGGTAATCCACTTTCATCATTAATTGTTCCGTTCACCGTAACATCCTGTGCCATCGCGATAACTGAAAACAGTAGAGACGAAATACAAAAAATAAGTAATTTTGTTAATTTCATTTTTCTAAAAATTTTGGTTAATTAATTAGTAATTTGATGCAATAATAAAGTTAAATTTTTACTATTTACAATAAATTTTCATTACAAAAACACATCAAAGCATATTTTAATACTCTACAAAAACACATCAAATTATTTTTAAAATATTAATATACAATATTTTATACTAAATAATATATTGTTAGAGAAATGTTAAGTATAAAAATAAACACTACATTTATAAAATAATAACAATTCAATGATATATTCAAAAAAATTGAAGTAATCGACTAAATTGTAAATAAATAATTAAAAAATAAAAGCGTTTATAAAACATTTCTAATAAAAATACATTATAAATTTTATGAAATTCATAAATACATTTTTAATATCAATTATATTTATTTTCCTACATAATACTATTTCATCACAGGTAAAGAATATAGGATTGCCCGGAATTAAAAATTATAAAAGGGCAGACTATAGAGGAGGAACTCAAAACTGGAGCATTGATCAGGATAAAAACGGAAATATGTACTTTGCCAATAACAATGGCTTGATACAATTTGATGGTTCAAGCTGGCATAAATTTTCTCTTCCTACACAAACTGAAATTAGAAGTTTAAAGATTGATTCTTCCGGAAAAATTTTTGTTGGAGGAAATAATGAGTTTGGATATTTTCAAAATGATGAAAAAGGAAATTTGAAATACCATTCCCTTTCTGATTTAGTAGACAAAAAAGACAAGCTCAATATAAACCTGATTTGGAGGATACATATATTTAAAGGAGAAGTAATATTTCAATCGTTTACAAAGGTTTTTTTCTTAAAAAACAATAAACTTCGATTTATAAATGCTCCAACAAAATTTCAGTTTTCTTTTTTAGTAAATAATCATCTTTACTTTCAGGATAAATCTTTGGGAATTCTTGAATATAAAAACCAAAAGCTAAATCAAATAAAAGGAACAACTGTTTTCAACGATAAAGAGATTTGGTCCGTATTCCCTCTTCCTAACAATAAAATGCTATTAGCGACCTTAGAAAAGGGTTTGTTTATATCTGACGGAAAAACAGTTCAACCTTGGGAAACCGAGGCGAATGCCTTTATCAGGAAAAACACATCACTGGGAGGTTCTATAATAAAAGGGCGTTTCATTGTTTTGAATTCTGTTTTAGACGGAGTTATCATTTGCGATTTGAACGGAAAAATAATTCAGCATTTAAATCGTCAAAAAGGACTTCAGAACAATACTATATTAACGTCGTTTATTGATAATAAAAACAACATCTGGCTAGGGCTTGATAATGGAATCACGTTTATCAATGAAAATTCACCATTCTCGTATTTTGATTATAGTTATAATATAGGTACCGTTTATGCTTCGACAGTTTATAACGGGAATTTATATGTAGCTACAAATCAGGGGTTATTTTATCATTCCTGGAGCAAACCTTTCACCGATAGTCCTTTTACAAGAGTTGAAGGAACAATTTCGCAAGCCTGGAATATTCAGGTTTTAAATGGCGTGCTTATTTGTGCCAGTAATAGTGGAGCATTAGTAATTGACCAAAATAAAGTTTCTAAAAAACTGGACACAAAAGGATATTTTGGTTTTAAGAAAATCCCAAATCATGAAAATTACATTATAGGAGAAAGTTATAATGGCTTTTCGATATTTAAAAAAACAGTTTCCGGTTTTGAATATTCGCATCAGGTAGATGGATTTGATGAAACAACGAATACTTTCTCAATTGAATTAGATGAAAATTATTTATGGCTTAAAAAAGATCCTTTTTTATATCAAATGACATTATCCGAAGATTTAAGGAAGTTTCTTTATATAAAAAAACACAAAGACATTTCTTTAAAATATTCCGGAATTGGAAGTTTACAAAATATAAACGGGAAGGTTTATTTTCAAACAAAAAATCATTTTTATAGATTTTCGAAAGAACAGGGAACTTTTTTTGAAGACAAAAAAATAACAGATTTATTTAAAGGTATTCCGGTAATTAATACTTTAATCGAAGATTCAGAAGGAAGTCTTTGGTATGCTTATAATGAATCTTTAGGTGTTTTAACAAAGAATCTAAATGGGACTTTCACGAAGAAACAAGCTCCGTTTTCTAATTTATCCGGTAATCTGGTAAACAATTATATCTCTGTAAACACGATAGATCCTCAAAACGTTTTTATAGGATTAACGGATGGATTGACGCATTATGATTCGAAAATATCTCATACTTTTATAACGAAACCAAAAGTTTTTGTAGAAAGTTTTTCTTTTCCGGGTGACACCATATTAACGGGTAATATCGCTAATAATCAACAGACATTTACTGTTCCTTATAGTTCAAATCACGTAAAATTTACGTTTTCTTCTCCTACTTACGAGAATCAGGAAAACGTAACGTACTCCTATAAACTGGAACCGTTTGAAGAAAACTGGCGCAGCTGGTCGGCACTTTCGATAAAAGAATACACAAACCTGCGAGAAGGAACTTATGTGATGAAACTTAAGGCTAAAAACAGTTACGGAATTGAATCTGACATTTCTGAAATTACATTTACAGTTTCCCCGCCGTGGTACCGACATTTTTTAGCTTACTTAATTTATTTTATTTTTCTCATTACCGCAGTATATATCATTTCTAACAGAATTAAACTAAAAATTAGAAAAAACAGATATTATGAAACGATTGAACAACGAAGATTATATCTTGAAAAAGAATCAAAAATCAGACATGAACAACACGAACTTGAAAAAGAAATTGAAAAATTAAAAAGTGATAAACTTCAGATAAAAATCTTAGCAAAAGATAAAGAATTAGTAAATAACTCGTTACAGGTTGTTAAGAAAAATAAAGTTTTAAACGGAATCATTCATAAATTGAAAGATATTGACACCAATATCTTAGATGATTCTACTAAATTTGAGTTTAACAAACTGCACAAAAGCATTGTAAAAGAAGTTAATACCGATAAAAGCTGGAAAGATCTTGAAAAACACATTAAGAATGTGCATTTTGAATTCCTGAAAAGATTAAAAGAAAAATACCCAACAATTTCTCCCCGGGAACTCGATTTATCGACTTATTTATTAATGAACATGTCTACCAAAGAAATAGCCGAAATCATGAACATTTCAACCGGTGGAGTGGAACTAGCTCGTTACAGATTACGAAAAAAACTCGGTTTAAATAAAAAAGAAAACCTAATTGGTTTTTTAATGAGTATCTAAATAAAACAAAAAATCCATCCGCCGCGGCGGATGGATTTTTTACTATTTGATATATTCTAATGTTCGTTCTAATGCCATTCCTCTGGAACCTTTTATTAGGATTGTATTTTCTTTAAAGCTGATTGTTTTAATAAATGTTACAAAGTCATCAAATGTCTCGAAAAACTTAAGATTGTCTTTGTTAACCTTATTTTCATAAAAATACTTTCCAATCAGGTAACATACTGATTTTTCCTGATCTAATAGCGATTCAATAATTAGCTTATGTTCCTGATGACTTTCATCTCCAAGTTCAAACATATCTCCTAAAATCATCACTTTATTTAGATTTTCTAATTGGAGGAAATTAGTAATCGCAACTGCCATACTACTTGGATTTGCATTGTAAGCATCCAGAATAATTTGATTAGAATCAATTCTCAATAATTGCGATCTGTTATTTTCCGGTATATAATTTTCAATTGCTTGTTTTATATCCTCATCAGTCACTTTAAAATAATGTCCAATTGCAACGGCAACATTTATATTATTTGCGTTGTAAAGACCAATTAAATTTGATTCCACACTAAAATTATCATATTGTATGGCAACAAAAGGATTTGCTTTTATGTCTTTAATATTGATATCTGCCGTATTATTATTTACGCCAAAAGTAAACGACTTAATTCCTTTAGATTTTTCTATTTGTATCGAATCTTCAAGATTTACAAAAGCTACTTTATCATTTTTAGCAAGATATTGGTACATCTCGCTTTTACCCTGGATAACACCTTCTACTCCACCAAAACCTTCTAAATGTGCTTTCCCAAAATTGGTAATATATCCATAATCAGGTTGCGCAATTTCACATAAAAATTCGATTTCTTTTTTATGATTTGCTCCCATTTCCACAATTCCTATCTCCGTTTCTTTTGTAAAAGATAACAAGGTTAACGGAACCCCAATATGGTTGTTTAAATTTCCAACTGTAGCTTTAGTTTTGTATTTTTTAGAGATAACAACATTAATAAGTTCTTTAGTTGTTGTTTTACCATTGCTTCCAGTAAGTGCAATAATTGGCAATTTTAAATATGCGCGGTGAAATCTTGCTAATTCCTGCAATGTCTCTAAACTATTTTCAACAAGAATTGTTCTTTTGTCAATAGCAAAAGAGGCATTATCAATGATAACAAACAAAGCACCTAATTCAAGTGCTTTAACCGCAAATGTATTAGCATCGAAATTTTCACCTTTAATGGCAAAAAACATTGAATCCTTTTCGATTTTTCGTGTATCTATCGAAACTGATTTACATTGCAAAAACAAGTTATGAATGTCCTGAATATTCATTTATAAATTTATTTAAAATTAAAAATACAACAAAAAAAATTCCAAATTCCAAAAGCTGAATATTCAGTATGGAATTTGGAATTTTTTTGTTGATTTTATTAAAACTTAGTTTCTTGGTGATTTTCTTTTTTCAGCTTTAGCACCTACTCTAGACATTGCACATCTAAATCCTATATAATCTGTTGCCATATCTTGAGGAAAATATCTTCTTTGAGCCGGATCTAACCAATATGCTCTATCTCTCCAAGAACCACCTTTGTAAACTCTTACGTTATCATCGATAAACGTTGTGCGTTTACTAGAGTTGTCATATTTTCTAACCATCTGACCTAAACTGTCTGTTGTTACATTGTGTTTAGGAGAGTTGTACATTGACTGATCAGTTTTTGATTCTCCTTCCGGATCTCCAAAGTCAAAATATTTAGAGGATTGTTTATCACCATCTCTAAAGTTGATATTGTCACTTGTACTGAAATTTTGTCTCAGATAAGTTTCATTTTCGTCTACTGGAACCTGAGCAATTTCACCTGGTAAGCTTGTAGCAACTTTTTTACCGTTACTTAAAGTTTTATATTGAATATTGTCTTTAGTTACAATTTCAACTTTACCATCTTTACCAATTTTGTTTTTAGCATATTGATTTCCTCTAAAGTAGTTGAAATCATTTGCTTCATTATCAATAATAGGTCTGTAAACATCGGCAACCCATTCGGCTACGTTTCCAGCCATATCATATAATCCAAAATCATTGGCAGCATAGCTTTTTACAGCATTTGTAATATCTGCACCATCATCAGACCAACCTGCAATTCCACCGTAATCACCGTTTCCTTGTTTAAAGTTAGCCAATTGATCTCCTTTATTTTTACGTTTATTTGAACGTGTATAATCTCCGGACCAAGGATATTTCTTTTGTCCTTTATATATATTGTATTCTCTTTGTCCAACATCAGCTGCGGCAGCATATTCCCATTCTGCTTCAGTAGGAAGTCTGTATTCTGGCAAGATAACTCCTGAAGAACGTTGTGCGTAAACATTTTTTTCTTCTGGAACTACACCGTCTTTACCTGCTTTTGGTCTTTTACCATTAGGGTTTTTCTTCAATACAATTTCTTCATTACCACCACGTGAAGTAGTAGGAGACATTAAGTAACCTTCAGTATTAAATGCATTATCTGCAGTAACATCTGTAGTTTTAGCGCCTTTTTGAAGATATCCGTTTTTCTCTAAAACTGCTTCGTTAACACGGTCAGTTCTCCATTTACTAAATTCAACTGCCTGAATCCAGTTAACACCAACAACTGGATAGTTAGCATAAGATGGGTGTCTTAAATAGTTATTCGTCATCGTTTCGTTGTAACCTAAACGATTTCTCCACACTAAGGTATCCGGAGATGCTCCTTCGTATATGTTTTTGTAATTTTCTTCTGTTGGAGGAAAAACCTTTTTCAACCACTCCAGGTATTCTAAGTACATACCATTTGTAACTTCGGTTTCATCCATATAGAATGATTGAACATGCTGTTGAGTAGGTGTGTTATTCCAATCGTGCATAACATCATCTTGTACTTTACCCATAGTAAATGTACCTCCTTCAACAAAAACTAAACCAGGACCAGCCTGTTGTTTTTTTCCTGCATTTCTAGCAGCAGTTCCATTTTGACTATCTACATCCCAACCAGTAGCTTTAGAAGCGTGACTGGAACTCGATTTTTTGCTACAACTAGCCGTGCCTAACATCAATACCATTGACATCATTAATTGCAAGACTACAATTTTGTTTACTTTCATACTCATTCTTAGGTGATAAATTTAGGTGCTGCAATATAATAATTAACATTTAATTAGCAACATCTGTTCTAATAATTTTATTTAGCTGTTTTTTACCAGAAAATAACCTATAGTTACGAACGCAAAAATATACTTTTTATTATTTACTATAACATGAAATACTATATTTTTACTTACTAAAATAATTTTAATTTAAAACCGTTTTTTCAACTGATGAAACAAGTCATAATCTTATATCTTTTTTTACTTCCATTTATCTCGTTTTCGCAGGTAAACAGGGACTTCACAATAGATTGGCAAAATAAAAAGGAGATGAGTTTCGGAACCTCAAAAATAAAAATCCCTTATTTTTCAGGAAGCAGTTTTAGGTACGATACTACTAAAAAAAGCATAACATTGCTCCTTAACCTTAACGAATCTGGCTTTTCGAACAATAATTCTATTCAAATTACGAACGTGATTTACGAAGCTGTTTCAATTAGCGAACTAGGAGACTTATCGCTTGAAAACATCCCTGAAAAACCAAATGAAACGTTAAAAACGTCTTTGGCGAGAGATAAAAGACAATTTTTTCTGTATTTATCACCCATAATAAAGGAAGGAAACAGCTTTAAAAAAATAAGATCATTTTCATATTCTACAACAATTTCAACCTCACAAAACAATAGTTCATCTTCTTTTCAAAAATCTAACTTAGTTTCCAATTCTATTTTAGCCTCAGGAGACTGGTATCGTTTTTACGTCGAGAAATCCGGTGTATATAAAATCTCTAAGTCTTTTTTGCAAAGTTTAGGATTTGATCCTTCAAAAACAGATCCAAGAAGAATCAAGATTTATGGCAACGGAGGAAAAATGCTCCCTTTAGCCAACAATACTTATTATCCTGAAGATTTAACGGAAAACGCCATTCAGATTATTGGAGAAAGTGACGGAATATTTAATAATGAAGATTATATCCTTTTTTATGGTGAGGGAGTTGAAAACTGGAGTACCGAAAGTCAGACCAATCTTAATTTATATGACACTAAATCATATTATTATGTAACGGTTGTGGGCAATGAAGGAAAACGGATTTCAAATATCAATCAGCCTTCCGGAAACAGCACCTTGGAGTTAAGCACTTTTGACGACTATCAATTTCATGAAGTTGACAAGACTAATATTGCTCATTTAGGACGCCAATGGTACGGAGAATCATTCGACATAACTCAGGAGCAGGAATTTGAATTTAATTTCCCAAACATTGATGCATCAATTCCTGTAAAAATAGAAGTCAACGCCGCTTCTGCCGCCTTCACACCTACTTCATTCGCAGTTTCTGCAAACGGACAAAACATTGGTAGCATTAATTTTCAAACATTAGCAGCAAATTCTGACGAAAAATTCTATGATAGAAAACTAACACCAAACAGCTCGTTTACTGGTGCCGAAAACATAAAAATAAAACTTACCTATAATAACAATGGCGTTCCGGGATCAAAAGGATATCTGGATTATATCAATTTAATTGCCAAAAGAAAACTTTTAGGCACGGGTAAACAATTTAAATTTCAATACGATTTAGCCGGTTCAACAACCGGAATAGTAAACTATACTATTGGTAACGCCGCAGGAATATCTCAAGTCTGGGATATTACAGACTTATATAATGTATCAAAAACAGAAAATACAAATAAAAGCACTTTTAACTTTAAAGCTTCGTTAGGAGAAATTAGAAAATATATTGCAATCGATGCAAACGATTATTTTACTCCTTTAAAGGAAAGCCAATCAAAAATTGCGAATCAAAACTTAAAAGGAACTCTATTTAAAAATAGCCAAAACAGCTTTCAGGATATTGACTACGTAATTGTAACGCCTAAAATTTTAGTTGCTCAGGCCGAAAAACTGGCGAATTTTCACAGAACATATTCTAATCTTAATGTAAAAGTTATTTCATTAGAAAATATCTATCAGGAATTCTCTTCCGGAAAACAAGATATCGCAGCTATTCGAAACTGCATTAAATACATTTATGACAACGCCTCTTCATCTGATAAAAGGATAAAATATCTGAATTTATTTGGAGATGCTTCATTTGATTACAAAAACCGAATAACGAATAACAATAATATTGTACCTATATATCAATCTGTAATTAGTAATACAACCGGAGAAGCCTCATTTGCCTCTGATGATTTTTACGGATTAATGGATTCAAACGAAGGAGTTGTGGTTTTCCCTTATGGAGGAATTGATATTGCGGTGGGCAGAATGTTAGTTTCTGATAATGCGCAGGCTGCCGAGATGGTCAATAAGGTGTTAGAATATCATGATACTAAATCATATGGAAACTGGCGAAATAATATCGTGATGGTCAGCGATGATTCTGATAAAGCATCAGATGCGACTTTACAAACTTACCAAAACAATCTGGCGGATAATATATCGGCTCAAAAACCTTTTTTCAATATCGAAAAAATCATAATGGATTCCTATACTCAGGAAGCTTCTGCCGGAGGATCAAGATATCCTAAAGCCAGAACTGATTTATTTAATGCTTTTGAAAAAGGTGCTTTAATATTCAATTATTTAGGACATGGAGGTGAAGATGGGTTGGCAGGTGAAAGAATCTGGGAAAAATCAGATGGTCAAAATCTTAACAATCAATACAAATATCCTTTATTTATTACTATTACTTGTGAATTTTCGCGTTTTGACGACCCTACAAGACCCACAGCAGGCGAATATACTTTCTGGAACCCAAAAGGCGGTGCGATTTCAATGTTGACAACAATTCGCGCCATAGGACAATTTAATGCGGAGGATTTTAACGACAGCCTCAGCAAAAACCTGCTCTCATTTGGTTCAAACCAATATTCAACTATTGCCGAAGCGCTTCGGATTTCTAAAAACGAAAATCCCAGTTCTGCAAGTAATGTTATTTTTTATTTAGGAGATCCTGCATTAATGTTGGCAATCCCTAAACCTCGAATTAATTTAACTAAAGTAAATGACGTTGCAGTTTCTCAAGCTATTCCGGATTTTAAATCTTTAGCAAAAATTAAAATAACAGGTGAAATTACCGATGAAAACAATACTCTTTTAAGTAATTATAACGGAGAATTAGCGACAGCAATTTTCGATAAATTCATCACTGCTACCACCTTAAATAATGATGGATATAGTCCTGCAATGTCATTCAAAATTCTGGGAGAAACCATTTTTAGAGGAAATGCTTCAGTAACTAATGGTCAATTTGAATTTAGTTTTGTGGTTCCCAGAGACATTCGTGTTCCTGTTGATTATGGCCGAATTAGTTTTTATTCGAAAAAAAATCAGCTTTTTGAAAATCAATCCGGTTACAATACCAACATTAAAATAGGCGGAATAAATGAAAATGCACCTCAGGACAATATAAGTCCGAAAGTTAAGTTATATATGAACGATGAAACTTTTGTATATGGTGGAATCACAAACGAATCGCCATTTTTATTAGCGTTTCTTGAAGATGAAAACGGAATCAATACAGCAAGTGGAATCGGGCATGACATTGTAGCTATACTTGACGGAGACGTTAGCAATCCTTATATTTTAAATGATTATTATCAAACAAAATTAGACGATTACACTAACGGAAATTTACGTTTCCCATTAAGAAGTTTAGCACCGGGAATGCATACAATAAGTTTTACTGCCTGGGATGTTTATAACAATCCTGTCACTAGTGAAATACAATTTATAGTAGTTGGAGATGAATCGTTGACATTAACCCACGTTCTTAATTACCCAAATCCTTTCTCGACTTATACACAATTTTGGTTTTCACACAACAGACCGTACGAACCATTAGATGTTCAGGTTCAGGTAATGACCATTACAGGAAAAGTGGTCTGGACAAAAAATCAGGTCGTTACAACCGAAGGTTTTCTATCAAGAGAAATAACCTGGGACGGAAAAGATGATTTTGGGGACAGAATAGGAAAAGGAGTTTATATTTATAAACTTACGGTCAGATCTAATTTGACAAATAAAAAGGCAGAAAAATATGAAAAGCTTGTCATATTATAATAATATATATATTTGTATCACCAAAACTATTAAGTCCCTTAAATGAAAAAAATATCACTACTTTTAATTTGTTCTTTTATTCTTTTTAAAGTACAGGCTCAGGAAAGTCGTCCAATTACGACAGGAGTCCCATTTCTATTAGTTGCAGCAGATGCCAGAGCAGCAGGTTTAGCTGATCAGGGTGTCGCAACATCAGCCGATGCATTCTCACAACAATGGAATCCCGCAAAATATGCTTTCTCAGTCGATAAGCAAGGTTTTTCAATCAGCTACACTCCTTATTTAACAGACTTAGCCAATGATATTTCTCTTGGTCAGGTTACCTATTACAACAAAATTAATGACCGAAGTGCCTTTGCAGGAACTTTTCGTTATTTTGGATTTGGAGATATCGAATTGCGCACAACAGGAGACCCTAATGAAGCAGCAAGAATTGTATCCCCAAATGAATTTGCTTTTGACGGATCGTATTCTTTGAAGCTGAGCGAGAAATTCTCAATGGCAGTTGCCGCAAGATATATTCGTTCAAATTTAAAAATTGCTTCAGAAGATGTTGATGCTTCAGCTGCGAGTACTTTTGCAGTAGACATTGCAGGTTTTTATCAATCTGAAGAAATTGCTTACTCAGACTTTAACGGAAGATGGAGAGGTGGTTTCAACATGCAAAACCTTGGTCAGAAGATAAGCTATGATAATGATGATTTAAGTTCAAACTTTTTACCGGCAAATCTTAGATTAGGTGGGGGTTTTGATTTCATATTAGATGACTATAATAAAGTAGCACTTAGTGTTGAATTTACTAAACTTTTAGTACCAACTCCTCCGGGACCAGGAACTCCGGTTGACGCGAATGGAGACGGTGATTATACTGATGTAGGAGATATTTCGCAAGAACAGGCAAATGCTACAAACTACAAAAACTATAACGAAATTGGCTGGGTATCGGGGATTTTCAAATCTTTTGGAGATGCACCGGGCGGTTTCAGCGAAGAATTAAAAGAAATTACTTATAGTGCAGCTGCTGAATATATGTATCAGGATGCTTTTGCTTTAAGAGCAGGATATTTTCACGAAAGCCCTGAAAAAGGAGCCAGACAATTTTTCTCTTTAGGAGCAGGATTCAAATATAACATCGTAAAAGTGGATGTTTCCTATTTATTTTCGACATCAAAAGTTAAAAATCCGTTAGAAAATACGCTTCGTTTTTCTTTAACCTTTAACTTTGGCGACAAATACGAAGTTTACTAGACAAAATCAAATAACAAAACAATACAATCCAAATTTCTATTTATATAGGGATTTGGATTTTTTTTCCCATAAAAAGAATGAAAGAAATAAGCATTACATCAACATTTACAACTTACGATACACTACAAGAACTTTCGCAAGACATTCAGGACTTAATGAATCAGGCGGTAGAAGTTCGCAAAAACGCATACGCACCCTATTCTCAATTTAGAGTTGGTGCAGCATTACTATTAGATAACGGAAAAATTGTTTTAGGATCAAATCAGGAAAACGCCGCTTATCCGTCAGGATTATGCGCAGAACGTGTTGCTATTTTTCACGCCGGAAGTATTTATCCCGAAGCCAAAATTTTAAAAATGGCTATTACAGCAGCTTCAGATACAAATCAAACCACAGCACCAATTCCGCCCTGTGGTTCTTGCCGTCAATCTATTGCCGAATATGAAATCAAACAGGAAACCCCTATTGAAATCTTTTTTATGGGTGAAATAGGCGAAGTTTACAAATCAGCATCCCTGAAAAATTTGCTTCCTTTTATGTTTGATAAAAAGTTCTTGTAAAAAAAAGCCAAAAAGTCACGTTTAAATTTTACTTCTTAATAGGAATGTCTTATTTTTGCATCCCGACCTTTCGGGCGCAAATTTGTGGGAGGAAACTATTTTGCGTTATAGGCAACAATTGATAACACAAACAAACTTTAGCAAAAGAAAGAATTCAGATGAAAGAAGTTACAAAAGAAGTATATTTAAAGTGGTACGAAGACATGCTACTTTGGAGAAAGTTTGAAGACAAACTTGCAGCATTATACATTCAACAAAAAGTTAGAGGTTTTCTACACTTATATAATGGACAGGAAGCTGTATTAGCGGGTGCATTGCACGCTATGGACCTGACTAAAGATAAAATGATTACTGCTTACAGAAACCACGTACAACCAATTGGTATGGGAGTTGATCCCAGACGAGTAATGGCTGAACTATTAGGAAAAGCAACAGGAACTTCTAAAGGTATGGGAGGTTCTATGCACATTTTCTCTAAAGAACACCGTTTTTATGGTGGACACGGTATCGTAGGTGGACAAATCCCGGTAGGAGCTGGTTTAGCTTTTGCTGATAAATATTTTGAAACTGGCGGAGTGACTATGACTTACTTTGGTGATGGTGCTGCAAGACAAGGTTCATTACACGAAGCTTTCAACATGGCTATGCTATGGAAATTACCAGTTGTATTTATCGTTGAAAACAACGGTTATGCAATGGGAACTTCTGTTGAAAGAACTGCAAATCACACTGACATCTGGAAACTTGGTTTAGGTTATGAAATGCCTTGTGGACCTGTTGACGGAATGAATCCTGTAAAAGTTGCCGAAGCTATGACTGAAGCAATCGACAGAGCACGTCGCGGAGACGGACCAACTTTCCTTGAAATGAAAACGTACCGTTATAGAGGACACTCAATGTCTGATGCGCAATTATACCGTTCTAAAGAAGAGGTTGAAGAGTACAAAAAAATTGACCCAATTACTCAGGTTTTAGATGTAATTAAGGATCAAAAATATGCTACAGAAGAAGAAATTGAAGCAATTGATCAAAAAGTTAAAGATTTGGTTGAAGAATGTGTGAAATTCGCTGAAGAATCTCCATATCCTGAATTACAACAATTATATGATGTAGTTTACGCACAAGAAGACTATCCATTTACACCTCATAAACTATAACATTATTATGGCGATAAAAGTAACAATGCCTCGTTTGAGCGATACTATGACGGAAGGAACGGTAGCGACTTGGTTAAAAAAAGTAGGCGACAAAATTAGCGAAGGTGATATCCTTGCTGAAATTGAAACAGATAAAGCAACAATGGAATTTGAGTCTTTCAACGAAGGAACTCTTTTACACATAGGAATTCAAGAAGGAGAAACTGCTCCTGTTGATTCATTATTAGCCATCATTGGTAACGAAGGAGAAGATATTTCTGCTCTTTTAGCTGGTGGTGATGCTCCTGCTGAAGCTCCAAAAGCTGACGCTGCTCCTGCTGCCGAAGCAAAATCAGAAGAAACTAAAACAGAAACTCCTGCTCCTGCTGCAAAAGCTGCAACTGAACTCCCTAAAGGTGTTATAGTTGTAACTATGCCACGTTTGAGCGATACAATGACTGAAGGAACAGTAGCAACCTGGTTAAAAAAAGAAGGTGATGCTGTTGCAGAAGGTGATATTCTTGCTGAAATTGAAACTGACAAAGCGACTATGGAGTTTGAGTCTTTCAATGAAGGAACATTATTATACATAGGAATTCAGGAAGGAAATACTGCTCCTGTTGATAGCTTACTAGCTATTATAGGACCTGCAGGAACTGACATTTCTGGAATTGCTGATAATTATAAAGCCGGAGGAACTGCAACTGCAAGTGCTCCAGCAACTGAAGAAAAAGCTGCTCCTGCTGCTGACAAAGCAACTGAAGCTGTAGCTGATACTTCATCAAACGGAGGAAGAATTTTAGCTTCGCCATTAGCGAAGAAAATTGCTTCTGACAAAGGAATCCAATTAACTCAGGTTAAAGGTTCTGGAGAAAACGGACGTATCGTAAAAAGTGATATCGAAAACTTTACTCCAGCTGCGCAAGCAAAACCTGCTGCTACAACTACTGCCGAAGCTCCAAAAGCTGATGCCGCTCCTGCTGCACCAAAAGTTTTTGTTCCTGCCGGAGAAGTTTTCACAGAAGAGATCAAAAATTCTCAAATGCGTAAAATTATCGCAAAACGTCTTGCTGAATCATTGTTTACAGCTCCTCACTACAACTTAGTGATCGAAGTAAGCATGGATGACGCGATGGCTGCAAGAGCGACAATCAATAGCGTTCCGGATACAAAAGTATCTTTTAACGATATGGTAATTAAAGCTTGTGCTTTAGCATTGAAAAAACACCCGAAAATTAATTCTCAGTGGAAAGAAGATGTTATTATCATCAACCACCACGTTAATATTGGTGTTGCTGTTGCTGTTGAAGACGGATTAGTAGTTCCTGTATTGAAATTTACAGATGCTATGAGTTTATCTCAAATTGGTGCTTCAGTAAGAGATCTTGCCGGAAGAGCTAAAAACAAAAAATTGGGACCACAAGAAATGGAAGGAAGTACTTTTACAGTATCTAACCTTGGAATGTTTGGTATTACTGAATTCAATTCAATTATCAACCAGCCAAACTCTGCTATCCTTTCTGTAGGTGCAATTGTTGAGAAACCAGTAGTTAAAAACGGTCAGATTGTAGTAGGAAACACAATGATGTTATCATTAGCGTGTGACCACAGAACAATTGACGGTGCAACTGGCGCTCAATTTTTACAAACATTAAAACAATACATCGAAAGCCCAGTGACAATGTTGGCATAATTTTTTTGTCAGCCTGAGCGAAGTCGAAAGGCAGCCTGAGCTAAGAAGTTTATTTTTATAATTAAATCCCGTTTTGTTTATTCAAAACGGGATTTTTTGTTTAATTTTCGTCCACTAATTCAATATTCATAAAATGAAAAAACTAATCCTTGTGACCTTATTCCTGACAGTAATTGCTTGCCAGAAAAAAGATCAGACCGAGAAACCCGCAGCTGTTGCAGATGAACACACTTTTTCTAAAGCAGATTTAGCTGTCGTAAAACATTTAGACCTTGATATCAAAGTCGATTTTGATACACAAACTATTTCAGGAAAAGCTTCATGGCAAATTGATAACATCAGCAAAGGAAATGAAATTATCTTTGACGAAAATACACTTGAAATCACTAAAGTAACTTTAGGTGACGAGGAAAAAGAAACCAAATTCAAATTGGGCAATGAACTTGAATTCCACGGAAAACCACTTCATATTACCATTGAACCAAACACAACTAAGGTTAATATTTATTATAAAACTACCAAAGACGCTATAGCATTACAATGGTTATTGCCACAACAAACTGCTGATAAAAAGAAACCGTTTTTATTTTCTCAAGGAGAAAGTGTTTGGTCCCGTACATGGATTCCATGCCAGGATTCACCGGCAATTCGTTTTACTTATAATGCAAAAGTTACCGTTCCTAAAGATTTATTAGCCGTAATGAGTGCCGTAAATCCGCAAAAGAAAAATGATACCGGAGTCTATACATTCAAACAAGACAAAGCGATTCCGTCTTATTTAATGGCAATTGCTGTTGGAGATATTGAATTTCAAGCCATAGATAATAGAACCGGTGTTTATGCAGAACCGTCTTTAATTAAAAAAGCAGCATGGGAATTTGCCGAATTAGGAAAAATGGTTGTTGCAGCCGAAAAACTTTACGGACCTTATCGTTGGGGACGTTATGATGTATTGGTTTTGCCACCAAGTTTCCCTTATGGTGGAATGGAGAATCCAAACTTAACATTCCTAACTCCGGGTGTAATTGCAGGAGATCGCTCTTTAACAAGTTTATTGGCACACGAATTAGGCCACAGCTGGAGCGGAAATTTAGTAACCAATGCAACGTGGGATGATATCTGGTTAAACGAAGGTTTCACTACTTATGTAGAACACAGAATTGGCGAAGCAATCTTTGGCAAGAAAGAATTTGAAATGCAAAACGTGATCACACGTAAAGAATTAACAGACAATGTAGCCGAATTAGGAGATACAAATCCTGATACACGCCTAAAAGTATCTTTAACAGGAAGAAATCCTGATGATGGAATCAGTATGATTCCGTATGTAAAAGGATATGCTTTTTTAAGAGTAATTGAAAATGCAGTTGGGCGTGAAAAATTCGATGTTTTCATTAAAAATTATTTTGATGCACATGCATTTAAATCGATCACAACAGAAGATTTTGTAAAATATATCAACGAAAATCTTATCAAAGGAGACAAAACTCTTGCTGATAAAATAAAATTAGAAGACTGGATTTACAAACCGGGAATTCCGTCAAATATTACTCCGGTAAATTCGGTAGATTTTGATGCAATTGATAAAATCCAAAAAAACTGGAGAGAAACCGGCGTTAAAGGTTTAAGTCAAAAAATTACAACAACCAGCGAAAAACAATATTTTATTGACCATCTACCAACGGATATCACTCCAAAAGAGATGGAAGCTCTTGACACCGAATTTAATTTCACAAAAGGTGGTAATTTCATTATCAAACGTCAATGGTTTATTCCTTCTATTCGTTATAAATACACAGCAGCCTATCCTGCAATTGAACAATTTTTGATTGGAAGCAGCAGAACAGGATCTGTAATGATGCTTTATAAAGAAATGGCAAAAACTTCGGAAGGAAAAGTTTGGGCAAATAAAATCTTTGATAAAGCAAAATCAGGCTATCATGCTACTACTGTTCAGGCAGTTGAAGGCGTTTTGAAATAGTTTTTAGTCGCAGTATTCAGTCTCAGTTTACAGTCGCAGTTTACAGTCTCAGTATACATCACTAATTACAGTTCACATCCCCGATTACACTTGTAATCGGGGATTTTTTATTAAATATTAGCTGCTATTATCTTGTTTATAATTCTACTTTTATCCCGTAGGGATTTAATATTGGTAGAAAAAACATAATTCGATTTTTATTTGTCCCGTTAAGGACTATACCATTCTGCGTCATCGTATAGTCCCTAACGGGACAAATGATTACAACTCTTAATATTACTACCAACATGTAATCCCTACGGGATAATTGTAATCACGATTATGCTAACAACATATATTTCCCTATTATAAAACTTAAATTCCTCTAATATAATAAGGGCTTTTTTTGTTTAAAAATACCTCAGGGAAAATTGTCCATCACATAGCGTAAATCCTCCATGTTTTAAAATCTGCAATCGTCGCATCTTTGTAATGTCAAAAGACAACAACTATAATTAACATTAAAAAATTAAATAAGATGGCACGATTAACAGCATTAAACCCGGAAGAAGTAACAGGAAAAACTAAAGATTTATTAAACGCCGTACAAGCTAAATTAGGAGTTATTCCTAATATGATGAGAACAATGGGAAATTCTCCAGCGGTTCTTGAAGGATATTTAAATTTAAGTGGCGCCTTAAGCCATGGAAAATTAAGCGCAAAAACTGGGGAACTATTAGCCTTAACAATTTCACAAAGTAATTCATGTGATTATTGCGTAGCTGCTCACACTTTTATTGGAGAAAAATTATTAAAAGCTGATCCTCAAGTTTTACAAGATGCAAGAACAGGAAATTCTGCAGATGCAAAAACCGAAGCTATTTTGCAATTTGCCAAAAAATTAGTTTCTAAAAATGGTTTAGTAAACGATGAAGATGTAAATGCAGTTAAAAACGCAGGGGTCTCAGATGCTGAAATTGCAGAAACTGTAGCACATGTAGCTTTGAATGTTTTGACTAACTATTTCAACAATACTGCAAATACAGAAATTGATTTTCCTGCAGTGCCAAGTTTAGAATTACAAAACTAATTTCAATAAAACAAGCTATAAAGATAGTTGTGAATTTTATTCGTGACTATCTTTATATTTTTTTTTAAAACAGCGTTATTATGAGCAATCAAAATGTTTATACTTTAATTAATCCACAAACCGGAAATCTGGCTTTTAAACTACTTCCGTTTGACAATAATAGTCATTTTGATCATTTGCAGCGTAATAATTATTTTTCCTTAATTTGGGTAACCAAAGGAAAAGGCAAAGTAAAAGCTGATTTTGCCGAGCATCAATTTGAGGAAAATTCACTCCTTGCCTTTTCTCCGTATCAGCCTTTTATGCTTTGTGTAAACGAACCAATTGAGGGAATTGCAATTCATTTTCACCCTGATTTTTACTGTATTCATTATCATCAAAAGGAAGTTTCCTGCAATGGCGTATTATTTAATAATGTTTATCAACCGCCTTACACAATAATTCCCGAAGATGCCGCATCAATTTTTAAAATGGTTTTAGACCAAATGAAAACCGAAATTCAAAATGCTGAATTAGCACAATATGAATTATTGATTTCCTATTTAAAGATATTTTTGATTACTGCTTCGAGGTTAAAAAACCAGCAACTGGAAGAAATGAAATCGGTTCCGGATTCTAAAGAACCTTTTATTCTTCAAAATTTAAAAGATGCGATTGAAGTTAATTTTAAAACCAAACATTCAGCCGGTCATTATGCGGAAATGTTGAATATTTCGGCGAAAGCCTTAGCTAAATTATCGAAGAATTATTTCAATAAAACCTTAACGGATTTAATTGCCGAAAGAATTATTATTGAAGCCAAAAGAGAATTATACATGACTAACAAAACGGTTAAAGAAATCGCTTATGAATTAGGTTATGATGATGAACATTATTTCAGTAGATTCTTTAAAACTAATGCTGATGTTTCTCCACAATTGTATCGTGAAACGGTAGGATTTGGAAAAATGGAAGCTTAATTTTTATTTTTAGCCTCAATCCATTTTGCCATGTATTTGGTGCTTTTTAAAGTATGATGCTGGAGCAAACTTCCCATAAAATTATGCAAACGATGACTTTCAGAATCATTTAATAACGAATTAATTCTTTCGATTAATGCATCTGAATATTTACTTTTTTGAAAACATTCGTTTACAATTGTAATTCCGTTTTTTTGAGATTCTTTCCAGAGATTTTTATCCTCATATAAAGAAATTGCTTTTGTTGCAAATTCCTGAATATCATCAGTAATAAAACCATTCCATGGCAAATTTTCGTGCATTGCTTCAGAACCAATTGTTGTCGTAACACTTGGCGTTCCGCATTGCATGGCTTCTAATAATTTTCCTTTTAATCCCGCTCCAAACCGAATAGGCGCCAAAACAACTCGCGAATTTTTAACTATTTCATTAGCATCTGTGGCTCTTCCCATAATAAAAAAACCATTTTTAGGCTGATGCAATTGCAATACTTTTTGTGAAGGATAAGCTCCGTAAACTTCTAAAACTGCTTCTGGAAATTGCTTTTTAATCAAAGGCCAAATCGTTTCTTTTAAATATTGTACGGTATTCCAATTGGGTTCATGAAGAAAATTTCCGATGAAGACAAAATTTTTCCTTTCTTCAAAAGAAGGCAATTTTACCAAATCATTTTCACTCATTTCATCAACAAGAAATGGTAAATAATGCAATAAACTCGGATCGATTTTGAAAACATCATTTAGAATTTTCATTTCAAATTGTGAAATAATAAAAGATAAATCACATCTTAAAATGCTGGCGATTTCACGCTTTGCAACTTCTTCAGATAATAAATCATTTAACTCAAAATCCCTGTTTTCCTTGAATGCTTTTTGCCTTGCCGTTCTCAAACAATGCAAATCTTCGGTATCTAATAATTTAATCGCTTTTGGACAATTTTCTGAAACGCGCCAGCCAAATTGTTCTTCAATCATAAAACGATCAAACAAAACAACATCAGGATTCAGCTCAATTATAAAATCATCAAAACTGGAATTATTGAGTTCAATTGATTTTTTTTGTACTTCAAATTGAGATAAATCAACCATAAAATCACTGTCTAAAGCCGGACTTGCAAATGTAATTTCAAATCCATTTTGTTTAAAAATAGAAATCAATTGCATCATTCTCCCGCCCGCCGCTGATGAATTTGGTTCAGGCCAGACAAAGCCTATGATTAAAAGTTTTTTTAGCTGATTCATTTAATTTGTTTCAAGTTACAAAATAATACTATTTTGGGCGTATTTGCACCATATTTCCTGACTTTCGGTGATAAAAAACACTAATTTTGCAGTTAACTTTTTTCTATAAAATTATGCTAGGATTAAAATTAGCCACAGACCCGCGTTGGGTAAATATAGTAGAGTCAAATATCGAAGAAATCTTGACAGATCACGCCTGGTGCGAACAAAAAGCAGCTTCAAATGCCATCAGTTTAGTTACTTACAATTCTGAATTAGAAGAATTAGTGACCGAAATGCTAATAATTGCCAGAGAAGAATTAGAACATTTACAAATGGTTCACGACATTATCAAAAAAAGAGGATTGACTTTAGGACGTGAAAGAAAAGACCACTATGTAAATGAGCTTTTTAAATTTATGAAAAAAGACGGAAGCCGAAAAGACGCACTTTGTGATCGTTTATTATTTTCGGCAATGATCGAAGCCAGAAGCTGCGAGCGTTTTAAAGTGCTTTCGGAAAATATAAAAGACGAAGAATTAGCTAAATTTTATCGTGATTTAATGATTTCTGAAGCTGGACATTACACTACATTTTTAGGATTTGCACGAAAATATACAGACAACATAGACATTGACAAACGCTGGAAAGAATGGATTGAATATGAAGGTTCAATCATTACCAATTATGGCAAAAGCGAAACCGTTCACGGATAATTTATTCCTTAAATTCTATTTTTACATTATTATAAATACCAAAATTGGTTATGTCAACAAATAAAACGAAATCCATTTTAATAAAAACGGCTAAATATCTAGGGATAACTTTTGTCGTTATTATAGGATTATTGTTTTTGACTCCTATTATTTTTGCCGATAAAATCAAGGAGCAGATTAAAAAAACAGCGAATGAAAAACTAAGCGCAGAATTGAATTATTCTGATGTTTCGGTTTCGTTCTTTCATCATTTTCCTTCGCTAACTTTAACTTTAAACGATTTAAGTTTAAATGGATCAGCTCCATATAAAAACGAAAAATTCATTACTGCAAAAGAGGTTTCTTTTGGAATCAACGTTGCGAGTTTAATTTTTAGCAAAGAGGTAAAAATTGATCAGATTTATTTATCAGATTCGTTTATCAATGTGAAAGTAAACGCAAAAGGAGAAGCAAATTACAATGTTTACAAATCATCATCGCAAGCTTCAACCACAAAAGACAGCTCAGAAACTGCTTTAAAACTGGAACGAATTCAGATTTTAAACAGTAAAATAATTTACGACGATTTATCTACAAAAGTTCATTTTGATGCTTTTGGATTTGATTACTTAGGAAAAGGGGATTTGAACAAAGCCGTTTTTGATTTGTACTCAAAAGCTAAAATCGAAAAACTAAACATTGTTTATGAAGGCGAACCTTATTTAATGAATAAAAAAATTGACGCCGATTTAATTACTAAAGTAAATGTAAACTCATTGTCTTTCTATTTCCAGCAGAATAACCTTAAAATCAATCAGCTTTTAGTGGATTTTAAAGGAAAATTTGACTTCCTGAAAGATGGTTACAACATGGATTTTGTCATTAAATCTGACAACAGCAAGTTGTACGACGTTTTTACTGCTTTGCCTCCCAAATATATTACCTGGCTTTCTAAAACTGAATTAAAAGGAAATACGAATTTACTTTTTACTTTAAAAGGTGATTATATTGCTTCGAAAAACATTGCTCCGGATCTTAATCTGGATATAAAAATAGATAGCGGTTTTGTAAACTATGCCAAAAGTGCTTTTCCGGTTTCAAACTTAAATCTGGATATTAAAACAAAAGTTCCGTCATTAAATCCGGATCTCCTAATTGTTGACGCTCAAAATGTTTCGTTAAACATCAACAAAGATTATTTAAAATCTAAATTCTATGTAAAAGGTGCAAACGCACCAGAAATTAATGCTGATTTTAAAGCTAAAATTGATCTTGAAAAATTAATTAAAGCCTTAGGAATTCCTGATATTGTACTAAAAGGGAGCCTTACCGGAGATGTAAAAGCAAACGGGAAATTTGATCAGAAAAACAAACTTTTCCCAATAACAAAAGGAAATATCGATTTAGAAAACGGTTATTTAAAAACCAAATATTATCCAAATCCTATCACAAATATTACAATCAAATCTAAGATTGAAAACCAAAAAGGAACTTTTGAAGATTTGAAAGTAAGCCTGAAACCAACTCAGTTTACATTTGAAGGAAAACCTGTTTTTGTAACGGCAGATCTTAGCAATTTTAATGATTTAACTTATGACATTACAGCAAAAGGTGAACTTGATGTCAACAAAATTTATAAAGTTTTCTCTCAAAAAGGACTTGATTTAGATGGTTTTGTCAAAGCAGATTTAGTTCTAAAAGGCAAACAAAGCGATGCCGAAAAAGGAAATTACAGTAAACTTTATAATAAAGGAACACTGGAACTGAGAAACATTGGTATTGCATCAGAATATTTACCTAAAAAATTCATCATTAAGGAAGGGATTTTCAAAATCAATCAGGATAAAATGTCCTTCAATAACTTTTTAGCGGCTTATGGTGAATCAGATTTTAAAATGAACGGTTATTTGCAAAACGTTTTTAATTACGCAACAACAAAAACAGGTGTTTTAAAAGGATCGTTTAAAGCTACATCCCGATATATTAACGTTGACGAATTCATGTCGAGCACACCGGCAAATACAGCAGTGACAAAAACTAAAACAGAAAATCCTGCTCCTCAAACTCAAGCAAAACAATCTGGTGTTATTATCATTCCTACGAATTTGAATTTGCAATTTATGGCTAATGCTCAAAAAGTAAATTTTGACAAATTGAATCTTCAAAATACGACAGGAAGTTTAAGCATGAACAAAGGCAAATTAAGCATGCAAAATACAGGATTTGATTTAATAGGCTGCAAAGTGGGCATGAATGCAAATTATCAGGCAGTTACTCCACAAAAAGCTAATTTTGATTTTAATCTTAAGGCTTCTGATTTTGATATTAAGAAAGCATATAATGAAATTGAAGTTTTTAGAAAAATGGCAAGCGCAGCAGAGAAAGCGCAAGGAATTGTTTCTGTAGATTATCAATTAAAAGGCCGCTTAAACGGAAACATGGATCCTATTTATCCATCGCTTGTTGGCGGCGGAATACTTTCTGTAAAAGATGTAAAAGTGAGAGGATTGAAAATGTTCAATGCTGTAAGCAAACAAACAAATTCTGAATCGATGAAAAATCCGGATGTTTCAAAGGTTGACATTAAAACTACTATCAAAAATAATATCATGACGGTAGAACGCTTTAAATTCAAATTTGCAGGCTTTAGACCAAGAATTGAAGGCACAACAAGTTTAGATGGAAAACTGAACTTAAAAATGCGCTTAGGCTTACCTCCTCTGGGTATCTTTGGAATTCCGATGACTGTGACCGGAACTCAGAATAGTCCTAAAGTAAAACTAGGACGAAAAACTGAGGATCTTGAAGAAACTAAAGATTCTGAATAGATAAATAAATTCCAAATTTTTAAATTCCAAATTTCAATTTACCGATATCCACCTTTGTCAAAGCTTAAAACTTTGACAAAGGTTTTTTTTCAATCTTTTCATCCGAAGAAACGAGGAATTTCCGTCAGCAACTCTACAAAGCCTGGCTCTTTTTGAATGAGAAATTACAAGTATGATTTCTCCCTTCATTCGAAATGACATAGCATAAGCAAATGATACAAGTAATAGAAAATATTTTAAACTAGATACAACACTTGCGAAACATACAAAATCCCTTTCGCCAAGAACCACAATAAAACCGCCATTCCTAAAAATCCCCAAGCTGATAATCTGTTTCTTTTCCAGCTAATAAAAAACGTTGGGATCTCCCAATATTTGATTATAATGTAAACACTCACCCCTATTAAAGATGCCCAAAGCAGTTCGCCGGAATGAACATAAAAACTATAAAATAAATTGAACGAAAGAAAAGCAATGGTAATAAATTGTAGATAATAATAATTCTTATAATTGTATTTAAAATTATGTTTAAGCGATAGAAGCAAAAACGAAATAATCAGCATACTATTCAAGGCAATTATCACATAAGAAAAAACAGGGTTGCGCTGCCCTATTAAAAAACCATCAATTATTAAAGCTATAATAGTACAGGCAGCAAGTGAATAAATACTTCTTTCCATATTATCATCTTTAAAAGGAATCAAAATTGGAGAAATATATTTTTCTAAAATACGCCAGAAAGGCAAGGCACAAATAATTGCCATAACAAATACAACTATTTCATAATTATATAATGTATCCTCCGGAATTGTATGCAGCACATACAAAAGAGCAACAGTGACAATAATAGCAGGCAGACAAATTGTTTTCACTGTTTCCCAACTATTGCTTCCCCAAAAATTATTCTTTATTTCAAAAATGTATCTTTTGACTAAATATTTGCGGGTAAAAATAGCTGTTGACTGGCTCCACAACAAAAATAAGCCGGTATGAATTACCACAGTTCGCAAGGTCATTTCTTCGATATAACACCCAAAGAAAACGCAAGCAATACCTATCAGTAATAATTCATAAGTCAATAAAATTGCCGAGAACAAAAGCCTGAATAGTGGTGCGAATTGCCTTATAAGGATATTAATAATCAAACCCCAATAATTGCGTAATAGCCCAATTACTGCACATATTGCAATAAATGCAGCCAGATACAACATCCAATTAGTAAGCGACTGTGTCTGCATCCATAAAGAAACCGCAGAATCTTTTGCCGGAGTATAAACAACTTGTGAATTGTTATAGATTTCGTTTGCCAGTTGATTTCTTACCGTATCATTAATTGCAGTAAATTGATTTTTATGCTGTTGCCAATATACATTAGCATCAGAACCACTTTTTTGCAGAACAGCAAATTCATATAAAATCTTTTTTTGATTCTCGTTTAACGATACAATTTGTTCAGCAGGATTGATTTCTTTTGCAAAAAGGCTTGTACAGAAAAGAAATAAAAGGAAAACTATTTTTTTCAAAATTGGGTAGATTTATCCAATCAAAAATACAAATAATATAGTGGAAAAAATTTAAAATTAAAATTCCAAATTCGAATAATAAAGGTTTTTGTGTATTTAAAAAAATTAATCGATTCTCCTTTCAGTTGAAATGATAAAAAAGCAATCAACGCTAAATGTTGTGAAAAATATAAAGATATACTCACTAATTATTTTTTAGCACAGAGAACGCAAAGTTTTTTCGCAGAGTTCACTAAGATTAAGTTGTGTTTACAATTTAAGCACACAAAGCTTTGTGTCCCGAGCCTTCGGGATGTGTTTCTACTAAACTTACATATTTAAAAACTTTGCGTTCTTTGCGGTAATTTTTTTTCTCTCTCCGCAGGTTTTAGAATTGATCCTGGAAAATGAACGCAATTATTAATACTTTAAAGAAATAACAAAACACAGCAAACTTAAATTTTCTTATATAACTTATAAGGTTAAGTCATAAAAACAAAAAACCCGTTCGCCAAGGCAAACGGGTTTTGTAATAAGTAATCTAATGATTATGCTTCGAATGGAAGGATAGATACATAAGATTTGTTATCTCTTTTCTTTTGGAACTTAACAACTCCAGCTACTCTTGCGTGTAGTGTGTGATCTTTACTAATGTAAACATTTTCACCTGGATTATGTTTTGAACCTCTTTGTCTAACGATGATGTTCCCAGCAATAGCAGCTTGACCTCCAAAAATCTTAACGCCTAAACGTTTTGATTCTGATTCTCTACCATTCTTCGAACTACCGACACCTTTCTTGTGAGCCATGACGTATGAGTTTAAATATTGTTATTATTCTTTAGTAGCTTCTTTTTTTGCTTTTGGAGCTGCTGCTTTTTTTACTTTAGGAGCTGCTTCAACTTCAGTTGCCGGAGCATCTTCTGCTACAACTGCTTTTTTAGCTGCTGCTTTTTTAGTTCCACCAGCTGCAGTAATACCTTCAATTACAATTTGAGTAAGATATTGTCTGTGACCATTTCTCTTTTTGTATCCTTTTCTTCTTTTCTTCTTGAAAACGATAACTTTATCTCCTTTTAAGTGTTGTAACACTTTAGCTTCTACTGAAGCACCTTCTATAGCTGGGGCGCCTAAAGTTACGCTACCGTTATCGTCTAATAAAAGAACTTTGTCAAATGAAATACTTGAACCTTCTTCGTTAGACAAACGGTTAACATAAACCTTTAAGTCTTTGCTTACTTTAAATTGTTGCCCTGCTATCTCTACGATTGCATACATACCAAATTGATTTATTGATTTTTAAGGTTGCAAATATACAATTAATAATTTAGTATGCAATCTCTTGATCTAAAAATATTTATTTCATTTTAAAGTCTGTTTTTCAAGGTTTTTCGCCATTCAAAAAGAAACATTTACCCACAAAACACTGTTAAAGTATCACCAAAATAGCACTTAAAGATTAATTCATCATTAAAAAAAGTTATTTTTGGTGTAACGATAATCAACTCTTGGCTACCTACATATTAGGTAAATATAAATTTATTAATCTTTATGAAAAATTCAATAATGATGTTAAGTGCAGCACTAATGCTCGGCGGAGTGGCTCATGCTCAAAAGGTAGCTTTTGAAGAATATAATTTAGATAACGGCATGCACGTTATTTTACACAATGATCCATCGGCTCCTGTTGTGATAACCTCAGTAATGTATCATGTAGGATCAAAAGATGAACGTCCTGACCGAACTGGTTTTGCACATTTTTTTGAACATTTATTATTTGAAGGAACTCAAAATATAAAACGTGGCGAATGGATGAAAATCGTCACTGCAAATGGCGGAGTAAACAACGCTAATACATCTGATGACAGAACTTATTACTACGAAGTTTTCCCATCAAACAGTCTGGAACTTGGTTTATGGATGGAATCTGAACGATTAATGCATCCTATTATTAATAAAATTGGTGTTGAAACCCAAAATGAGGTTGTAAAAGAAGAAAAAAGAATGCGTTACGACAATCAGCCTTACGGAAACATACTTCCGGAGGTTAAAAAGAACATGTTCAAAAATCACCCATATCGTTGGACAACTATTGGTTCTATGAAAGATCTTGATGCTGCAACTCTTGAGGAATTTCAGGCTTTTAATAAAAAATTCTATACGCCAAATAATGCCGTTCTGGTAGTTGCCGGAGACTTTGATAAAACTAAAACCAAAGAATGGATTCAGAAATATTTTGCTCCAATTCCAAGAGGAGAAGAAGTGAAAAAGCAAACTTTTGTCGAAGAACCAATCAATCAAACAATAAAAGCAACTTATGAGGATCCGAATATTCAGATTCCGATGATCGTTGCTTCTTACAGAACTCCTTCGATGAAAACAAGAGACGCAAGAGTTTTAGATTTAATCTCTTCGTATTTAAGTGACGGAAAAAGTTCAAAACTGTACAAAAAAATAGTTGATGACAAAAAAATGGCGCTTCAAATTGGAGCGGTAGGTTTTAGTCAGGAAGATTACGGAATGTATATTTTATACGGTTTGCCAATGGCGCCAAATACAACAGCCGACATTTTAAAGGAAATGGATGAAGAAATCGTAAAAATCCAAACAGACTTAATCTCTGAAAAAGATTATGAAAAACTACAAAATAAATTCGATAATAATTTTGTGAATGCGAATGCAAGCGTAGAAGGAATTGCTGAAAATCTGGCTTCTTATTACTTACTTTATGGAGATGTAAATTTGATTAATACTGAAATTGATCTTTATCATTCTATTACAAGAGAAGAAATCAGAGAAGTAGCTAAAAAGTATTTAAACCCTAACCAGCGTTTAATTTTAGACTACATTCCTTCAACTAAAGTTCAAAACTAAGCTATCGAATCATGAAAAAAGTACATACATTTTTAATCCTTTTATTCCTCACTGGAATTATGCAAGCACAAGATCGTCCACAACCAAAACCAGGCCCTTCGCCAGTAGTCAACATCAAAAAACCGCAAACTTTTGTTTTGGCAAACGGCATGAAAGTTTTGGTAGTTGAAAACCATAAATTACCAAGAGTAAGTTTTAATCTAACTTTAGACAATGCTCCTTTTACCGAAGGAAACAAAAAAGGCGTTGATGAATTAACAAGCAGTTTAATTGGTAACGGAACTAAAAAAACAACCAAAGAAGCCTTTAACGAAGAAATTGATTTTTACGGTGCAAATATTAATTTTTCCTCTTCCGGAGCTTATGCAAGTGCCCTTTCTAAATATTCAGGACGTGTTTTAGAGCTTTTAGCCGAAGGCGCTTTACAGCCTAATTTTACTCAGACTGAATTTGATAAAGAGAAAGCAAAATTAATTGAAGGGCTTAAAGCCGATGAAAAAAGCGTTCCGGCAATTGCAAGCCGTGTTGTTGATGTTTTAGCTTTTGGAAAAAATCATCCTTCAGGAGAATATATCTCAGAAGAAACAGTAAAAAACGTAACTCTTGCCGATGTTCAGGCAAATTACGCCACTTATTTTGTACCTGAAAATGCTTATTTAGTCATCATTGGCGATATTAAATTTAAGGAAACCAAAGCCGCTGTTGAAAAACTTTTTAGCGGATGGAAAAAACAAGCTGCGCCAAAAAATACCTATCCAAATCCGGAGAATGTTGCTAATCTTCAAATTGATTTTGTAGATGTTCCAAACGCCGTTCAATCTGAAATTTCATTGGTCAATACCGTGAATTTAAAAATGAGCGATCCTGATTTTTTTCCTGCCGTAATTGCAAATCAAATTTTAGGAGGAGATTTCAATAGTTACCTAAACATGAATTTACGCGAGGAAAACGCCTGGACATACGGCGCAAGTTCAAGCATTGGAGCCGGAAAATATGTAACGAAATTCAAAGCATCGTCTGCCGTTAGAAATACGGTTACAGATAGTGCCGTCGTTCAATTTATAAAAGAAGTGAAAAGAATCAGAACAGAAAGAGTTCCTCAGGAAGTTTTAAGAAACGTAAAAGCAGGATACATTGGCCGATTTGTAATGCAGGTTGAAAAACCGCAAACTGTCGCCCGATATGCCTTAAACATTGAAACAGAAAAACTTCCGGCAGATTTCTACGAAAAATATATTCAGACTATAAACAATGTTACGGCTGACGATATTTATCGTGTTGCCAATAAATACTTTTTATTAGATAATATCCGAATTGTAATTGCAGGAAAAGGTTCTGATGTAATCGCAGGTTTAGAAAAATTACAGATTCCGATTTACTATTTTGACAAATACGGAAATCCTGTTGAAAAACCTGTTGCTAATAAAGAAGCTCCGGCTGGAATTACTGCAAAAACGGTTTTCGAGAATTACCTTAAGGCAATTGGCGGAGAAAAAGCAGTTTTAGCTGTAAAAACGCTGGCAATGACAGGAACTACAACGGTTCCTCAAGCTCCGGGACCTTTAACTTTTACCTCTAAATTAGATTCTAAAGGTAAAATGATGGTTTCCCTGGCAATGGGAACGATGAATTTAATGAAACAGGTTGTAAATGAAAAAGGTGCTTATATCGAACAACAAGGACAACGCAAAAATCTTGAAGGTGCTGATCTTGCAGACATGAAAGCAAACGCTGCTCCTTTTGAAGAATTACAATTACAAAAAAGAACAGACTTAAAAGTTGACAGAATCGAACCTATTAACGGAAGCGATGCTTATGCGATAATCGATGGCAAAACAACGTATTTCTACGATGTAAAATCAGGCTTAAAAGTGGCAGAATCTAAAGTTCGTGAACAAGGCGGAAAATCATCGGCACAAATAACAAACTTCAACGATTATAAAGATGTAAAAGGCATTAAAGTTCCTTTTAACTTAGTTCAGAATGTTGGTTTTGAATTGGATATTAAAATGTCTGATATTAAAATAAACGAAGGAGTTTCTGAGAAAGATTTTCTTTAAGAAGGTTCAAAGGCGCAGAGGTTCAAGGTAGAAAGGTTTAAATATTGAAAAAATCCTTTTTCTACTCCGTTAGGAGTTTAATATTGGTAGAAAAAATTAAAACGAAATAAGAAAATGTCCCGTAGGGACTAAACGATATTTTACAATAAAATATAATTGTCATGCTGAGCGGATTCGAAGCCCGTTTCCAATTTGATCGCGCAGGTATAATCCCTACGGGATAAAAATTTTGTGGTTTAATTATATTTTCTACCAATATGTAATCTCTCCGAGATAGAACAATAAATTAATTATTTAGCAAAATCCATATTTTTACTCCTTTAGGAGTTTAATGTTGGTAGAAAATATTGGTAGAAAAAAATGAAAACGAAAATAAAATTATTGCAAATCAAATCCGTTTTTATCAGTGTTTTTACGAAGTAAATCTGTTTTATCCGCGTCAAAATTAGACGCTGATTTTACTGATTCGCTAAAGCAAAAACGCTGATAAAAAAGGATTTTTTTTTAATTACAAACTAAATTTTTTAAAAAGCAAGAAAGGCTGTCAATTACGACAGCCTTTCTTGTTTAATTACTCAACATCTAAATAAGGATTTAAAATTTCGGCTAATTCGTTTAACCAATAAAAACCATTTTCGAGACTTGTTTTTTCTGTTTCCAGAGTTTCACAATCTCGCATAATACTTAAAGCTAGAATGTAATTCACTTTTCGAATTGTTTTTGCCATAAGTTGAGGATCAATTGAATTTTTGAAAAAATCAGCCAATCTTAATTCCATTTCCTTTGAAAGCGTGTTTGTACTCATAATTTTGACGGTTAAGGAGTAAAAAACCCGCATGGCTTAGATGTTCCTACGCCGTCAAAGCGCGTTACAGTTGTTTCCAATACCGCCACCATACCACACGGGCAAAATTTCTTTGAACTCATAATTATTGACTATTTAGGATTACGAAGATACCTAAAACTTTTAAATAAGTAGGAATTTTCAATCAATAATTATAAAATTATAAAAACCGCATCGCTAAGCTGTCCTACGCCTTTCAGAGCGTTGCGATTGTTTCCAATACCGCCAACTACAATGCGGGTAATTTTTTTATACACAAAGTATGTCATTTAGACGAAGGAGAAATCACACTAGAAACTCCGCGCCAAAAATCGCCAATCTTTGTCGAATATCTGATGTGATTTCTCCTCCGTCGAAATGACAAAACTACATGTCCATCGAAATGAAACAAACTACATGTTCGTCGAGATGAAACAAATCCATGTCCGTCGAAATGAAAAACTACATGTTCGTCGAGATGACAAACTTAACAAAAATATCCTTATGAAAATGATTGTCATAGCCCCGATAGAAGTGGAAATCCTTTTATTTTTTTCTTTAAAAAATAAAAGATTGAAACGGATAGCGGGATTAGCTCCTAAAAAATATTAAAAACACTAAATAGCATTTCAAAAAAACTTTATTTCTTAGCCGATAAATAAACACCAATTAAAATAATAAACGCTCCAAAAAACTGAATTGGCGTTAGCATTTCGTTATCTAATAATCCCCAGAAAAATGCTACTATCGGAATCAAATAGGTTACCGATGTTGCAAATACGGGCGATGACATTTGGATCAATTTAAAAAACACAACATTTGCTATTCCGGTTCCTAAAACACCCAGAATCATTACAAAATAAATGGAATGTTGCGTGATATCAATATTTATTCGTTGCGAAATATCGGTTGTACTTAAAATAATTAATGCAGGCAATAGCAAAACTGCAAAGTTTCCTGTTGTAATACTCAAAGAATTTAAATCGGATAAATATTTCTTGATTAAATTGACATTGATTGCATAACAAATCGTGGCAATTACAACCAAAACTACATAATAATAATTTTGCCCGGGATGAGCCGATGCGCCGCTTAAAACCAAAAGCAAACAACCTATCAAACCTACAAAAACGCCCAAAACTTGTCGTTTTTGAAACTGAATCCCAAAAGCGATTATACCAAGAACTAAAGTATTTAATGGTGTAAGCGAATTTAAAATAGCTACAATTGAACTATCAACTTCGGTTTCGGCAATGGCGAAAAGATATGCGGGCGTAAAAGTCCCAAAAAGGGATGTTATGGCAACAAATTTCCATTGTCGGCGCGAAATTTTCTTCAGGCTTTTAAAACCTACAATCAATAGAAATAAAGCTGCAAAAATAATACGGAACGAACCTACCTGAACGGCTGTCAAACCAACTAAACCTCTTTTTATTAATATAAAAGAACTTCCCCAAATTAGGGAAAGGACAAATAAATAAGCCCACTTTAATTGCTTTGCATCCATAAATAGTATTTTGATGCAAATTTGTAATAATTTTATGGACTGACCACTTCCTTTTTATTAATTTTGCAAGGAACACAACTAATCAATTAAAAATCATATATAATGAAATTTACAAAAATCATAGCCACTTTCGCCATCGCGAGTTTAGTATTAGTTAGCTGCAAAAAAGAAGAAGATAAAAATCTTGCAAATATAAAAGCAGTAGAAACAACCACTAAAGAACACAAAGCAATTGCTGCTGAAAATGTTCAAACTGCAAGTTTCAAGATCGAAGGAATGACTTGTGCAATGGGTTGTGCAAAAACAATCGAAAAAGAATTAGCTGATTTAGACGGCGTAGAAAAAGCAACTGTGGATTTTGATAAAAAAACGGCGACTGTTGTATTTGATAAAACGGTTCAAAATCAAGATAATTTCACAAAAGTTGTTCAGGCAACAGGAGACGGAAAAACTTATAAAGTTTTGAATACTAAATCGTAGTTCTAAAAAGGATTTCAAAAAAAATACAATTTAGACAGTAGTAAATTTAGCTTTACTACTGTTTTTTTTTGTGAATGTTTTGCAAAATTATACTTTAGCTTATATCAACACAGATAAATAAAATAATGGAACTTAAATTTAGCCATATAGATATTCTGGTAAAGGATCTCCAGGAAGCTTGCGACTATTACGCAAAAATCCTTGGAGCTGAAATCTCAAAAAAATTCATTTGGGAGAGAGACGAACTACACGTTACCTATGCAGTTGTGAGAATTGGTCAGGAAAGATTTATGCTTGTTCAGCCCTTTTCCGGAAATTTAAAAACACTATTAGATACAAAAGGCGAAGGAACTATTTACCGTCACTGCTACTCTACTCCTGATATCGAAGTTGCTTTTGACGAATTGATAAATTCAGACGTTCAGCCAGAAGATGAAAACGGAAATCCTTTGTCAAAAAAAAGCCTTAATTCTCCAAGCGGAGTGAGAATTATTTGGCTTCCAAAACGTTTTGGAGAATTCTCGATTGAAATACTTGAAGAAGCAGGGCTTCAGGATTTTATTACCGACGCTTTTTCGGCTTCTTAAAGTAAAAAAAGAGGATTTAATCGTCTATTAAACATATAAAAAAAGGACACTCACTTTGAACGTCCTTTTTTATACTTTTTATTTTTTTATTTCCACTTCAAAGTCTCCATCAATCTTTGCATATCATTTTTGATGTAACTTGCTGCCGGCATAATCGAATCAAAGTTAGGTTTTGCATAAAAATAAACAGATCCGGTTATAAAATGTTTTGTACTATCTGTTACATAAAATTGAGAGTTTGTGGCTGCGTTTCCGTCAACTTGATAAAACATACCGTAAACCTTTTTTTGCGGGTTTAAATACGGCTGTTCTAATATATCATCGGCTTTTATAACATGCTCATAGGTAAGTTTTTGTGCATCTTTAAGCAATTTTTCGATATTGCCATTTACAGGTTTGTATGTCAGGTAAATTGTGGCTTTCATTTTAGGATATGTAATTGCAAATCCGCAATCTTTTTCACCTTTAATAACCGCTGCTTCGTTCATTTCAAAAGCAAACGGACAATTATTTTCAAAACTAACATATTTTGCTTCCGGATAATCTAAACGCAGAAAACTTGCCGGCTTTGGCACTACATCATCTTTACAACTTAAAACAGTCAATGCCAGTAAAATTGTTGCTATTGAAATTGTTTTTTTTAACATTTAATCTATTGTTACTTTTATTTGTTTTACACGCTTTTTATCAACCGTTTCTATAGTAAAAATGCAGTTTTCGAAAGCTACTTTTTGATCTTTTTTAGGGAAATTACCCAGAATTTCTAAAATAAAACCGGCTAATGTTTCGGCTTCGCCTTTGTGAGATTCAAAAATATCTTCGTTAACATCAACGATTCGGTAAAAATCCTTCATGTTTATTTTTCCTTCAAACAGAAAATTCTTTTCATCTATTTGAGAATAATTCAAATTTTCATCATCAAACTCATCGCTTATATCTCCTACTATTTCTTCAATAACGTCCTCTAAAGATACTAATCCGGAAGTGCCGCCATATTCATCAACCACAATTGCAAGATGACTTTTAAGGCTTTGAAAATCCTTTAATAAATTATCCAGCTTTTTATTTTCAGGAACAAAAAAAGCTTCTCTTATTAATGATGACCAATCAAACTCTTCGTTATCAATATAGGGCAATAAATCTTTAACAAACAAAACGCCTTCAATCTGATCTATATTATCGCGATAAACAGGAATTCTTGAAAATCCTTTTTCGATTATTTTCGGGCAAATTGTCTTAAATGATTCTGATATTTCTAATGCAAAAATATCAATCCTCGGACTCATTACTTGTTTTGTATCTGTGTTCCCAAAAGAAACAATTCCTTCCAGTATTTTTTGTTCTTCGCTTGATGTTCCTTCAGAATCTGTAAGTTCTAAGGCTTGTGAAAGCTGATTTATTGAAAAGCTGTTTTTTTGTTTCCCCAATTTGTTGTGCAAATATAGCGTAACGCTACGCATAGGCAAACTTATTGGCGAGAGTAATGTATCCAGAACAGCGATAGGGTATGCAACGCGTTTTGCGAATTTTATATTGTTACGGCTGGCGTAAACTTTTGGCAAAACTTCACCAAATAATAAAATCAGGAAAGTAACCACGATTATTTCGAGGATAAACTTAAAAACCGGAGAACTTATATGGGCAAAAATATTTTGTCCTATAAAGGAGAATAAAATTACAACTCCTATATTAAAGAAATTATTGGCTACTAATAAGGTGGCTAAAAGTTTTTTTGGTTTGTCTAAAAGATTGGAAATAATTTTTCCTTTCGGATTATTATTCTGTAAAGTTTCATCAATGTCTTTTTGGGATAAAGAAAAAAGTGCAACTTCGGCACCTGAAACAATTGCCGATAAAAACAGCAGGATAAATATTCCGACAAAACCAATTATTAAATTGATGTCTAATGTTTTAAGAAATAAACTGGGCTCCGGGTCCAAATTAAAAAAGATTAGTTAAACAATCAAAAAGGTAAATCATTTATTGGTAAACCTTCGTTTGTGGCATCAAAGTTAGTGTTTTTTGCTGGTTCTGGTTCCTGATGTGGTTTATGATTTCCAGTTTCTTTTTTGGTAGTCAGGAAAGTAAATTCGGTAACCTGAATTTCGGTTGTATATTTTGTAGTTCCGTCTTCTGCCTGCCATTGACGGGATTTTATACGTCCTTCAATATATATTTTATCTCCTTTAGAAAGGTATTTTTCACAAATTTCTGCTGCTTTGTTACGTACAACTAAATTGTGCCATTCTGTAGAAGTTATTTTTTCATTCGTCGTTTTATTGATATAAACCTCATTTGTAGCCAACTGAAAACGCCCAATGCAATTTCCACCATCAAAATAGTGCATTTTTACATCGTCGCCCAAATGCCCAATTAGCATAACCTTATTTAATGTTCCGTTCATAGTTTATTATATGGATTTATCTCAAAGATACATTTTTTTAGCAAATTATTTCCTGCTTTTCTATAAAATTATAAATCACAATAGGAAACGGAAAAGTCTTTAATTTACTGGCATTCAATCCATTTTCTATTATCTCTGCAATTTTAACTTTCCAAAACTGAATATGAAGATGTTGATGTGAAAGCTTATGAATTACAGTCGTTTCAGTACATTCTTCTATACTTAATACAGTATAAGATGTAAAAAATTGATTTTTAACCGCATCCGAAACCACATCAAAACCCACTATTTCAGTAGTTTCAAAAAGTGGAAACTCATATAAGTTGTGCCAAATTCCCTTTGAAGTTCTTTTTTGAATTAGAGTATTTCCTGAAGGATCTTCTAAAATCAAATAATTAAAGAAACGATTTGTCACTTTCAACTTTTTAGACTTCACGGGCAAAACCGAAACTTTCTTTTTTTGAAGCGCCAGGCAACTATCATTAAAAACACAAATGGTACAATCAGGACTTTTAGGAACACATTGCAAAGCGCCAAACTCCATAATTGCCTGATTAAAAATCGCAGGGTTATCTTTTGGCATTAATTCATGTGCAATCTCGATAAATTCTTTTTTAGTTGCGGGCAAAGAAATATCAGATTCAATATCAAAATAACGGGAAAGTACACGAAACACATTTCCGTCAACAACCGGAACTGCTTCATTATATGAAAAAGAAGCAATTGCGGCGGCGGTGTATTCACCAACTCCTTTTAATTTTAATAACTCTTTATAGGAGTCAGGAAAAATTCCGTTTAACTCATTTGCTACATATTGAGACGTTTTATGCAAATTTCTGGCTCGGGAATAGTATCCTAATCCCTGCCAAAGTTTCAAAACCTGCTCTTCTGATGCATTTGCCAGATCAAATACAGTAGGAAATTCCTTTGTAAAAGAGAAAAAATAAGGCGTTCCCTGCGCAACTCTAGTCTGTTGCAACATTATTTCTGATAGCCAAATATGGTAAGGATTGGTGGTTTTTCGCCATGGTAAATCACGTTTGTTTTGTAAATACCATTTTATCAATATGTTAGGAAAATTCATTGCAAAATACTTAGAATACAAAAGTAAATGTTTATGTAATTAAAATTTAACGAATTAGCTTGATTAATTATTTTTTTAATTCCTATATTTGCAAACTCAAAAAAATAGTACACCATTTATAAAATAAAATAGGAAAGAAAATGACGAAAGCAGATATCGTAGCGAAAATTTCAGAGAAACTAGGTCTTGAAAAAGGAGATGTTCAAGCAACAGTAGAAACTTTTATGGAAGAAGTTAAAACTTCATTAGAAACTGGAGACAATGTTTACCTAAGAGGATTTGGAAGTTTTATCGTAAAAACCAGAGCTGAAAAAACAGGTAGAAACATTTCTAAAAACACCACTATCAAAATTCCAGCACACAACATTCCTGCATTCAAACCTGCAAAAGTTTTTGTAGAAGGAGTAAAAACGAATAACGAAGCAAAATAATACTATTAATTAATCATAAAATCGACACGATATGCCAAGTGGTAAAAAAAGAAAGAGACATAAGGTAGCTACGCACAAAAGAAAAAAAAGAGCGAGAGCTAACCGTCACAAAAAGAAAAAGTAGTTTTAAACTACTTTTTTCTTTTTAAACGTTCATTGAAATTGGAATTTAGTCTCAGTGCCCAGTCACAGTCTGCAGCGTAAGAACTGCCAACTGATACTGAAAAACTGCTAACTAAAATCCCCCGGGTTCAATACCTGTTAAAAATATTGTTTAATCCATCTGTAGATAAGATTTTAGATTTTGGATTTTAGATTTTAGATTTTTATAATCTATATTCTTTTCTCTATACTCTATTTTCTGAAAAAACAGATAAAAATTTACAGTGTGAATAAAGAATTAATCATTAGATCTAGTTCTGAAGCCGTAGATTTTGCCTTATTAAAAGATGGAAAACTAATTGAATTACACAAGGAAGAAGAGAAAAGCAACTTTCAGGTTGGTGATATTTTTATTGCCAAAATACGAAAACCCGTTGCTGGACTTAATGCTGCTTTTGTAAATGTAGGCTTCGAAAAAGATGCTTTTTTACATTATCACGATTTAGGACCTAACTTAGCTTCCCAACTGAAATTCATAAAACTTGTAAGCGCAGGTAAAATAAAAGATTTCTCCCTAAAAACCTTTCAGTTTGAAAAAGAGATTGACAAAGATGGCATCATTACTGATATTTTAAGTGCCAATCAATCTGTTTTAGTTCAAGTTGTAAAAGAACCTATATCTACCAAAGGTCCAAGAATAAGCGCTGAGCTTTCATTGGCAGGAAGATTTATTGTTCTCGTTCCGTTTTCTGACCGCGTTTCTATTTCTCAAAAAATAGAAGACAAAAAGGAAAAGGATCGTCTAAAAAAACTTGTTCTATCAATCAAACCTAAAGGATTTGGTGTTATTGTTCGCACAGTAGCCGAAGGCAAAAACGTAGCCGAATTAGAAAAAGATTTGCAGAACCTGCTTAGCAGATGGACTGCAATGTGTAAAAAATTACCAACTGCTCATCATCCTTCAAAAGTATTGGGAGAACTCAACAGAGCTTCCTCAATATTAAGAGATGTATTCAATGATACCTTTAGTGGTATCCAGATAGATGACGAAGAGTTGTTCCACCAAACGAAGGAATATCTGCAAGAAATTGCACCTTCAAAACAATCGATTGTAAAGTTTTATCAATCAAATGACACTCCAATTTTCGAGAAATACAATATAGAGAGACAAATCAAAACTTCATTTGGACGTACAGTTTCCATGAGTAAAGGCGCATATCTTATTATTGAACATACTGAAGCTCTTCACGTTATAGACGTAAATAGCGGAAACCGTTCAAATAAGGCGACCAACCAGGAAGATACAGCCATGGAGGTGAATATGATTGCTGCTGCTGAAATTGCCAGACAACTTCGTTTGCGTGATATGGGCGGAATAATTGTAGTTGATTTTATCGATATGTCTAATCCTGAAAACAGGAAAGTCTTGTTCGACTTCTTGCGAGAAGAAATGAGCGACGATAAAGCAAAGCATAAAATCTTACCGCCTAGTAAATTTGGCTTGGTTCAAATTACCAGACAACGTGTAAGACCAGAAGTAAATATTAAAACCAGAGAAGAAGATCCAAACAATGAACATGGCGAAATTGAAGCGCCAATTTTAATCATTGACAGAATCAAATCTGATCTGGACAGACTTTTAAAAACCCACATGGGTGTTGTACTTAATGTACATCCATTTGTGGCTGCATACCTCAGTCAAGGTTTTCCATCATTACGTTCAAAATGGTTTTTTGAGCATAAGAAATGGGTGAAAATCATACCTCGTGACGCTTACACGTACTTAGAATACCATTTCTACGATAAAAAAGGAAATGTTATTTCAGAATAAAAATCAAAACCGCCTCTCGTCCCGATAACAATCTGGAGATTGGCGGTTTTTTTGTGCTTCATTGTGAGAAAAGAAACAATCTCACTTTACATTTTTAATTTTTGGAATTTGGAATTTAAAATATTGGAATTTGTTTTATTTAGGAGCAATTTCCAGCTATCCGTTTCAATCTTTTGTTTTTTAAAGAAAAAAACAAAAGGATTTCCACTTCTATCTGGGCTAGACATCAGTTTTCAAAATTAAATTATATAAACTTTGTTCCTAAATACTTTCTTACATTTGATAAAAATTATATACCAGTAAAAATGCTATTAAATATATCTCAGCCTTATTTTCAAAAAAAATATTATTATTTACTTCTTGTTTTAACCTTCTTTACAATTAAATCCTCGGCTCAAAATGACACTATTTATTTTGATCAAAATTGGAAAAACGCCGTAAAAAATTCTGCCACTTATTACAGAATCAAACCTTTAAAAATAAAAACAAAAAAAGCAGTTGGATATAATATCACACGCTTAGATTCTGTTTACGTTATAAATGATTATTATACAAAAACTAATAAACTCCAGTTTGAAGGGTTTTCTGAAGATAAAGAAGCGGAATATCTAGTAGGAAATGCAAAATGGTACAATGAAAATAATACTATTTTGGATTCAAGAGATTTCAACTATAAAGAAAACAATAAGAGTAAATTGGTATTCCCAAAATGGCCTATTTTATATTTAGATTATAAAATTGCAACAAAAAGCCAATTTATCGGAGGGTTAGAATTCTGTTTAGATTGTGAAAACAAAAACAAACTATTTCTAGGATTAGGTTTTGGAGTAACATCTTATAACGATACTTATTACGGTTTACCTGATTTGCATTTATCCTACAATACAGCAAAGTTTTTATTTGTAAAAGGCGGAATATCAGACAAACATGCGTATGGTTTAGCAGGAATGACAGTTTTGAATCTTTTAGATTTAGGTTTCGGTTATTCACAACCATTTAATAATGATAAAATTCCGGTAATTAAAGGTTTTACTTTTGGAGCTACTTTCAGATTTTCAACCAATCAGAAAGTATATACTCAAATCAAAATCATGTAATAAAAACCCTCGTTAATTATATCTATTACAATTTCTATTTTAAGAAACAATAAGGTTTTGGAATTTGGATCCGTGCGTTAGCGAACAGGTGAAGCAATTTAAAAAATTGGAGTTTGCTTTTACCCCTATTCCCTAACAATTTCTATTTTTCTTCTTATTTCATTACCAAAAGCATCCACAACCGTAATATAATGTATTCCGGAAGTTGGCGTAATAGGCAGTTCATGAAACGTTTTTGTTGTTGCTTTATAAACATCATCAACATACCAAAATAATTCACGATCACGTTCTGAATAGGCTACTTTAAGAATTACTGGCTGAACTTCGCTATTAAAATTCTTCGTTAAATAGATTTTACTATTCGCTTTCGGGTAAATAAAATCCATACTTGCGGTTTGTGTTCCCTGACAGTCTTCTTTAAAGGGCGGCAAAGGCAAATATTCAATATGCTGACCTTTGTAATACCAAGCCATCACGGGAGGTAAAACAAACCAATTTTTAGTTACTATATTATCAATATTTTCACAACTGCTGTTGACCTGAAATTGTTCTGTTTTATCTAAATGAACCGTTTTATGATAGGGACAAACTGCTGTAGATTTTCCTTTTTTCGGAACCCATTGCTTGATTTTTGGGCAACCTTCTTTTGCCAGATAACCACTTAAACGACAAACCTCAACCTCATCCATATCTTTATAAGGCGTTTGAAACCATCTTTGCCTTGGCAATAAATTAAAAACATCAAACAAAATAGGCGCAGCACTTGTAACTCCAGTTAAAGTTGGTCTTCCCTCGCCTGTTGCATTCCCTACCCAAATTCCCACTACATATTTCGAGTTTGTTCCAATCGCCCATGCATCCCTGTTCCCAAAACTGGTTCCGGTTTTCCATGCAATTTTCAATGAGCTGTCGTAAAACTTCCAGGCTTCATCTCCTTCAGGTCGGTTTACTTCTTCCATTGCATTATATGTCAACCAAATTGATCCCGCGCCTAATATATTTTTCTGATCACTTTCAGAACCAAAATCAGGCTCAAAATCGTTTTTATAATTTAATTCCGTGAATTCATTGGTCCGATATTTTGCATTATTTTTAGTGTAATAATTTACTGTTGAAGATAGATTAGCGTAGGTTCTGCACAAATCCCACAAATTGCTTTCGGCTCCGCCCAAAATAAGTGATAATCCGTAATGATCCGGCGTTTTATTGATATCCCTTAATTTGAATTTTTGCAATTCTTCATAAAATTTATTCACTCCAAAATCCTGCAACATCAAAACTGCCGGAATATTTAACGAACGCGACAAAGCACGATGTGCAGGAACAGCGCCATCAAAAGTCAGATTAAAATTTTGTGGAGTATAGCCTGAAATTTGAGTAGGAATATCAGCCACTAAAGTATTGGGTAATAGTTCTCCATCATCTAACATTGCCGCATATAAAAGCGGTTTTAAAATACTTCCTGTACTTCTCGGTGCATCAATAATATCAACATCTTTTTGATGGTCTTTATCTGTTGGCGCGTTGCCTACATAACTCATTACGTTTCTATTTGAAACATCAATTACTAAAATAGCTAAGTTATTGACTTCATTCTGTTTGTACTGATTGTAGTAATATTTGGCAATTTGGTTTACTCTATTTTGCAAAGCATAATCAATCGTAGTTTTTACACGTGTTCCTTCATCTTCTTTCGCGACTCTTTGCAATAGATGGGGTGCAATTTGAGGTAAATCATACGGTTTTTGAGGCAATGGTTCCTCGATAGCAAGTTCGTACGTTTGCTGATCGATTATTCCTTCATTATGAAGTTTCAGTAAAAGTCGGTTTCGTTTGCTGAGTAATTTAATCTGATTTTTACCGGGATAGATCAAACTCGGCGCATTAGGCAAAACAGCCAAAGTCGCATTTTCCGCCCAGGACAATTGATTGGATTGTACGCCAAAATAACGCCATGCAGCCATTTCGAGTCCAACGACATTTCCTCCAAACGGAGCATGAGCAGCAAATAATTCAAGAATTTCATCTTTAGAATATCCTAATTCTAATCGTGTTGCGAGAATAATTTCGATTAATTTCTCAAAATAAGTTCTTCCTTTTCCTTTTCGGGATAACCGAATCACTTGTTGTGTCAATGTACTTCCGCCTCTTACTACTTTTCCCGCTTTCCTGTTTTGCTTGATAGCATTTACCATCGCCACCGGATTAAAACCCGGGTGTTTATAGAAATATTCGTCTTCAAAATAAATAATACATTTCTTGAATTTATCAGGCACGCTGTCTTGGGCAGGAAAACGCCATTGTCCGTCTCTGGCAATTTTAGCTCCTAATAATTCGCCTTCTTTACTCTCAATAACCGTAGAATATGGTTCCTGAAATAACGTTCGGGGTATGGAGAAATAATAAATCAGCAAGAGCAAAAATGCAATTGCTGATTTTATTTTATTCTTTTTTATCCAATTTGTAATGCGTTGAAAGAACGCTATTAATTTATTTTTCAAAGCTTTTAATTTTAGCCCACGGGTTTTACGGATTAGACGGGTTTTCGCGAATCTTTTTTATTAGCTGGATCAGTTAAATAAAATCCGTGCGAATCAGTTTAATCCGCAAAACCCGTGGGCCCTTTTTTATTTTACAACCTCAACCCAGAATCCTTTTGTTCTTGCCAGAAATGTATTGTCATACATTGCCTCACATTGTAATCCCGGCAAGTAATAATTCCCTAAATAAGATGCGTTTAGTAAAATCCTGAAAACTTTTGTTTCTCCGGATTTCATTCCAAAATAGAAATTAGTTCTATCGTCACGGATATCAATATAATCTGCGATGTTGTTTGTTGCGTCTCCATAATCCGTGAAACGAGTATTTACGATTTCGAATCCTGAAGGCAGAATTTGTGATAATGCTACATTTTGAACACTTTCGTTTCTTTGGTTTCTAATTGTAACTTCTGCAATAAATTCAGTTCCCTGACTTATTTTCGAAACATTGATCGTGCTTCCTTTTCTGTTTTTGAAAACAATATCAGCAGAAACATCACTCTGAATCACATTTTCCTGTCCGATTGGTAATATTCCGGTATTTAGAACACGAACATAAATAGTGTTGTTTTTCAGGTTTTTCAAAGTCACATTATTCGAACCAGTCTGAACAACCAAACTTCTGTCGGCAATGGTTTTTTGAGTACTTATCGTTTCGCCTTTTCCGTTTTTACTAAACTGAATATTAATTCCTTTAGGACCATTACTCACCGCAAATTTAGACATAGCATATAAACAATACGCAGTTGTCTGCGTACTCATCCACTGATTATTAGACATTTCTTTGGCTAATTTTGAAGCCGTTGAAAATGCTTTTTGTTTCTGTCCTAAAAGCAACATCGTTTCTAAAGCCATTGCTCTGTTTCTTTCACTTGAACCATAATAGTAATAGTTGTATTCGCTGGATTCATTATCAATGCTGGTGCGCAATAATAAATTTTGCCCTGCTGATTTTTGTCCTGCCAAAACATACGCGGCAGCCAAACGAAGCTTACTTTCGTTAGAAATACCTTTTGTTTCGCGTAATCTGTTCATCGATGATAAATCAGCATTTCCGGCTAAAGCCAATGTATACAATCTATATGCCTGAGCAAGATCATTTCCGTATTTTGGTTCAAAACGCCATTGTTTTGATTCTTTTTGTTGGTACGAAACCCATTTTGATTTGAAGTTAATTGGTAAAACATACCCTTTTTTCTCTGCTTCAATCAGGAAATGTCCTGCATATGAAGTTCCCCAATCATCAGCAATTGTATTTCCCTGCCAGTAAGATAATCCTCCATTTGATAACTGAAAACTACCTAATCTGGTAATTCCTGCACTAATATTCTTTTGAATAAGTGCTTTTCTGTTTGAATCTAAATCAACCACATCATTTAAAAATAATTGTGGAAATACAGATGAAGTCGTCTGCTCCACGCATCCATGCGGATATTGAATCAGGAATTGTAATCGTCCGTTCAAATTGATTGTTGGCATTGATGAAACCTCTAGTCTTGCCTTATTACTTCCTGAAACTCCAAAAGTTTTCCATGAAATTGTTTTTGTGCTGTTTGGAGGTAAAATAACATCTGTATAAGTATTCGTAACCGGATTAGGATTCGTCATATCAATTTCGACATCATAAACTGATTTTTCACTTCCAGATGTGGCAATTACCTGAACTTTTGCAAGTCCGGTTGCGGAACCGACAACTAAATTGAAATACGCCATTTTTTCATCAGGCTCTGTGAATGTCAATCTTTGAGTTGCGCTTCCCATTACTTTTAGTCCGGCACTTGTTTTTATCTGAATCGAAACATTTTTGATATTCTTTTCAGTTGCAAAAACCGTAACAGGAATCGTTACTTTTTCTGATGGTGAAATTTTTCTCGGCAATGAAGCCAATACCATCAGCGGACTACGAACTGGGGTAGCTTTTTCTACACTTCCGTACGCACTTGTTTCTGCGTCTCCTGCAACAATCATAGTTCTGACTGAACCAATGTATTTTGGCAGTTTTAACTGATGTGATTTCGTTTGTCCTTTTTCTAATTTATAAGGCCCGTAATACAATACAATAGGTTTAAAACGATTCGCTTTTTTGGCTTTTCCACCGCCTAAATCCTGATCTCCACCAATACTGAAAATCTGATTTATTTTTCCGCCATAAGCTCCAATTACATCATCATAAATGTCCCATGTTTTAACGCCCAAAGCTTCCCGAACATAAAAACTATCCCAGGCGTTTGGTGTTTTAAATCGGGTTAAATCTAATAAACCTTCATCAACAACCGCAATTGTATACGTCATTTCTTTGCCTGTTTTCTCGCCTACTTTTACAGTAAAAGTCTGCTCTGGTTTTAGAACATCCGGCATTGAAAGCGTTGGTGCAAGAATAGTATTTTTGTCTACCACTTCTATTGGAACAATTCCGTACATACGAATTGGCGAATCGTTTTTAGTCGAAGCGTGAGGCTGCAAAAGCGTAATATTAAAATACACATTTGGCGCCATTGCCGCAGTAATAGGAATCTCAACTTTAGTTTCTCCTTGTTTCGTTTTAGCCCAAAGCGTTTGTACTACTTTTGATCCGTTTTCGATAGAAATCAAAGCGCGTCCGCCTTCACTGGAAGGAAAAGATATTTGTGCTTTTTCTCCAACAGCATAATTTTTCTTATCTGTTGAGAATACTAACATATTGGCTGTCGAAGCATCTCTGTTACGCGTTTTTCCGGACCAGATTGGCCAATCGATATTTACGGTTAATGCCGTTGCATGACCATCTGTACCATCTGCAACGCGAACTAAATAACGTCCCCATTCTTCATCTGACAGGTTAAACTGAATACTTCCTTTTCCGTTTGAATCTGTGTTGATCACATAAGTTTTATACGAAGTAGTGGCATCCGAAGAATTATAATTTGATAAATTATCACTTGATGAATCCCACCACCAGCGCCAATCAACTTTAAAGACTTTTACTTCCAGATTTCTAACAGATTTTGGTCTTCCGTTTTCATCAACCGTAACAATATCAAAACGATTGTTCGTTCTGGTTTCCAGCATTCCGTATTTATTAGGTTCCGGAGCTTTTATACCTACGTATGTTTTATAAGGCGAATAAGTAGTCGAAATAACATCTGTACTAAAATCTCCTCCTTCTTCATATACTTTTGTGATAAATGCCGCTCGAAGCATTCCCGGTGCCTGACCTTGTAATCTAGGTTCAATATTTACGGTTGCTTTTCCATTTTCGTTTAATTTTCCTGAGAAAATATTGATTTCCTCTGTACTAAATTTGCGTACCAAATCATCAAAAGTAAATTTCTCATATCCTTTAAAAGTTGTGGTTTGCTGTGAAAATTTTGCCTGCATTTCTACATTCAAATTTTTAGCAATTGCGCCGTGAAGCCACGTCACTTCAAGATTACTTGTATTAGGATAAGAGGATGAAAGTGTTTTTCTTGAAAAATTGTTTTTGATTTTTAAACGGTTCGGTTTGATCGTTTCGATTTTAATACTTTTGTAAAACTTAGCACCGCCCACGCTTATCATGGCTTCCCAATTTCCTGTTGGCGCATCTGCACTTGTTGGAACTATAAAGGAATAATGATTTAAATCGTTCGTCTTTTGGATTGTCTGATAGGCTGTTTTTCCGTTTGGATCATTCAATCGAAATTTAATTGGATGAGATTTTGGAAGTTTATTCGACGCATCATTTAATATAAAGGACAAATACAAATTATCACCCGGACGCCAAACGCCACGTTCTCCATAAATAAATCCTTTAAGTCCTTTTTGTAAAGTCTCGCCCGAAACATCAAAGTTACTTACCGATAATGAAAGTCCATCATCAAGCTTCACATAAGTCGATTGATCCCCTAAAGTAACAATTGCAAAATAGGCGAATTTATCTAATTGAAAAGTAGCAATTCCTTCGCTATTTGTAGCCGCAGTAGTTATTTTTTGTTGCTGATAGGTGTACAAATCCACTCTTGCATTTGAAACTGGTTCTGTGGTAACGATATTATTTACTGCAAATAAGTATGATTTATTTTCTCCTCTTTTTGCAATAACGCCTAAATCTGTTGCTAAAATATTTGTTCCAATTTTTGCATTGTAATAATACGAACCTGAACAAGGATCTTCACTTTCTCTCCAGTCATAATCTCCGTAATCAGACTCGTAATCATCATAAGAGTTTCCGCTGTAGTTTACATCATTTTCATCGACCTCTTCCTCCTCTTCATTTTCATTTGCTTCAGATGTTTCACATTTGTACAATGAATATTTCTTTTTATATACAAATTCTACTCTGTAAATTGCTCCAGGTTCCGGCGTAATTATTTTAGATAAATCCAAAGCAAAGGTGTTCCATTTACCCGGATTTATTAAACTGCTTTCATTTAATTTAAGTGTTGTTTTAGCAATTGGCTGACCGACTTTTTTAAGATTCTGACTTCCGTTTAATTGGTTATATTGAAGAAACTGAAGAATATTATTTTTATAAATTTTATATACTTTTACATCAACGGCACTTAAGTTTACCGCTTCAAAATTCAGTTTTAAATTGTTTGAACTTGGCAGAATTGTTCCGTTTTTAATAAAGCGAACACTTGGTTTTATCTGGTCAAAAGTAATTTTTTCGGTGTAATTCGCATCCATTTTTTTACCATACTGACTTTCGATTCCTTCAAAAACTTCCAGCAGTAATTCGCCCGTTATAACTGTTGCAGGTTCTGGATCCGGAACAACTTCAACGGCTTCCTCATAAACAGTATCTACTGCAACAGCAGCCGAATCTACTGAAATACTAATCGAATCCGGCGTAATCGATGCCGTTTCTTCTTGCACTACAACTGGAGCAGGAACTTCTTTTTTGGCTACAGCTTCATTAGTAAAATAGACTTTTAACACATTTCCCTGAGTCGAAAATTTTAGGTTATTCGTGTTCTGAATCGAAACTAATCCTTTAAAATCCTGTCCTTTTTCTAATGGTTCTGAGAAATTAATTAAAACCGACTGATTGCTCCCTTCCGGAACATCAACTTTTACAATTTTAAATTCATTTATACTTGTAATCGCATAATCTATTTCACCTTTTTGATCGATATCAAAATCACTTCCGTCGTATTCAATTTCAATATTTGAAGCTTCGTCATAACGCTGAATACTATCAATTATAAAATTGAACTCTTTGGAAGAACCTGATTTTTTTTCGAATTTTATTTTAAGATTACTCCCTTTTTGATTTGCCGAAACAAGTTTTATAGCTGTTTCAAGATCAATATTATCTGCCGTTTTCAATACACAATTCAAGTATTGGTATTGTTTGCTATACGACTGAATGTCTACCGTATTGATTGTAAAATCCTGTTTGATTGTTTTAACCGTAAAGTTGAATTTTGAAAGTGCCGCCTCTTTCTCTTTCGGGATCGTGATTAGTTTATCTAAGTGTAAAGTAACCTGATATTCTGTCCCGGGTTTTAACTTTTCGTCAGGAATAAAAGCAAGCGTATTACCGGAAAGTGCCACAACTTTTCCATGAACATTTGGTGAAATATCAAATAAATCGTCATCCAGCTCCTGATTGACCTTCCAGTCTTTTTTATCGAAAGCCAAAACCACCCGAATATCAGATTCCGAAGAGACAATTCCCCCCGTAAAACTGACGATATACTCTTTAAATAGTGAAAAATCCGAATTGAAATCAGCAGCTGATTTTCTACCGCAAGATTGAAAAATAAAAAACACACAAAACACGAGAACTAATCCTTTTGCTTTCACTTTTATTTAGAGTTATTAGGTTACAAATTCAAAATTGACAGCATGTTTAACTTTTCAAAGTCAAATTCATAACTAGTGGTTTGTCAATTATGTTGTAGTAAATGTAAAGTATTTTTCTAAATAGTTTAAGAGGAAAATTCGCTAAATGAAATTATTTTTTGAGATTGAGAAATAAAGGATTATTTTCTTCTTTCAACAAAAAATCGCTTCATCAAATCAGCAGCTTCATTTGCCATAATACCGGAAACCACTGTAGTTTTAGGATGTAATTTTGTTCCCATTGTCATGAAACCGCGTTGTTCATCGCGAGCGCCAAAAACAATTTTCGAAATCTGACTCCAATACAAAGCGCCTGCACACATCTGGCACGGTTCAAGCGTAACGTAAAGCGTACAATCTTTCAGGTATTTTCCTCCAAGGAAATTTGCGGCGGCGGTTATGGATTGCATTTCGGCATGAGCCGTAACATCATTTAGTAATTCGGTTAAATTATGGCTGCTTGCAATTATTCTGTCAGCCACGACAATTATAGCGCCAACAGGAATTTCGCCTTTATCAAAAGCCATTTCAGCTTCCTGCAAAGCTTTTTTCATAAAATATTCGTCGGTGAAGGGATTTATCATAGTTGCAAAAATAAGGTTTTGAAATAATTTTTGCGGGAATTAATATATCAACTTTTATCTTTGAGTCAAGTCAATAAAATTAATTACCTGAAATAATTGATTTTTTGAGGCAATTAATGAATTTAATCGCCTCATCTTTAAAACAAAATCATTTTGCCAAAGACTTACTTTGGTATATATTTTTCATTACATTTAAATCCTGATATTCTAACATGGAAAGAGATTTTAAAATAACCATTCCCAAACCTTGTCACGAAAACTGGGACACAATGACGCCTAAAGATAATGGTCGTTTTTGTATGAGTTGTTCTAAAACTGTTGTCGATTTTACGACCATGTTACCTGATGAAGTTCAGCATTTTTTCATCCAAAATCAAGACAATAGAATTTGTGGAAGGTTTAAAAATGAACAATTAGAAAGTTTAATTATTCAAATTCCGAGTCAGGTTTTACAAACGCAAACCAATTATCATAAAATGTTTTTACTGGCTTTGTTTATTGCTATGGGAACTACTTTGTTTAGTTGTCAGGATAAAAACGGGAACAAAAACAGAATTGATAAAATCGAAATTGTTGACAATTCAGCGCAAAATCAAGATAAAAGTGAAGCTCATTCCTCATGTTATGGACATAAGATCGAATCTAAAAAAGTAAAAACAAAAGAAATTAGTAGCGGAATTACAGTGGGAATGGTGCTTCCTCCCAATTCTATTGAAACAGGAAGTTTTAACTATAACATTATATATAATTCAAATGATTTAGATGTTTTACCAGTTCCAGAAAATGGGATGCAAAACTTCTATAAGTTTTTTACCAAAAATTATGTCGCCCCAAACAAAACAGAAAAGTTTCAGGGAGAAATATTTATCTTATTTGTTATAGAAAAAGATGGTAGTTTAAGTAATTTCAATGTAGTCAAAAATACACCAAAAGAAATAGGAGAAGAAGCTATTAAAGTTTTGAAAATGTCTTCAAACTGGATTCCCGGAAAATTAAATAATCGTATCGTTCGATCATCTTACGTTTTGCCTATTACAATTAAATAGTAAAAGTTTTAAAATGTAAAACGTAATAATTTGAATCATGCGTTCAAAGCATTTAAATTTAAAACCGTAAATTTGCTTTTTACTATACAATGAAAAGCAACTTACTTTCAAACATAAACAATCCCGCTGATTTACGCTTACTTTCTGAGGCGCAACTTCCTGAAGTTGCACAAGAATTAAGGCAATTTATTATTGATGTCGTTTCTGTTAAGGAAGGACATTTGGGATCCAGTTTAGGCGTAATTGAATTGACAATTGCTTTACATTACGTTTTTAATACTCCCGAAGATTTATTGGTTTGGGATGTGGGACATCAGGCTTACGGACATAAAATCCTGACCGAAAGAAGAGGGAACTTTCATACCAACAGACAGATAGACGGTATTTCAGGTTTCCCTAAAAGAAGCGAAAGTATTTATGATACATTTGGTGTAGGACATTCCTCGACTTCTATTTCTGCCGCATTAGGAATGGCGATTGCTTCTCAACTAAAAGGTGATTTTGACAAACAACATATTGCTGTAATTGGTGATGCTTCGATTGCATCCGGAATGGCTTTTGAAGGTTTGAATCACGCTGGTGTGACTGATGCGAATATTTTAGTGATTTTAAATGATAATGCTATTGGAATTGATCCAAGTGTTGGCGCATTAAAAAAATACCTGACCGCTGTTAAAAACGGAAAAAATCCGAAACAGAATAACATGATCAAATCCTTGAACTTTGATTATTCGGGACCAATTGACGGACATGATCTTCCTACTTTAATCAAAGAATTAAAGAGATTAAAAAATATAAAAGGACCTAAATTTCTACACATTGTAACCACAAAAGGAAAAGGTTTACAACAAGCAGAAGAAAATCAGGTAAAATATCATGCTCCCGGAAAATTCGATGCTTCGACCGGAGAAATTCATTTAAAATCTGAAGAAAATCTTCCTCCTAAATATCAGGATGTTTTTGGTTTAACCATTTTGGATTTAGCCCGAAAAAACAATAAAATTATCGGAATCACACCTGCAATGCCATCTGGAAGTTCATTGAAGTTCATGATGGATGAAATTCCGGAACGTGCCTTTGATGTTGGAATTGCAGAACAACATGCTGTAACTCTTGCCGCCGGAATGGCTACTCAGGAAATGATTGTGTATTGTAATATTTATTCGACTTTCCTGCAACGTGCCTACGATCAGGTGATTCATGATGTGGCTTTACAAAATTTACCGGTTATTTTTTGTTTAGACAGAGCAGGTTTAGTTGGTGAAGATGGCGCAACACATCACGGTGTTTTTGATATTGCTTATTTACGGGCAATTCCTAACATGATTATCTACGCTCCAATTAATGAAATTGCGCTTCAAAATATTTTATATACGGCTCAATTAGGTTTAAATCATCCTATCGCAATTCGATATCCAAGAGGTCGCGGCGTATTACCAAATTGGGAAGTAGAAAATTTCGGACATTATGAAGAAATAAAAATCGGAGAAGCACATCTTTTAAAAGAAGGAACAAAAACAGCTGTTTTATCTACGGGAACAATAGCAAATAATGTCACTTTAGCCATTAATAAAACCAAGAATTCTGAAGCAATTGCTCATTACGATTTTCCATTCATTAAACCACTAGATATCAATTTATTAAATTACATTTTTTCTAATTTCGACAGCATAATTACTATCGAAGACGGAACAATAAATGGAGGTTTTGGAAGCGCTATTTTAGAGTATGCAGCATCAAATGATTATAAGAATAAAGTAAGAATTTTAGGTGTGCCGGATGTATTTATTGAGCATGGAACTGTAAGTCAGCTACAACAATTGTGCAAAATAGACGTTAAAAGTTTGATAAATCTTTTTTCAAACGAGACAAAATAATTATTTTGCACTACCTAAAAAAACTGAAATCATAATGAAATTATTGCGTTCTACCCTTTTGCTTCTATTGCTTTTGTGTACCTCACATAACTTTGCCCAGATCATACAAACCACTTTAGCTCCAAATGAATTACCGCCGCCTCCATCTAACTGGACGAAAAAAAATCAGGTAGGTTTTGATATTTCCGAAATTGCTTTCGTAAACTGGAGTGCCGGGGGAACAAGTTCAATTTCAGGTCTTTTTAAAGGTGAGTTTAATAGAACTTATGTGAAAGGAAATCATAAATGGGTAAATGAACTTATTGTAAAATACGGTTTAAATAAACAAGATGGCACTGAACTTAGAAAAACAGATGACGCTCTTATGCTGAATTCTACTTACGGATTCAGAAAAGACACACTTTCAGACTGGTATTACTCTGCTAAATTCAATTTCAATACTCAGTTTACAGATGGATATAATTATCCTAATAGAGATATTGCGATTTCCAAGCCTTTCGCACCAGCTTATGTGTTTTTAGGAGCTGGAGCTGAAAACTCAAATAAAGAAAAAAACAGAGTGTTTTATTTCTCTCCTATTACTTTAAAAACAACCTTAGTTTTAGATCAAACCTTGGCAGATCAAGGATCTTTTGGTGTAAAGAAAGCTGTTTACATGACAGATCCTGATAATCCTGACAATAAAATTCTTATCGAAAACGGACAGAAAGTAAAAGCTGAATTTGGTATTTTATTAACCGGATATATGAAAAATGAGATTTATAAAAACATTTTTTACGAAAACAGATTGAGTTTATATACTGATTATCTGCATAAATTTGGGAACGTCGATGTTGATTATGATACCCGCTTAGACCTTGTAGTTAATGCATATGTAAAGGCAAATGTAGGTGTTCATTTAGTTTATGACGATGATATCAAAACAAAAGTAGATGTTATTGATCCGGTTACAGGATCAACCTCTCAGGTAAATGACGGACCACGAGCACAGTTAAGACAAGTTCTGGGTGTTGGCTTGGTATATACTTTCCAATAGAAAATCGTATTGCTCAAACATTTAAGACAATAAAAATACCACATAAAAACAATGTTTTTATGTGGTATTTTTATTGTAAACCATTCTAAAGATTTTAATTCTTTTTTCGTCCGTTTATCGTTTCAAATAGTTCGAGCGCATTTCCATCTGTTAAAAGAGAAACATAATGACAAATATGCAATAAACGTTCGTATAAATTGGTCTTCTCTAAATGATGTTTTTCTGGCAACATTTTCAAAATCAATTTATCATAGTTTGAAGCCGTTCCTTCGTATGAATTATTAAAAGCAGTTATAAATTTATCAAGTAAAGTCTGGATGATTTGATACCCTACAATTTCTTTTTCGATAACCTCGCGGCTCTGATAAATTTTATCAACGCTTAATTTGATAATATCATCCATTTGCGCTTTGTACTTGCTTTTATCTGTTAAAGCAAAAGGAAATTTACCCGCCAAAATCGCTTCTTCGTTTTCAATAAAAACATTTACGGCATCATTGATTAAAGTTCCTATTGCAAGAGCGCGCAAATAACTAATTCTATCCTCTTTAGTGGTTAAAGTCTTGTATTTAGCAACACCAATATTATCTTTTACCAGTTTTATCAAATATTCTAAAGCATAATCTTCAGATACTAAACCTAAATTGATACCATCTTCAAAATCTATAATTGTGTAGCAAATATCATCGGCAGCTTCAACCAAATAAGCCAAAGGATGTCTTTCAAAACCAATATCATCTCCGGATTTATTGGCTATCATTCCCATATCTTTTGCTACTTCTTCAAAAAATGATTTATCAGTCTGGAAGAAACCATATTTTTTATCGGCGATACTATTTGTTGGTTTTTTAGGCAAACTTTCTTTTGGATATTTCATAAAAGCGCCTAAAGTCGCGTACGAAATTCTAATTCCGCCTTCGATTCCCGGGCGACTTGCGGTAAGAACCGAAAATCCATTTGCATTTCCTTCAAAATCTATCAAATCCTGCCATTGTTTGGCTTTTAGCTGATCTTTATATTTTAATCCGTTTCCTATCGAAAAATATTCTCCAATCGCTTTTTCACCGGAATGTCCAAAAGGTGGATTCCCAATATCGTGTGCCAAAGAAGCTGCAGCCACAATTGCACCAAAATCGTTCATGTGATAACCGTGAATTTCTTTTAAATGCGGATATTTCTCAATGATTTTTTTTCCAACCAAACGCCCTAAAGAACGTCCTACAACCGAAACTTCTAAACTATGCGTTAATCTCGTATGAACGAAATCTATTTTTGAAAGCGGAATAACCTGTGTTTTATCTTGTAGCGATCGAAATGCAGATGAAAAGATAATTCTGTCATAATCAACCTCAAAACCCAATCGGGTATCATCTTGTTCTACACGTAATCTTTTGCTCGTATCGCCTTGGCGCTTAAGTGATAAAAGTTGTTCCCAGTTCATTTAATTTTAGATTTGTGATTTTAGATTTTAGATTGATGATCTAAGCTGTCAAAAATACGTTTTATTTTAGTATTTTATCAAAACAAAATACACTCTAACACTAATAATTATAAGTAAAACTTGCTGAAAAAATTATTTAACACATAGAAACATAGATTTTAAATCGAAGTTTGAGAGTTTTAAAAAATCATGCTTTTTTCACATAGCACTATGCGATTTATTTTGAGTGAAACATCTTTTGACACCAGATTAGCTATGTCTCTATGTGTTCAAAATTAAACGCAACAGACTTGAAACCATTAAAACTCTAACGCCGTACTGTGTTTAATTTCCCCCATCACAAAAATACTGTTCGTATTCCCGATGTTTTCAATCGTAGATAATTTATTCATTACAAAATCCTGATAACTAGCCATATCCTGAACTAGGATTTTAAGCATAAAATCATAATCGCCGGCAATATTATAGCATTCAATAATTTCAGGAAGTGCTACAATATCTTTTACAAAATTGCTTCCCACATTTTTTGCGTGTTCTTTTAACCTCACATTACAAAAAACGATCATGCCGCGATTCATTTTTTTCTTGTCCAGCAACGCCACATATTTTGTAATATATCCGTCTCTTTCTAGCCTTTTTATACGTTCGTAAACTGGCGTAACAGTCAGAAATAATTTACTTGCAAGGTCTTTTGTGTTGATATTTGAGTTTTCCTGAAGGTATTTTAATATCAGCAAATCGGTTTTATCCAGGTTTTCCATAGTTTTTTTTACGGCTAAAGTTCTCTTAAAAAGGTTTCATCAGTAATATAATCTCCAAAACATACATTTTAAAACACTATTTACTTAAATAATCATCAAATATAAGTTATAAAACCTAAAACAATAAATTTGTTCAGTAAAAAATACTGAAACAAAAATGAAAACAAATAATTTAGGTTACCCAAGAATTGGTAGCAACAGAGAATTAAAAAAAGCCTGTGAATTGTATTGGGCAGGAAAAATTTCGGTTGATGAATTGATTCAGAACGGAAAAGAAATTCGTCGCAAAAACTGGCATTTACAAGCCGAAGCCGGAGTAGATTTGATTCCGTCTAATGATTTTTCATTTTATGATCAGGTATTAGATTTGACTTTAACATTAGGCGCAATTCCGCAACGATACCACGAACTGGCAAAAACAAATTCCCCTATCGATTTGTATTTTGCAATGGCAAGAGGCGCGCAAAAAGACGGACAGGATGTTGTGGCGATGGAAATGACAAAATGGTTTGACACCAATTACCATTATATTGTTCCAGAATTTACGAAGAACCAAAAATTCGAATTGTTTTCAGAAAAAATAATCAATGAATTCAAAGAAGCAAACGCTTTAAAAATTGCTACAAAACCAGTTTTAATTGGACCAATATCTTATTTACTTTTAGGAAAAGAAAAAGAAGAAGGTTTTCACCGAATTGATCTTATCGATAAATTATTGCCTGTTTATTTTGAAATTTTCGAAAAGCTACAAGCCGAAAAAGTCGAATACATTCAGCTTGACGAACCTTTCCTGGCTTTAAATTTAACAGATAAAGAACGTAATACTTTCACACAAGTATATAATGAAATCAACATTCGTTTCCCGAAAATTAAAATCGTTCTGGCAAATTATTTCGATTGTTTTGGAGAAAATCTTGCAACGGCATTGGCTTTGCCTGTTGATACATTCCATTTAGATTTAGTACGTTGTCCATCTCAACTAGATGATATTTTAGAATCTGGAAAATTGGCGGCAAACGTAAATCTTTCTTTAGGAGTTGTTGATGGAAGAAATATCTGGAAAAACGATTACAAAAATTCTTTGACATTAATCAAAAAAGCAACTGATGCATTGGGAGAAAACCGAATTCTGGTAGCACCATCATGTTCTTTAATTCACAGTCCGTGCGATTTGGATTTAGAAACAAATGACGAAACGCTTACTCCCGAAATCAAACAATGGCTGGCTTTTGCAAAACAAAAAGTAAACGAAATTGTAGTATTGAAACAATTAGCTTCAAACGAAGTTATCGCTCAAAACTCAGTAGCTTTTGAACGAAATACAATTGCAAATGACAACCGTAAAACCTCAACGTTAATTCATAATAATGACGTTAAAGCTCGTGTTGCAGGAATTACAGCAACCGACGATCAACGTAAAAGTAATTTTGCAACCCGAAGAAAAAGCCAAATCGAAGCTTTAAATCTTCCGTTATTTCCAACAACCACAATTGGATCATTCCCTCAAACTGCCGAAGTGAGAAGCTGGAGAGCAAAATTTAAAAAAGGAGAATTAACAACTGAAGAATACAACGAATTAATCGAAAAAGAAACCGAAGCGACAATTCGTTTTCAGGAAGAAACCGGGATTGATGTTTTAGTTCATGGTGAGTTTGAACGTAACGATATGGTCGAATATTTTGGAGAACAATTGTCTGGTTTTACCTTTACAAAAAATGGATGGGTTCAAAGTTACGGAAGCCGCTGCGTGAAACCTCCGGTTATTTATGGCGATGTTTCAAGACCCAACCCAATGACCGTAAAATGGTCGAAATATGCACAGTCTCTAACCTCAAAATGGGTAAAAGGAATGCTTACAGGTCCTGTAACTATTTTGCAATGGTCGTTTGTTCGTAACGATCAGCCTCGTTCTGAGACTTGTACGCAAATTGCTCTTGCAATTCGTGATGAAGTTGTCGATCTTGAAAAAGCAGGAATCAAAATCATCCAAATCGATGAACCAGCGATTCGCGAAGGATTGCCATTGCGAAAAGAAGAATGGGCAAACTACCTTGATTGGGCTGTAAAAGCGTTTAGAATTTCGGCAAGTGGAGTTAACGACGATACGCAAATTCACACCCATATGTGTTACAGCGAATTCAACGACATTATCCAGAATATTGCCGATATGGATGCTGATGTAATCACAATTGAATGTTCACGCTCACAAATGGAACTTTTAGATGCTTTTGCGAACTTTAAATATCCTAACGAAATTGGCCCCGGAGTTTACGACATTCACTCGCCGCGTGTTCCTTCAAGTGCCGAAATGGTGCGTTTGTTAGAAAAGGCTTCGGCAGTAATTCCGGTGGATCAATTATGGGTAAATCCTGATTGTGGTTTAAAAACACGTCATTGGGATGAAACCAAAAAAGCGTTAATCGAAATGGTTGCCGCCGCTCAGGAAATGAGAGCAGCTGTTGAAAACCCTGTTACTTAATACTTTTTTTTAGATATATTTTTGTTTTTTAGTGTCAACTGGTGGAGTCGAAGTTCTTGTAGTTATGAATTAGTTTCGACTTCACCTTTGTTGGCATTTTATTTTTTTATCGGTTTTTTATTTGGATTTCTCCATGTATTGAAAATTGCATAAATAATTATTTTATTTAGCTCGAATTCATAAATAATAAGATATGGAAAATCCTTTACAAAAGCTTCTCTATAAGGTTTCCTTTTTATTTGGTAATGTTCCGGATATTTTTGAATTCTTTCAAAATAAGTCTCCAAAGTATCTAAAAAGCGATTTCCTAAACCTATTCTTTGTTCTTCATAATAAAGATAAGCTTGCCTAATGTCAAAAACTGCTTCTTCTTTAATTTCAAATTCATACCTCATCTATAGCTTCTGTATGATTTTTTTGGCTTCTTCCCAAGTAAAAGATTTACTTTCACCGGTTAAATGCTTTTCTCTTCTCGAATCTATAATTTTATAATCGGCCTCTGTAAGTCTGTCTTGCTCTTCTTCTAAAATAGCTTTAACTTTTTTCAAGACTGTCACTTTTTTAGTACTTAGAAGCATTTCTATAAGTTCCATTTTTGTCAATTGTAAGTTCATAGCATATTATATTTTTGTCTTTCAAAGGTAATTATTTTGTTTCATATTTTTATTTCGTGTTTTACTAAATGTTGAAATACTCATAATTTTATTTTTTAAGTAATGGATGATATTTTTTTGAGCAATCTGCTAACTTATATTGAATAGAAAGTAATTGATTAGCTAACAATCTTTCTTTAGATTGAGTCGCAGAATGAGATAATATTGCTTTTTTAGCATTTTCCATTTTTTTATCATTCCAAATATCCTCTGTTTTAATTTCTTTAGTTTTCATATTGACTAATTTTAATGCATATACTTATTAAATCATGTCGACACAACACGATTTTAAGAATCTGTTATCAACATTTGATTGAGTTCGCCTAAAAGTTCAAATTCATCCAGAGGAAACATTTCGATTATCATTTCTAAAATAAGAGACACATTTATTAACTGACTTTTGTTTGCATCTTGCTCCAACGCCAAAACACACATTTTTAGCATATTGGTAATTAAACAACCAAGCTCATAATAATCGACCTTTTTTATTTGAGTTTCATCAACTTCCGCTTTATCACTAACAGTTTGTAAAGTATTGAAATACGAAGAAAGTATTTTTCTAAGATGCTGTAATTTTTTGATTTCATTGATTTCCATAATTGTATCTTTTTTTTGATTTAATATATAAGTAAAATCGTACTTTTGTTTAACGATCCAAAACTAATCAATAGATTTTGAGGTAACGAACTATCAAGAATTGTATGCCACAAATACATATTGTATTTTACCAAAACAGAAAAGTTTTACAGAATTTTTAAATATCTTTGAATTATGAGCACAGCAACAAAACCAAAACACATTGGCAGAAATATTAGCCGAATCAGAGAACTTCGTGGAATGAAACAAGAATCCCTTGCAGTCGCAATTGGTGTAAGCCAACAATCTGTTTCTAACATTGAAGGAAGCGAAAATGTTGATGACGAAAAATTAAATGCTATTGCCGAAGTTTTAGGTGTTAGTGTTGATGCTATTAAAAATTATAGTGACGAAGGTGTTATTAACTATTTCAATAGTTTTAACGATCATAGTATTAATCAGGGACCAATAGGCGCTCAAAATATTTGCAACTTCAATCCGTTGGATAAATTAATCGATGCCTACGAAGAAAACAAAAAATTATACGAACGTTTGTTACAAGCTGACAAAGATAAAATCGAATATTTAGAAAATTTTCTAAAAGATAAATAAACGATATAAGATATATATTAATTTTAAAAAAGAGACTTTCGAGTCTCTTTTTTGTTTTACAGCAATTATGTTAATCCCTAAAACACGGTATTGTATAATACCACTTTATTGCGTATATGCTTAAAAGAATCATGAACTTAATAATTAAATGCTTTACAAAATTTTATCGCCCGCTGGTAAAGGCGAAATTGAACATTTAAAAAATTTAATAAAACTAGAATAACCTTTTTAAAGCTTAAAAAAAAGAAAATCACGAGTCTCTTTTTATTTTATTTAAAATTATGTTAATCACTAAAACAGGGTATTGCAGGTGAATCGTTTTCCATGTATCATTACTTAAAATAAGTAATAGCTTACAAAAAATTATTAGCCATGTTTAAAAACTTTGATAACTTTCACACTTTTGACGATTTTAAGATAGATGAAGATCTCGGACAATATTCTTCATATTCATCTTATAACAGCGATTTATTACGTTTAGTTGATTTTTACGGACGAACTCCATTTGATTGGTATAGAAATAAAAAAAACGGGGGAAATAATTTGGCTTGACGGAAAAGCTCAAATTGACCATTATTCTAATTTAGGACACACATGGGGCAAAACCTTTAGTAACAATAACAGAATATTACTCGACAGAGACACGAAAAAAATATATTATAACGGAGAAGTCATCCATAACTTCCAGAAAAAGAAATCATCTTTTTTTAGTGGAGGATATGCAATTTCTGACGGAGGGGCATTTCAAAATCCAGGCTTATTGCCCAAGGGCGGAAGAAATGTGACATGGATTGATTTTGGAGGTTTATTTGAATATCTTATTACTGTGCTGGCTTTTGAAAAGAACGGCAGTACTACTACCCCAAAAGGAAAAGGAACAAACGGAGGAAAACGAACAATAGACAGTAAAAACGATGATGTGATGAATACTTTTGATAATGGTGCGAATAGTGTAAAGTCGTTTAAAGAAGTCTTGAAAGGGCAAAAAGAAGAACCGAAACGATTAAAAAGTGACACTACCGACATTCTTCATTATGGCGGTAAAAATAACACACTTCAAAAGATAGAAAAATCAGTAAATGGAAAAATTGTTAAAATTGAAAAAATTGACTAAAACATTCAAAACCAGTATATATAAATACCCTATTTTATTTTTAGTCTTTGGAATTGTGTTTTATTCTTGCGAAAAACAAGATAAAAAAGGCGTACTTAAAACATATTTCCCAAAAGACAAAGAAATACTGTTTACGGAATATATCATAAAAAATGGCGATACAATTGTCGATGGAAAATATAAACTTTGCAATTATAATGGAATAAAAATCAAAACGGGATTATATAAAAATGGAAAGTCTGTAGGACCAATAACGTTTTTTTTTAATAATGGTAATATCGAAAGTATCGATTATAAAAATAATAATAAATCTACGGAAACAATTTTCAATTATGAAAGTGGAAAAATAGAACGATATGTATTTTATGATGATTTTGATATGTCGGGTTTTATCATTCGGTTTGATGAACAAAGCAATGTGAAAAGTTATGAAGGCTACCCAATATTAGAAATTTATCAATACAAAATCGCAAACAAAGAAGAATTTAAGACAAAAATTAAACAATATCTTAAAGTTGGTGATACTTTAAAACAGCATTATTTAATAGCAAATATCCCAAATGCCAAACGTACTCTTAAAATAGAAAATCAAGGCGTTGACAATACAAAAGTGCACCGAACAATCAAAAAAATATCTCAAACTGGTCTTGAAATAAAAGAAATACTAATCAAAAAGGGAATCAATAAAATAAGAACTATCGTTAAATATGAATTTAATGATAAAGGAAAGTCGGTTATTAATGATACGATTTCTTTTGAGGTTGAGGTTCATTAACCCGATCTCATAATCAGTATTGAATAGCATTTACAAATCTTAACAAAAAAAATTAATGAAAAATAAATATATTATAACAATAGCATTCGCTTTGATAGTTGGATTGATTGGCTTGTTTTTTTATTCTTCTGATATAAAACAAAAAAAAGATGCATCTGAATATGTTCCTAAAAATGGAGATTCTGTTTTTGATGATAAATTATTACTTTCTAATCACCAAGAAAATAAACTTCTTGAAGAAAAGATCGATAATTTTCCATCAGGAAAAATTATGCGTTATACATCATACGATGATTTAGGAGTGCAAGCTTATACTATTCTATTTGATGAAAATGAAAATGTGGTAAACTTTAAAGGTTATCCATTAATAGAAACGTATCAAAATAATATATCAAAAAAAAGACGGCTTAAACAAGAAGTCAATCAATATTTGAAAGTTGGAGACACCTTAAAATATCATTATTTAATAGCAAATGTACCTAATGCTAAACGTATTTTTAAGATTGAAAATGAAAATAATAAAAAAGCTAAACGAACATTAAAAAATACGTCTCAAATAGGTATTGATGTAAAAGAAGTATTAGTCAAAAAAGGAATTAATACGATAGAAGCAGTTCTTACTTATGAATTTACTGATAAAGAAAAAACTTCTGTTACTTATACAGAAATTTTTGAGGTGATTGTCAATTAAGCAAGCATCAGATCTCATAGTCATTAGAACGGTTCAATATTAAAAACAAAAAAGCACTCCAATTGGAGTGCTTTATGAAATTGAATATAACTAAGATTAGAAGTTTTTAGAAACTCCAATGTTAAATGTTTGTCCAAAGTTGAAGTAGAATTTACTGTAATCAGCACCGTTATTATCATAACTAAGTGTTTCATATCCTAAACCACCAATACTAAAGTTTAAACCAAAACCTTTTTTCATGTTGATAAAAAGAGCTGGAGTAACACCTACATACATACCATCTGCTTTAGATTTTGAGTAAGCATTTCCAGGACCGTATACTTTAGATTTTGCATTTTGAAAACCTGCACCCATATCAGCAAAAATAGAGAAAGTTTGGCTCAAAGGCACTGCATAACGTACAAATGCTCCAATTTTGAAATTATTGTCTTTAATTTCTCTAGTTGCGTTGTCATCATTAGATGAAGCTACTGTGAATTCACCCCCAACAGTCCAGTTGTCATTAAATTGGTAACCAACTTTAGGAGAAAAGCTAAAGGTATTTGTTGTTGCTTCACCAAATTGAAATTCTGATTTTTCAGAAGTAAATCCAATGTTTCCACCAACTAAGATTGTTCCTTTTTGTGCATTTGCAAAGCTAAACATAGCTAAAGCCAGAATAAGTAAAATTTTTTTCATTATAAATTATTTTTTTAATTACTACTGCTTTAACAATAACGGTGCCGTTGCAGTTGGGCTTTGTGATTTTTTTATGATTTCTTTAAAAGACAAAAATTTAGAAATGAACACTATTTCTGTTTACTTTTGTAGCAAATAAATATTCATGTCGATAGAAGTAAACAACATATCAAAAAGTTACGGAACGCAAAAAGCGCTTAACTCAATTTCGTTCTCTATTCAAAAAGGAGAAATCGTAGGATTTCTAGGACCTAACGGAGCAGGAAAATCCACATTGATGAAAATTTTGACCACATATTTATTGGCAGATGATGGCTCAGCCCTTGTAAATGGTCATGATGTCATGACAAATGCAAAATCTGTTCAACTTTCTATTGGTTACTTGCCGGAGCATAATCCGTTGTATTTGGATTTGTATGTTCGTGAGTATTTGGCTTTTAATGCCGATGTTTATAAGGTTGAAAAATCAAGAATTGAAGAGGTTATTCAACTGACAGGACTGACAGCTGAAAGTCATAAAAAAATTGGACAGCTATCAAAAGGATACCGCCAGCGTGTAGGACTTGCCAATGCTTTACTGCACAATCCTGATGTTTTAATTTTGGATGAGCCAACTACCGGACTGGACCCTAATCAGTTAATGGAAATTCGTAACGTTATCAAAAATGTTGGAAAAGATAAAACAGTTTTTTTATCCACTCACATTATGCAGGAAGTTGAAGCCATTTGTGATCGTGTCATAATTATTGACAAAGGTGAAATCGTTGCCGATAAAAAATTAGATCATCTGGTATCCGAAAATAAAGAACAAGTAATTGAAGTAGAATTTGATTATCAAATCGAAGAACAACTTTTAGCCAAACTCGAAAATATTACTTCTTATAGAAATATTCATGATATGACTTGGGAACTAACTTTTGTTGCCGAAAAAGATATGCGTCCGTCTATTTTTGATTTCGCCAATGCAAACGGTTTAAAAACGTTACAACTCAATCAGAAAAATAAAAATCTTGAAGCTGTTTTTAGAGAAATTACTAAGTAAGTTTTTCAGTTTACATTCTCAGTTTACAGTTTACACATAAAGCCAATTCTTCTAACATAGATGAATTGGCTTTTTTTATATGCTTTCAGTTCTTTCTATTAAGATTATATTTCTAAAACTAAAATAGATTCTTTCATCTCTTCTATTATAATTTTAATGTCATTTTCGGTTGTGCGCCAGTTTACAAACGACGCTCTGATTCCTTTACGTCCTTCATAAACTGTTGGCGTCATAAATACTTTTCCTCTGTCGTTTAAATGAGTTAAAAACTGACTTACATTTTCCTGATTATGATCTCCTTTTAATGTGAAACAAACATTATTTAATCGGATTGGTGCAAGAAGTTCAAAATTATCATTTTCTATAATTGCGTTTGCAAAATGCAATGCTAATGCTGTGCTATTTTCTACAATATCCTGAAAACCTTCTTTTCCGTAAGCCAATAATGAGAACCAAACTGGCAAAGCGCGTAAACGCCGTGAATTTTCCGGTAATACGTTTAAGTAATTAAAATTCTCTAAAGGGTTTCCTAAATAAGGTGCATTAGAATTTTGAAAAGTTTCTACCTGAAGGCTCATGTGCTTTTCTTTAATTAAATAAAAAGCACTTTCATAAGGCACATTTAGCCACTTATGACAATCAATAGTGATACTATCTGCTCCTTCCCATCCTTCAACAAGATGTTTAAATTTTTCTGAAACAGCTGCAAATCCGCCAAAAGCAGCATCAATATGCCACCAGAAATTGTATTTTTCTCTTAGTCTTGAAATAGCTTTAAAATCGTCAAAATCTGCCGTGTTTACCGTTCCCGCACTTGAAATCAGAATGAAAGGTTTGCCATTTAAACTTTGAATGCTTTTTTCTAAATCATCTATATCAATTGCTTCACGATTGCCTTCAATGGTTTTAATTGTCGTGTAATTATTACTTCCTATACCTAACATTGACAATGTTTTTACAGAAGAAGAATGCGGTGTTGACGTTAATATATTAATCGTTTCAGATATTCCGTTCTTGGCAAAATCTTTTCCTGATTGCACTCCAAACCATTGTCTTGCAACTCCTAAACAGGTAAAGTTTGACATGGTTGCTCCCGTTACAAATCCGCCTAAAAATGTATTTGGCAAGTCTAATAATTGCAATAATAAATGGATGGTTTCAAACTCGATTAAAGCCGAAGTTCCTCCCTGCGCTTTTACTGCTTGTGTATTTTGATCGTAAATTGTTGCCAGCCAATCGCCCACAATCGAAGCCGGTGTTGAACCTCCTGTTACAAATCCTAAATATCTTGGTCCGGGCGAAGCAACCATTAACGGTGCTAATCTTTCATTAAATTCCTTTAAAGTAGCTAAAGATCCTAAACCTAATTCGTTTAAATGTCTTGTTGGATCAATTGTATTTTTATTTGAAGTTGGAATGTGTTCGAGATTGTTCAAAAAATCTATTCCCTGTTGTTTTGCCTGATTAAGTATATTTTCCAGATCATGAAGATCGTGTTGAAGTACTGAATTCATTATATATTATTTACTTGCTTATTGTATAATCAATTGCTGTAAAATTGCCCATAGATTATACTGATTAAGCGGATTAACACTGATTTTATTTGATTGAAGTTTATTCTGGAAAAAACTCTTTTACCATTTAGTTTTTTCTGCAAACCGCGAGACTAACATTGAGGAAATCACATCACCATTTGCATTTAATAATGTAGCTATTGGATCAACAAGAGTTCCCAAAATCATGGCAACCGGCAAAGCCTGCTCCATTGGTAATCCGTAAACGGTGATTGCCAAAACTTCTCCTATATAACCTCCGTTTGGGATTCCGCCTTCTACAATCGAAACGATTACTGTAATTCCTAATGCTAAAAGTATGGTTGACGGAGATGTAAAATCTTTTCCGAACATAGCAAAAAGAAACGTAATTTTTAAAATGGATGACATACTCGAACCGTCTTTATGCAATGGCGCTCCTAACGGAATTACCAGATTGCGAACGTGTTTGGGTATTCCCATTTTTTCGGCTGCATCCAGATTTGCCGGTATTGTTGCAATACTTGAACAAGTTCCAACTGCTGTTAAGGACGGTGTAATATTATTGGTCCAGAAAACTTTGAAAGCTCTTTTTCCTCCAGCTACAAAAGCGTACAAACTAAAAAACACAAAGAAATAAAAAACACAAGCTCCATAATAAACTCCTAATGGTTTAGCATAAATCCCAAATAATTGGGGTCCAAAAACACCAACCTGATAAGCAAAATAAGCGCCTAAACCTATTGGAGCTAATTTCATAATCATATTCAAAAGCTGCTTCATAACTTCGTTTCCGGAATCGAGAAAACTTCTAAAAGCACTTCCTTTTTCACCGGATTGTAAACTTGCAAAACCTATTAAAAAAGAAAATATAATTAATGCCAACATACTTTTTCGGGAAAGTAATTCGAAGAAATCATTTACGGTTAGTAATTGCGCAATTTGATCGCCAATACTCCCAGATTGAATATTCTCTAAAGGAACCTTAGAAATAATAACGTTTTGATGAATTGGAAAAATATAAACAGCAATAATCATTACGATTCCTGAGATCAAAACTGTACTTAAAAAAACCGCTATCATAATAACAAATAGTTTTCCTAATTTTTCTGTTCTTTCTAAACTTGCAATTGACGAAGCAATTGTAAAGAAAATAAGAGGAATAATAGCCGTGAAAAGCAAATTTAGAAATATGTCCCCAATAGGTTTTACAACCTCAACTTTCTCTTTAAAAACTAATCCAAATATACTCCCAACTGTGATGCCACCAAGAAGTAGTAAAATACTGCTGTAGCTTTTTAGAAAATTGATTTTTTTAACCTCCATAATTTAATCGTATAAGAATGTGGAAAATACAAACGTGAAATAAAAATCAATTAAAGTAATCAAAAATTGAATGCAAAATTGTTTTTTAATGCCACTCCCGATAGCTATCGGAATAAGAGGATTTCAAATGATTTTTAATCTTTACTAATTAAATGTGTCGCTAGGTACTAAATGTTGGCAGACCATTAAATTCGAAATGTATTGGCATTTTGATTATGATTTTTTGCAAATATTTAATGCTAAACGGCACAAATAAACTATTTTTCTAAAACTAAAGTGGTAAAATCCCGATCAACTAATTCGCCGGTTTTGGTTTTTACCTTTTCGGTTAAAGTTTCTTTGTTTATGATTTTAAATGATGTTTTCTCCATTAATTTTTCAGCTTTTGGCGTGGTGTAAAGTTCAAAATCAAATTGGGTAAATGGCAATTGCTTCATGAAGCTTTCATCGGCAAAAGTGATACAAAAAATACCTTTTGGTTTTAAAACCCTATAGATTTCCGAAAGCAATTTTTCAGGTTCCTGCCAGAAATAAATTGTGTTTACTGTAAATGCTTTATTGAAATATTCATCTTGAAACGGAATTACATTGCCATCATAAAGTGAGAAGAAAGCTTTTTTTTGAGAAACATAATTTCTATTGATTTTTCGGGCTTCCTGAAACATTAATTCAGACATTTCAAGTCCATAATATTTAATATTTTTAGCTTGTTCGAATACAAATTCTACGTGTCCCGCGTTTCCGTGACCTAATTCTAAAATTGAATTTCTACTTTCTATATTGAGATTTCGAATCGAATTGCGCGTCATGTTGATGTTGGTTTCATGCATCATGTTTGCCATTTCAATTCCTTTTTCTCCTGTTGGATGTTTGAGCTGAGATGCTATTGCTTGCAATTCTTCTTGTTTCATAATGGTGCAATTAAATTCCAAAATTTAAATTCCAAATTCCAAACTAGCGATATCTTTGTCAAAGTTTTAAACCAAGACAAAGATTACAACAGGTATTTTATATTAAAATAAATGACTCGCAATCTGGCGAATATTCTCTGATTTACCCATTGAATAATAATGTAAAACAGGAACTCCGGCAGCTTTTAATTCTAATGATTGCTGAATCGCCCACTCGATTCCGACTTGCTTGATTTCTGCATTATTCTTGCATTTATCAACCGCATGAATCAAATCTTCGGGTAAATCAATGCGGAAAATCTGTGGCAAAACCTGTAAATGTCTTTGGACCGCAATTGGTTTGATTCCAGGAATAATAGGAATTGTGATTCCCATTTCTCTGGCTTTTTCTACAAAAGTGAAATATTTTGAATTGTCAAAAAACATTTGGGTTACCACATAATCAGCTCCGGCATCTACTTTTTCTTTCAGTCTTTTTAAGTCTGATTGTAATGATGGAGATTCTAAATGTTTCTCCGGATAACCCGCAACTCCAATACAGAAATTGGCTCTGTTATCAGCATCCATTACTTCATGAAGGTATTTCCCCTGATTCAGTAAACTAATTTGTTTCACCAAATCAATCGCATAATCGTTCCCTCCTGCTTTTGGCATGAAATATTGTTCGTCTTTCATGGCATCACCACGCAAAGCCATCACATTGTCGATTCCAAGATAGTTACAATCTACCAAAAGATATTCGGTTTCTTCTTTCGTAAATCCTCCGCAAAGTACGTGAGGAACAGTATCTACGTTGTATTTATGTTTTATAGAAGCGCAAATTCCAAGTGTTCCCGGACGCATACGAGTTAGCTTTTTATCTAAAAGTCCGTTGCCTTTATCAATATAAATATATTCCTCGCGAGAAGTTGTTACATCAATAAATGGTGGATTAAACTCCATTAACGGATCGATATTATCGTATAATTCCTGAATGCTTTTCCCCTTTTGAGGCGGAATAATTTCAAATGAGAATAATGTTTTTCCTTTGGCGTTTTCTATATGTTGTGTTACTTTCATTTTAAGTCTTAAAGTTTGAATGTCAAAAGTCGAAAGTCACGTCCTTTGAGACTTTATGACTTTTGACTTTATGACTATTTTTTAGTCTGCTATATTAGGGTTTAGCCATTTCATGGCTTTATCTGTCGAAATGCTTCTGCGTTTGGCGTAATCTACAACCTGATCTTCTTTTATTTTTCCGAGCCCGAAATATTTACTTTTTGGATTCCCGAAATAATATCCAGATACTGAAGAAGCTGGCCACATCGCCATACTTTCTGTTAAGGTTACTCCAATTTCTTGGTCTACATTTAAGAGTTTCCAGATTGTTGGTTTCTCCAAGTGATCCGGACAAGCTGGATATCCTGGTGCAGGACGAATTCCTTTGTAATTTTCTTCGATCAAATCTTCTGTCGAAAGTGATTCTTGAGGATCATAACCCCAGAAATCCTGACGTACTTTTTCGTGCAGATATTCGGCGAAAGCCTCAGCAAAACGATCGGCTAATGCTTTTACCATAATTGAATTGTAATCGTCAAGATCTTTTTCAAATTCGGCAGCCCATTCATCTACACCAAAACCTGTTGTTACACAAAATGCTCCTATATAATCTGTAATTCCAGAATCTTTTGGTAAGATAAAATCAGACAAAGCGATGTTTGGCGCTCCTTTTGTTTTTTGTGATTGCTGACGAAGCGTTAAGAATTTCTCCAAAACCCTTCCGTTTTCATCACGCAATTCGATATCATCATCATCGATTTGATTCGCAGGAAAGATTCCGTAAATGCCTTTTGCAGACAGTTTTTTCTCTTCTAAAATCACTTTCAACATTGCCTTAGCATCTGCGAAAAGAGAAGTCGCTTCTGTTCCCACAACTTCATCTGTCAGGATTGCCGGATATTTCCCGAACAATTCCCATGTTCTAAAAAATGGCGTCCAGTCAATATATGGAACCAAAACATCCAATTCTACTTCGACGATTTGTTTGCCAATAAATTTTGGTTTAGTTGGTGTATATTCAGCCCAATCCAATTGTAATTTGTTTTTACGCGCTTGTTCAATCGTTAGGAAATTTTTATCTCTTGAACGATTTAAAAACGTTTCTCTAAAAGCATCATATTCAGCACGAATATCGCTTGCATATATTTTACGGTTATGATCTAAAAGGTTTCCTGCCACAGTAACGGCACGAGAAGCATCGTTTACGTGAATTACAGTTTCTCTATATTGAGGTGCAATTTTCACGGCTGTATGCGCGCGCGAAGTCGTTGCTCCACCAATCATAATCGGAATTTTAATTCCTTGTTTGTCTAATTCTTTTGCCAGATAGACCATTTCGTCAAGCGAAGGTGTGATCAGTCCGCTTAAACCAATGATGTCTACATTATGTTCAATCGCCGCAGCAATAATTTTTTCCGGAGGCACCATTACACCAAGATCTACAATCTCGTAGTTGTTACAGGCCAAAACTACCGAAACAATGTTTTTACCAATATCGTGAACGTCACCTTTTACAGTTGCCATCAATATTTTTCCGTTTCCGGATTTGTCACCAGCTTGTTTGCTTGCTTCAATATAAGGCAATAAATACGCCACGGCTTTTTTCATTACACGAGCCGATTTTACAACCTGAGGCAAGAACATTTTTCCGCTTCCGAATAAATCTCCTACGACATTCATTCCCGTCATCAAATTGATTTCGATAACCTCAATTGGTTTTACGGCAGCCAAACGTGCTTCTTCAACATCTTCTTCAATAAAAGCATCAACTCCTTTTACCAATGAATGTGTAATACGTTCCTGAACCGTTCCTAAACGCCATTCCTGAATCGCTTTTTCATCACTTTTTACTTCGCCTTTTACATTCTCAGCAAAATCCAAAAGTCTTTCAGTTGCGTCGTCACGTCTGTTTAAGATTACGTCTTCAACGTGTTCTAATAAATCTTTAGGGATATCATCATAAATCGAAAGCATTTCCGGATTTACGATTCCCATTGTCATTCCGTTCTGAATTGCGTGGTATAAAAACACCGAGTGCATCGCTTCACGAACGTGATCATTTCCTCTAAAAGAGAACGAAACGTTACTTACTCCACCACTAATATGTGCGTGAGGCAAGTTTTCACGAACCCATTTTGTACCTCTAAAAAAATCCAAAGCATTCAAGCGATGTTCTTCCATTCCGGTTGCAACCGGGAAAATATTCAAATCGAAAATAATATCTTGTGGAGGGAAACCAACTTTATCTACCAAAATATCATACGAACGCTGACAGATTTCGACTCTACGCTCAAAATTATCAGCCTGACCTACTTCGTCAAAAGCCATGATAATGGCCGCAGCTCCGTATCGTTTGATTAATTTAGCGTGATGAATAAAGGCTTCTTCACCCTCTTTCAACGAAATCGAGTTTACAACGCTTTTTCCTTGTACTACTTTAAGACCTGCTTCGATGATTTCCCATTTCGAACTGTCGATCATAATCGGCACTCTCGAAATATCCGGTTCTGATGCTATTAAATTCAGGAATTTTGTCATGGCGTAAACACCATCAAGCATTCCTTCATCCATATTTATATCGATAATCTGTGCTCCTCCTTCTACTTGTTGTCTTGCAATATCAAGTGCCTCGTCATATTTCTCTTCCTTAATTAGGCGAAGGAATTTTCTTGAGCCTGTTACATTTGTACGCTCTCCAATGTTTACAAAAACACTGGTTGGCGTAATAATTAACGGTTCTAATCCTGCTAATACAAGGTCTCTTCTGTTTTCTGCCATTTTCTTTTTAAGTTACTAAGATCCTAGGTTGCTTAGGTTCTGAGTTTTTTATTCTTTGTTTTTAAAGTTTATTCCAAAAGTTTTTTTGCACTAGTTGGACTTACTATTTTTTTTCCTGTCTTTTCTTCAATTTCTTTTCGGGTATTCCCTGCAATAGTCCCACCTTGATTAGCAATAATCTTATTTTCCTGAAATGTTTCAGGTTTTTTTTCTTTACTAATTTCTGTTGTGGTAGCCTCCGCTAACATATTCAAAACCAATTCTAAATTAGACATATTGTCCCTAAGGTTTTCCTTTTTTAAATCCTTCAGGTTTTTATATTCTTTAACTGAAAGTCCACTCCAAGCCTTGGTAATTTCATCTGTAAGAATAGCAAACTCCTGACCTTTTTTTACTCCTCTAATTTCCCATTCGTCAGTAAGATCTTTACGGACTTCTATACTTTTCAAACGTTGACTTACCCAATCTTTCGAATATCCTTTCTTAAGATATGTTTCCATCAATCGGTCAATTCCTAATTCCGGGTCTGCTATTTCGTCCAGTCGCTCACTTCCAACTTTGGCTAGCCACAGCTTAAAAGGTTCTGCATTTGGAGATGGTACTGATTGTATTAATCGGAATAAATGAGTTGTATTTAAACAATCCGTTCCATATTTTTTCCCATCGGCTGCGACAAATTTCAGTTGTACGATATTATCGTACAACTGACTTCCTTCGTTTGTTAATTTCTTTTTTAAATCTGACCAATATCTTTTTGGGATACTACTTTCTGTCAAAACCTCAATTACGTCAATAACAGAAAAATACCATTGCTCTTCCTGCTCATGCCAAAGAGAACGTACTTTTTTATCCTCAAATAATTTTATACTGTCCATAATTATTTTTTTTGATCAACAATATTGCGGTTTTTTATACCTATATTCCTTTTACACGCGCGCGCTAACCTTGTGCACATTTCTATAAATATTATAATGATCGTGGGCACGAGCTAGAAGCTCACGCTAGCGGAGAAACTAAATATCATTCAGGATTTTTTTGCAATTCGTTTATATTTAACTTAGACTTTTCAGATAAAAAATTAATTATTTCACTTTGTCTGTTATTATCATCTTCAAGACCTCGTGCGGTATCCCAATGTCCTCCATCCTTAAATTTAATAAAATATGAAGATTTTTCAGGTTCTCCCGTATTTGGATTTAAAGGTCTAATATAATTTATAGATTGAATTTCAGAGAACGAATATGATTTATCTGAAAAAGTTAAAAAATCATTTAGAACAATTTTTTCTTTATGAATGTCAACTGAATAATCAGATAAAAAAACCAAAAACACAATCGATCCAGCACCTGATATCCATGTCATATAATTTAATATTTTCATACCATCAGCTCCCGTTTTTATATCGGAATACATCATAAATTCTTTATACTTATCTTTAAAAATAAGTTTATATATTAATGTTATTGGAAATCTAATTAATCCAAAAGACAAAATTAAAGCAGGCATAAACCACATTAATCTGCTTGTTCCTATATGATAAATAATCTGCGGATCCTTAGTTTCAGTTGAATAAAAAACAATTGAAAACAATGATCCAACTAAATATGTTATACCAGGAATTAGTATAAAAACCATAACAACAGATAATAAATCCCATTTCTGATATTTATTTTTCAGAGTCGCAAAATCAATCTGTAACAAGTTGTCATTCTTTTTATAGGGAAATATTTTCGCTAATAAAAACAATACAAGTACTATAATTGGATAAGTTAAGAATGTCATATTAAATTTTAGTCTTTAAAACTATTATATTTTTCGTTCTTATTGAACTGTCTTCTCAATTCAATCTGCAAGGTTTTTGAAACCTTGCAGGAAACGTAACGTTACACCAAAACCGGTGCCACACGTGGCTTATAATCTTTCGCTACTTCTGCAATTAATCTGATATGATCCGGAGTTGTTCCGCAACAACCACCTATTATATTGATTAAATTATCATCTAAATATTCTTTAATGAAAGCCTGAGTTTGTTCCGGTGTTTCATCATATTGTCCGAATGCGTTTGGCAAACCTGCGTTTGGATGTGCCGAAACATTAAAACTCGTATGTTGTGCCAATGTTTTCAAGTACGGCTTCAACAAATCGGCTCCAAGGGCGCAATTGAATCCTACACTTAATAGCGGAATATGCGAAACTGAAATCAAAAACGCTTCAACAGTTTGCCCAGAAAGTGTTCTTCCTGAAGCATCTGTAATCGTTCCTGAAACCATGATTGGAATTTCGATATTTCGGTCGTCTTTTACTTCTTCAATGGCAAAAAGTGCTGCTTTGGCATTTAATGTATCGAAGATGGTTTCTACCAAAAGTAAATCGCATCCGCCGTCCATTAACGCTTCTACTTGTTGTTTGTAGGCAATTCGTAAATCGTCAAACGTTACGGCTCTGTAACCGGGATCGTTTACGTCTGGTGACATACTTGCCGTACGGTTTGTTGGTCCGATTGACCCAGCTACAAAACGTGGTTTGTTGGGGTTTTTGGCTGTAAATTCATCGGCTACTTCTCTGGCAAGTTTAGCCGATTCGTAGTTCAATTCGTAAACCAAATCTTCCAGGAAATAATCGGCCATACCGATTGTCGTTCCTGAAAAGGTGTTGGTTTCTACGATGTCAGCGCCGGCTTCATAATAAGCGGCGTGGACATCGCGAATTGCCTGTGGTTGTGTTATGGATAGTAAATCGTTGTTTCCTTTTAAGGGATGCGGAAAATCTTTGAAACGCTCTCCCCGAAAATCTTCTTCGGAGAAATTATAGCGCTGCAACATGGTTCCCATTGCTCCGTCAAGGATTAGGATATTTTTTTTGATTGCTTCCTGAATTGTTATTGCCATGACTTTCATCTTTTAGCTACTAAGACGCTAAGGCGCTGAGATGCTAAGTTTTTTATTTAATTATAATCTTTATCTTGAATATATAATACCTAACAGGTTTTTGAAACCTGTTAGGATACGCTATTTTTATTCACATTAATTCCAAAAAATTCACTATTGATGGCTATCTAGCCCCGATTGAAGTGGAAATCCTTTTGCTTTTTTCTTTAAAAAGCAAAAGATTGCAACGAAAAGCGGGAACGATTGACAGCAAAAATGCGTCAATGATTCGCTCATGATACTGAATTCAGTAAAATAATATTGTATGGTTGTCAGGAAGTGTTTAGGGAAATACGTTTTATGTATTTGTGTTATCTATCTTTGATACTAAGAATAGTATAAAGTAGAATGTAGCACCTTCTTTATGATAAAGGGTTGCTAAGGTTTCATTGGGTCTTTCCCTCCGCCTTTCGTGATAACTTTCAATAAATTTAAGAACAGTGCAAAGTAAAGACATAGACTCAACAATTGCAAGTGTTTTTTAAAGTTTCTAAGGTGCTAAGTCGTATGTTCTAACTTAGAAATTGGCTTTAGTGTTTCGGCTTTTGTTTTGTTCCTCTAAAATTGATAATCTCAATAAGATTGGATTCCTTATTTATTCTATAAACCAAATAATTGTTTTTATCTACAATTGCTTTATACAAAGATTCGCTTTTTACAGATTTTGGAAATTGTTCTGGATTAAGACTAATTTGATTAATAACTTGTTGAATTTTATTCTCTAAGTTTAAAATTTCCTTTATCGTCCATTTTGCTTCCAAATAATCAACAACTTTATTAAAACCTTTAACTGCTTGCGCTGTCCATATAAATTTTAGTGCCATTTAGAAAATCTTTTCATAACATCTTCATGGCTTGTAAATTCGCCTTTTTCAGCCTGATCTAGTCCAATTTGAATTTCAGCTTTCTCAGATTCGGATAACTCATCATACCAATTGTTTTGATTTTCTTTCAGAATTAATTCCAGTTTTTCTAAAACGCTTTCATCCTCAACCTTAACCAGCTCTTGAATAAATTGATATTTTCTAGCTTCTAAATTCATGATACTCAAAATTTATATATTACAAAGATACAAATAAAAAAAGCTCAAACTGTATTACAAGTTTGAGCTTAATATATAAAAATCTTAGCAACTTAGTATCGTAGAACCTTAGCAACTTAGACTATCGCCTTAACAACCGCTTTTGGAGCTTCTTTACGAGTTCCGTCGAAACCGTCTACTCCTGAAACTGTTGTATATTTAAGGACATATTTTTTACCCGGATTGATGATTTGGTATGCTGCCTGACACATCAAAGTTGCTTCGTGGAAACCACAAAGAATCAGTTTTAATTTTCCTGGATAGGTATTAACGTCTCCAATGGCGAAGATTCCCGGAATATTGGTTTGATAATCTAATGCGTTATTTACTTTAATGGCATTTTTCTCGATATCTAATCCCCAGTCTCCAATTGGTCCTAATTTTGGCGTTAATCCGAAAAGTGGAATAAAGAAATCTGTCTCGATTTTACGGTGTGCTCCGTTTTCTTCGATATCTAATGATTCAACGTGTTCAGCACCATTAATTCCGATTACTTCTGCAGGAGTAATCAATTTGATTTTTCCGGATGTTTTTAATTCCTGTACTTTTTCTACCGAATCAAGAGCGCCTCTAAATTCGTTTCTACGGTGAATTAAAGTTACTTCTGAAGCTACATTTGCAAGGAAAATACTCCAGTCTAATGCTGAATCTCCTCCTCCGGCAATTACAACTCTTTTGTCTCTGAACTTCTCCGGATTTTTGATAAAATATTTTACTCCTTTATCTTCATAAAAGTCGATATCTTCAATAAGTGGTTTGCGTGGCTCAAAACTTCCTAAACCTCCAGCGATAGCAATAACCGGTGCGTGAAATTTAGTCCCTTTATTTGATGTTACCATGAAACTTCCGTCTTCTTGTTTTTCGATTGTTTCAGCACGTTCTCCTAATGTATAACCTGGCTCAAATTGTTTAATTTGCTCTTGTAAGTTATCAACTAAATCTCCTGCTAAAACTTCTGGGAAACCAGGAATATCATAAATAGGTTTTTTTGGATACAATTCTGAAAGTTGTCCTCCTGCTTGTGGTAAAGCATCTAAAATATGACATTTTAATTTTAATAATCCTGCCTCGAAAACGGCAAATAAACCTGTTGGTCCTGCTCCAATTATAAGTATATCTGTTTTAATCATTATGGTATTTATTTATAATCATTCTTAATAATACAAAGAAACGAATAATTTATTCGATAGCCAATGATTTTTATCATTGATTTCTTTGTGTAATTTTTCATCGGGTTAAACCCGACGCTACAATATGAATCGTCCCTCCGGGACTTTTTGTTATTCTTTATTTTTTAATGAAGCGGTGATTTCGTTCATTTTCTTAACCTTATCTTCAAAATTGCCTCTCAGTGTTTTCCTGTATTCATTGAGGTTCTCAACCATTTGATTAATATCCTCCGGAATTACTTCTTCAAAAAACTCCCGCAGCCTTTTGGCTGTTGTTGGTGATTTTCCGTTGGTCGAAATGGCAATTTTTACATTTCCTTTCGTTACAATTCCGCCTAAATAATAATCACATAAATTTGGCGTATCGGCAATATTGCAAATCAAATAACGCTTTCTGGACAAATCATATACTCTTTTGTTGACTTCTAAATCATCGGTGCAAGCGATTACCATATGGCGTTTTTTGAGCATTTTCTTTTTGAACTTCGATTTTGTTAATGTAATCGAAGGATGTTTCTCGGCTAAAACCTTTATCTCTAAATGGAAATTTGGCGCAACCACCTCAACATTTGCATTTGGACTCGACTTTAGTAAAAAAGAAAGCTTTTCTAATCCTACATTTCCTCCTCCAACAATTAAAACATTCAGATTGTGAAGTTTTAAGAATATTGGATATAATTCGTTTTGTTCCATTTTAATTTATTTTCATCCAATCAAAATTAGATGATTTTTATTTTATCGAATTAAATTCGGTCGTTTTTAACCTAATAAATTTAATTCTTTGCATCATTAGATTGAAATCCGGAATCATAATCTCGCGTTCCCCGGGTTGAAACCCGGCGCTACAATATGGATCTTTCCTCCGGAACTTTATTGACTTATTGATCATCTTTGTCAACATCGGGTTGAAACCCGACGCTACAATATAAATCGTTCCTCCGGAACTTTATCTTGTAATTTCGTTTGATAGAAATTCTTCGTAAAAACCCTTTAATTTGTTGCTTTCTCTAACAACTTCTCCTAGAACAATAATTGCGGGCGAAGTCAATTTATTTTGTTTTACAACTTCTAAAATCGAATCTACTGTTCCAACGCCTACTTTTTCATCAGAAGTTGTTCCGTTTTGAATGATCGCTACGGGTAAATTGCCTTTATCTTCTTTTTGAAATAAATCGATAATTTGAGGCAATTTGTGCATTCCCATCAAAATTACGACTGTCGCAGATGATTGTGCTGCCAAAGCTACATCTGAAGATAATTTTCTATCAGAAGTTGTGCCTGTAATCGCCCAAAAGCTTTCCGAAACTCCTCTTTTTGTAATCGAAATTCCCTGACTTGCCGGAACTGCAACTACTGAGGATATTCCTGGAACGACAACTGTTGGGATTCCGAAACTTTCGACAAATTCTATTTCTTCGCTTCCACGTCCAAAAATAAACGGATCTCCACCTTTTAAACGCACGACATTTCCGTACGTCAATGCATTATCAACAATCAACTGATTGATTTGATCTTGTGTATAAGCGTGATTTCCTATTTTTTTTCCAACAAAAATCTTGATGGCATTTTGAGGAGCGTGTGCTAATATTTCGTCATTGGCCAATGCATCGTACAAAACCACATTCGCTTCAGCAAGGGCTTTTACGGCTTTTAGCGTAAGCAAATCCGGATCGCCGGGACCTGCGCCAACTAAAGTTACTTTGGGTTTTATGGTATTATGCATTTGCTAATTCTTGAGCTCTGTATTTTTCTATGATATCAAAAAATGAAATTCCTTGTTGAATGTATGCTTTTGCAAATGCTTCTGAAGGATCATTTTGATTAATTTGGTACACTAATTCTTTAAATGATGCAGGCGAAAAATCTTTAGAAGTAACAGCTCCATTAATTTTATCTGAGACCTCTGTAAATGTTGTTGCCAATTGAATTTTATCAGTTGCGATGAAAACAGTATCAAATAAATCAACGATTCCTGCATGATTATTTGTTTTCTCATTTTCAGATAGCAACAATGCTTTTGCACCATTTACAAATCCTGCGTAAGCATGATAAATTGCATCTGACCATTTTCCTTCGTCGAAAGATTCCTGCGCGAAAGTCAATTTGTCTTTGGCTTCTAATAATAAAGTCGCTACTAAATCGATCACAACACCGGCACATTCTCCAACTCCAACTGCTTTTACGTAATTATCGGCATTTCCCCAATCCACAAAATCAGCTTCTGTTAAATTGGTTACATCTGCGAAAGGTTTTAATATTTCATAGAAATATTTCTCTCCTTTTAGATCATAATAATTAAGGAATTTTTCTCCGTTTGCATTGGCATCAAAATCATTTAAGATTGTACGCAAAGCATCTGGTCCTCTACGGCTTGGAATTTTGATAACTTTGTCAGCAAAACGTCCTGATCCATTTCCTAATCTTCCTCCACCAAGTAAAACCTGCAATGCCGGAGCGACTAATTTTCCTGAATTGATCGACATTCCCTGAAAACCAATTGCTGACATATTATGTTGCCCACAAGCATTCATACAACCAGAAATTTTGATTTCGATTTCGCGGTTGTTTAAATACTGAGGATATTCTGCATTTAAAACTTTTTCTAGTTCTTCTGCAATTCCGGTACTACTTGCAATCCCCAAATTACAAGTATCTGTACCGGGACATGCCGTAATATCTGCAGTAGAATTATATCCTAAATCTACAAATCCTAGTTTTGCCAATTCTTGGTAAAAGAAGGGTAAATTTTCATTTTTTACATGACGAATTACAATATTCTGACGTAATGTAAAACGTAATTCATTTGCTGCGTAATTTTTAATTAAAGCAGCTAATAATCTCGCTTTATCTGTATAAAAATCTCCCAATAAAACTTTGATCCCAATAGCCGAATAACCTTCTTGCTTTTGAGCAATTACGTTTGATTTTTTCCACGCTTCATAAGCTGCAGCATCTTCAATAGTAACGGCTGGAACTTCTAATAATGGCTCTGGAATTGGCGCATCAAATGCTGTCGTGTTAATTTCGTATGTTTCAAAAGCGATTGCTTTTTTCTCTTTTTCAACCAAATCCATGAAAACATCTCTTCCTATTTCTTTGATTAAAAATTTCAAACGCGCTTTCATTCTTTTTGCACGTTCTCCGTATCTATCAAAAATACGAATCACACCTTCTGCGGTTGGAATGATTTCATTTGCCGGAACGAATTCGGTTAACAATTCTGCATGCGCCGGTTGAGATCCTAAACCTCCACCTAACATGATTTTGAAACCACGAACGCCGTCAACAATTTTTGGAATAAATCCTAAATCATGTAAATAACTCAAAGCGGTATCTTCATCAGATGATGAGAACGAAATTTTGAATTTACGCCCCATTTCCTGACAGATTGGGTTTCTTAATAAGTATTGAAATAAAGCGTGTGCATAAGGCGAAACATCAAATGGTTCGTTTATATCTACACCAGCCAATTCGCTTCCTGTAATATTTCTAACCGTGTTACCACACGCTTCACGCAAGGTAACATCGTCTTTCGCCAGGTTTGCCCAAAGTTCCGGAGTTCGGTCTAAACTCACATAGTGAATCTGGATATCCTGACGTGTTGTAATATGCAAACGTCCTGTAGAATATTCATCAGAAACTTTAGTAATACGTACCAATTGCTCGCTGGTTACTTTACCATACGGCAATTTAATACGAATCATTTGAACGCCTTCCTGACGTTGTCCGTAGATTCCACGCGCTAAACGAAGACTACGAAAACGCTCCTCATCAATTTTTCCTCCACGGAATAAATGAATCTTTTTTTCTAAATCGATGATCTCTTTCTGAACGATCGGATTTTCTATTTCTGTTCTAAAACTTTCCATTTTTATTTACGCTTTAGGCTTTAAGCTTTAGGCTATAAGCTTTTTAAACTTTGTCTTTTCATGCTTTAAGCTTTAAGCTTATTACATAACTTGATTATACACTTTTTGCTAAAAGCTTACAGCCTAAAGCTTATTGCTTACAGCAGTGAAACTATCTAATGAATCCTACTCCTGCTGTTGTGTTTGTTGCGGTATCAATTAAGATAAAAGCTCCGTTTGATTTATTGTCGTTGTAGGCGTCAAAATATAAAGGCTTGCTTAATTTGATGTTTACTTCTCCAATTTCGTTTATGGCTAATTGTGATGCTTCTTTTGTTCCTGAATAATCTGTTGAGATCGTATTTTTGATACTTTCTACTTTTGCCAAAACCGAGTTTGTGTTGTGTTGTACAATGTATTTTGTACCCGCAACCAGTTTTTTACTGTCCATCCAGCAAACTGTTGTGGTTATTTCTTTTTCAATTTTTGGAAGTTCTGATGATTTTACAATCATATCGCCTCTCGTAACATTGATGTCATTTTCTAATTCGATTGTAATAGAAGAACCTGCAACGGCTTCATCAAATGTTTTATCGAAAAAGTGAATTTTTGACACTTTGGATTCTGTTAAAGAAGGCAGAACTGTTACAGCATCTCCTACTTTAATTGAGTTTCCATACAGTTTTCCCGCGTAACCTCTAAAATCATGGTATTCTTCGGTCTTTGGGCGAATTACGGTCTGAACCGGGAAACGTGCTTTTCCTGTTTCGAAAACATCTGAAGAATGTAATCCTTCTAAATGCTCTAAAACAGTTTGACCTGTATACCAAGGCATATCTTTAGATTGATCCACTACGTTTCCGCCATTGATTGCACTTAATGGAATGTAACTTACATTTTGTTCTTTGAATGTACTTTTAGCATTTAATGCCTGGAAATCGGCTTTGATTTTGTTGTAAACTTCTTCAGAATAATCAACTAAATCCATTTTGTTGATTGCTACAATTACTTCTTTTACTCGCAATAAATTATTGATAAAAAAGTGACGGTATGTTTGCTCAATTACACCTTTTCTGGCATCAATTAAAATAATAGAAACCTGAGAAGTCGAAGCTCCTGTAACCATGTTTCTGGTATATTCTACGTGACCCGGAGTATCGGCAATAATGTAACTTTTCTTTGCAGTCGAAAAATAAATATGCGCCACATCAATCGTAATTCCTTGTTCTCTTTCGGCTACTAATCCGTCAGTTGCCAAAGAGAAATCAAGATAATCATACCCTTTTTGTTTGCTGCTTTTTTCGATTGCTTCTATTTTGTCAGTTGTCAATGATTTTGTATCGTACAATAATCTTCCAATCAAAGTACTTTTTCCGTCATCTACACTTCCTGCTGTTGCTATTTTTAAAACTTCCATTCTGTTATTTTGTTTCAGGTTTAAAAAATTAGTTTCAGGTTTCAAGTTGCTTCCCTTTGAACTAAAGTTTAAATCTGTATGTTTTTTGTTTTTCTGATTTCGTTTTTAATTACATTCCGAATTGCATTAATAATTAACAATCCACAATTAATAATTAAAAATACCCCTGTTGTTTTCTTTTCTCCATTGCTGCTTCAGAACGTTTGTCATCTATTCTGGCTCCTCTTTCAGAAATAGTCGAAGTTCTGATTTCTCCAACAACTTCCTGAATGGTTTCAGCATAAGAATCAACTGCAGCAGTACAAGTCATATCTCCAACGGTTCTGAAGCGAACAATTCTTTCTTCGATTTGTTCGTCTTCTTCCTGATACACAAAAGGAGAATGCGACCAGATTAAACCGTCTCTCAAAAAAACTTTTCTTTTATGTGAAAAATAGATCGATGGAATTTCGATGTGTTCTTTTTCGATATAACTCCAAACATCTAATTCTGTCCAGTTTGAAATTGGGAAAACACGAACGTTTTGACCATTTTCTATTTTTCCGTTCAAAATATCAAATAACTCAGGACGTTGATTTTTTTCATCCCATTGACCGAAGTCATCACGAACTGAAAAAATACGTTCCTTTGCTCTTGCTTTTTCTTCATCACGACGCGCACCACCAATACAAGCATCGAACTTAAATTCTTCAATTGCATCTAAAAGTGTGATCGTTTGCAAGCTGTTTCTACTAGAATATTTCCCAGTTTCTTCAACTACTTTTCCTTCATCAATAGCATCCTGAACATTACGAACGATTAGCTCTAATCCTAATTCCTCAACCAATTTGTCTCTAAAAGCAATTGTCTCAGGAAAATTATGTCCTGTATCAACATGCAAAAGAGGAAACGGAATTTTTGCAGGGAAAAAGGCTTTTTGTGCTAAACGCACTAATGTTATAGAATCTTTTCCTCCAGAAAAAAGCAAAACCGGTTTGTCAAACTGTGAAATTACTTCTCTGAAAATGTATATTGCTTCACTCTCTAAAGCGTTTGTTTTTAATACTGAACTCATTGTTTTTTTGTTTGATATTTTTTAGTTTCAGGTTTCAAGTTATGTGAGTTACTCTAACACTTCAACTATTTATTCTATTCTCTTTATTTTTTGTCAACAGATCGAAATCCGTTTTTGTAACATTTCCGTCGCTAAATCCCGGCGTTGCGATCATCGGGTTGAAACCCGACGCTACAATATGAATCTTAATCCCCAGGATTAAAATCCTGCGCTACAATATAAATCGTTCCTCCGGAACTTTAAATCTATTGTCTTGAATCTATATTCTTTACTCTATTCTCTTGCCTCGTCACTCTTGCTTTTCTAATCTTTACTCTTTACTCCTTCTTAGCGCTATGCAAACCACATTCTTTATGACTTGATTCCCACCACCATCTTCCGGCTCTGATATCTTCACCGGGAAAAATTGCTCTTGTACACGGCGCACATCCTATACTTACGAAGCCTTGTTTGTGCAAAGCATTTTGAGGAACATTATTTTCTGACAAATACGTTTCAACTTCTTCTAAAGTCCATTTTAGTAATGGGTTGAACTTTATAATTTCGAAACCGCCATCGTATTCAAACAATTGTAAATCGTTTCTGTTCTCAGATTGTTCGGCTCTTAAACCGGTAATCCAAACTGAGTTTCCTGCTAAAGCTTTACGTAACGGAACTACTTTACGAATAAAACAACATTCTTTTCTATTCTCAACCGAATCATAAAAGCTATTTGGTCCTTTTTCTTTCAGTAAACTTTCTACAGCTGTTGCTTCCGGAAAATAAACCTCAATTGGTTTTTTATATTTTTTTAATGTCTTATGAAAAACATCGTAAGTCTCCTGAAATAATCTTCCCGTATCTAAAGTAAATATGGTAATATCAGTATTACTCTTTGCAATAAAATCCGTAATCACCTGATCTTCCTGACCGAAAGAAGTAGAAAAAATTACTTTCCCCGGATATTGATTGGCTAAAAAAACTAATGTTTCGTCAAGCGAAAAATCCTTTGTTATGTCTAATAATACTTTTATATCTTTTGCATTCATGTTATTCTCCTCCCTAAAAAAATCTATTACAATAATTTAGATAATGTTTTTAAACTCAATAATATAATTAAAATTCCAACTGCAATCATCATTGGTTTTCTTTGGATTTTGTTTACCAAATAAGCTCCAACCGGCGCTGCAATTACACCTCCTACAATTAATCCTATAATTACCTGCCAACCGTGGATTCCTCCAAAAAGCATGAAAGTGATTCCGCTTGCAAATGAAACTGCAAACTCTGCAGCATTTACAGAACCTATGGTATATCTTGGATTTCTTCCTCTTCCTAATAATGTCGAAGTTACGATTGGTCCCCAGCCTCCTCCGCCAACAGCATCCATAAAACCTCCAAAAGTGGCAAGAATTCCTAATTTCTTAGTTTTCTTTTTTACAATTGTTTTTTTTAATGCTTTTCTGATAATTATAATTGCCAAAACAATCATGTAAACTGCAATAAATGGCTTTATAACATCTCCACTTATAACATCAGATAATAAATAAGCTCCAATAATTGAACCTAAAACTCCTGGAATTAGTAAATTTTTTACCAGTTTTTTATTGATATTCCCAAATCGATGATGTGAAATTGCCGATGCACCTGTAGTAAACATTTCAGCAACGTGAACTCCTGTGCTGCTAATAACCGGTGGAACTCCGTAAGCTAATAAAAATGAAGTAGAAGTTGCTCCGTACCCCATTCCTAATGTTCCATCTACTAATTGCGCAAAAACACCTATCAGGAAAAAGGCTAAAAAATCCTCATTAAGACCTTCAATAAGTCCGTTCCAGGAAAAATCAGCATAATGATTGTATATTAATACCGTCAACAAGCCCACCAATAAAACAACAGGTATTGCCACCCATAATTTTTCTTTTAGTGCTGTATCAGACTTAAAATCAATACTGTTTATTTTTAATTCCTTCTCCATATCATAATGTTTCTTTTATTTTAAACCATTACCCTATCGGCTTAATAGATTACTACGCAAAATTACTACTTATTTCTAAATATCAAAGTAATATTTAATTTTTTTACATCTCTGGTGCTCTTTCATTTGACTTAAAAAGTACTTGAAGTAATTTCACAAATTACTTTAATAAGTTAAAATACGTAAATACCTATAATACAACCACATAACCTTATAATTGTCTTGATTATTAAAATACAATTTTAATGTCTACCACATCCATAGGATAATTATAAAATTGTTGTTATTTTTACCGCAAATATTTATACATGGATTTTCAAATAGGTCTTGTCATTGCAGGTTTGCTCGTAGGTTTTATAGTAGGTTTGACAGGTGTTGGAGGTGGTTCTTTAATGACTCCAATTTTATTATGGTTTGGAATTCCGCCAACAACAGCAGTAGGTACAGACTTATTATATGCTGCGTTCACTAAAATGGGAGGTGTATTTGTACACCATAAAAAAGGTAATATCAATTGGCAAATCACAGGCTGGCTTACTTTAGGAAGTGTTCCTGCAGCTTTACTGACTTTATGGATTTTGAATAGTATTAAAACAGATATTTCGACTATAAATGCCGTAATAAAATACAGTTTGGGCTGGGCATTACTTTTTACCTCGATTGCAATTTTATTTAAAAAGAAATTATTAGTTCTTTCTCAAAAACATGCCGGAGATCGATTTCATAGTGAGAGCCATACTCAAAATATGCTAACTATAGGAATTGGCGTGCTATTAGGCGCAACAGTAACATTGACTTCTATAGGCGCTGGTGCTTTAGGTACCGTTACTTTATTTTTTCTTTATCCGCTTTTGCCAACGCCACGTTTGGTAGGAACTGAGATTGCTCATGCGGTTCCTTTAACTCTTGTTGCGGGAATTGGACATGCCTCAATGGGAAATTTAGATTTACTTTTATTAGGCCAATTATTAATGGGATCGCTTCCAGGGATTTTTATAGGAAGTATGTTAAGCGGAAAAGTTCCTGATTTATTTCTTAGAAATGCTATAGCAATAATGCTTTTTATTGCCGGATATAAATTGATTTTTTAATTTCTCCACCATATAGATATAAGTTCATTTAATAAAAAGCGTTTAAAGCAACGCTTATATTACCTTATATGGTTCAAAATTTTCTTTAAAAAGCGATATCTGCCAAAGAGTTACTTTCTAATATCTTAAGCGTATTATCACGAACTTCCATCATTAAACGTCTTGCTGCACAAGTAGTTTCATCATCGCAATCGTCGCATCTTTCATAAAAATTATGACTTGCACAAGGAAGTAACGCAATTGGACCTTCAAGAATGCGATATACTTTTGCCATACTGATATCTTTGGGATCTTTTATCAGATAATAACCACCGCCTTTTCCTTTTTTAGCACCAAGGAAACCGGAATTCCTAAGTAAAAGCAAAATACTTTCTAAAAATTTTATCGAAATGTGTTCGCTTCTGGCAATCTCGGCAATTTGTACAGGCTCATTATTTTCTCTTCTTGCCAAATATGTTAAAGCTTTAATTCCGTATTTTGTTTTCTTTGAAAGCACTTATATCTATTTTAGATTTAGATTGTTAATTTTAGTCCCGAAACTCGCTTTCAGGAGAAGCTAAAATAACAACTGAATATTTTTCTGCAACAAAAATAAGCTTTTTGAACGAGAATAATAACAGAATGAAAAACTAAGTTCTACTAATTTAGTATAGTTTAAAAAATAATAGATTTTCAATGGATAAAATTTACAATCAAAAATTGTTATTGATGCAAAGTTTTAAAAATATCATCACAAATGAGCAATACATTATTTTCAATCATATACAATTGATGATCTTGATTTATAAGGATTTCACTTTCTAGATTTAAATTCAAAAACCATTTTGAGTTTGGTTTATTAGGATCTTTTTCTCCAAAATATAATTTTATAACGCTATTTGGAACTTCAAATTCATATCGCAATCTTGTTGACGAAACTGTAAATAGATTTGCAATATGCAGGCCTTTTAAAGACGCTTTCCAAGCAATGGTTCCTCCAATGCTAAATCCTAAAACAGTTGCTTCCTCAGTTTCAAGATGAAGTAAATTTTCAACAGCTTTATCAATTCCTCCGTTAAGAAATTGATTATGAATATCACTTTCGATAAAATTATCAGAATCAATATTTGCCAGTTCAAGAACATCATAATATTGAATTTCAAATTTAGATTTTAATAAATCTGTATAGCTTTTTAACCAATCTGGAGTTCCTCCAAATAAATCTGATAAAATAAGTAGTCTTGGTTCCATATAAAATTAACAATGATTGTCATTCTGAGCGAAGTCGAAGACGCACCAATTGGAACGTAAGCTTCGACTTCGCCTCAGCCTGACAAATAGATCATTAAAATAATTTAAGCAAGCGCTTGCTCTAAATCAGCAATTACATCTTTTACGGTTTCTAAACCTACAGAAACACGTACTAAACCTTGCGTAATACCAACTGCTAATTGATCTTCTTCAGATAATTTACTGTGTGTTGTTGAAGCCGGATGAGTTACAATTGATCTTGTGTCCCCAATATTAGCTGATAATGAGCACAATTTTATTTTGTCTAAAAATTTTCTTCCTGCTTCGATTCCGCCTTTAATTTCAAATGCAATTATGTTACCACCTAAAAGCATTTGCTTTTTAGCGATTTCATATTGTGGATGTGATTTCAGAAATGGATATTTCACACTATTCACATTTGGATGTGCTTCTAAAAATTCGGCCACTTTTAAGGCATTTTCGCAGTGTTTTTCAACACGAACTACTAAAGTTTCTAAGCTTTTTGATAAAATCCAGGCATTAAACGGAGATAAAGCCGGACCTGTATTTCTTGAAAACAAATAAATTTGTCTGATTAAATCTTCACTTCCAACGGTAACTCCGCCTAAAACACGTCCTTGTCCGTCAATTAATTTCGTAGCAGAATGTACTACTAAATGTGCTCCAAATTTTATGGGTTGCTGAATGTATGGCGTGGCAAAACAGTTGTCAATAATTAAAATCAAATTGTGCTTTTTTGCAATATCTCCCAACAATTGTAAATCAATTACATCAACACCAGGATTTGTTGGTGACTCTGCGTATAAAATTTTAGTATTTGGTTTAATTAAAGCTTCAATCGTTTCCGGTTTGTTGATTTCAAAATATGAAGTTTCAATATTCCATTTTGGAAAATAAGTCACAAACAACGCATGAGTTGAACCAAAAACGCTGCTTGCAGAAACGATGTGATCTCCTGCATTTAATAAAGCTGCAAATGTGGAATAAACTGCTGCCATTCCGGTTGCAAAAGCATAACCAGCTTCTGCACCTTCCATTTTGCAAATTTTATCTACAAATTCAGTCGTGTTTGGATTACTGAAACGACTGTAAATATTTCTTTCTTTTTCTTCTGTAAATGAAGCTCTCATATCTTCGGCATCTTCAAATACAAAGCTTGACGATAAGTATAGTGGCACCGAGTGCTCTAAATACTGAGATCTTTCTAATTGTGTTCTTATGGCTTGAGTTTCAAAACCAAGTTCTTGTTCGTTCATTTTTTTTTGTTTTAACACGAATTGCACCAATTGGCACTAATTCTCTTTTTTTAATTTCACAACACCCGCAAAAGAAACTCAGACATTCACTAAGAAATTAATGCAAGTGGTCGTGATACAATAAGTAAAATTGAAAATTATCAAATTATCAAATTGACTAATTTTCTAATTCTTTATTATTCAGGACAACTTTATATTTTATTGTCGCTGTTGGTTCTACCGTTTTGGCTACTGAACAATATTTCTCGAATGAAAGTTGTGCAGCACGATGTGCCTTTTCAGGGTTGATATCTCCTTCTAAATAAAAAACAACATTGATTTCTTTAAAAGGTTTTGCTTCGCCAATTTGTACGCGTTCTCCTTCAACCTCAGCGTTAAATGAGGTGATTTCCTGGCGTTGTTTTTTTAAAATCGAAATCATATCGATTGCGCTGCATCCTGCAACTCCCATCAATACTAATTCCATCGGACTTGCACCTAAATCGCTTCCGCCAAATTCGGCTCTGCTATCAACATCAACTACATGACCACGTTCATTTTTGAGTTTAAAATGAAACGCGTCGTTTACTCTGTTTAAGGTTACTTTCATGTTTTTTGTTTTATTGTATGCTATGAAACGAATTCCATAACAGATTAACCAGATTCTATTTTTTCTTTTTTGGAGTACTTTTTTTCTTAGTTTCTGCTTTTGCCGTCACTACAGGTTTGTTGCAGTCATTTTTTTCATATAATTCTACAAGTTTGTTTAACAAGGTAGGTTTCTTAAAATTTTCTGCATTTACAGCTTCTAAAAATTTAGGACAATCTTTAAATAAAAGTGCAGCGTGACTTCTAACAACTTTATCCATTCCAACATTAATTGACATCATATCAGATAGATAAAAAATAAAAAAGACGCCATCTTCCTTTTCTTTCCCCATGTAAAGTATTGTTCCACCACTGGAGCCCGTTGTTGTTCCATTAATTGCGTTGTAGCGCATAGTAGAGCGGACAGCATCAACTGCTAATTTTATTCCGTTTGAATAAGCAATATATAACCAGTACTTTTTTGTGCCTTGCTTGATCCCTTTTTCGCCTTTATCTGTGTGAATAAATAATCTTTCGGCTATAAATGAAGTTTCATCTTTGTCTGTATATTCTATTTTTTTAATTTCTGTACTTAAAATTTTTTCAGTATCGCCTTTTTCATCAAGTCTGAATTTTACTTTTGAATCATTTATTTCAACTAGTTCAGCAAATCCATTTTTAACCTCTCCATTTTCTAAGGTCAGTTTTGCTTTATAATATTTAGCCTGCATACTCATAGAAATTAGACAAAAAAGGACAATAATTTTCTTCATGTTATTTATTTGTTTCTGTTTTTTTTATTGTTTTGTAAATCTCACCATCTTGTCATTTCGAGGAACGAGAAATCGCACTCGAAATCCGTAAAGTAAAGTGTTAATCTTTGTCGAGTTTCTAGTGTGATTTCTCCTTACGACGAAATGACAAACTGGTGTCGATTTAGAAAAATCTAAAATCTGCACTCTAAAATCTAAAATCTTTTTTTACCCTTTATCTGATAATCTCAAAATATCACCAAATACACCTCTCGCTGTTACAGCAGAACCTGCACCGGCTCCCTGAATTACGATTGGACGATCTCCGTAAGATTCTGTGTAAATTTCGAAGAAAGAATCTGAACCTTTTAATCCGCCTAAGGCTGTGTCAGAAGGAACCGAAACTAATTTTACTTCCAGAATTCCTTTATCATTTTGTAAATCTCCAGACAATTCACCAATATATCTTAATACGTGATTTGGCTTTTGATCTGCTTTTATTTTCTCGTAAATTGGGTCGAATTTTTTTAGCTTAGTTAAGAAATCTGACACATTGCCTTCGCGTAAATGTTCCGGAATTAAATTCTGAATGGAGATTTCTTCAAACTCATTTTGCAAATCTAATTCTCTTGCCAAAATCAATAATTTTCTTCCCACATCATTTCCGCATAAATCCTCACGCGGGTCCGGTTCTGTGTATCCATTATCGATTGCTTCTTTCAGAATTTCGCTAAACGGAACGTCTTTTGCAGAAAAATTATTGAATAAATAACTTAATGTTCCGGAGAAAACTCCTTTTATTTTGGTGATATTTTCCCCAGAAAGGTGTAATAATTTTATAGTATCAATTAATGGTAAACCTGCACCAACATTGGTTTCATACAAATAATTCTTTTGATTATCTGCTAAGGACTTTCTCAGTTCTTTATAAAAACCGTAACTCAATGTATTAGCAACTTTATTAGAGGAAATCAAGTCAAAACTGCTTTCGATCAACGAAATGTAATTTTCTACGAAAGTGGCACTTGCCGTATTATCAATTGCAATTAAGTTTTCAAGATGATGTTGGTTTGCATAAGCAATTACATCATTGATCGTATATTCAAGTCCGTCTTGCTGAATGTCATTTCTCCAGTTTTGACTTACGCCATTTTTGTTTAAAAGTAATTTCTTAGAGTTCGCAATAGCAAAAACATTCAGTTTAATGTCTTTACGTTTTTCGATTGCTGCAGTCGATTCTAAAATCTGGTTGATTAAAGTTCCGCCCACTAATCCGTGACCAAAAATAGCGATGTTGATTTTCTTGGAAACTCCAAAAATCTCTCCGTGAATTACGTTTAACGCTTTATTAAGTTCTGATTTTTTAACCACCAAACTCACGTTTTTACCCGTAACAGTGTTGTTAAACAAAATTGGAACAATTTTATTTTTGATTAAAGCGGTATATGGTTTATGAAAAGTGCTTAAATCCTGACCGATAATCGAAATAACCGAAACATTATCAGTTACCGTAATTTGATTTACATCTTTAGAATAAAAATCATTTTCGAATTCTTTTTCTAATTCAATCATTGCCGTTGTAGCTTTATCTGTAGCAACAACCAACCCGATTCCTCTTTCTGACGAACCTTGCGAAATGATACTTACACTTATATTATGATCGCCCATTACCTTGAAAATTCGGGCATCAACGCCAGCTTTTCCAAGTAATCCGCGACCTTCAAGATTTACCAATGATAAATTCTCTAAAACCGAAAGTGTCTTAATTCCTTCTTTCGCCGAATCTGAAGTGATTAAAGTTCCGCGATTTTCATGATTGAATGTATTTAAAATACGTAACGGAATGTTTTTTTCTAATAGAGGAATTATCGTTTTGGCATGCAAAATTGTTGCTCCAAAATTCGCCAATTCATTCGCTTCGTTAAACGAAAGGAATTCGATTTTTTTGGCATCGGCAACTAAATCCGGATTTGCCGTGTAGATTCCGTCAACGTGTGTAAAGTTTTGAAGTTCTTCGGCATTTAAATAATTAGCAATTAGTGATGCTGTATAATTACTGCCGTTTCTGCCTAAAGTTGTAGTATCGTTATTATTGTTTGAGCCAATAAAACCGGTTACAATATTAACCGTTGAACCGTTATGCTGTTTAAAATAATTGACAACGTTTTTCTTAGAAAGTTGTTCTAAAGGCTGCGCATCTCCAAATTTTGAATCGGTTTTTATCAATTCTCTTGAATCAACAAAATTCGCAGGAATTCCTTTTTCTTTTAAAATTGCGGTTAATAATTTAGCCGAAAGCAATTCGCCTTTAGACAAAATCTGATCTTTAATTTTATTGCTATAGTCACCAATTAAACTAACTCCTTCAAAAAGTTTCTCTAAAATATTAAATTCTTCAGACAAATCTACCTGAGGATAATCTGAAATTTGATAGGTTTTGAAATTCTCAAATAATGGTTTGTAATTACCGTTTTTAGCGGCAAGTTTCAAAATATAATCTAATTCATCTGTTGCTTTTCCGCGAGCGGAAACTACAACTGCAATTTGTTCTCCTTGATTTACTTTATCAGAAATGATTGAAACTACTTTGTTAAGCCCTTCTCCGTTTGATAACGATTTACCACCAAATTTTAATATTTTCATTTTATTTTTCTATTGTTTCTGCCTTAAAAATATCGGCAAGTAAATGATCTAATTGTTTGTACTCGATTAAAAAAGCGTCATGTCCGTGAACGGAATCTATTTCGCTGTAAAAGACATTTTCTTTGAACTTTTTTAATTCATTAAAAGTTTCCCGATTTTCTTTTGGTGTAAAAAACAAATCAGAGTTGATTCCTATAATATGAATCGCTGCATTTGTTCTGGACATTAAAGTCTCGAAATCGTCACTATTTCTGGTAATATCTATGGTTTTCAGTAATTGGTTCATCAGTTTATATGATGCCAATTGGTATCTCATTTGTAATTTTTCGCCGTGATGCGCCAGCCAGCTTTCTATATTAAAAATCAAAAGTTGGTTATTGATCGTGCGTTGAAATTTTTCTTTGAATGATTCAGGAGAGCGGTAACACAACATGGCATGGATTCTGGCATCTTCAACCGGTCTTGAAGAATTGTTGAGGATTTGCTCTTGTAAATAACAATTAGCGATCATCCAGTCAGTCGATTTCCAGTCTGTTGCAATTGGAATCAGGTTTTGAGTGATGTTGGGTTCTAATGCAAGAATTTCCCAAGCGATTCCCCCGCCAACAGAACCGCCAATAATAGCATAAACCTGCTCGATTCTTAAGGCTTCAAGTCCTTTTATAAAAATGCGGGCAATATCTCTGGTTGTAAAGTCCTGATAATTTTGGATTATAAACGAATCATTTCCGTTTCCTGGAACGTCAAATGCCAATATGGTGTATCTGTGGGTATCGATTGTTTTTTCGTCGCCAATTAAATCATTCCACCAGCCATTTTCGCCTGTAACCAAAGAATTTCCGGTTAATGCGTGATTGACCAAAACGATAGGCGCACTAAATAATGGCAAACCAGAAATGGTAAAACTTAACGGTAATGAATGATATGATGCACCACTTTCTGTGATGAAATCATGAATTATAATGGGACTTGGTATATTTTCCAATTTCAAATCTTTTTATTATTGATTTGTATGTGGAAATATTAGAAAGAAAATACTAGAGTGAAACTAGAAAAATTCTTGTTGTTATCTTTCCACGTTTGGGCGTGGTAGAATGCAGCACCTTCTTCGATTTAACGAAGGGTTGCTAAGGATTCATCGGGTCTAATCCCTCGTCCTTTCTTTATAACATTTCAATACGTTTTTGAACTTAAAGGTGCAAATTAACTACTAATTTCTTAAACAAACAAATTTTATCGAAACTGATTCCTCATTTCCTTAAAGATAATTCAAACACAAACTCTTGTACGCAAAAAATTACCGAACAATTAGCCCAGTAAAATTAAGCAGGTATTCCCCTATTTTATGATACTTTTTGATTTAGATAAAAAGTGTTTCATTTTCTTTTGAATACATCAAAAACAATAATGAGTTTGGCTCTTTTTTTTCTGCTGTTTTATCTGCCTCGGTGATACCAAATCTTGGATGTACCAATTCATTTGTTGGCGGTGGCGGATTGTTTCTTTTGGTTCTTAAGTTTTTCAATGTAGAAAAAGTTTTTGTTATGTAGTTTAATTTGCTCATGATATTTAAGTTTATGTTAGTTTGTGTTTTATAATCTTTATTGTTTGTTTAATTTTTTGTTATGGCAACCAAATGGAATAAAAAAACCCTTTTGGACGTGAATACCAAAAGGGTTTAAGTTTTTAAAAACTTATATATACTTTTAGTATCAACAGACGCGTACACAAATACGTGCGACGTTAAACATCTTGTTCATCTGTAGGGATTTATTCATCTGTGATTTACTTGCTATTTTAAAAAATTCTTGCATTTGTTTTATTTTAATAAGCTTCTCGAAACTGTCGAAATATTTAAATCTATCCTTCTTTCAAAAATCAAAAAAGAAATAAAGCTGTATCAACTTTTGTTTCAGCTAACATAACTAATGTTAAAAAGTTAAGTTTTTTGTTTTTGCAGTTTGAGGTATTACAAATGTGCGAATATATTTTCAATTATGCAAGTGATGTTCAACACATTAATCATAAAAATCGTTAAAAAACACATTTTAAACGTTAAAAAACATCTTACAAAATTAACAATTAAACAATTGAGCGTTAAAACCTACAAAAAATTACACAACGAACTTTTCTGTTTCATTATATCAAAGAACAACTGACTACTATTTCAAACCACTTACAACCAAACTGCTTCTTTATTTTTAATTTTTTCAGCTACTTTCAAAATGTCAGTTATTATCCCTCTTGAAATGGCTTGTTTACATGCCGAAGCACTTTGAATCGCAATTGGAACATCTGCATAAGATTGTGTATAGATTTCAAAAATAGTATCCGAACCTTTTAATTGTCCAATTGCTGATGTAATGGGTTCTGAAACTAATTTGACTTCTAAGGTGCTTTTCTCTACATCAAATTCCCCAACATATCGCAATACATGATTATCTTTCTGAGTAATTTTGGCAATTTTAAAGTATTTGTCAATTGCTTCTTTATTAAGAATGCCGTTTTGCTCTAAATGTTCTTGTTTTATTAATGAATTGATTTTTATATCCGAAAGATCAAAATCCTTCCCGATTTCTCGCGTCAGAATCAGCAATTTTCTTGCTGTGTCATTTCCTGATAAATCTTCTTTGAAAGTCGAACGCATTAATCCAAGTAAACTTGCATCTTTTAAAAGAGAAGAAAAAGTAGCTTCTTCATTGGCAAATCGATTAAAGACATAACTCAGATTATCTGAAAAAACACCTCGTATTTTCGTGATTTTTTCGCCCGAATAATACAAATCTCTTAAGGTTTGCAATACTGGAAATCCCGTATCTACTGATGTTTCATATAAAAACTCTTTGTCGTATTTTTTTAGATTCGACCTGATTTCTTTATACAAATCGATTGGTAATGTATTGGCTTTTTTATTGACCGCTACAATATTAAATCCGTTTTCAATCAACGTATTATAATGATGAATCAGTTCGTCACTTGCCGTTGCATCAACCGCAATGAGGTTCTCAAATTCGTTTTCTTTGGCAAATTCAATAATATCCTTCACTTTAAACGGAACAGCCAATTCCAGAAAATTGGTTTCCCAGGCATATCCTACGCCTTCTTTCTCGAAAAAAGCTACTGTTGAATTTGTAATAATCGGAAAATGAAAATCGACGTTTCTACTTTCGAGAAAAAATTCCTGACTTTCGATAATTTGATTGATCAAAGTACTTCCGATATTTCCAATTCCAAAAAGGATGATATTTATTTTAAGCTTTGACATAATTTTTAATTTTATTGGGGGTGATTAAACCATATAAGTAATATAAGTTCATTTAATGTTATGAACGTTTATATTAGATGCACTACTGTGCGTCTCTACTAAACTGTGCGCCTCTACTGAAATGAACTTTACTTATATGGTAAAAAATATATGCTGTGTTTTTATAAAAAATCACCTCTAGCAGAACTCACGCTGCTAAAGGCAATTTTTCAAACAAAAAACAAAAAAACCTAATTTTTATTAACGCTATATTGCGATTGGGTAACGCTTGCGAAAGCGGCTTGCAAATCAGCTATTAAATCTTCGATATCTTCAATCCCCACAGAAAGTCGGACTAAATCTTTTGAAACGCCTGTTTCTAATTGATCTGTATCAGATAATTGTTGGTGGGTTGTACTTGCCGGGTGAATGATTAACGATTTTGTATCACCAATGTTCGCCAAAAGAGAGAATAGTTTTGTTTGGTCAACCACTTTTTTAGCAGCATCAAAACCACCTTTTAGTCCAAAAGTCACTACTCCGCTTTGCCCCTTTGGTAAATATTGCTGCGCTAAATCATAATATTTATTGGTTTTTAATCCAGGATAATTTACCCACACAACCTCATCTTGTTTTTCTAACCAAGAAGCTAAAGCCAAAGCATTTTCGCTGTGTTTCTGGATTCTAATTGGTAAGGTTTCTAATCCCTGAATGATTTGAAAAGCATTAAACGGACTTAAAGCTGCACCAAAATCACGCAACCCTTCGATTCTTGCTTTTGCTATAAAAGCAGCATTTCCTAAAGCTTCATGATATACCAATCCGTGATATCCTGCAGAAGGTTCTGTAAATTCAGGGAATTTTCCGTTTGACCAGTCAAAATTTCCTGCATCAATGATAACGCCTCCTAAAGAAGTTCCGTTTCCTGAAATATATTTGGTTAAAGAGTGAATTACGATATCTGCTCCGTATTGAATTGGATTCAATAAATAAGGAGTAGCAACCGTATTGTCAACAATAAAAGGTACTTTAAAGTTTTTGGCTTCCGCCGAAATTCCTTTTAAGTCTAATACATCTAATTTTGGATTTCCCAAAGATTCTACAAAAAAGGCTCTTGTATTTTCTTTGGCGGCTTTTGTGAAATTTTCCGGTTGAGACGGATCTACAAAAGTGGTTGTAATTCCTAAACGAGGTAAAGTTACATTTAGTAAATTATAAGTTCCTCCGTATAAACTATTTGAAGCTACAATATGATCGCCCGCTTTTAGCAAAGTCAGGAAAGTAGTCGAAATTGCAGATGCTCCAGATGCGGTGACAACTGCTCCAATTCCGCCTTCAAGCGTGGCAAGACGCTGTTCTAAAACGTCATTTGTTGGATTGTTTAATCTTGTGTAGATGAATCCGGCTTCGGCAAGACCAAATAAATTGGCAGCATGATCTGAATCGTTAAATACATATGATGATGTCTGGTAAATAGGCACTGCTCTTGTTCCTGCGTTTTTAGTAACATCGTGTCCTGCGTGTAGTGCGTTTGTTGCAAATTTTTGTGTGCTCATGATTCTTAGTTTTTTAAATATTGTTAATACTTTATATTGTGTAATTGAAATTTAAAATTGCAATTGATACTGTTATTGTAATTGATTTTTGAAATTGTAATTAATGATTTATGCAAAGAAATCTTCTGCTTCTTCTTCAAGATCATACATTTGAAAAAGTAATGATTTTTGACTTTTTATATTTTGCTCTGCATTTATTCTATTAACTTCTCTTGATATCTCGTCTGATGTATTACTATTTTTTTGAGAATCATTTCTCAATAAATACTCTATTGCAATTGAATTTAATGTTTTCATAATTTGAATTTTAAAAGTTTGGAAATAAAAAAAGCCCTTTCGGATGGCTACCAAAAGGGCTTATAGTTCTAACTATAACAAAGATTTACTCTTTCACTTTTGGCAACAGCGATTTGGGATGCACATTTGCATCATCTCACAACATATACTCATATTATTCGCTATTGTTTTCATTTTCATTTTATTTAAATTAATTCTCTTTTTTAAACTCGACTAATTTGATAGAGTAAATATAGAAACTATTTTTAGATCTACCAAATCAAAAACTGACATTTAACATTAAAAAGTTTTTATTGCTTGTAAACACAAGTGTTTTTATTTTTTTGCCCACGGATTTACGGGTTTGAACTGGTTAACACGGATTTTTTTATTTTTCACTATCTACTTAAAAAATTGCCACAGATTATAAAGGGTTAGTGATTAAAAATCTGTGCAAATCCGTTCAATCCGTTTTAATCTGTGGGCAATTTTTATATTTTTAAAATTTGAAACTTAATCTGGCAAAGCCAAATCTTCCGTTTAATCCAAATTGTGAAACCGCTCTTGAATACGCAAACTGATTCGCATTTGTTAAATCTACGCTTGGTGCAGGGGACAACGTTGGCGTTGTATTTGTAAATGCCGGCGTTGAAGGATTATTTCTGTCCGGATAAACATCTCCTATATTATTAAACCCAACTGTTAGTCTGAACTTTTCGTTGATTTGATATCCAAAAGATAAATCAGTAACCAATTTTGCGCTATATACAGGATGTTCGTAAACTGATGATGATCCGTCTAAATTTACATCTGTTGCTCCCGGATCTGTAACTTCTCCGAAATAACTGTTTCTTAAATAAATATCCAGTTTTTTAATATTGAAAGTCGTCGTTAAATTCGCTTTCAATTTCGGAATCGCTTCTTCTAAATAAATTCGGCTTGACTCAGGGAAAAATGAATATTTGTAAGCATCTCCACCCGCATCAATAATAGATTGCGGAACATTTAAATCCCCCACTCTTTTAGTTGTATTGTAACTTAAAGCAAAATCGTTTCTTATAGTGAAATCCTGAATAACATCGTATTTTTGAGATATTACTACATCAATTCCTTTTGTTTCAGAGTTGATTCCGTTAGTCCAGAACGAAGCTCTCTCTACTCCTTTTAAATCAAATGCCTGTTGAAATAATGTCAACGCTTCTCCTTGTGCCGGCGATGTTGCTCCGCTTATTTGCGCATCTGTTGGTCTTGAATATTGTCCGGTTAAAACTACTCTATCGTCGATTCTTGTAAAATAAGCATCAGTTGCAATGGTGATATTTGCTTCAGGAATTTTGAATGTAAATCCTGTACTGATACTTTTTGATTTTTCAGGTTTTAAATTTTCAACTCCAATACTTTTTGCCGCTTGCGAATCATTCGTAAAATAACCTACCTGATAAGGAGATCCGTTGATGAACTGAGTCGAACTTGCTTCAAAATATTTTTGCTGTAATGATGGTGCTCTAAAACCTGTTTGTCCCGAAATTCTCCAATTGATATTATCATTTATTTTTACAAGAGATGCCAGTTTAAAAATTAAGGTGCTCCCGAAATCTGAATAATTCTCATAACGAACAGCTCCGTTTAAAAGCCAGTTTTTAGTCGCATTTAATTCTAAATCAACATAAGCAGCGCCACTTTTTCTGTCTTTTTCTTTAGCATCTGTTGGTTGAAATCCTGAAAAACCTTGTGCTCCTGCACCACGTTTATTTCCGAAAAAATCAGTAACAATTAATGGAGAAGTACTTGGCAATAATCCCGGAACTACATTTCCATTTGTGTCATATAATCCGTACGAAGCTTCTTCTCCTTGTTTTATCTGATAATTTTCATATCTGAATTCTCCACCAAAAGCAAGATTTAATCCTTCTAAAACATCCAGCATTTTACTTAAATCTAAATTAGTTGTACTTTGCAAAAACGAAACTTTACCAGCATCAAAACTTGAAGGAGAATTGGTTCCTAAAGTCGCATTTATCGTATTATTTACATCATATTGAAAAGAGTTTGTCCCCAGATTTGTACTAAGATCAGTATCAAAACCAAATAATTCTGTTGTAACTCCTACCGCAGATGAAGCATCTAAAATATCAGATTGAATTTCCGGCAGGAATCCGTTTTCATATACTTGCGTGAAAGTTCCGGACCCGTTTGGCAATCTGTTAAAAGCATACGATTTTCCATTTCTATAGGAAACTCCTCCAAAAGAGTACAAAGAAGTAGTTTCGGTCAAAGGATATTTTGTATTATAATACAATTGTCCTGATGCCAGTTCTGACTGACCAACACTCATATTATAATCGCTTCTCTCTTGTCCTCTATATGCGATTTCATTATTGGTTACATCAAAATTTAAAGCCGTTTGCATTTGAGCAAGTGTTGTCGCCGATGAAATTGCAGTTTGTTGTGCCGGTGTAAAATAACTCACCTGTGGCGCATATTGCTGTAATGAACTTATAATTTGTGCTGAATTTGGTGTGTTATTAATATTGCTAAACAATGAATTAATTGCAACGCCATTTTGAGCAGCTCTGTTTTCGACAGCATTGTAAGCATTAAAAACACCATTGTTTCTAATTCCTGCACGGCTTGTTGCTTGTCTCGTTACGGCGCTTCCGGTAACATTCAGGAAACTTCCTGCTTTACCTAATGATGTTCCGTAATTAAGATCTACTTGTAAAGTTTGTCCATCGGCTCCGCCTTTGAAATTATTTGATCCTGAAGATAAATTGGTTCCGTACTGAATTCCTCCTGAAATAAAATTGGCATTCTTTTTCAATACAATATTAATAACTCCTGCAATTGCATCAGAACCGTATTGCGCTGCTGCACCGTCACGTAAAACTTCGATTCTTTCGATGGCAAATGACGGAATCGCATTTAAATCTGTTCCTACAGATCCTCTTCCCGGTGATCCGTTAATATTAACTAATGCACTTGAATGTCTTCGTTTTCCGTTTACCAATATCAAAACCTGATCTGGTCCTAAACCTCTTAATTGTGCCGGATCAACGTGATCTGTAGCATCTGCGGTTGAAGTTGCATTACTTGTAAAGGATGGCGCAACATAATTTAAAATCTGAGTAACGCTTGTTTGCGGAGAACCTTTTGTAATTTCAGAGATATTAAAAACATCTACAGGAACTGGAACATCGGTTTTTACACGGTTTTTACTTCTGGATCCTACTATAGTAACTTCTGATAATTCGTTATTTTTTAAGCTGTCTTGCTCTTTTTTATTTTCCTGAGCATAAACGCCCGAAATTGTCAAAAGACCTAATGCTAGTAATACATTTTTTTTCATTGCTTTTTTTCTGATTGATTATTATTTTGGTTTGAAAAGTGATTTGATTTTGAGCTTTTTGCAAATAAAAAAGCCTCTGCGGTTGGCAGAGGCTCTATATATATTTTTGAAAAAAAACTACAATAGTGTCTCTGCGGAAGGCTCCGGCATTATACAAGACATATTGCAAACAGTTAATTTCATCTTTTCTTTTATTTTGATGGGGCAAATTTGCAAACAATTTTTTAATCGACCAAACAAAAACAGAAATAATTTCTATTACCCTATCGAAATAGTATGTTATGTTAAATTTCTGCATATAAAATTAAAAAAAAGAGAACTTTAATTTGCAAATCAAAATGGTTTTATACCTTTGCACCCGAATACAGAGGAAAAATTTGAACTGATTGCAACCTCTTCATAATGAAATGGTTCGTTATGAATACTGAAGAATTTAATTTCGGTAGTAAAAAATGCTAAAGCAGATATTCTCCTTTAGCCCTTTTTAAGCAATTTTTTTCCTCACTTAATTTTAATTTAATAAATTATTATGGCTTATTTATTTACGTCAGAATCTGTTAGTGAAGGGCATCCAGACAAAGTTGCAGATCAAATTTCGGATGCATTAATTGATAACTTTTTGGCATTTGATGCTGACTCAAAAGTAGCTTGTGAAACTCTTGTTACTACAGGTCAGGTAATTTTAGCTGGTGAAGTAAAATCGAATACCTATCTTGATGTGCAGCAAATTGCGCGCGATGTAATCCGTAAAATTGGATATACAAAAAGCGAGTATATGTTTGAGGCAAATTCTTGTGGGATTCTTTCTGCAATTCATGAGCAATCAGCAGATATTAATCAAGGGGTTGACAGAGCTAAGCCAGAAGAGCAAGGTGCAGGAGATCAGGGAATGATGTTTGGTTACGCAACTAACGAAACTGAAAACTACATGCCATTGGCACTTGATTTATCTCATAAATTATTACAGGAATTAGCAATTTTAAGACGTGAAAACAGTGAAATCACTTATTTACGTCCTGATGCAAAATCGCAGGTAACTTTAGAGTACAGTGATGATAATAAACCAACTCGTATTGATGCGATTGTAATCTCAACTCAACATGATGATTTTGATGAAGAAGCTACAATGCTTGCTAAAATCAAAAAGGATATTATTGATATTTTGATTCCAAGAATTATTGCTAAAAATCCAACTCACGCGCATTTATTCAATGATAAAATCAACTACCATATTAACCCAACAGGAAAATTCGTTATTGGAGGACCTCACGGAGATACTGGTTTAACAGGAAGAAAAATTATTGTTGATACTTACGGTGGAAAAGGTGCTCACGGTGGTGGTGCATTCTCTGGAAAAGATCCAAGTAAAGTGGATAGAAGTGCTGCTTATGCTACACGTCATATCGCTAAAAACTTAGTTGCTGCTGGTGTTGCTGATGAGATTTTAGTTCAGGTTTCTTACGCAATTGGAGTTGCTGAACCAATGGGTATTTTCATTGATACTTACGGAACTGCAAAAGTAAACTTAACTAACGGTGAAATCGCTAAAAAAGTAGAAGCTATTTTTGATATGCGTCCTTACTTTATCGAGCAACGTTTGAAATTAAGAAATCCTATTTATAGTGAAACTGCTGCTTACGGACACATGGGACGTACTCCAGAAGTTGTAACTAAAACTTTTTCGGCTCCAGGCGGACATGTAAAAACTGTTACTGTTGAGTTGTTTACATGGGAAAAACTTGATTTTGTTGACAAAGTAAAAGCTGAATTTGGATTGTAAATTTAGATTATTAGACTACTTAGATTGTTAGATTTTTTGACAACTAGTTACTCTTAAACATAAAAAAAAGGCTGTCTATTTATTTTGAACAGCCTTTTTTTTTAGTGAATTTTATGATTTTGTACTATTTAAATCTGTTTGTTATTTCAACGCAGATGAAACCGATTCGCTATCGCGAAAACGCGGATAAAAACGGATTTTTCAAATATAAAATCAGTTTTTATCCGTGTCTTACGAAGTAAATCGGTTTCATCCGCGTCTAAATTTCAATCCCAATATAAAATCGGTAAAATCCCTTATCGCTCTAATTGTACATTTGGTAATGTTTTAGGACGCGTTGCATCGTTAGATAAAATCCAACCTGTGCGGTACATCCATTCTGTCATTTTGTGCAATTTTACGAAGTCAATGTTTTCAGATTCATCCATTGGCGTGTGATATTGACTGTGCAAAACACTAGTATAGAAAACTGATGGAATTCCTCTTTTTGCATACGGTAAATGATCTGAACGGAAGTAAAAATACTCAGGATGTTCCGGTCTGTCCCAAAGTTTATCCAAGTCAAATTTAGGACCTTCGTCATTTGCTCTTTTGGCAATAGCCACTAAATCAGATGAGTTTTCATGAGGAGAACTAGAACCTAAAAGCGCTGCCTGGTTTACATTATTTCTACCAATCATATCTCCGTTTAGTACTGCAATAATATTTTTTTCGGGAACTGTTGAGTGCGATGCATACCATCTTGAACCTAACAATCCACGCTCTTCTGAACCGTGAAATACAAATAAAGCAGTTCTTTTTCCAGGTTGTTTTTTATATGCTCTTGCAATAGCTAACATTGCCACACAAGTACTTGCATTATCATCAGCTCCGTTATAAATAGAGTCTTTTCCGTATTTTTGTCTTACACCATCGTGATCCTGATGTCCGCTAAAAAGAACATATTCATCTTTTAATTTAGGATCAGTTCCTGCAATTGTACCCACAATGTTTACTGATGGATATTTATATGTTTCAGAAATAACTTCGGTAGATAAAAGATCTTTAGTCGTTTTTAAATACTCTAATTGATCATTATGCACCCAAAAAACCGGCATTGTTGCTCCAATTTTATCTCTCAAACCTTCAATTCCGTAAACACCTCTTGTCATTTGTGGTTCAACCTGCGACCAGCTTTCTTCTGCTAATGCATCAGCTACCATAATTAATGCCGTGGCTCCTTTTTTAACTACAAGATCATAATATTTGTTTCTGACAAGACCAGGATAACGTCTGTCAAACAGCGAAATATCATCTGCAATTCCTTGTTTTGAAGCTAAAATAACAACTGCTTTTCCTTTGATATCTGCTTTTTCAATTTCTTCTTTTGTTGCAGCTCCTAAATAAATTAAAGATGCATCAACTTTTATATTTGTTGTTTCTGCTACCAGAACATCTTTCCACAATTTAAATTCTTTTTGTCCAATTTTAAATTTTGTGTTTGAAGTTACCTGATGCCTGTACATATCAAAAAACTGAAAGTAAGTTCCATCATCACCTGCCGGAGCCATTCCTGCTTCTTTGGCTTTATTTGCCAGCCACATCGATACCTTTAACTCGTCTAAAGTTCCTGCTTCACGACCATTAAAATGATCTCCAGCCATCTGGTACATATCTGTCTTAAGGTCTTTATCTGTAATTGCTGAAACTAGCGGTTTTTTAATTGCCTGCGAGAAAACTACTCCTCCACAAGCAAGTAAAACGAGGATCATTTTATTTTTCATACGTTTTAATTTAGTAACCCAAACTTACTAATTTATAGAGAAAAAATCGCCTGTTTGTAATTGAAATAGTACTGAAATGTAAATTCAATAAAATGATTCCAACATTTTTTTATCATTATTACTTTTATTTGGTTATCTCTCACAATTTACCTTTCTTAGTACAATATAACTGATTAAAAAATGAGCCGACTTCCTTCGTTACAAAACGTTCTAAACGCAACACTAAAAACAGTTTTAAGATTTCCGTTAGAAACCATAACCACGGTTTTAGGAACTATTATAGCCATTATTCTTAATGAAAAAGAATATAACGACCCGAATAAAGAACTTTACGAGAAAGCTTTAATGAGTTGTTCTTTATGTTTGGTTTTATTTCTTTCTGTGAGTTTGTATTTCTTAGCTTCAAAAAAGAGCAATCTTTTGCGTTTGCTAACGAGTTTAGCACTTGGAAGCCTTATTATTCTTTTTGTTTTTAATTTTCACAAAAACGTCACCGATCTCGAAATACAACAATTTTTTGTTCTTAATATTGCATTGCATTTATTAGTTTCGTTTGCCGGTTTTATACCCAGAAAGTATAATCAGGATGAATTTTGGGAATTCAACAAACAACTTTTTCTCAGGATTTTAACTGCGGGATTATATAGCGTTGTACTTTATTCCGGTTTGGCATTGGCAATATTAGCGATTGATAAATTATTCAAGGTTGAATTTTACAATCATATTTATTTCCATGTCTTTTTTGTGATTGCAGGAATCTTTAATACTATTTTCTTTTTAAACGGAGTTCCTGAAACTAATAATAGCGAAGATCCTTTAGTTTTAAATTATCCAAAAGGTCTTAAAAACTTCACTCAATATGTTTTATTGCCGCTTATAAGTCTGTATTTGGTGATTTTAATATGTTATGAAGCTAAAATCCTGGTAACACTTTCTTTGCCTGTTGGCTGGGTTTCTTACCTTGTTTTGGTATTTGCCATTTTCGGCATTTTATCTTTTTTATTAGTTCATCCTATTGCGACTGAAACTAATAATTTATGGATGCGAACATTCAGTCGCTGGTTTTATTTTCTTTTGATTCCGTTATTGGGATTGCTGTTTTGGGCAATTTTGTACAGAATCAATCTTTATGGATTTACGAATGAACGTTATTATGTTTTACTATTATCGATTTGGTTGTGTATTGTTGTGGCTTATTTTTTAATCCAAAAACAGCCAAAAATCAAGTTTATTCCAATAAGTATGTGTTTGGCAGGATTGTTTTCAATTGTTGGTCCGCAAAGTGCTAATTCTATTTCAAAAATCAGCCAGTTATCCCGTTTTGAAACTTTTATGCAAAATACACATCATAAAAAACTTTCTTTTAAAGAAGAGCAGGATTTAAGTAGTATTGTTTCTTTTTTAGAAAATAATTATGGTGTAGAAGTTATGATTCCATATGCGAAAAACAAACTAGACGCACTTCTTAAAAAAGACAAAGATCCCGGCGATTATAAAATAATGGAAGCCTTGGGTTATGAATACAGAGCTTCATATGACAGAGAAGATAAAAACAAAAACGAATTTTATTACTATTATTATGAAAACGACCAAAACGTTATAGAAAACATTCACGGATATGATATGTCGTTTAATCTTTCTTCATACGAGAAAAATTTTGAATGTAAAGATTGCTTAACAATTGAAAATAAAAGTTATTCGCTAAAATCTACAGTTGTTGATTCTGGTTTTACGCTACAAATTAACCAAGAGATTATTCCGCTGCCAATTACCGATTTTGTGAATAAAAATCCTGAGTTTGACCGAAACTCGAACGTAAATAAAAAAATAATTCAGAATGTAGAAACTCCTAAATATAAAATAGTGATTTCTTATCTTAATACAAATGGTAAAATTGTAAAAAACAAAAAAGTATTAAACAATTACAATATAAAAGTTCTGGTAAAAATCAAAAACTAGAAAAAAAGCCTTTGAATTATTTTCAAAGGCTTTCTCATTTTAATATGTTCCATTTTGCATTTTGCTTAACGTTTCTTTTATTTCAATTGCTGTTTCCTCTTCTACATCAGCGGTTAAATATTTAACGGCGAGAGTTTGTGTTTCAATTGCTTTTTGCTTTTGCCCGTCTTTATAATATAATTGCGCCAGCGTATCTAAATAGTATGGATTGTTTTTTGCTACCAGTAAACTATATTCTGACCATGTAATTGCAGATTTTATAAAACTGGTATTTCCGGGTTTTGAAACGACTGTCCACGCTGCCGAATTAGCCAAATTAGAATGGTATTCCTTAAAGGAGTTCCATCCGTTATACGAATAATCAGAACTTGGATCTAATGACGTAAACATATCGTCTAATTTTTCGATCACGCTTCCTTTATCTGTTGCCAGATTAGCATTAAAATAAGTGCTGAATTCTTTTAAATAATTAGTATTAGAACCGTCTTTATCTTGTGCTTCTTCCAGAAATGTGAAGTAATTTTGATAAGCCTCAAAGTTTCCTTTTCCACCAGCAATTAACTTTTTATAAACCGAAATTGTTTTGGCTTCATTTTTATCTGCTGCAATATCATTTTCAGATACATATTTATTTTGCTGTAAAGCTCCCGCAATTTCAGTATTCAAACTTCCTATTAAATGCGTTTCGCCTTCTTTTGCATTAAATGCTGCGCGTTCTGCATCTATAGCGTCATAATGTTTAATCAAATAATCTATCGAAAGAAAATCAGTATCGTTTAAAACTTTATCATCTTTAAAAAACTGTTTAGAAAATCCCTGATTTTTAATTTCTTTCAAAATAGTTTCAACCAGATACATATTGGGTTTTGTATCTTTTTGATGTGCTGTAATTAGATTTTTCCAGATTTGATTCACTTCTTTTTTATCCAGAGTAGTATTTACAAACTTAAATTCAGTTGGATTTTCATCATTTGATTCTGTTTCATATTCGTAAGTTGTTTCAAGAACCGCAACTTTATTAAAAGCCTGAATTAAATCAGCATCTGTAGATTTTTTGTTTTTTACCGTTTTATTAAAAGCAGAGAATCCTTCTGTTCTTTGTAATTTTTTATAAAGTCCGTCATAATAATTAAACTGATATTGTTTCTCTGTCAAATTAGATTTTGCAACCGCTAAAACATCTCCATTATTATTTAAAATAACCACACTTGGATCTGGAATTTTATTTGTTTTCAACCATTTTTTATCATCGGCTGTAGCCAAATAAAAATTGTACATGTCATATTCCGGATGATACGAATCGTACATTGTATATCCTATTTGCGTTTCCTGATCTTTAATAAAAGTATTAAAATCAGCTTTCGCCGAAGTATTTTTGCTATCAACTGCAACTACTAAAAATTTATTTTTAGCTGATTTGTTTGATGAAAGAGCACTTTTTAAATTGTTCTCGATTTTTAATTTAAAATCATATGTTGCAGGAAGAGGATCAGTTTCAACAACGGTAGAATCAACGGCAGTACCAAAATCATCATTTACCAAAGGTTCTTTGCCCGGATAAGTCCAGTTAGGAATTGTTTTATTTTCTAAAGGAGTTATTTGGGATGTTTTTTCGGGCTGAACATCTTTTGCATTACGAAAAACCAACGGACTTTTTCCTGATTGCTCAGAAATCATCAGCTCATTTGTTTTTGGGTTATAAAAACCTGAAATATTCAAATCACCTATAGCGTCTAAATTATATTTGATTGTAACTTCTGAAACATCTTTTGGTAAAGCAAATTTTGAAACTTTACTATCATCTCCTCCATATTGCTCATAAACCAGATACAAAAAATCTGCTTTTTCAATTTCAAAATCCACATCGGTTTTATCACCCTGAGGGTTTACTTTATCCTTAATATCAGACAATCGTTGATATTGAACATTGCCTGAACCCTTTTGCGTACCTACATAAAAAGAATAGTAGTAAACAGCATCTGAGAATTTTATTTTTATTTTTTTGGCTTTTTTATCATTTTTAAAGGCAAGTTCAAAACCATTTTCTGATTTTGCACTTGGAGTAAATAATAATGAATCACCTTTTACTTCATAATTACCTGAATAAAAAACCAGCTCGTATTTATTATCCTCCAATAAATTCAATTTAATTTTTTGACCTTTGTTTGTAGACAAATAAGATCCTTTTTCAATAGTTTTTGTTTGAGAAAAAGAAACGGATATTAAACAAAAGAATGCTAAGAAACTCCCTATATAATTGCGCATAATATAAATTTTGGCTTGTTAATATTAAACGTAAAGATATTCGATTATTATCAAAACCAAGTCTCTTAAAATTCGAAATAGATACTTAATATATACTATAACCGTTGGATGTAACTAATAAAAGTTCAATTAAACAGATAGTCCCGATAGCTATCGGGACTATCTGTTTAAAATAATTACACCAAAACGGGTCACTATAAATTATATTTCATCGAAAACATGATGTAACGTGGCTGCACGGTATACTGAGAAACTCTTGTAGAAAACTGCGAGAAACTGTCATCATTAAGATATTTGGTATTTAGTAAGTTGGTAGCCGCTATTTTGTATTCCCATTTGCTGTCTTTTTTTTGATAAATTAAACTGGCGCTTAAAAAATCATATTCGTTATTGACCGTTTTGTTGCCATTGTAATAATGGTAAAACTCATATTCTAAAACAAACGCAAAGCTGTCCAGAAAATAGTAATCTAATCTTGCAAAAGGTTTATCTGTATAATACGTTGAACCGCTATATTTGTTAATCAAAGCATTATAACCAAACTCAATATTAGGCAATCCTTTATAATTTGTTGAAGCTTTTACCGTATAACTTTGACTAAAACTTTCTGTGGTTGCCAATACTTCATTTTGGATATTGTTGAATTTTGACCAATTGAAAGTGGCATTAACCGAAGCTTTATAATTTTTTAAAAAAGAACGTCCGTAATTGCCCATTCCGGTAAAAGTTTCATCTGCCAGATTTGAATTATAAGGCGTCGAAGATTGGTTAATTCCTTCAAAATCGGCTTTGGTTTTAATTGCGTCAACTTTTTTAGTATACGTTGCATTGGCAAAAATGTTCTCAAAATTGAACATATTATATTTAAAATAACTGAGCGAATGTACTTGCGATGTTGCATTTTCAAGCAAACGATTTCCGCGAAACAAACTACTGTAATCTGATAAAACATAACCTGAAGCCAATTGATTAATATCTGTAAAATCATTTGACAATGAAAAATTATAAGTCAGCGTTTCAGCTTTTTTGATTTGATATAAAGCAAAAAAATCAGGTAATACTTTCGCGAAATTCTGCGAATAATCTGTTGCTAATTGTGTGTTTTTCATTGTGTACGAATGCACGCTGACACCCGGAGTTAAGGTAAATTTACCCGATAAGATTTTGTAATGAAACCCTAAAAACACATCATTAAAATTATAATTGACGTTGTTATTATTTTCGGCACTATTCAGGTCATTTTTATCTCCGTTATCTAACATTTGAAAAATATGAGAATTAAAATCCTGATATGAATATGTATTTCCTAACGTAATATTGATATTGCTTTTTGGCGTTACCATATAATAGTAATCCAGTTTTGCATCTAACTTATTCGTTTTCACAAATCGATCCTGATTCAGGTCATTTCTTTCTTGTCCTGAAGTATAACCCGCCAAACTAAAAGGCTGAGTACGTAAATTTGCGTTATAAAATGGGTTTTCATCCTGATACAAATGCTGCATTTCAAAAGCAAAAATATTCTTGTCGCTTTGTGTATAATACAAACTCAGGTTTTGATTTATGGATGTTGGATCTTGTTTTTTATTGGTCAAAATTGTTTCTAAATTCGAAACATTACTCACAACCGATTCACGCAGCAATTCTGTATCTTCATTTTGTTTGGACAGTTTTGTTAAGATGTCGTAATCAAATTGAAATTTGTCATTTGGTTTATAAGTCGAACTCAATTTAAAAAGTCCCAGGTTATTTTTTTGATGCGTTTCTTCATCACGTTTTTGTTGATCTCCGGAATCTAAAATCGTAGTTTGAGATTTTGTTTCCAAATCTGTTTTTGAAGTCGATAATATCCCGAAGCCACTAATATTCCATTTTTTGGTAACCGAATAAGCAAAATTTGTCGCTCCAAATTTCGTTTCAATTTCCTTGGCGCGATTGTTTCTTAAAATCGAAATCCCTAAATCATTTGATGAAACATTAAAATTACTTCCGCCTTTTTTCATCATATTTTTAAATCCTCCCGTGAACTTAAAATAATCCTGAGCCGTTAAGGGTAATTCGCCAATATTATTAAAATTGGTAATTAAATTAATACTGTATCTTGGACTGTAATAAAACAATTTCGGATTAATAATATAACGGCTGTCAAGTTCTCCAACTCCGGTGCCGGCGGTTACATCTCCAAACCAAAAGTTCTTTTTACCATCTTTCAGCTTAATATTCATCGCCACATTATCCTGATCGTTTTCTAAACCTTTTAATGCGCCAACTTCATTGTAATTTCTTAAAACCTGAATTTTATCAATTGCATCAGCTGGAATATTTTTAACGCCGAGTTTCGTATCTCCGTCAAAAAAATCTTTGCCTTCGACCATTAATTTACTCACTTTTTTTCCTTCAACTTCAATTTCTCCATCGGCATTCACCTCAACGCCTGGTAATTTTTTCAGGATATCTTCCAGTTTTTTTTCTGTTCCGGATTTAAACGAATCGGCATTATATACAATAGTATCACCTTTTATAGAAACAGGCATTTCACGAACAATCTCAACGCCTTCAAGTTCAATTCCGGTATCATCCATAACAATGTTCTGAACGATATTTGAAGTTTGTGTAGCAACCAAAATTTCTTTCGATTTCATGCCCAGATAACTTACTTTGATAGAGTAAGAAGTATTAGGTTTTAAAGTTAACTGAAATTTCCCTTTATCATTCGTGATTCCGTATGAATCCATTGCTTTTGTGGAATTGTTAACCGCCATAATATTGGCCATTTCCAACGGATTTTTTTGTTCGTCCTGAATAAAACCATCAAAACGAACACTTTGAGAAAAGGAAACAGAAGTCAATAAAAAGGCTACGAAACAAAGTATTTTGTTCATTTTAAAAAGATTGGAATTTAAACCCGAGCAATAACAACAGGCGAAGCAATTGGAATTTGGAATTTGAAAATTGAAAATTGAAAATTGGAATTTTATGAATTCTTATCTTCCCATCATTGGTGGCGGTCCACCTGCACGACCACGATTCATTTCTCTAAATTCTTCCATTTTTTTAATTACAGTGTCATCATAATCTTTTTGAGAAATTACTTTTCCTTTTTTAGATGGTTTTATCTCAACTTTTTCTTTTGCATTCAAAACAATTTTTGAACATAAAATGGTTGTTCTTCCGTCATTTACTTCTAAAATTAAACCCGGTAATCCCCAATAATTTTCAGGCCCCTGATTTACTGGAATCTCCGGCGAATACCAAGCTGTAATTGTTACTTCTTTTGGCATTTCAAAATTATCCTCGAAGTTGGTTTTCGTTTCTCCCGAAGTTTTCTTTACATCTTCTTTTTTCTCTTCAGGTTTTTTATTGTCATTATTTTTAGGTCTGAAGTTTCTGAAATCAGTTTTACTGGCTTCTTTTACCGCCGTTGCTTTATAACATGTATAACCGCCAATTTGTTTGGTTTCAGATTCCATTTTCCAGTTTAACTTCGGCAAAGAATCTATCACAAGAAATTCTTTTCCCATAAATTCCTTGTCAACTGTATAGGATTTGGTTTTTACATCCTTATAAAAAGTTCCGCCACCGCCCATAAAGGAGTTCATCATAACACGCATTCCCCCGCCTTGTTGTCCGGGAGTTTCCAGTTTTTCTTCTTCTTTATATATTGAAGCCGATTTATCAAAATTCAGGATAAACGTTTTTTCGAGCATTTTTTTCATTCGCTCTTCGATATTTTTCTGCATTTCCGGCGTAATATCCCGATTTCCTTTCATGCCTTCAAATTTTGGTGCTTGGGTTTTTGTTTCGTAAACAGCCATTCCCTGAAAGTCCTTTTGTGCCTGCATTTGAGTAAATACAAGCATTAAGGATATATAATAGATTATTTTTTTCATCGCGTTTTCTTTAAAATTGAGTTAATTCAATAAAACTTATACTCAAATGTATTGTTTATTTTAAAATCCCGAAAGTTAAATATATCAATACCTATAAGATATAGACAAAATCGACTATTACTTAGACTATTAGGATATAAATAGATTAACGACTAATTCTCCGGCATTTCGCGATTACTACTTTAGTTTTTTGTAATTTGGCTCTTCAGAAACACAATTCTAATGAGTAAAACGGCATCTTTTTTTTTATATCTTTTATTTATTTGCTGTTCTTTTTCGGCTGTATTTTCACAAAGTCAAAGAACAGTGCCTTCAGTTTCTCATTTTACAATTGATGCTGATGAATTTTTAGGTTATGATTCTTTTGGATTTTGTTATCAGATAAAAAACAATGTCTTTAGTAAAATTAAAGGAAAAGAGATTTTTGAATATAAAAATGTCTCATTAGGAAACATTACTAAAGTCGATTTGCAAAATCCGCTTAAAATAGTTTTGTTTTACGAAGATTTTAATACCGTAGTTTTATTAGACAATCAACTGAATAAAATCACTGAAATTAATTTTTCCTTAAATAATACGCCAATTGTAGTTTCAGCAATCGGAATGTCAACACAAAACCAACTTTGGATTTACAATGCATTAAACCAGCAAATTAGCCTTTTTGATTATCTCAAAAACGAGTACAAAACGGTTTCAACTCCATTAATAGAAACCATAAAATATTACCAGACTGATTTTAATACTTTTTATTGGATTGATAAAAAAAACAACTGGTTTTCCTGTGATATTTTCGGAAAAACAACTTCTTTAGGAAAGGTTTCTGATTTTGATTCCATCGAGATAATTAACAACCATCAATATCTTTTCAGCAAAGCTAATTTGTTGTATTTTAAAGACATTACAAGTACAAATTCAAATGCATTTTCTCAAATTGAAATTTTAGAAAAATCGTTTGATAAATTCTGCTACAAAGACCAAATTTTATCTATTTTTACAGCTAAAGAAATAACAAATTATAAAATCGTAACACCGTAATGCACATAGCAATAGCAGGAAATATAGGAGCTGGAAAAACAACTCTGACTAAATTATTAGCCAAACATTTTAAATGGGAACCTCATTATGAAGATGTCGTTGACAATCCGTATTTAGATGATTTTTACCATCAAATGGAACGTTGGTCGTTTAATTTGCAGATTTATTTCCTGAACAGCCGTTTCCGTCAGGTATTGCAGATTCGTGAAAGCGGTAAGAAAATTATTCAGGATCGAACGATTTATGAAGATGCTTATATTTTTGCTCCCAACTTATATTCAATGGGATTAATGACGAGCCGTGATTTCGAAAATTATACTTCTCTTTTTGAATTAATGGAATCATTGGTTAAAGCTCCTGATTTATTGATTTATTTAAGAAGTTCTATTCCTAATCTTGTCGGGCAAATTCACAAACGCGGACGAGAATATGAAAACTCTATTTCTATCGATTATTTAAGCCGTTTGAACGAAAGATACGAAGCCTGGGTTCAGACTTACAGTAAAGGAAAATTATTAATTATTGATGTTGATAACATTAATTTTGTAGATAATCCGGAAGATTTAGGAAATATAATTAATAGAATTGATGCGGAATTAAATGGATTGTTTTAGAAACAAATTCTTAATTCATAAAAACCATATAACTCAAAATCCTGATTCTGTCGGGATTTTTTATTTTAAACTCTATTATTATGTCTATAACTAAAACCAGAATATTTGTAATCAGCCTTGTATCTTGTATTATTGCTGTATCTCTAGCCATTTTTATAACTGACAATCGGGCATTTGAAATGTGTTTTTGGATACCATTGTTTGTTTATTTTCTCATTCAATGTTATGTTTTTTATTTAAGCAGAAAAACAAAAATAAAAAAAACATGGATTATAGGATTGATTAATTTAATTATTGCACTTTTACTTGCTCTTTTCTTTGCAGGTATTTTATTATACGGTATGGGAATGCGCAGCGCAATGGGAGCAATGAAGGGATAGAGATATTACAATTTAAAATTATAGAAATGGAAATTATATCAATTAAAACAGAGCAGGATTACGATTTAGCTTTATCAAGAGTAAATATTCTTTTTGAGGCTAAACCAAATACAAACGAGGCTAAAGAATTAGATGCTTTAGTGACACTCATAGAGAAATATGAAGAAATACATTATCCAATGCCCGAATTAAAGTAATAAAAAAATGCCTCTAAAATTTTAGAGGCATTTTTTATTACTGTTTGACTTTTCCTAACAGATTTTGAAAACCTGTTAGGATAAATGGATCGTTAAATCACTTCGCTGCTTCGATTTTTGCTTTTACTTCAGCTTCTGTTCCTTCATAAACTTCTGTAGTTGTTTTTCCGTTTTCGGTTTTAGTTACGGTTCCTACTGTTACGCCGTTTGTAGTAGATAAATTTACCTCAACACGGTTTTTATCGTATTTACTTGTATCAAAACAATCTGTTCTTTGGTTTGTATATTTTCCTTTTGTATCATAATGTGCTAAACATTTTGCAGTTTCTTCGGCAGTACAACCTTTTTCTTTGCACATCGTGATGCATTCATCTTTTGTCATTCCGGATAAATCTCCACATTTAGAAACACCTCCGGCATGCATTTCATTCTTCATGCAACACTTCATCTCTTTAGGAGGCAATCCACAATGCGGAATATTTGCTTGAGAAGAATGACCTTCGCCTAAAATAGGCGCAATTACTAAACCAATCAAACAAGTTAATTTAATTAAAATGTTCATCGATGGTCCGGAAGTATCTTTAAACGGATCTCCAACTGTATCTCCGGTTACCGCTGCTTTATGTGCATCAGAGCCTTTATATGTCATTTCTCCGTTGATTAGAACTCCGGCTTCAAAAGATTTTTTTGCATTGTCCCAAGCACCTCCGGCGTTGTTTTGGAAAACTGCCCAAAGTACTCCTGAAACGGTAACTCCTGCCATATATCCGCCTAACATTTCGGCAATTAATTGATTGTTGCTTCCATAAACTAATTTACCTAAAAGTACAATCGCAATTGGAAAGCCTATTGTTAGAATTCCAGGCAACATCATTTCGCGTAAAGCGGCTTTTGTGGAGATTTCAACACATTTTCCGTATTCAGGTTTTCCGGTTCCTTCCATAATTCCGGGAATTTCCTTAAACTGACGACGCACTTCGTAAACCATATCCATCGCCGCTTTTCCAACAGAATTCATGGCTAAAGCCGAGAATACTACCGGAATCATTCCACCCACAAATAACATCGCTAAAACCGGTGCTTTGAAAATATTAATCCCGTCGATTCCTGTAAAAGTTACATAAGCTGCAAATAATGCTAATGAAGTTAATGCTGCAGATGCAATTGCAAAACCTTTTCCGGTAGCAGCTGTTGTATTTCCAACTGAATCTAAAATATCTGTTCTGGTACGCACTTCTTTTGGTAATTCGCTCATTTCGGCAATTCCTCCGGCGTTGTCAGAGATTGGTCCAAAAGCATCAATTGCTAATTGCATTGCCGTTGTTGCCATCATTGCAGAAGCTGCCAGCGCCACTCCGTAAAACCCTGCTAATGCGTATGAAATCCAGATTGCAGCTGCAAACAAAATTACGGTTGGAAAAGTAGAAATCATTCCTGTTGCCAAACCTGCAATAACATTTGTACCTGCTCCTGTAGATGATTTTTGTACAATTGCCATAACTGGTTTTGTACCTAATCCTGTATAATATTCTGTGACTGATGAAATAGCTCCACCAACTACTAAACCAACTATAGTGGCATAGAAAACACGCATTGAGGAAATATCTTTAGAACCTTCTCCAAAAAAGCTCATTTGCATCGTTTCCGGCAACATATATCGTACTAAAAAGAAACAGGCAATTGCAGTTAACACAATCGAAACCCAGTTTCCTATATTTAATGCTTTTTGTACTTGTGCTTCTTTGGCATTATCATCGGATATTTTCACCAATGTCGTTCCAATAATCGAAAATAAGATTCCGAAACCGGCAATTGCCATTGGTAATAAAATTGGACCAATTCCGCCAAAAACATCCTGAATGTTTCCGCCCATATCTTTGATTACGTAATTTCCTAAGACCATTGCTGCCAAAACTGTTGCAACATATGAGCCAAATAAATCGGCTCCCATTCCTGCAACATCTCCAACATTATCTCCTACGTTATCTGCAATTGTTGCGGGATTACGCGGATCATCTTCTGGAATTCCTGCTTCAATTTTACCTACTAAATCAGCACCAACATCGGCTGCTTTTGTGTAGATTCCGCCACCAACTCTGGCAAATAAAGCAATTGATTCTGCTCCAAGAGAAAACCCTGCCAAAGTTTCTAAAACTTTGGTCATGTCTTCAGATGAAGTCCAAACGCCATGCATGAATATCTGGAAAAAAATAATAAAAAATCCTGTTAGTCCTAAAACCGCCAAACCTGCAACACCTAAACCCATTACGGTTCCGCCGCCAAAAGAAACTTTTAAGGCTTGCGGCAAACTTGTACGTGCTGCCTGCGTAGTTCTAACGTTTGTTTTAGTGGCTATTTTCATTCCCATATTTCCAGCTAAAGCCGAGAAAAATGCTCCGAAAATAAAAGCCACCACTATTAATATATGTGTAGTAGGAACAATAAAAGAAATTCCGGCTAAAACTAAACTTGCACCAATTACAAAAAAGGTAAGTAATCGATATTCGGCTTTTAAAAAGGCTAAAGCACCTTCATAAATGTAATCTGAAATCTCTTTCATTTTGCCATCGCCAGCATCTTGTTTTAAAACCCAAGTCCTTTTTATTCCCATGAAAAGCAATCCTATAATTGCCATGACAATTGGCAAGTAAATCATAAATTCGTTCATAATATTTTAATGGTTATTGGTTAATATTCAATAAACTAACTAAAACGAATTTAAACAAAAAAGCAATACTCCTGACGGAATATTGCTTTTTTTATAATAGAACAGGGTTAAAATTATTTAATACTAAATAATCCCTCTGGTTTGTTTTCAATATCGTTAAAACGTTTTGTACACTCAGCAATAATTGCAAAAGCTTCGTTTACGTCTCCCCAACCTTCAACATCTACTTTTTTGTTTTCAAGATCTTTGTAAACCTGAAAGAAATGCTCGATTTCTTTTACTAAGTGAGGATTCATATCTGAAAGATCATTTAATGAATTCCAGATTGGATCTGAAACTGGTACACAGATAATTTTCTCATCTGGTCCTTTATCATCTGCCATGTGAAAAACACCAATTGGTTTTACTTCCATAACACATCCTGGAAAAGTTGGTTCGTTTACTAAAACCAATACATCAAGAGGATCTCCGTCAAGTGCTAAAGTTTCCGGAATAAATCCGTAATCTGCAGGGTACATCATTGAAGAGAATAACATTCTGTCAAAACGCATTCTTTTAATTTCAAAATCGTACTCGTATTTATTTCTGCTTCCTCTTGGTATTTCGATTAATACATCGAAAGTTGTTAGTTTGTCTGCGGTCATTTTCGTTTTTTATTATTTCTATAATTTCGATTGCAAAAGTAACTAAAGAATCCTTTTTTACAATAAAAAACTACATTAATCTATCTACTTTTCTTTTAAATAACAGACAGTTAATAGGTAATTTTCCTGTTTCTCTTGTTTAAGTAATAATGCCACAGCAAATATGTTGCATAAGATCGGTACGGACTCCATTGTACTGCATGGATTTCCATTTCTTGTTTGTCGTGAATATTGAGCAATTCTTTGATGGTATTTATTACTGCAATATCACCTAACGGAATCAAATCCGGTTCCTGAAGACAAAACATTAAGTAAATATCGATCGTCCAATTTCCTATTCCTTTTAATTTGATGAGTTCTTCCCTGACTTGTTTTGCTGATTTTGTGGCAAAACTTTCAATATCTAACTCTTTGTTTAAAACGGCTTCTGCCAAAATCTTAATATATTTTGTTTTTTGCCGGCTCACTCCCAAAGCACGAAACTCTTCATCTGATAAAACTGACATTGTTTCAGGATTACAGTTTGTATATGATTTTATTTTTAAAAATGTGGCTTTCGCCGAATCTATAGAAACTTGTTGTTCGAGTATCAGCAATACTAAAGTTTCAAAACCCTGTGGACGTTTTGGAATTTGCGGTAATCCATATTTCTCGATGATTTCCTGAAATATGGAATTTTTAGTGGATAGAAAATCGATTGCTTCTTGCATGACGTGATTTTAGGTCTATTTCAAAATTAAATAAAAAAGAATCTCGCAAAGACGCAGAGACGCAAAGTTTTTTACGCAGTCTTTACGCTTAGTAAACCCGACAGGTTTTAAAAAACCTGTCGGGTTTCGTGAACGACCGATATACAAGATTAGGGTCTTATGTCAAGCAAAAACGCCAAGCAGCAAGAAATTAAACTTTGCGACTTGGCGTCTTTGCGAGATTATTTTTAGTCTTGTATTTTAAAAATAAAATCCAAAAGATCCTTTTACTGCAAATTTATTAGCGTCTGGTGTATCTAAATAGCTTCCTCTCCAGGAGAAATCAATACGAAATACCTTAAAGATATTCCCGATTCCGGCGTTGTATTCCCAGTACACATTTTCTGGCGCATTATACGGTTGATCTGATGCGTTTATGGCTCTATTTGCGTTTGAGATAGTTCCATAAACTCCTTTTACTCCTACAAATTCTCTCCAGTTTAATTTTCTCATAAATGGAATTCTGGAGAATAATCGTCCGCCAAAATCATGATTCCATTGCAAAGTGGTGTACTGATCTGTAATAAATTCGTAGAAATTCAAGTTACTAAACGTATTTTCAATGGTGAAATAAGTTTGGTTTCCCGGAATTACGCTCATTAATCCTAACGGAATTGTACCAAAGGTTTTTCCGGTTTCAAGAATTATATTTGATCTTCCTAATGGTCCAATTATAATAGGTTGTTTATAGAATAGCTGTATTTTTTCGTAGGCAAAATCGCTATCTAAAACTCCTTTAAGTCCATAACTAAAATTGACAAAAAAGTGACTAAACGGACTGTCTACTAAATCTCTTTCTACTCCAAAACCAATTGTTTTACGGTTTGGCATATATTCAAACTGAATATTCGCTTCTGATTGTTTTACTGCACTTGCAATAACTCCCGCAGGATTTGCTGCAGTTGGCAAAGTGGTATAATAATCTAAACTAAAAGTTGGCGAAGCCGATTCTAGCGTTCGGTACGAAACACCAGCCTGAACAACAAAGTTCTTTATAGGTTCCATTTCAACCGAAACGTTAGTTAAATTAATGTTGGTTAATTTTCCGTTACTTCCTGTTGTAAATAATGCCGAAGAAGCAAAACTTCGTCCTAAAATATCGTTTGTCGTGGTTAAACTGGCTCCAATTTGTTCAATATCGCGCCTGTTTCCTCCTGAAATAATAACCCGATTTTTTTTATCGACCATCCATTTTCCGGAAACTCCATATTTAAATTTATTATCGTCAAAACCATACGCGGTATATGCCTGAATACGCCATGGGTCATTTGGTCCAAAATAGGTTCTTCCTCCTGCACGGATTCGTAAACCTTCGACTTCATTGTAACCAAATGTGGAGAATATTGGTCCGAAATCAAAGTTTTTAAATTCGACGTAACCACTTCCTAAAATAGAAACTAAGCTATAAAGCTGCTTAAATCGCTTGACAGTTTGCAAAGTGTCAAGCATTTTATAAATACCTTGTTCATCTTTATTCAGTTTTTCAAAACGGTTTTCTTCCCAGAATTCATCTGGTCGGTCATAAACGGCGTTGTCTATGTAATTGACTTCCTGTTTATAAAAACTTTCGGGTTTTTGAATATTGAATTTATGTCCTTTATATAAGGTGGTTCTTTTACCGTAAACTCCTTTTGATTTTTCTTTTTTATTCAAAGCAAAATCAGACATCATATAATCGCGGGTCAATAGAAAAACGGAGTCGTTTTCTACTTCAAATTCTTGTTCGATGTAAATATCTTTTACCCAGTTAATATTAGCACTTTTAGTAACTGCCATATTAATTTTCTTGATCGCAAAAGTGGTATCATTTACCCAAAAATCTCCTTTAAAAGTCAATTCGTTTTTACGTCTTGGATAAAAAACAATATTATAACACCATTTTTTATCAATGTAAGCACTATCTTTCAGGACATAGTTATAAACGTCAATTCCGGTTCTTGAAAGCGGGCTTGTAAAACTCTTGTCAAAAAATTTAAGGTGATTGTCGTAAATATTATAATCTGAATAAAGATCTTTTACAAAAGATAAAATCTGTTGATTTCCATTAAATCCAGAAGTTTTGCTTCCGGTAATATTTTCTTTTGTTTTCTTTAATTTATTATCTCCGTAAACATCATATAATGATTCGTTGATAAAAATTGGCAAATAAGTTTTACCTGTAATATCAGATGTATCAACGTGTTGAAACACAAACTCCATTCCTTTGAAGAGTTTATTTTTCATAAAAGCACTGTCAATCGTGTTCATATCGAACTCTACTTTCTCGTACTTCTGCATTTGATATTGATTGAATTGGTACAACCCGTTTTTACGTTTTCGTTCCCAAATTTTTCTCAATATATCTAATGCCGGATTATTCTTTTTTGAAGTTTTTCCGGTAAAAATTACAACTTCATTAAGTGCTTCAGCTTCGCTTAAAACTATTTTGAAATCATAATTCACCGCTTTTTCTAACGGAACTTCCTTGTCTGAAAATCCTGCTGATGTAATTAGTAAAGCAGTATACGTAGTTGGGGATTCTAAGTAAAAACGTCCGTCTTCATTAGAAACTATTCCTGTGTTTGATCCTTTAAAAACAACATTGGCAAACGGAACAGGCTGATTCGATTTGTCCAAAACAATTCCACTCACTTTCGTTTGTGCAGTAGCAATATTTGCAAGCGCAAATACAAAAAATAGGCTGAGTAAAATTATTCTTTTCATTGTCTGGGCAAAAAAAAAACTTCATCAATTAACTATGAATGATGAAGTTTTGTGAGTATTTTAAATGTGTATTATTTGTATAACACTTTTTTAACTGCTTTTACTACATCACCTGCATTTGGCAACCAGTCTTTTAACAATACTGGAGAATAAGGTGCAGGAGTATCTGCAGTTGTAATACGTTGAATAGGCGCATCAAGAAAATCGAATGCTTGTTCCTGAACGATATATGTGATTTCAGATGAAATACTTGCAAATGGCCAGGCTTCTTCTAAAATTACTAAACGGTTTGTTTTTTTAACAGATTTTAAGATCGCGTCTTTATCCATAGGACGAACTGTTCTTAAGTCGATAATCTCACATGAAATTCCTTCTTTAGCTAATTCATCAGCAGCGATAAAAGCTTCTTTTATAATTTTTCCGAAAGAAACAATTGTTACATCTGTTCCTTCACGTTTAATATCAGCAACTCCAAGTGGAATTGTATATTCTCCGTCTGGCACTTCACCTTTATCACCATACATTTGCTCAGATTCCATAAAAATTACAGGATCATTATCGCGAATTGCAGATTTTAAAAGTCCTTTTGCATCATAAGGAGTTGAAGGCACAATAACTTTAAGACCCGGAGTATTAGCAAACCAGTTTTCTAAAGCTTGTGAGTGAGTAGCTCCTAATTGACCTGCAGAAGCAGTTGGTCCACGAAAAACGATAGGCACATTAAATTGTCCTCCTGTCATTTGACGCATTTTAGCAGCATTATTTATAATTTGATCAATACCTACTAAACAGAAGTTGAAAGTCATATACTCCACAATAGGACGACAACCGTTCATAGCTGATCCTACTGCAATTCCTGTAAAACCAAGCTCAGCAATTGGAGTATCGATTACTCTTTTTTCGCCAAACTCAGCAAGCATTCCTTTTGAAGCTTTGTATGCTCCGTTGTATTCTGCAACTTCTTCGCCCATTAAATATATGGATTCATCGTGACGCATTTCTTCGCTCATCGCTTCGCAAATGGCCTCTCTAAATTGTATTGTTCTCATATTTATATTGTATGTTGAATTTTCTGAAGAGCAAAAATAATTATTTTAAATAACTTAAAAGCATAAATTGAATTTAAAATCACACGATCTTCTTCTGCTCTTGCGCTTTTAACTTTTTAAAAATTATTATGATATTTACGAAATCGATATAATTACAGTTATTTCGCTCATAAAGCACTTTTAAACAATATCTGTCCTTTTTGTTTAATATCGTTCTTATAGAATTGTTCTCTAAAAACGCAGCAATTCAAAAAGCAGTATAAAATAAGCTAAGTTTAACAGTTGTTTGAACTTGGGACTTTGCGAAATTGCTAATAATCAATAGAAATGCATAATTTATCTCTTCCTGATTACGGTAATAGCGGCTCCAAATTTCACAATCTTCGAAATCGTAATAGTTTTTAAAAATATTATGCGTGCATAGTATAATTATTCCAAATAATATTCTAAATTTGTGACAATGAATTTTTAGAACTATAAAATATATACTTATGAAAATATTAGTTTGCATCAGCCACGTGCCTGATACTACTTCAAAAATCAACTTCTCCAATGGTGACTCAGAATTCGATACCAACGGTGTTCAATATGTAATTAATCCTAATGACGAGTTTGGTTTAACACGTGCTATCTGGTTTCAGGAGCAACAAGGCGCTACTGTAACTGTAGTAAATGTTGGAGGCCCGGATACTGAACCTACTTTGCGTAAAGCATTGGCAATTGGCGCAAACGAAGCAATTCGTGTGAACGCTACTCCAACTGATGGTTTTTTTGTTGCAAAACAATTGGCTGAAGTAATTAAAAATGGTGGTTACGATTTAGTAATTGCAGGAAAAGAATCTTTAGATTATAACGGTGGAATGGTTCCTGGAATGATTGCAGGAATTTTAGGTTCTAACTTCTTAAACTCTTGTACAAGTGTTACAGTTGACGGAAACAACGTAAAAGCGGTTCGTGAAATTGATGGTGGAAAAGAAACTGTAAGCACTACTTTACCTTTAATTATTGGTGGACAAAAAGGTCTTGTTGAAGAAAAAGATCTTCGTATCCCTAATATGAGAGGAATTATGACTGCAAGAACAAAAGCACTTACTATTCTTGAACCAGTTGACGCTCCTGTAAATACAAAAGCAGTGAAATTTGAAAAACCAGCTCCTAAATCAGCAGTTAAATTAATTTCTCCTGATAATTTAGATGAGTTAATCAATTTATTACACAACGAAGCGAAAGTAATCTAGTAATCAGTTTTCAGTCGCAGATTTCAGTTTACAAACCTGAAACCTGAAACTTTAAACTTTTAAACAAAAAAATTATGTCAATATTAATATATGCAGAATCTGCAGAAGGAAAATTTAAAAAAGTTGCTTTTGAATTAGCTTCTTACGCTAAAAAAGTAGCAGAATCTTTAGGAACAACCGTAACCGCTTTAACTATAAACACAAGTGATGTAAGCGAATTATCTAAATACGGAGTTGATAAAGTATTAAAAGTAACAAATGATAAATTAGCAGGTTTTACAGCTAAGGCTTACGCCGATGTTATCAAACAGGCTGCTGAAAAAGAAGGGACAAAAGTTGTTTTACTTTCTTCAACTACAGACAGTATTTATCTTTCATCATTAGTTGCGGTATCTTTGAATGCTGGTTTCGCTTCAAATGTTGTTGGATTACCGGTTAGCACTTCACCTTTTCAGGTAAAAAGAAATGCTTTTTCAAACAAAGCTTTCAATATCACAGAAATCAGTACAGATGTAAAAGTTCTTGGTTTAGCTAAAAACTCTTACGGAATTTTTGAAAGTGCAGGATCTGCAACTGAAGAAGATTTTAATCCATCAATTGGTGATAATGACTTTGGAGTAAAAGTAGAATCTGTAGAAAAAGTAAGCGGAAAAGTATCCATTGCTGATGCTGATATCGTAGTTTCTGGCGGACGCGGATTAAAAGGTCCTGAAAACTGGGGATTAGTTGAAGATTTAGCTACTGTCTTAGGCGCTGCAACTGCATGCTCTAAACCAGTATCAGATTTAGGATGGAGACCTCACAGCGAACACGTTGGACAAACAGGAAAACCTGTTGCGACTAACTTATATATTGCTATCGGGATTTCAGGTGCGATTCAACATATTGCGGGTATCAACTCATCAAAAGTAAAAGTGGTAATCAATAGCGATCCTGAAGCACCTTTCTTTAAAGTTGCAGATTATGGTATTGTTGGAGATGCTTTTACAATTATTCCAGAATTAACAGAGAAATTAAAAGCTTTTAAAGCCCAACATTCTTAATTTAAAAATTCTCTATAAAAATATAGCTGCCTAAAAACAAGATAATCGTATCTTTGTTTTAGGTGGCTTTTTTGTTCCATATTTTTTGATTAAAATTGCACCTTTATTTTTCAATCAAAAAAAGTATTAAAATGAGGCAATAATTGCCCTTTTTACCCACATATATGAGTCTAGTAAAATTATCCATAAAAGGAATTTCATACAGTCAAACTCAAAATGGCGCTTATGCCTTAATTTTGAACGAAGTTGATGGCGAAAGAAAATTACCAATAGTAATTGGCGCTTTTGAGGCCCAATCAATCGCTATTGCATTAGAAAAAGAAATTAAACCTCCTCGCCCATTAACGCACGATTTATTTAAAAACTTCGCTGAAAGATTTGATATTGTCGTTAAACAAGTGATTATCCACAAATTGGTTGATGGTGTTTTTTATTCCAGTTTAATCTGTGAAAGAGATAAAATCGAAGAAATTATTGATGCGCGAACTTCTGATGCGATCGCATTGGCATTACGTTTCAACGCTCCGATTTTTACTTATAAAAATATTTTAGACAAAGCTGGTATTTATCTAAAATCAAATACTGTAGAAACTGATCAGGGGTCTCAGGAAATTGATGATGTACTTTCTAACCCGGAAACTTTTGGTCACGAAGAAGAAAGTAATCAATCCGGAGATGTTTATGCCAAACATAGTTTGCAGGAACTAAATGAGCTTTTAGATCAGGCAGTTTCTCAGGAAGATTATGAAAAAGCAGCAAAAATCAGAGACGAAATCTCTAAAAGATAAATTTAATGGTTAATCGTTAAACCTTTTATTCGTTAAATCGATTAAACAAATTCACGATTAAACAATTAAACGAATAAACTAACAATGAAACAATACTTAGATTTAGTACAACACGTTTTAGAAAACGGTTGTCAAAAAGGAGACAGAACAGGAATAGGAACTAAAAGTGTTTTTGGTTACCAAATGCGTTTTGATTTAAGTGAAGGTTTCCCAATGGTGACAACCAAAAAGTTACACCTAAAATCTATTATTTACGAATTGCTTTGGTTTTTAAAAGGCGATACTAATATAAAATATCTTCAGGAAAACGGAGTGAAAATCTGGGATGCATGGGCAGATTCTAATGGCGATTTAGGACCAGTTTACGGACATCAATGGCGCAATTGGAATAGTGAAGAAATTGATCAGATTTCTGAATTGATTACTGAACTTAAAACGAACCCAAACAGCCGCAGAATGTTGGTTTCAGCATGGAATCCTTCGGTTTTACCGGATACTAAAAAATCATTTGAAGAAAACGTAGCCAATAATAAAGCTGCTTTACCTCCTTGCCACGCATTTTTTCAGTTTTATGTATCAAGTCCTGATCTTGAAAAAGGCGAAACTAAAGGAAAACTTTCTTGTCAATTGTATCAACGAAGTGCTGATATATTTTTGGGAGTTCCTTTTAATATTGCTTCTTACGCATTGTTAACAATGATGATTGCTCAGGTATGCGATTTAGAATATGGTGAATTTATTCACACTTTTGGAGATGCGCATATCTACAATAATCATTTTGAACAATTAGAATTACAGTTAACCCGCGATCCTAAGCCATTGCCAAAAATGATTTTAAATCCTGAGATTAAAAACATTTTTGATTTTGATTATAATGATTTTACACTTTTAGATTACGAGCCGCACGCTGGTATAAAAGGAAGTGTTGCTGTATAAAAAAATAAACACGAATTTCACAAATTGCCACTAATTCTTTCGTGAATTAATTACGCAAACTAAGCTATCCGTTTAGATTTGTGAAAATTTGTGAAATTCGTGTCTAAATTATACTACTAAAACGCTGTTTTCACTTCCTGCATAATCATTCCATTTATATGAATCTGCTTCAGGATCGTTAACATAACTACCGTCAATTACGTATTTAAACTCGTAAATTGCATCTTTAACTAAATCATAAGTTGCTTTAAAAGTTCCGTTTTTTAACTTACTCAAAGTTCCTTCTTCAACATTCCAGTTATTAAAATCACCTACAACTGCTGCAGAACTTGCATCTTTAGCATTTATTGAAAATGTAACTTTACAAACTGGCTTCGTTTTAACAAATTGCTTCTTTAAAGACATAACTATTTAGTTTTTAGATTTATACAATAAAATTAAACAAATTCACATGAACTTCCGATATCTCCTGAATCGATTTGTGATAATATCAAAAACTGAATATTTTTTTCGCTTTATTAATAATTAATTCCTTATAAAATTTTGAATTTCAAACTAACAGCTCATTTTAGCAGAAATATTCTACAATCTAAATAGGGTAGTTACAAAATAAATTTTAACTTTATGACCTCATTAATATCTTATGGAAAAAGAAGTGCACGAACAATACGAATACGCCAGAAGAAGACTTAGACAAAAAAAAATTCTATATTTTCATTTTGTACTTTTCCTGCTAGGAAGTTTGTTTTTATTCATTGCTAACAGATTTTTTGGCTTTGGTGACACTACAGATCAAAACTGGTGTATTTGGGGCATTACAATATGGTTTTTTATTTTTATTCTGCACTTTATAAAGGTTTACATCACAGATCGATTCATGAATAAAAAATGGGAAAGAGAACAAATTGACCGTCTTGTGGGTTTGCAGCAAAAAAGAATTACTCAGTTAGAATCCCGAATAAATGAGGATACTGAAAATAAAATTTAGTTTTATAATACCATGATTATAATGATAGCGGCTGTTGCCGAAAATAACGCACTTGGAAAAGACAATGAATTAGTATGGCATTTGCCTAATGATTTTAAACGATTCAAATCGCTTACTACGAATCATCATATTATTATGGGAAGAAAAACTTTTGAAAGCTTCCCAAAACCACTACCCAATAGAGTTCACGTTGTTATAACACGTCAAAAAGACTATAATCATGAAGGTTGCATTGTTGTAGACAGCATTGAAAAAGCAATTGCCGCATGTCCGGAAAATGAGGACTCCTATATTATAGGTGGAGGTGAAATTTATAATCTGGCTTTACCTTATACTGATATTATAGAAATTACGAAAGTTCATCATACTTTTGAAGCTGACGCTTTTTTTCCTGAAATCAATAATGACGAATGGCAACTGGTAGAAAGTGAAGAGAATTATAAAGATGAGAAGCATCTTTATGATTATACTTACGAAACATACATTAAAAAATAAAAAAACATCCTCTTGTGAAGGATGTTTTTTAAAAACGATTGATTTAGATCTGACTCATTCGAGTAATAGTTTTGGTAAAAAAATTACAAATGCTAAAAACATCTGCAATAATAAATAACATTTAATAGTATTGAGAACAAGTCTCAAAAGCGCCTTTAATAACAAATACCACTAAGATATTAAAGGCAAGAAAATTAAAATTTCCAAAAACAAATTTAATCCTAAGAACGTACTTCGCACTTTAAAAGAGTATTGACCCCAAGAACAATACTTTCAAAACTACTTACAAGAACAAATGAATTACCAGTGCAAAAAAAGCATTCATCTGATTCGAGTCATTTATTAGCCATCAATCATTAAAATTTTATCTTTTAACTGAAGCAAAGTTGGTTATAAAATCGGCGGTGCACAATACCGTGTTTTAGGGATTTTTTAAAAATACCCTGTTTTAGTGATAGCCAAAAATCAAATATTAAAAGCCTATTACAAACTTTGATCTCAAATATTTGATTTTACAAATGAAAAAACTCAATTACAGTTAAGTCAGATTGTATTATATTTGCGTAAATAAAAAAAATGTCTGAAAAAATAACCCCATATAAAGACTCTTCTTTAGGTAAAAAAGAGCAAGTTGCCCAAATGTTTGATAACATCTCTGGGAACTACGACAATTTAAACCGTGTAATTTCATTTGGAATTGATATTAAATGGCGAAAAAAAGTATTAAAAATAGTTTCTGATAAAAAACCAAAAATCATTCTTGACATTGCAACAGGAACCGGCGATTTAGCCATCTTGATGACACAAACGAATGCTGAAAAAATAATTGGTCTGGATATTTCTGCCGGAATGCTGGAAGTTGGAAAAAAGAAAATTGAAGACAAAAAACTATCCAATGTAATTGATATGGTTTTAGGTGATTCTGAAAAAATACCTTTTGAGGACAATTATTTTGATGCTATTACAGTTGGTTTTGGCGTTAGAAATTTCGAAAATCTGGAGAAAGGCTTTGCTGAAATTTTGAGAGTTTTAAAACCAAATGGTGTTTTTGTTATCTTAGAAACTTCTGTTCCTGAAAAAACACCTTATAAACAAGGATATAAATTTTACAGCAAAAACATACTCCCAATCATTGGCAAATTGTTTTCTAAAGACAATTCTGCTTACGGTTATTTGTCTGAATCTGCTGCTGTTTTTCCATATGGAGAAGCTCTGAACAATATTTTGAGAAAAATTGGGTTTATAGATGTTGTAGCTATGCCTCAAACTTTTGGGGTTGCAACCATTTATTCTGCATCTAAAAAATAGTATGAAAAAAACTGTAGTCTTACTTTTATTAGTCTTAACGACACAAGGATATTCTCAATTTGCTAAAAGCATGTTTAGTAAAGATCCCATTATAAATCTTGAAAACTGGCAAAAACAACGCCTGTATTTTGGGTATTACTTAGGATTTAATAGTTTCGATTTTAAATTTGACTATAAAAATCCTGGTCCGGATATTCAAGTAAAAAAAACTACGGGTTTTAACGTTGGTGTTGTAGCCGATTTAAGATTGCAGGAATATATTAATTTACGTTTTGAGCCAGGTTTATACTATACAAAACGTGATTTATATTATCCGAATTTACCTTTAGAAAAAGATTATTTCAGAGAAGTAAACAGTACCTATATCCATTTCCCTCTTTTATTAAAATTCTCAGCTTTACGTACCGGAAACATTCGTCCGTATTTAGTTGGCGGAATGTCTACTACATTAAATTTATCCAGTAATGCGAAATCAAAAGACGATAATTTTGAAGGCAAATTCAGGGTAAAACAATGGACTGCGGCTTATGAACTTGGTTTTGGAATTGATATTTTTTCTGAATACTTTATTTTCTCTCCTTCTATTAGAGGTATGTTTGGTATAACTGATGAATTAATTCGTGATAATCCTGCAAATGGACCCAGCCCATGGACAGACAATATCGACTCTATGAAATCAAGAGCGATTTTAATTAATTTCACTTTTCATTAAAACAAATTCTTAACTATTTCGTTTAAATTCACTAAGAATAATTGCAGTTGCGGTAGCTACATTTAAACTTTCGGTTTTTTGAAGCTCTCCAAACCTTGGAATTGTAAGTCGGCTGGTAACCGTTTTTTCAATCTCTTCTGAAATCCCGTTGGCTTCATTACCCATAATAATGATTCCGGCTTGAGGCAAATTTGATTGATAAATATTCTCGCCATCCATAAAAGTTCCAAAAACAGGAAGATTCGTTTCTGCAATAAATGTTTTCAAATCAACATAATTCACATTTACTCTCGCAATAGAACCCATTGTTGCCTGAACTACTTTTGGATTATAAATATCGACGGTTTCTTTTGAACAAATAATTTGCTTGATACCAAACCAGTCACAAAGACGCAAAATCGTCCCTAAATTTCCGGGATCACGAATGTCGTCTAAAGCCAAGATCAAACCCGAATTTATTATTTTATTTTCGGTTGGGATTTTAAAAACAGCCAAACATGAATTTGGAGTTGATAATGCACTTATTTTTTTAAGGTCCTGCTCATAAATCATGGTACGTTTTGAAGATTGAACTTCTTCAAAATCATTTTGAGTCGTGTATAAATGCTCTAATTCAAAATTGGATAATAACAATTCTTGAATTACTTTTACTCCTTCGGCAAAAAATAATTGATTTGCAAAACGTTGCTTTTTTTGATGTAAACCTGAGATAAGTTTTATTTGGTTTTTACTAACCATAAAATAATGTACTTTTGAATTAAATATTTAAGAACACTTGAAAAAGAATTCCACAAAAATAACAGCATTTATTCTAATAGCAACATTTATTTGCGGTTGTAATGCTGTAAAAAGAGTTCCCGATGGAAAAAACCTTCTTGTAAAAAACACTATTCTTGTAAATGGCAAGGCAACCAGTGATGAAATTGCCTCTAACCAAATGTACCAAAAACCTAATGGAACATTGCTGGGATATCGTTTACGCTTAAATTTATACAATTTAGCCAACTTAAATCCTGACTCTACTTATCAGGCTAAATTTAAAAATCATCCCGGACTCTATGAACGTCAGTCTAAATTATTATCAGCAAAACAAGTAGACAGACTTGGGCAATCTTTTTTAAACAAAGGCCTTAACGAATTTTTAAAAAATACCGGGGAACCTCCTGTAATTATTGATACTGCAAAAACAAAAAAATCTCTCTTACGTTTAAAATTCTATTATTTTAATAATGGTTATTTTAATGTTGCAACAGATTATAGTATTGATAGTGTTGCCACAAAAAAAGCTAAAATAAATTATCTTATCACTACTGGTCCGGCATACACTCTAGACACTATAAAAACCAATATCAAGACTCCTGCTCTTGATTCGTTGTACAAAAACAATAATGAACCTTCGTTTTTAAAATCCGGCAAACAATATAAAACAGCTGATTTTGAAGAGGAGAAAAACCGTCTTACTACTTATTTCAGAAACCACGGTGCTTATTTTTTCCAGCCTACTTATGTTACTTTTGATATTGACACAATTGGTAAAAAAAACAAAGCCGATGTAACTTTGATTGTCAACAATAATAATATTCAGGAAAGAGATTCAAGCAGAACAGAACCTTTTAAATTGTATAAAATTAGTGACGTTAACATTTATACGGATTATTCTCCTGCAAATTCAAAAACTAAAGTAAACGACAGTACAACTTACAACAATTTTAACTTATACAGTTATAAAAAACTGAAATATAAGCCTCGCGCCATTACCGATGCTATTTTTATTAATAAAGGAAGTACATTTTCGGACACCAGAACAACGCTTTCCTCAAGATACTTAAACAATTTAAAGATCTTTAATTATCCGTCTATTCAATATGAAGTCGATAAACGCGACTCAACAGCACAATCATTAATTGCTAACGTTTATCTTACACCAAGAAAAAAATATAGTTTTGGAGCTTCTTTTGATGTGACACACTCTAATATTCAGGATTTTGGAATTGGTGCGAGTATTTCTGAAACTATCCGAAATGTGTTTAACAGGGCTGAAACTCTTGAGATTTCGACTCGTTTAAACATTGGATCGTCGAAAGATATGGCGAATCCTAATAATAATTTTTTCAACGTATCTGAATATGGAGTTGATTTAAAACTGAATTTTCCGAGAATTTTATTGCCTTTTGGAACTGAAAAAATTATCCCAAAAAGGATGATTCCTTCTACAAGTATTGCAGGAGGTTTCTCTAAACAAAGGAACATTGGTTTAGATAAAGAAAACTTTACGGGAGGAATTGCTTACAACTGGTCGCCTAAACGAAACAATACAGCGAAACTTGAATTGCTGAATGCTCAATTTGTACGTAATTTAAATCCGGGTAATTATTTTAGGGTTTACACTTCATCCTATAATGAATTAAATAATATTGCAGAAACTTATAATACGGATGCTACTAATCTTGATGCTGATGGCAATTTAATTATTACAAAGGGTACTACAGATTTCACTAAAGAAGTATTGAACGGACAAACTGCATTAACACCTGACAGAGCCGAATATAAAGATGTAGAAAGCATTGAAGAAAGAAGGGTTCGTTTGACTGAAAATGACTTTATTTTAGCAACAAGTTACACTTTTACAAAAACCACGAAAAAAGATCTTGCCGATAATACTTTTTATCAGTTTAAGACTAAAATTGAATCTGCAGGTACTTTACTTTCAGCTATTTCAAGCATAGGAAATCTTCCTAAAAATTCTAATGGAAACTATGATATATTCAACTTAGAGTATTCAGAATATATAAAAACCGAATTTGATTATATTAAACACTGGGATTTTGGAAAAGAGCAGGTATTGGCCGTAAGAAGCTTTTTTGGTATAGCGATTCCGTTTGGAAATTCAAATTATATTCCGTTTTCACGAAGTTATTATTCAGGAGGTTCAAATGATAACCGTGCATGGCAACCCTATGCTTTAGGTCCGGGAAGCACGAACGCTGTAAATGATTTTAACGAGGCAAATATGAAGATTGCAATGAGTGCCGAATTTCGATTTAAAATTTTTGGCGATGTCAAAGGAGCAATCTTTGCTGACGCCGGAAATATCTGGAATGTGATGGATAATGTGATTGATGATAAGGCAAAATTCAACAACTTAAACGATTTAGCTGAAATTGCTTTAGGTTCAGGATTCGGTTTACGTTACGATTTAAGCTTCTTTGTTATTCGGTTAGATTTAGGGTTTAAGACTTATAATCCAGCACATGAGAAGGGTGATCGATGGTTCAAAGAATACAATTTTGGGCACTCTGTTTTAAATTTTGGAATAAATTATCCTTTCTAATGCTAATTAATTCTTATTTTTGCAACCTAAAAACTAAAAACAACTAAAAAAAATTACAATGGCACACAATATCAAACCGGGAGTAGCTACAGGAGATCAAGTACAGGAGATTTTTAATTATGCGAAAGAAAAAGGTTTTGCTTTACCAGCAGTAAATGTTACTGGTTCAAGCACAATCAACGGAGTACTTGAAACTGCAGCAAAACTAAATGCACCGGTTATCATTCAATTTTCTAACGGAGGAGCTCAATTCAACGCTGGAAAAGGATTATCTAATGCAGGTGAAAAATCAGCAATCGCTGGTGGAATTGCGGGAGCATTACACATCCATACTTTAGCAGAAGCTTACGGTGCAACTGTAATTTTACATACTGACCACTGTGCAAAAAAATTATTACCTTGGATTGATGGTTTATTAGATGCATCTGAAAAACATTTTGCAGAAACAGGAAAACCATTATTCAGTTCTCACATGATCGATTTGTCTGAGGAGCCAATCGAAGAAAACATCGAGATCTGTAAAGAATACTTGGCTAGAATGAGCAAAATGGGAATGACATTAGAAATCGAACTTGGTATTACAGGTGGTGAAGAAGATGGTGTTGACAACTCTGATGTTGATAGCTCAAAATTATATACTCAACCAGAAGAAGTTGCTTATGCTTATGAAGAATTATCTAAAATAAGCCCTAGATTTACAATCGCAGCAGCTTTTGGAAATGTTCACGGTGTTTACAAACCAGGAAACGTAAAATTGACTCCAAAAATCTTAAAAAATTCTCAGGATTTCGTTCAAAACAAATTCAAAACTGGTCCTAACCCAGTAGATTTCGTTTTTCACGGAGGTTCAGGTTCTACACTTGAAGAAATCAGAGAAGGAATTAGCTACGGAGTTATCAAAATGAATATTGATACCGATTTACAATTTGCATATACAGAAGGAATTCGTGATTATATGGTTAAAAATATTGACTATTTAAAAACACAAATTGGTAACCCTGAAGGTTCTGAAGTTCCTAACAAAAAATATTATGACCCAAGAAAATGGGTACGTGAAAGTGAAGTGACATTCAACACAAGACTTGAACAAGCTTTTGCAGACTTGAATAACGTAAACACACTATAAATTTTAGATTTCAGATTTTAGATTTTAGATTCCTTGGGGTCTAAAATCTAAAATCTACAATCTAAAATCTAAAATCTAAAAAAATGGCTTGGTTTAAAAGACAGGAAAAAGGGATTACGACCGCTACAGAAGATAAGATGGACGTTCCGAAAGGATTGTGGTACAAATCTCCTACTGGAAAAATTATTGACGCTGACGAATTAGCCAGAAACTTATTTGTTAGTCCGGAAGATGATTTTCACGTTAGAATTGGAAGCGCAACCTATTTTGAAATTTTATTCGACAATAACGAATTTGTTGAACTAGATAAAAACATGACATCAAAAGATCCTTTGCATTTTGTGGATACAAAAAAATATGCAGAAAGATTGAAAGATGTAATGGAGAAAACTCACCTTAAAGACGCTGTGCGTACCGGAGTGGGAAAATCTAAAGGAAAAGAACTTGTTATTTGTTGTATGGATTTTGCCTTTATTGGTGGATCTATGGGAGCTGTTGTTGGAGAAAAAATTGCAAGAGGTATTAATCACGCGATTAAAAACAAATTACCATTTGTAATGATTTCGAAATCAGGTGGTGCCCGTATGATGGAAGCAGCTTATTCGTTAATGCAATTGGCTAAAACATCTGTAAAACTTGCACAACTTGCCGAAGCAGGATTACCTTACATATCATTATGTACAGATCCTACAACTGGAGGAACAACTGCATCATATGCCATGTTAGGAGATATCAACATCTCTGAGCCTGGAGCTTTGATTGGTTTTGCTGGTCCTCGTGTTGTTCGTGACACTACAGGAAAAGATTTACCGGAAGGTTTTCAAACCGCTGAGTTTCTTCTAGAGCACGGTTTCCTTGACTTTATCACGCCTAGAAAAGAATTGAAAGATAAGATTAACTTATATATCGATTTAATTCAAAACAATACAATTAGATAGTTTTCAAACTTCTAAAACATAAAAAATCCCATTTGTTAAGGCAAATGGGATTTTTTTTATATATTTAATTTTAAATCTTAGTTTATGAAAAGAACTTTTATTGCCTTTATGATTGGTTTACTTCTTTTTAATTGTACTAAGAAAGAGGCTAAGATTGTTGAGAAAAATATTCCCTATATAATTTCTAAGGAAAATAAAGGAAAAATTAGTGGCAAAGACACTATTCGTCCAAATCCTCCTATTCCAGGATGGTTAGTTTATGGAACAAATACATTTATTATCAATTCCGATTCTACAGCATACTATTTTCAAAATAAAGGAATAGGCTTTATATGCGGAACTGAAACTGCAGATACAATTCCCTATTTTGCAAATTTACAACCTAAAGATTTAATCGAAATTTCAAATAAAAATCTCTATGATTTCATAAAATTAAATTATAAGGATGACTTTCGGAATGCTACTTTTATTGCATCAGAATCTGACACTTTAAAATCGAAGATGTTTTTTGATTTACGTAAATCTTTAAACTATTTTATTAGACATAGAGATTTCTGTGTTGTAAGAAGAACAACCCAAGAAGAAGATACCGTTTTGAAATACAAAAGAAGTAACGAATTCTATTCTTCAGCAGATATAAAATGGGATAATAATAGAATTACATTTCCTGAACAAGTTAAATTTGTAAAACCTTTTATCAAAGTCAATAAAAAGATCTAAAAAATATATTTCCGGTTTTAATATTTAGACGTATCCAAATTAATAAATTATAAGAAAAATTGTATATTTGATTACGGATTGAAAGTCTGCAATTCGTGCCGTTAGGCACTCAATATTGGTAGAAAACATAAATTGGGATTTATTTAGCGTGCCGTAGGTACGCAATAGTTGTTATTTTGTTGCGTACCTACGGCACGCTAACGGATCTAAATCCATATTTTCTACCAATATTGAGTACCTAAAGGCACATTTCTTGATTCGCATAAATATTAGTTTTGCTCAAAGCAAAATGTCCAAAAATGTATCAAACGTAATTTTACTTGTTTTTTACCAAAACCTATTTTTTTTAAAGGAATATAAATATCTTTGAATTATGAGCACAGCAACAAAACCAAATCATATAGGGCGAAAAATTAGCCGTATTCGTGAACTGAAAGACATGAAGCAAGAAGCATTGGCACAAGCTTTAGGACTATCTTAACAAACTGTATCTGCAATAGAAAACAGCGAAACTATTGATGATGAAAAACTTTCTGAAGTTGCAAAAGCTCTTGGAGCAAGTGTTGAAGCAATTAAAAACTTTACCGAAGAAAATATGATTAATTATTTTAATAGCTTTTATGACAATAGCACTGCTAATGGAATAAATAATCCAGTTAATTGTTCATTCAATCCATTGGATAAAGTAATTGAACTTTATGAGCGTATGATTCAAACAGAAAAAGAAAAAGTTGAATATTTAGAAAAATTATTAAGAGAAAAATAAGATTCTGAAAAAATATATTGATTGCAAAAAAAATCCTGAGAAATATTTTCTCAGGATTTTTTTATATGCGTATTTTTTGTCATTTCGATACGGATTGCGATATTATTGCGATTGGATTGTGAAGAATGGATTAAAATCTATCCCTACAATATAAATCGTTCCTTCCGGAACTTTATTTATCAAATCTCAAAATGACAAAGTTGTAACCCCAATACTAGAAAACCTCTGCAACTTTGAACCTATTTCAAAGAAGCCATATCAATCACAAAACGGTATTTTACATCACTTTTATTCATACGCTCGTATGCTTCGTTAATGTACGACATATCGATTATTTCAACATCAGATGTAATATTGTGTTCTGCACAGTAATCTAACATTTCCTGAGTCTCTTTGATTCCGCCAATTAAACTTCCTATAATACTTCTACGTTTCATGATTAAAGTAAAAACAGGAATTTCAGCCGGTGCCGGCGGAGCTCCAACCACAATCATGGTTCCGTTTTTTGTTAGCAAATTCAGGTAAGCATTATGATCGTGTTTTGCAGAAACAGTATTCAGGATAAAGTCGAAACTATTTGCTAAAGATTCCATTGTTTCAGGATTTGAAGTCAATGCAAAATGATGCGCTCCTAATCTTTTAGCATCTGCTTCTTTTGATGGAGAATGACTCAACACGGTAACTTCGGCACCAAACGCAACCGCAAATTTAACTGCCATATGTCCTAACCCTCCAAGTCCCAAAACTCCAACTTTATGACCTTTACCAACTTTTAAATATTTTAAAGGTGAATAAGTAGTAATTCCGGCGCATAATAATGGAGCAACTCCTTTTATATCTAATTTTTCAGAAACATGAAGTGTGTAACTTTCGTCGACGATTATACTGGTAGAATATCCTCCGCGAGTTGGGATATCAGTTCCTCTTTCAACGCTGTTGTAAGTTCCTGTCATTCCTTCATCGCAAAACTGCTCTTCTCCAGATTGACAACTTGGACAAACTCTGCATGAATCAACAAAACAACCAACTCCTACTAGTTCTCCAACTTTAAATTTAGATACTTCGCTCCCAACAGCAACAATTCTACCTACAATTTCATGTCCGGGAACTAAAGGGTAATTTACAGGTCCCCAATCACCTTTTGCGGTATGAATATCTGAGTGACAAACTCCACTGTATAAAATATCTATTTGAACCTGATGAGCACCAACTTCCTTTCTTTCAAACGTATAAGGTTTTAAAGGATTTTCGGCATCATAGGCTGCATACGCTTTTACTGGTATCATATTATTATTTTTTAATTTAGCTATTAAAATTACAACAATATTGAACAATAAAGCAACCTTTGAAGTTCTAAAAAATGAATTTAACTTTTAGATTTACATTCCGGTTCTAATCGCTTCAACCGGATCTAATTTTGCTGCAGAAATCGCGGGTAAGATTCCAGAAATTACTCCAACCAAAATTGATAATCCGGCGCCAATAACCACATTCCAGAAGCTTAAAACAAATTCAAAATCTAATAAATTGGTTAATAAAACAGACATTAGAAAAACAATTATTAAACCAATAATTCCACCGATTAAACAAAGGATAACGGCTTCAAACAAAAACTGAAACAATATAAATTTATTTTTTGCGCCTAAGGATTTTTGAATACCTATTAAATTAGTACGTTCTTTTACAGAAACAAACATAATATTGGCAACTCCAAAACCTCCAACTAAAAAGGAAAAGAAACTTATAAATATTCCGCCAAATCTTAAACTTCCCAGAATTCCATCGACAAAATCAGTAAAACCGGAAAGTACATTAATAAAGAAATTATCAGATTCTCCTGCTTTCATTCCGCGAATTGCTCTAAGTTTTTGAGCAACTTCGGCTTTATAAGCGGCCATATCTACTCCTTTTACAGGTTTTAAAACAATTACCGGAGTCATAGAATCGCTGTCGCCGTACATTCTGCGTAAAAAATTCGTTGGTAAATAAACTGATGTATCATTACTATCGCCAAAAAATCCTGCGCCTTGTTTTTTAATTACACCAATTACGGTAAAACGTTGTCCGTATAAACGAATATTTTTCCCGATGGGATCGCTTGTTCCAAAAAGTCCTTCGGCAATATCATATCCCAAAACAATTACGGCGCTTCCTGAATTTGATTCAGATTCATTGTAAAATCTTCCTTTATCAAAACTCAATCCTTCAATATCGACCATTTCGCTTGACGAAGGAACTATATTGACATCACTAACTGTTTTTGAATCGTATTTTAAAGTTTCATGATTTACAAAAAGCTGATACGCGACCTGATCGGTATTATTTAGTGAGTTTTTTAAACTGATATATTCATCATATTTCACATTGGGGAATTGCTCTCTTTTCCATTGTGGAATTTCAGAAGGCCCGAAACAATATTTCATTAAATAAATCGTGTTTTTATCTAAGCTGCTCAAGTCTTTTGAAATCTTTCTGTCTAAAGAATCTACTGCCGCCAAAACCGCAATAATTGAGAAAATTCCAATCGTAACCCCTAACAGGGACAATAAGGTACGTAATTTATTATTTCGCAAAGCGTTTATTGCAAAGCGAAAACTTTCTTTTAATAACCTTAGATAAACCAGCATATATGTGTATTTTTCATTAAAGTAAAATTCAATAAATTAAAATCAAAAACCTAATAAAAGTTAAGTTACTCATAAGTAGATTTATTTAGCATAATGTTACATTAATTTTCTTTAAAATAATATTTAAAAAAACTACTTTTGCAGTCTGAAAATCATAACTACACAATGAGTACAACTAAAACAATACAATCTGCATTAATATCTGTTTTTTCGAAAGATGGACTAGAGCCAATCGTTAGAAAATTACATGAACAAAACGTAACACTTTATTCGACTGGAGGAACAGAAGATTTTATAAAAAACCTTGGAATTCCAGTAGTTCCGGTTGAAGATATTACTTCATTTCCTGAAATTCTTGGTGGAAGAGTAAAAACGTTACACCCGAAAATTTTTGGCGGAATCTTAAACCGTCAGGATAACGAAGGTGATGTTCAACAAATGAAAGAATTTGATATCCCTCAGATTGATTTGGTTATTGTTGATTTATACCCTTTTGAAAAAACGGTTGCTTCAGGCGCTAGTGAACAGGATATTATTGAAAAAATTGATATTGGCGGAATTTCATTAATTCGTGCCGGTGCAAAAAATTTCAAAGATACTGTAATTGTGGCTTCTGTAAACGAATACAGCTTGCTTCTTGATTTGATTACAGAGCAAAACGGAGCAACGACTCTTGAAAACAGAAGATTGCTTGCTACAAAAGCTTTCCACGTTTCATCTCATTATGATGGTGCTATTTTTAATTATTTCAACACTGACGAAACGATCTACAAAGAAAGTATCGAAGGCGGTCAGATTTTAAGATACGGAGAAAATCCTCATCAAAAAGGTTTCTTTTTTGGAGATTTTGATGCTATTTTCAAAAAAGTTCACGGAAAAGAATTGTCATACAACAACCTTTTAGATGTTGATGCGGCAGTAAACTTAATCAATGAGTTCAAAACTGACGGGCCAACTTTTGCAATTTTAAAACATAATAATGCTTGCGGTTTAGCTTCAAGAAAAACAATCAGCGAAGCTTATTTAGCGGCGCTTGCTTGTGATCCAACATCTGCTTTTGGCGGGGTTTTGATTGCAAATACTAAAATTGATTTAGCTACTGCACAGGAAATCAATAAACTATTTTGCGAAGTAGTAATTGCTCCAAGTTATGATGATGATGCAATTGCAGTTTTACAAGAAAAGAAAAACAGAATTATATTAGTTCAAAATGAAGTTGAATTACCTTCGAGACAAGTGAGAACATGTCTTAACGGTTTGTTAATTCAGGACAGAAATAATATTACAGATACTAAAGAGCATTTAAAAACCGTTACAATTACTGAGCCTACTGCCCAGGAAATAGAGGATTTGATATTTGCATCTAAAATTTGCAAAAACACAAAATCAAATACGATTGTTTTTGCTAAAAACGGAACATTAATTTCTTCAGGTACAGGTCAGACATCAAGAGTTGATGCTTTGGTACAAGCCGTAGATAAAGCTAAAGCTTTTGGATTTGATTTAACCGGCGCTTCAATGGCGAGTGATGCATTCTTCCCTTTTCCGGATTGTGTAGAATTAGCTAAAAATGCAGGAATTACAGCAGTAATTCAGCCTGGAGGTTCAATAAAAGACGAATTAAGCATAAATTATTGCAACGAAAATAATCTTGCAATGGTATTTACAGGAACACGTCATTTTAAACATTAATTTGTTTAACTTTGTTGAAAATAATTTATAACATTTTAAACCCCTAAAAAACTTATGGGATTTTTTGATTTCATGACCGAGGATATTGCGATAGACCTTGGTACCGCAAACACTTTAATCATACATAATGATAAAGTTGTTATTGATAGTCCGTCAATCGTTGCACGTGATCGAATATCAGGCAAAATCATTGCTGTTGGTAAGGAAGCCAATATGATGCAAGGTAAGACGCATGAAAATATCAAAACCATAAGGCCTTTGAAGGATGGTGTTATTGCTGATTTCGATGCTTCGGAAAAGATGATCAACATGTTCATCAAAAGTATACCGGCTTTGAAGAAAAGAATGTTTACTCCAGCTTTACGCATGGTAGTATGTATTCCGTCTGGTATTACTGAAGTGGAGATGCGAGCTGTAAAAGAATCTTGTGAAAGAGTAAACGGAAAAGAAGTTTACTTAATTCATGAGCCAATGGCAGCAGCAATTGGTATTGGTATCGATATTATGCAGCCAAAAGGAAACATGATTGTTGATATTGGTGGTGGTACTACTGAAATCGCAGTTATCGCTTTAGGCGGAATTGTATGTGACAAATCTGTAAAAATTGCAGGTGACGTTTTTACAAACGATATTGTTTATTACATGCGTACACAACACAATCTTTTTGTGGGAGAAAGTACAGCTGAAAAAATAAAAATTCAAATTGGAGCCGCTATCGAAGATTTAGATGGTCCTCCGGAAGATATGTCTGTTCAGGGTAGAGATTTACTTACGGGTAAACCAAAACAAGTTGACGTTTCTTACCGTGAAATTGCAAAAGCATTAGACAAATCTATTCAACGTATTGAAGATGCTGTAATGGAAACATTATCTCAAACTCCTCCTGAATTAGCTGCGGATATCTACAACACTGGTATTTATTTAGCTGGTGGTGGATCTATGTTAAGAGGTCTTGACAAACGTATTTCGCAAAAAACAGATTTACCTGTTTATATTGCCGAAGATCCGTTAAGAGCTGTAGTTCGTGGAACCGGAATGGCACTTAAAAACATTGCAAAATTCAAAAGCATCTTAATTAAATAAGATTCACACAATCAAATATATTTTTATAAAAGTCAAATTGATCGAATTTGACTTTTATAAAATTTGAAACTTAATAGCATATCCTGAAACAAAATAACCGAACAAGAAATGCAGCAAATTTTTAATTTTATTATAAGAAACAGTAATAGATTGCTGTTTTTGCTGCTTTTAGGTATTTCGTTGGCACTCACAATTCAATCTCATTCCTTTCATAAAAGCAGAGTAATCAGTTCCGCTAATTTTTTAAGCGGCGGTGTTTATGAAAAAATTAATCACGTAAATGAATATTTGAATTTAAGAACCGAAAATGACGAACTGGTACTTGAAAACGCAAGATTAAAAAGCCTTTTATTTAATAAAGAAGATACCACAAAAGCACCTTTACCAGACAGCATTAAAGGAGTAAAACCTGCTGATATTATTGTTTCAAAAGTAATTCATAACTCGTACAGCACTCACGAAAATTACATTACATTAAATTCCGGCGCTAATGATGGCATTAAACAAGATATGGGTGTTATAAATAGCTTAGGTATTATTGGGGTAATTGATAATACTTCACCAAGATATTCAACAGTGATAAGCATTTTGAATATGAAATCACACATTAATGCCAAATTAAAAAAATCCAATCATTTTGGATCTTTAACCTGGGACGGAAAAAGTACAGGATTTGTACAATTAGAAGATGTTCCAAGATTAGCTTCAATTAGAAAAGGAGATACAATTGTTACCGGTGGTCAATCTGTAATTTTTCCTGAAGGAATTAATATTGGTACTGTTGATAAAATTTATATCAAAAAAAATACAAGCTATTATGTTATAAACGTTAAACTATTTAACGATATGACAAATCTTGGACATGTATACATTATTAAGAGTAAGGATAGAGACGAGCTTATTAATTTAGAAAAAAAAGGGAAAAATGAATAGCGCTTTGTTAGTCAATATTTTTCGATTTATTATGTTACTAACAATTCAGATTGTTATTTTCAATAATATGAATTTTTTAGGGTACATAAGTCCCTTTCCATACATCCTATACATTATTTTGTATCCGGTAAACAGTAACAGAGCGGGTTTAATTATCTCCAGCTTTTTACTTGGACTTACAATGGATATGTTTTGTAATTCCGGTGGAATTCACGCAACAGCATGTGTGATTCTGGCTTATTACAGGCCATATATATTTAAATTCTCATTTGGATTGAGTTATGAATATCAAACGATTAAATTAAACGAGTCTTTGACTCCTGAAAGGTTTTCATTTATTTTAGTATCTGTCGTATTACATCATATTGTATTATTTGTACTCGAAGCTTTCCAGTTTAAATTTATTTGGGATATTTTACTCCGAACATTATTTAGCTCTATTTTTACAATAATTACCTCAATTATAATAATTTACCTTATTAAGCCCAATAAACGATGAGAAAAGTTCTGCTGCCCTCTTTAATTATTATCGCAGCATCTTTGCTGGTGATGAGGGTATTCTATTTGCAAATTGTAGATGATTCTTTTAAACTAAAATCAGAAAATAACGCAATAAAGAAACAGTATGACTATCCGGAAAGAGGTTATATTTATGATAGAAATGGTAAATTACTAGTAGCTAATCAGGCTTCCTATGATATCATGGTTATTCCCAGAGAAATCAAGGAAAACCTGAATATTAATGAATTCTGTACTTTACTAAACATCACAAAAGAAGACTACGATAAAAGAATCGCAAAAGCTAAAGTTTATAGTCCGCGATTACCTTCTGTATTTTTATCTCAGTTAAACAAAAATGAATTTGCCGCTTTCCAGGAAAAAATTAGAAAATATGAGGGTTTTTATTTCCAAAAACGTTCACTTCGTGATTATGAAGTAGATTATGGCGCTAACATTTTTGGTTTCATTACTCAGGTAACCGAAGGACTAATTGCTAAAAACCCATACTATAATAGCGGAGATTTAATAGGTCAGCAAGGAGTTGAGCAAAGTTATGAAGAAATTTTACGCGGTATAAAAGGTGTAAAATACATTCAAAAAGACAAATATAACAGAGAAATTGGCTCTTATAAAGAGGGTAAATACGATACTATCGCCGTTGCCGGAGAAGACATTAATCTAACGATTGATGCTGAACTTCAAAAGTATGGTGAGGAATTAATGATCAATAAAAGAGGAGGAATTGTTGCCATCGAACCTAAAACCGGTGAGATATTGGCATTAGTTACTGCGCCATCTTATGATCCCGGAATTTTAGTTGGAAGACAAAGATCTAAAAACTATACCCTTTTATATCACGATTCAATAGCAAAGCCATTATACGACAGAGGACTTTTAGCCGAATATCCTCCTGGTTCGCCATTTAAAATCTTAACTGGTTTAGTTGCACTACAAGAAGGTGTAATTAACGAGCAAACTACTTTCATGTGTCACCACGGATTTAGCTACGGTCGAGGTCGTTTTATGAAATGTCACGGTTTTGGTCCTCATCAATTACATAACGGAATTTATAATTCTTGTAACACGTACTTTGCACAGGCGTATATGTTGACTATCAACAAATATAACAATCCGGGTAAAGCAGTTGATGTCTGGAGTGATCACGTAAAAAGTTTTGGACTTGGTCAGTTTATGGGATATGATTTGCCAATCGGTAAAAAAGGAAATGTCCCAACATCTAAAACCTATAAAAAAATCTATCCTAACGGAGGCTGGAGAAGCACAACTATTGTATCGAATGCTATTGGTCAGGGTGAAGTTTTAATGACACCTATTCAGTTAGCAAATATGATGGCTACAGTTGCCAATCAAGGTTATTATTATACGCCTCATATCATTAAAAAGATTGAAGGAAAAAAAATAGATGCTAAATTTACTACAAAGCACGAAACTACAATTGACAAGAAATATTTTCCACCGGTTATTAGCGGTTTATTTGATGTTTACAATATGGGAACTGCACATGCCCTTCGCGTAGAAGGGATTGATATTTGTGGAAAAACAGGAACAGCTGAAAACTACGCTAAAATTGACGGAGTTAGAACAAAACTTAAAGATCACTCTATTTTTGTTGCTTTTGCGCCAAAAGACAATCCTAAAATTGCTATCGCAATTATGATTGAAAACGGAGGTTTTGGAGCTACAGTTGCCGGTCCGATCGCAAGTTTGATGATTGAAAAATATCTGAGAAAGAAAATCACAAGAAATGATTTAGAAATTCGAGTACTGAACAAGAGTTTAGCAAGCGAATATGCAAAATTAGGAGGAATGACTGAAGCCAGTGCAATTGAATCTACTCCAAAAGATTCTGTAATGAAAGCTAAAATCGTTAAACCAAAAGCAGAAATTAAAAATATTCCTGTAGACACCACTAAAGAAAACTAATAAGATTATTTCAAATGAAAAATCAAAGTGTAAAAAATAACATTGACTGGATAAGCGTTTTTATCTACATTTCGTTAGTGATATTAGGGTGGCTAAATATCTATTCCTCATCACTATTATCAACAGAAGGAACTTATCAAAAGCAACTAATTTTCATTGGATGTACAATTCCTTTGATTTTCGTCGTGCTTTTTGTTGATGGAAAGTTTTATGAAAAATATGCCAGTATCATTTTTGGAGTTTCTTTATTATCATTAGCCGGTTTATTTCTTTTTGGAAAAACCATTGCCGGTCAAAGATGCTGGTACGCAATAGGAAGTTTCACTATACAGCCTTCTGAGTTTGCAAAAGCTGCAACATCATTAGCATTGGCAAAATATTTAAGTGACACTCAAATAAACCTGAAAGATGTAAACAGGCAAGTTCAGGCATTGGCAATTGTTTTTTTACCTGTTTTACTGATTTTACCACAACCCGATCCGGGAAGCGCCTTGATATATAGTATTTTTATTGTTGTTTTATATAGAGAGGGATTACCTTCATGGTATGTCTGGACTGGTTTTATTACTATTTTATTATTTGTATTAACACTCGTTTTAGAACCATACGCAGTTATTTTAATTGCTTTAGGAGTTTTAATAATCATACATTTTAAAGGAAGAGCCGTTGATCGAAACATTCTGTTAAGTGGTATTTTACTCGCTATAATATCTGCTTTTGTACTATCCGTAGATTATGTTTTTGATAATATCTTTAAACAGCATCACCGTGATCGTTTTAATATATTACTAGGAAAGACGGTCGATATGAAAGGTATTGGATATAATACAAATCAATCTGAAATCGCTATTGGTTCAGGAGGCTGGATAGGAAAGGGTTTCCTTGAAGGAACGCAAACCAAAGGAGGTTTTGTACCTGAGCAGCACACAGATTACATCTTTACCACGGTTGGTGAAGAATGGGGTTTTGCTGGTTCTTTAGTGGTTATTATTCTGTTTGTAGGGTTATTTCTAAGGGTTATTTATTTAGCAGAAAGACAAAAAACAAAATTCAGCAGGGTTTATGGTTATTGCGTTGCTGGAATTTTATTTACTCACTTTTTCGTAAATATTGCAATGGTTATCGGAATTTTTCCAACAATTGGAGTTCCCCTACCCTTCTTTTCATACGGAGGTTCCGGACTTTGGGGATTCACTATTTTGTTATTTATCTTCTTAAAGATGGATGCAAATAAAGTAAATGAGTGGTAATCTTTAAGAAATTCCAATATAAAAATTCCAAATTCCAATTTGATGATAGGTCATCGTTAAGAGAAAACTATAGTAAGACTTTCATTTTAGTTTGTAGAGCTTTTAAATCATTTGACTAAACCACTTTATCATAGTCTGGAACAATCTTATAAATGATTTAGCAATCGTAATCAAGCATAAAAAAAGTCCGAAGTTTAAAACTTCGGACTTTTTTTATGACATATTTTTAACTAAATCTTTTCGCTTGGTCTCTTTTTTAAAAGTTTTATCAATACAGGGAATGTAGAAATAATAACGATTATAATAATGATATATTCAATATGGTGTTTTAGATTAATTCCTTGTTTTAAAAATACGCCGTACAAATAATGACCCGCAAAAATCAAGATAAAAGACCATAAAAATGAACTTAAAACATTATAGAACATGAACTTCTTTTTATCCATAGAAACTATCCCTGCAATAATTGGCGCAAATGTTCTGAATATTGGAAGGAAACGGGCATAAATAATAGCTTTCCCACCGTACTTTTCAAAGAAATCTTTTGATTGTAATAAGTACTTTTTCTTGAACCAAAAAGTATCTTCTTTTTTAAATAAATAATAACCGCTTTTAGCTCCAAACCAATATCCTGTCATATTCCCTAAAACGCCCATTATTGCAACTAAAGTTGAAAGTAAAAAAACGTTCAAAAAATCAGATGGAATATCAACAACATTCAGCATTAAGTCACGACTGTAGATCCCTGCCAAAAAAAGCAAACTATCTCCCGGAAGAAAAAAACCTGCAAAAAGTCCTGTTTCAGCAAATACTATAAACAAAACAATAAATAAACCAATTTGAAAACCACCGATACTTAATGTTATATAAAATTCGGGGTTAATTAATTGAGTCCAATCAAAATTATTCATAAATGCGTTGGTTATATTTATAAGTTCGTGAAATTAACAATAATTTGCTTCAACACCAATAAAATGCTATATTTTAAAGATAAATTAACTATTGAAAAGCCCAAGTTTTACACTTGGGCTCTCAACATTATTATTCTCTTACATACTTACAGCAAGAATGTAAATTATCATAATCAGTTTCTGTTGCTTTAACTTCCTTAGTATCATGACCTACTTTAGCAATCGCATTGTTTAAATCTGTTGGAGATGATTTTTCTTCATTTAAAATCACCGCTAATTGATGTGAACTAATATCCCAAGTCGCCGTTTTTACTCCGGGAACACTAAAAGCTGCTTTTTCAATACGCTTTTTGCATTGCTCGCAATTACCGTTTACTTCTGTAGTGTATTTTAAATTCTTATTTTTTTTAGTTTGAGCCTGAGCTGAAAATCCTAAAAAAGTGATCATTGCAATTAAAAGTATATTTTTACTCATGCTTTTTGTATTGCTTTTTTTGTATTCGTGAATCGCTGATTTCATTTTATTATTATTTATTGTTATTGAAATTGATTTTTGAGATTGACATTATTATTGTCATTGAACTCTTATTTTATTTTAAATCGTAAACCTGCATAATACATTTGTCCAAAAATTGGAGCGTACGCAATTGATGCATCAAAATTAGGTCCAAAAGGATCTTCGGAACCCAGAATTGCTTTTTCCTGTTTATAATTACCAATGTTTTCTCCGCCCACATACACTTCTAAAACCGGCGAAATAACTCTTGTAACCTGAACATTCATAACTGCGTATGAAGGTGAAAAATCCGGAAACTGATCTTCAACAGGATTTGATGCCGTGTAAGGCAATTGCTGTTTTCCAGACCAATTAAAGGTGTAATCAAATTTCCATTGTTTACCATCATTCAGATTTGTTTCGTATTCCAGATTCCCTAAAAAACGATGTTTGGATTGTAACGGACGTTGAAATGTTCCGGTTAAATAATCTGTTTGGATATCATAATACTTATAAGCTGTTCTTAAATTGAAATTATGGGCAAGCTCATAATTAAATTCAACCTGTAAACTATTTGCAAACGAATTTCCTCTTAAATTATAAAAAGAAACCTGCTGTGGACTTTGCATTAAATCAACGACCGCTTGATTCTGAAAATCGGTGCGATAGAAATCAAATCCGGCTTCGGCATTTTTATTGAAAATTTTAAATTTCTGAGAAAAACTTACGCCATAGTTCCATGCAATTTCAGGATTTAATCCATAAATTTTTCCATTTGTATCTAAAATCGAGAACGTTCTTGAACTAGCAAACAATTGTTGGTTCTCTGCAAAAATATTAGCTGAACGTTTTCCTCTTCCTGCGGAAAAACGAATCACTCCATCTTTCCACGGATTATATCTCATGTGTAAACGAGGTGTTGCAAAAAAGCCTAAACGATTATGATTGTCAACTCTCCCGCCTAAAATCAGACTAAAATTATCGGCATTATCATACGTATATTCAAAAAATGCTCCTACTGAATTATCAATTCTGCTATAGTCATTTACGTTTACAAACTCCTGATACTGGTCGTATGTAAAATTCAAACCTGTCGAGAATTTGTGCATCGTGTTGTTGATAATCGAATTAAAGATCAAATTCGAATAAAAACTATTTTGCTTAATATCATATAAATTCAGACCAAAATACGAATTTTGATTATGACTATTAAAAGCATTCTGAAAACCAATACTTTGATAAGGCATATCTTTAAAAACATAACCTATTTTTGTAGAAAGATCAAAACGTTCTGTATTGATTTCTGAGCCCCAAAAATTTGTTGTTCCACGATCTCTGTCTTTATCAAAATCAACTTCTCCGGTTTGTTTTTTATCATTCATATACCTGAAATTGATAAAACTAACTATGCCACTTTCAGGATTATAATATTGATAACGATTCAAAACATTGATTTGCTTCCCTAAAGGATTATCCAGAAAACCATCATCGTTCATGTCATTTTTTGCGACACGGGCATTTCCATGAACGAATAAACTTGTTGCCCATTTATCAGATAATTTTTTATTGAAGTGTGTATTTACCTCAAAACGAGCATCGGTTGAACCATATACGTTTAAAAAGAATGGAATATCACTCAAAGGCTTCAAAAGTTCTGTATTAATTTGTCCCGAAATACTCTCGTAACCATTAATAACACTTCCGGCGCCTTTAGTAATCTGGACACTTTCTATCCATGTTCCAGGCGTAAATGATAATCCGTAAGCCTGAGAAGCTCCACGAACCGAAGGAATATTTTCTTCGGTAATCATTAAATACGGACTTGTTAAACCAAGCATTTTGATTTGTTTGGTTCCAGTCAAAGCATCAGAAAAATTGACATCTATTGATGGATTTGTTTCGAAACTTTCAGCCAGATTACAGCAAGCAGCTTTTAGCAACTCTTTGCTTGTAATCATTGTAGTATTGGCGGTAAGCGTATAGGATTTTTTAAGTCCTTTTTGCTTTTTGGTGATTTTTACTTCCTCTAAATCTTCTTGCGAAAAAGCAGAGACAGAAAGTAAAATCATACCCAAAAGCAGAATATGTTTTTGCATAAAAAAGATTTTAATGTTTAATAGAAAAGCTGTTTTAAGATAAATTCTCAAAAACTGAGAAATTGGCAAACAGCATAATGCAAGCCTATAAGTGGCTTGATTCTAAACATTAAAATCAGGAATAAAAAATATACTGACTATATAATTTAAACAATGGTGGTGCATTCGCATCAGAATAATACGAAGTAATTTGATTGCTTTTGAAATTTGGAATTGATAAAAAAGCAATTGGTTTAAATTCTTGAATTACAGCTGGAAAAGCAAATTGAAAAAAGAAAAACTTAATGGTTGCATTGTCAGATTTTTTCTCAAAATGAACCACTTTGTCTTTACAACAAGAGGCTTTTTTTTCAGATGCGCCACAACATTTCTTTTCAGGAGATGCAGCAACCGAAGTATTTAATGAAACAGAAGCAATTTTACCTCCGCAATAATGCACATCAAAAGCAAACCCAATGTTGGAAACCAACAATAGGAACGCTAAAAATAATCCCGTGCACTTTTTTAAATTCATGATACAAAACTACCTAAAAGACTTGAAAAAAGATTTAATTATTTGTTATTTTTTAAGATTCTGCTGCTGATAATAAAATGCAGGAATAAATAACAAGACAAATATGGGCTGAATAATAAACCTTCGAACGTAAAAAAGAAGCCAATTTCCGTCAGGAAAATAATTGAGAACGATAAAAAACATCCCTAAAAGTATCACTAAAAAGAATCCATATATTAATGTACTAAATTTTAAGATTTCAAGATCCTGAAACAAAGTAGAAATTAACAGCAATGATAAAATGGTATTTAAAATAAACCGAACCAGAAGCCCAAAAAAAAGTTTAAGAGAATCCACCTCGGGAAAAGGGGAGTTTTTAAAATCTGATTCAAAATAAATTAAAAACGGATCATAAAATATTTTATTCTCTAAAGCTCTAATAAGTCCAAAACTCACTATAATAAGTAGCACAATAAGGATTTTGAATTTATGTGCAAACAGTTTATGTAGCATATTTAGAAAATTTATTTATCCAAATCACCCATAAAATAAAAACTGCTCCATAAATAATCAACGGAAAAAGGACACCGTGCAATATATGTTTTTGTTCCGGGAAATAAAACAACAAAACTGCAAGTAAAGCAATTCGGATCACATTAAGTACGTAAATAAACATAATGCCAAACAGGATATAAAGTACTGTAGTTTTGAGTTTTCCTGAAAAAGCAAGTATAAAAGAAAAAAACAAAATAAAAATACTCACAGCATTACAACCTTCAACAATTCTAATAACATATTTTTTATTGTACCAAACTTCTAACCAGGCATTAGAAATACTTTCGTTGATTTTGATATCACAATTAAACAAATTCATTAATTGATATACATTTTTACCCACGACATACGTTATTCCGTCTACATCAGTTGTTTTAAAAGAATCCAGATAAAACTTATAAGCTATTGTAAGCAAAATATATGCAGCAAAAAAAGTGCTTATAAATATAAGGAAGGGTTTAAATTGTGTAAGGTATTTTTTCAATGGAAATTTTTTTCAAATTTATGTATTTTTTGAGATTTGCTTTAAATACTTTTGTATAAAATTTTCACATCATGACATTTCAGGAATTACAACCAAAAATAAGTGCTATTGTAGCTGATAGCGATACTCTTAGAGACGAAAAATTATTAGCAATCTGCCAACTTTTAAATGAAAATGTAGAATATTACAACTGGGTTGGATTTTATTTCGCTAATCACGAGGCTAAAACTTTACATTTAGGTCCTTATGTTGGAGCAGAAACGGATCATACTGTAATCCCTTTTGGAAAAGGAATTTGCGGACAAGTAGCTGAAAGCAATGCAAATTTTGTAGTGCCGGATGTTGCCGCACAAGACAATTATATAGCTTGCAGCTTTACGGTAAAGTCTGAAATCGTGGTTCCTCTATTTGTTAACGGACAAAATATTGGTCAAATTGATATTGACAGCCACGTAATTGACCCTTTTACTGAAGCTGACGAAAGATTTTTAGAATTTGTAAATGAGGAAGTTGCCAAATTATTCTAAAAAAATCGACTTTTAAAGATTCATATAAAAAGATTTTCAGACCTTAATTGCTAAATCTTCAAATTTTTCAATCTTTAAATTTATTTTTTCGGAAAAAAAGTATTATTTTTGCACCGTCTTACAAAAGATGTATGACATACATAAAAATCATTAAATAATATTGGAATGTATTTAACTAAAGAGAAAAAAGAAGAGATTTTTGCACAACACGGTGAAGCAACAAACACTGGAAAAGCAGAAGCTCAAATCGCATTGTTTACTTACAGAATTAGTCACTTAACTGAGCACTTGAAAAAAAATCGTCATGATTATAACACAGAGCGTTCACTAGTACTATTAGTAGGTAAAAGAAGATCGTTGTTAGATTACTTGAAAAAGAAAGAGATCAACAGATATCGTGAGATTATCAAAGTATTGAATATCAGAAAATAATCAATATAGAAAAGAGGTGCGAGAGTGCCTCTTTTTGTTTTTACAGATTATATATATTACAAGCATTTTTAAAAAGAAAAAAAGTTTGGTTTTTCATTGGGTTTTAGAATAAACAACAACTACACACAACAACTACAACACAACTAAAACCCATTGTATAACCCATAAGGAAAAAATTTATGATTCCACAATTATTTGTAGAAAGTATCGATTTAGGTGATGGCAGAAGCATCACAATCGAGACAGGACGTTTAGCCAAACAAGCTGATGGTTCTGTAGTAGTAAGAATTGGTAAAACTGTTATTTTAGGAACAGTTGTATCATCAAGAAAAGCAAGTCCAGGTATTGACTTTTTACCGTTAACGGTAGATTACCGCGAAAAATTTGCAGCAGCAGGTCGTTTTCCAGGTGGTTTCTTTAAAAGAGAAGCTCGCCCAAGCGACAGCGAAGTATTAACAATGAGATTAGTTGACCGTGTTTTACGTCCGCTTTTCCCAAGTGATTATCACGCAGAAGTTCAGGTTATGATTCAGTTAATGTCTCATGACGAAGAAGTTATGCCAGATGCATTAGCAGGATTAGCAGCTTCGGCAGCACTTGCTTTGTCTGACATTCCTTTTGAAACTTTAATTTCTGAAGCAAGAGTTGGAAGAATTGACGGTAAATTTATCATCAATCCATCCCGCGCACAATTAGAATTATCAGATATTGATATGATGATTGGAGCTTCAACTGATTCTATCGCAATGGTAGAAGGAGAAATGAAAGAAATCTCAGAAGCTGAAATGTTAGAAGCAATTAAATTTGCTCACGAACATATTAAAGTACAAATTGCTGCCCAAGAAAGATTGGCAGCTGCTTTTGGAAAAAAAGAAGTTCGTACTTATGAAACTGAAAAAACTGACGATGCTATTTACGCAAAAGTAAAAGCAGCAGCTTATGATAAAATTTACAACATTGCTAAAGTTGGTTCGGCTAAACACGAACGTTCTGCTGCATTTGATGCTGTAAAAGAAGAAGTAAAAGCATTATTTACAGACGAAGAATTGGCAGAAAACGGAGATTTAGTTGCTAAATACTTCTACAAAACCAATAAAGAAGCTGTTCGTAATGTAACTTTAGATTTAGGAACTCGTCTTGACGGAAGAAAAACTACAGAAATCAGACCTATCTGGTGTGAAGTAGATTATTTACCATCTGTACACGGTTCTGCTTTGTTTACACGTGGAGAAACTCAAGCTTTGGCAACTGCAACTTTAGGAACATCTAGAGAAGCAAACCAAATTGATTCACCATCTGAACAAGGAGAAGAAAAATTCTATTTACATTATAACTTCCCACCATTTTCAACAGGAGAAGCTCGTCCGTTAAGAGGAACTTCAAGAAGAGAAGTTGGTCACGGAAACTTAGCACAAAGAGCATTGAAAAACATGATTCCTGCTGAAAATCCATACACTATCAGAGTTGTTTCTGAAGTATTGGAATCAAACGGTTCATCTTCTATGGCTACAGTTTGTGCTGGTACATTAGCGTTAATGGATGCTGGTATTCAAATGATTCGTCCAGTTTCCGGAATTGCAATGGGATTGATTACTGATGGTGATCGTTTTGCAGTTTTATCTGATATTTTAGGTGATGAAGATCATTTAGGAGATATGGATTTCAAGGTAACCGGAACTTCAGTAGGTATTACCGCTTGTCAAATGGATATCAAAATTGACGGATTGAAATACGAAATCATGGAGCAAGCTTTGGCTCAGGCTCGTGATGGACGTTTACATATTTTAGGAAAATTACTTGAAACTCTTGCAAAACCAAATGCAGATGTGAAAGCGCATTCTCCAAAAATCATCACCAGAACTATTCCTGGAAACTTTATTGGAGCATTAATTGGACCTGGTGGAAAAGTAATTCAGGAATTACAAAAAGCTACAGGTACAACTATCGTAATCAACGAAGTAAACGAAGAAGGTGTAATCGAAATCTTAGGTACAGATCCTGCTGGAATTGAAGCAGTATTGGCAAAAATCCAATCTATCACTTTCAAACCTCAAATGGGAGAAGCTTATGAAGTTAAAGTAATTAAAATGCTTGATTTTGGAGCTGTAGTTGAATATAGTGCTGCACCAGGAAATGAAGTATTGCTTCACGTATCTGAGCTTGCCTGGGAACGTACTGAAAATGTTACTGACGTTGTAAACATGGGAGATGTATTCCAGGTTAAATATTTAGGACTTGATCCTAAAACAAGAAAAGAAAAAGTGTCAAGAAAAGCACTTCTTCCAAGACCTCCACGTGAGGAGAAAAAAGAGTAATCAGATCTTAGTTTACTAAAGGTTTATTCATAGAAAACCCCAATTCATTAGTTGAATTGGGGTTTTTCGTTTTTTGTCTATCCTAAAATCATTCTGTTGATTAATCTCATTATTAAAAACAATTAACCATTAAACCATTTATGTTTCTTAATTGTTTTCCCGGTTCGAATTAAATATGCATGATATGAGCTAGGAACATCATGTGTCCATATCGGCAAGAAATAAATTATTAGATAAACATCAATATGTCCTGTGATTCCAAAAAATACAGCAAGAAAAAAAGGAATTCCAGCATGACCAAAACCAATCATAGAAACAAATGCTGCCAATAATGTTATACCCCATAATTTAGATAAAAGAGCGTGAGTACATGTTTCTTTTCCGAATTTCAGAATACTAAAAACATATGTTAAACCTTCCATTACAAAAATTGAAATAATAGCATATTTATGATCCAGAATTATTTCGGGATTTAATAACCAGGCGCACCACCCAACGCAAAGCCAAAAAATTAAATCGACCTGACTATCCATTCGACGCAATTTTTCTGATGACACACCAACTTTCCGAGCGATAATACCATCAAAAATGTCAGTCAATAATCCTAATATCATTAATAACACTAAAATTAATCTAACATAGATAAAATCACTATTTGCTATTAAAATCATTACAAAACCTAATAGTAATCGAATAGCAATAAGTAAAAAAGGAACTTTTTTCATAATCCTACCAATTTAAAAAAGGCATTGCCCTTTTGTTGTTTATATTCCAAAACCCTAATTGAAAACCCTTAGAGTTTGATTTATTAAGCATTCCTATCTGCAATCCCTTATTCATTCTGGTTTTGTTAAAAATACCAATATGCAATCCTCTTAAACGATACGATTGATTGTAAAGCCCAATCGTAGAACCTGCCAAATCGTTATTAGCATTATAAATCCCAATTGCAATCCCGTTTTGATTGTCTGCAATTGTTCCCAAAACAGTGATTGAAACACCATTAAAATCTACGAACTTATTTGCTGTCGAAACATTTATTCCGTTCATACTTGTGGTAGTAAAAAAACATCCAGAACTAACATTCAAACCATTTAATTTTAAAAGCGGCTTATAATTCATCTTTTTAATCTTATAATGCTCTTCAAGTTTTTTAATACTATCGGGTTTTCTGTTAGTTTTAATAATTTCAGGCAAATACATCAACGCCATAAAAGTCATTAAAGCACCAGCTGCCGGCGCTGGATTTGCTTCTACATTTATACCGTTTATGGTTTGTGAACTCACATGTTTATTTTCTACATGTCCCACTCCAAGAACTAGTCCGTTTATCATATCTACTTTTTTAGAAATAGGAGAAAGACTAAAAATTTGTGAATGTTTCTCAACAGAATCTATAGGCTGAATTTTGATTGTATCCTGAGCATGTATTGACCCAAAAACAAAGAAGAAGAATGCCAAAAATGATGTTTTCATTATTAAATATTTAAAATTATCAAGGCAAACTTATTGCAATTATCACATATGGGTTTGCATAAATCAATAATTTCATTTTGTACATTTGTGATTATCGCAAAAATTATGAAATATCAGGAAATATTTTTAAAAGCAATTAGAAGTAAAATTTCAACTTCAGTTTCTTTAATAGATGAAATTGCAACTATTTTAGAAATCAGTTATGATGCATCACACAGACGAATATCCGGAAAAAGTAAATTTTCAATAGATGAAACCGTAAAAGTGGCTGATCATTTCAACATTTCTCTCGATAATTTATTTTCAAAAAAAGAAAAAGTTATTGTTGAGAAAACAATTGAGATAGAAACATTAAAAGATATGCGTCAATATTTCAAAACATCAGCAGAACAAATTGAAATATTAACGAAGAGTTCCACAGCTACACTTTTCTATTCTGCAAAGGATATTCCGCTATTTTATTTTATGGACGGAACTATTTTATCAAAATTTAAAGCTTTTGTATGGTTAAATCTTTTAAATACAAATCAGAATAAAGTTTCATTTGAGAATTTTGTGATCGAAGATTCTTTTTCAGAATATATGCTAAAACTTAAAACTGTTTACCAAAACACTATTGTAAATGAAATATGGAACGACACTACAATAAACAGCAGTTTACAGCAAATTTTATATTTTTATGAAGCCGGTTTACTTAATCTGAAAAATGCAAATGCACTATGTATAGACTTGAAGAGAATTATCAATTTGATTAAGGAAAAGTGCAACAATTCTAATAATAAGTTTTCTATCTATTATAATGAACTAATATTACTAAATAATAATATGCTAATAGAAACAAATGAAAAATTAACAATGTTTGTACCCTACACCCTTTTAGGCTATTTTATTACTGATAATGAAGAGAGCTGTAAAAATGTACATCAATTTTTCAAACAACAAATCATCAATTCCAAGCCTTTAGGACAATCCGGTATTAAAGAACAAAATCTATTTTTTAATAGAGCAATTAGGAAAATAGATTATTATGTAGAAAAAATAAATTCTCAAGTTGATTTATTTTTCTAAAAAAAGGACTAGAGTCACTCGTTAAAAAACCAGAATTCATTTATTTGAATCGGAGCTTTCATTTCTTTCCTAAAGCAAGAATAGTAATAAAATTACAAGAAGATTTACTTCTATATTTTTTAACGGGAATTAAACTAAAAAAATACATCAATTTTACCCTTTATTCAAAGAAAAAAAATAACTTTATCCCACCAAAAATAACGTATTAACCCTAAAAACCCTATTATGACATTGAAAGTTGTTCAAACAAAAAAAATTAACTGCGAAGATTTTAGATTTAAAGACGTACAGAATCTAACTTTCCCCATTCCTCCCTTAGCTTCGGCAAACTTTTATTATACTAAAGAAGGAGTACAAATCTTAAAAATCTGTGCTACATTATACATTAATGCTGTAGAATCAGAAAAACCGACAGTGGAGACAGCAACAGAAAAAGATGGTACTTTCACAATCTATTTTGACTATGTATGGGACAAGGTTTCTCCGGACACTTATGATGTTTATTACATAGAAACAGATTATACCTCTGATACCGTTGGAAACATCAAAGAAGTCATCTCTTACTTACAATATACAATTCCTGTTTTAGGCGGTGGAGATGGAGAAGATCCGAAATTGTCTAGAGGAACAAAAACAAGTTCTGCAGATTAATCCTAAATTAAATGCTGTGCTAGATTTATAGATTATACTTTTTTTATTTATGATTATCGTTTTGTGATAAATATTTAATGATTATTAAGTCTACAATTCATAAATCATTTATACAATTAGCTTTAGTAATTACAAAAAGCCAATAATGATTCAAAAAATACATAACTTTCTTTTATTATTTGTTTTTTTACCTTCAATAGCTCTCTCACAACAAGAAAAAGGTTCAGATTATTTTAGTATTGCTATTCAAAAAAAAGCACAATCCTATAAAAGTGAAATTAATTTTAAAAAAGCACAATATTTTTTCTTAAAAGAAGAATGGGACTCTACATTAGTATATTCCATGAAGCAATTAAACTCTAATTCTGATTTAGAAATAAAAGAATACTGTCATTATTTTAGAGGCTTTTCATTAAAAAAGAAAAGCCTTTACACAGAAGCACTCATTGAATTTGACTTAATAAACAAATCATTCCAATATTATTATCTTGTAGATTATAACATTGGACATTTGTTTCATTTTGAAAAAAAATTTAAAAAAGCAATTCTTTATTTTTTGAAGGCTGAAACCGAAATCTTAAATCATAAAGACGAAAGTGAAATAGCCGGCTTATATACAAATATAGGGATCTGCTACTTACATTTGAATCAATTTTCTAAGGCGGAATTTTATTTTAAAAAAGATGCTCTTTTAAATCCGAAACAGATTACGAAAAGTGTAATTCGATCTAATATCAATATTGCAGGCCTCTATTACGAACAATATAAAGACAAACAGGCTATCTACTATTTTAAAAAAGCATACACCTTATCAAAAAACATAAAAGATTTTGACTTAAAACAAACTGCAGCCTTCAACATGGCTGTTGTAGAAGAAAATAGAAGTAATTACAAAAAAGCTCTTGCTTACAGAAAAGAAGCAGAAGATTGGAAAGATTCTTTAAACAATCAAAATAAAATATGGGCAGTTGCTGATTATGAGAAAAAATTTGCTGTAGCGCAAAAGCAAAAACAAATCAAAGTACTCGAAGTTGAGAACAAACTTAAAAACACACAACGCAATGGTTTCTTTTTTGCAGCCATAGGTTTATTATTAATTTTAACTGGAGGGGTTTATCTCTACGGTCAAAAAGTAAAGAACACTAAAATTATCGTATTACAAAAAAACAAACTTGATGAACTTAACGCCACTAAAGATCAATTATTCTCGATTGTAAGTCATGATTTAAGATCATCTGTAAATGCCTTAAAAACGAGTAATGCAAAATTATCTGCTACGCTGGAAACTAAAAATTATGATGAATTAAATCAGCTTATTATTCAAAACAGTACTATTGCAAATGGCGCCTACAGTTTGTTAGATAATTTACTGCATTGGGCGATGCTTCAAACCAAACAATTGTACTTTCATAAAGAATCAGTACATTTATATTCTGTAATACAGCAAATTGAATACAATTACAAGCCTTTAATTCTCGATAAAGCTATTACTTTTGAAAATTCGGTTTCTAAAAATATTTTCATCTTCGTTGATCTGGATTCCTTAAAAATTATTCTTCGGAATTTATTGGATAATGCTATTAAATTTTCTGATGAAAATGGAACCGTAAATTTCTATACCCAGGAAACTGATCCTGATTTTTGTGAACTTATTATTCATGATAACGGAATTGGAATGAATGAAAATACTATTAAAGAACTACTGCAAGAGGGAGAAATATTAGCCAAAAAAAATAACTCTGAAATTATAGGAACGGGTTTAGGTATGCAATTGTGCAAACAAATGATCAAAAAAAATAGCGGAACAATAGCTATAGAAAGTGAACTAAATAAGGGAACTAAAATGATATTAACTTTTCCAAAAACAAGAACCAATGGATAATATTAACGTTTTAATTATAGAAGACACTCCCGAACAAAGTGATGCACTTATCAAAGTCCTGACTGAAAATAATTATACTGTTACAGGAGTTGCTACAAACTTCGCAGACGCACTAAAACTTTTTTATGAAAGTACAGTCGAAATTATTATTATTGATGTTTTTCTGGACGGAAAACCAGACGGAATTACTTTTGCAGAAACTATCAATATTATTCCAAATTCATCTAAACCATTTGTTTTTTTGACGAGTTCACAAGATCGCCAAATTTTTGAAAGGGCTAAACTCACAAAGCCTTTTAGCTTTTTAATGAAACCTTTTAACGAACTTGAAATTTTGTATGCTATCGAAATGGCTGTCGAAAAATTCTATGCGCAAACAAATGTTTTTATGAGCGAGGAACAAGACACCGTGATTAGCAACGATTATTTATTTATAAAGAAAAAAAACTCATTAAAGAAAGTAGCTTTAAACGAAATCCTATATATTGAAGTCGAAGAACGTTATTGCAATATCATTACCGAAAAAGAAAAATTTGTCATTCAAATCTCTCTGACCAAAATCAGTAATTTATTGGATAAAAATAAATTTGTCAAAACACATCGAAATACGATTGTGAATACTGATAAAATTGAAGAAATTATTCTGGCAGATAATCTTATTATCTTAAAAGGAGATCATAAAATTAACTTAAGCGACACTTATAAAGATTTTCTAAAAAAAATGAACATTCTGTCATAAAAATTAAATCGAAAATTCAATCATACAAATCCTTTCAGTATTCTGAGAGGATTTTTTGTTTACACGATATTTATCACTTCATAAAGTCTTAACTATTTCATGACAAGTAAAATGGCTTTCGTGACATTTTTAATTTCAAATTAATAAATCAAAATTACTTTTATACTCAGAAACCCCAAAAATCTAAATATACATAAATGAGAATCGCACTAATTAAACAACCAGAAATGAAAATTTTATCTATTCTAAAAAAAATAAAAAATAATCCCTGGGTTGGAATTGTTGTTTCTTTAGCATTAATTATTCCGAGTTTATATGAAATTTTAGACGACGTAACTATTCTACGAAAAGAATACTTCTTATTAATTATTGCATTTCCTCTTTACATAAAATCTCTCAAAAAAATATTCGATGATATGCTTGATGTATATGACGATTCATCCGAATAAAATAAAGTTTGCCCTTTTTCAATAAAAACACTTCAGCTTTATCTTTTTTAAGCGGGGTGTTTTTTTATTTAATTCAAAATTTATCAGTTTGAAACCCACTAAAAACAAAAAAATAACACTTATTGATAATATTAACCCGCTTATTAACATTTTTTTGATATTTTTGAAATGCTTTAACCAAAAACATTCAAATAAACCAATCCTTTGAAAAAAATTCAAAAAAAGCCTCTTTACTTTGTTCTAATTGGAATATTCTTAAATTTTTACACTGCTTACTCTCAAAGCAGCAATGAAATCTCTGTGTACAATTGGTTTGATAAAAATCTTGGTGTAGAATCATTAGATTTTGAAAATGGACCTGCACATCTAAATTTTGACAAAACAGTTAACAATAATAATCGCTATTACATTTCTGAAAACTTTAAAAAAGGAAGTATTAATTATAATGGGCAGGATTATTTTGACCTATTGTTAAATTATGATACTTATAATGATGAAATTGTTCTAAAACCTTATGGAGAATCAAACACGACAAAAATTAATATCATTAAAGAGAATGTGAACTATTTTAAAATAGGAAATGAAAAATTCATTAAACTGGAAACCCTAAATATTCCTAATTTCAAAAAAGGATATTATGAAGAAGTTTTAATAGGAAACGATATAACGGTCTTTGTTAAATATTATAAAGAGAAGAAAAAAATCAATAAAGATGAAATTGATTTAGTTGAATTTATTCCCAAATATGAATTCGTTTTACTAAAAGACAACAAATATTCCTCTGTTAATAATAAAAAAGAAATCCTGGCATTATTCCCCAATAATAAAAGAAAAATAAACGATTTCTACCTTTTGCATAGAGACTTAAAGAGTGAAAATCTCGCACTATTTACCAAGAATCTATTAAAATATATCAATAATTAAAATCAGTAGAAATTATTACAATGAGAATATTTATCATCTTTTTATTATTTTTCGGTTTTAATCAATTCCTCTATTCACAAGATCAAAAAAGCAACATTACTGTTAGTTACAGTAATATAAACAGGATCGATGTTTTAAAAAAAATAGAAGCCTCTACTAACTACAGGTTTTATTTTCAGGATAATTGGTTTGACAAGAATGTTTTAGTATACGGCGACTATACAAACAAAACTATAGAGGAAATTTTAAGCAAAGTTTTTGCAGATACCGAGCTTAATTTTTATATCAATAAAAACAAAATTATCTTAACGAAGAATAGTATTATTTACGATAAGTTCCAAAATAACAAATCGAAAGACAATAATATTCCAATCTTTTTTCAACAATACGATTCGGTTAAAAAAAACAAGACAGAAAAAGCAGATCCAATTGCACTAATTGGCAAGGAAACTATAGATTCTGAAACTGAATTTTACACACTTTCCGGTCATATAACAGATCTTAAAGACGAAAAATCTTTGGCAGATATAACTGTAAAAGTCAAAAACACTGCAATCATAACTATCACAAACAAAGAAGGATTTTATAGTGTAAAACTTCCTGTAGGACTGGCGACGATTGAAATTGAATCGCTGTTGTACAACAATACTTCCCGAAAAATAATGATCTACAGTAACGGTACTTTAGATTTTTCGATAATTGAAAAAATAAATCAATTAAATGAAGTTTTGGTAAAAGGAAAAAACAGCCAAAACATTAGAACTGCAATAACCGGCGTTACTACAATTGAAGCCGAAGGCATAAAAAATATTCCGCTAGTTCTTGGAGAAAGAGATGTTTTAAAAATTGCCTTAACTATTCCGGGAATAAAAACTGCCGGAGAAGGTTCATCAGGATTTAATGTAAGAGGAGGAAAAGAAGATCAAAACTTAATGTTACTGGATAATGGAACGATATATAATCCTGCGCATCTCTTTGGATTTTTCTCTTCACTTAATCCTTACACCATAAACAAAGTTGACATTTACAAAGGCGGAATCCCATCAGAATTTGGCGGTAGATTATCCTCTGTTTTTGATATCACTTCTAAAAACGGAAACACGGAGAAATTTTCAGGCGAAGGAGGTATTGGTCCCGTAACAAGTAATCTTACGGCTTCGATTCCTGTGGTGAAAGGAAAAGCAAGCTTATTAGTTGGCGGAAGAGCAACTTATTCTGATTGGATTTTAAAATCACTAGATGATGAAAACCTGAAAAATAGCCAAGCTTCTTTTTATGATTTATTCGCCAAATACAATCATAAAATAAACAAGAACAATTCAGTTGAAGCCACAGGATATTATAGCAAAGACAAGTACACTATAACTCCGGATTCTTTGTACAGATACAGCAATAGTCTTGTTTCATTAAAATGGAAGCATTCGTTTAACGAAAAAAACAACAGCGAATTGAATGTCACAAACAGTGAATATAAATTCAGCATTGATTATGAATCTGCTAATCCTGAATCCTTTCTTTTAAAATATAAGATAAATGAAACTCAGGCAAGTTTAAAATTCAATAGTGAATTTAACAGTAAACACAGATTCACTTACGGAATCGCAAGTAAATTATACAAAGTTAATCCGGGAGAATTATCTCCAAACGGAGATTCTTCATTAATTACTCCCGTCAAAATTGAGGATGAAAAAGGATTAGAATCTGCTGTGTTTTTTTCGGATAAATTCAAAATTTCAGAAAAATTATTGTTAGATATTGGTGCCCGATATTCATACTATTTAGCACTTGGACCTTCGACTCAAAAAATCTATGAAGATGGTGTGCCTAAAACTCCATCAACGGTTACTGAAGAAAAAGTATACACAAATAATGAAGTTATAAATTCGTCCGGAGGTTTTGAACCCAGAATAGCTTTACGTTATATTTTTGATGAAAGTTTATTTGTAAAAGCAGGCTTTGATAAAAATTATCAATATATTCATTTACTCACAAATAACACGACGCAATCTCCAACTGATACCTGGAAATTATCTGATATAAATGTGAAGCCGGAAAGCGGCTTACAGTATTCGTTAGGTATTTTCAAAAAACTGGAATACAATGATCTGGAACTAAGTCTTGAAGGTTACTACAAAACATCTAAAAATATTCTTGATTACAAGGTTGGGGCAAACATCCTTTTAAATGAAAATTTAGAGACAGAAATACTTCAGGGTGATGGAAAAGCTTATGGAATTGAATTTTTATTAAAAAAATCAATGGGAAGGCTTAATGGCTGGATTGGATACACATATTCAAGAACATTTATCAAATTAGACAGTCAGTTTAATGATGAAAAAGTAAATAACGGAGCCTATTTCCCAACTAATTTTGACAAACCTCATGATTTGAGTATTGTAATGAACTATAAATTCACTCATCGTTATAGTTTTTCTTCTAATTTTGTTTATCAAACCGGAAGACCAATTACTTATCCTATAGGCAAATACTCTTATAATGGCGCAGAATACACGCTTTATAGTGATCGAAATAAATTTAGAATACCTGATTATTACAGACTGGATATTGGATTAAATATTGAAGGAAATCACAAAATAAAAAAGTTAGCGCATAGTTTCTGGAATATATCGGTTTATAATGTATTAGGACGAAACAATCCTTATTCTATCTTTTTTGTGACAAAAGACGGTCAGGTAAAAGCTTATCAGACTTCTATTTTTGCAGTACCAATACCAACTATTACTTATAATTTTAAATTTTAATCGTTATGAAAAAAATCTTTTTAATTAGATTTCTGATAACAATAATTCTTGTATCGGTATTGGGCTGTACAACTCCTTACTCCTATCAAACAAATGGATATGAAGATGTTATTGTAATAGAAGCAACGATAACGAATGAAATTAAAAATCAGGAAGTAAAAATTTCAAGATCGTATAAACTGGAGGAAAATAAATCAAAATTTGAAACCGAAGCTGTTGTTTACATAACGGATGATTTAGGCAATAAATATGAATTTGACCAAAGTGACGAATCTTATAAATCTGTTAATACTTTTCAGGCAAATCCAGACAGGCACTATCAATTGCATGTACTTACAAAAGATGGAAGATCATACATTTCAAGTACAGAAACATTGCCGCAGCAAACTGAAATTGAGAGTTTAAATGCTACAGCAATTACTAAAGATGGTCAGCTTGGTGTCGAAATTACCGTAAATAGCACAGATCCTACTAATAAATCTAAATACTATCGATATGAGTATGAAGAAACATATAAGGTAGTCGCTCCTAAATGGCTTAATGAAAAAGCTGTCGTTGAATTATTTGCGCCAGGTTCATTCCCAAAAGGAAAAGTTACTTTTGTACCCAGAACACAAGAAGCCCGGGTTTGTTATTTAAGTCAAAAATCTAACGAATTACTTTTGACCAGTACAAATGATATGTCTGAAGATAAAGTAGTCAATTTCCCTGTTAGGTTCCGTTCAAGTAAAGACCCAATAATTAGAAACAGATACAGCATATTAGTAAAACAATATGTTCAAAGTCTTGCTGCTAATACCTTTTACAATACTTTAAAAGAAATATCAAATTCAGGAAGTCTATTATCTCAGACACAGCCCGGTTTCTTTTACGGAAACATACAACCCGTTGATAATCCGGGAGAAAAAGTAATTGGTTACTTTGGCGTATCTTCTTATTCTGAAAAAAGATTATTTTTCAATTTCACTGATTTACTTCCTGGACAACCTTCTCCTAAATATCAATATGATTGTCCCGCACCAATTCCTGAAAGCGAAAGTAGCGATTATATCTTTACATATTGTTTCAGCAAAACAAACCCTGATTGTCAAGGCGATCAGATATTAAATCTTTTACAAAGCGGTATTAAAGTTTATTTTCCAACAGAATTTCCCACATCATATATCCTTTATCCGGTAGAATGCGGAGATTGCACTTCATTTTCATCAAATATAAAACCATCATTTTGGATAGATTAATACATATAGTACTTATAGCTTTTATAGTTAGTTTTCAGCAAATTTCGTTTGCTCAAAAAAACAATACTGCAAGTGAACTGGATGAAATAGACAAAAAACTAAATGAGTCAATTTATATCAGTACAAATGCTAATTCATTTTTAACGGGAGAAACTTTATTGTACAAGATTTTCTGCATTGAAAAATCAACAAATATCGCGTCAAAATATAGTAAAATTGCTTATCTGCAACTTGTTGACAGTAATAAAAAAACCGTTTTTGTTCATAAATTATTTCTTGAAAACGGCACTGCTAATAGTGATTATTTTATTCCGACTACTTTAGAAACCGGAAACTATAAATTAATTGGATACACAAACTGGATGCTGAACAAAAAAGCTGTCGAATATTTTGATCTGGACATTTATATTGTAAATCCATATAAAGAAAAATCAACTAATATCATTTCTCAAAAGGAATCAAACCCATCAGAAAATATAACCAATGAAAATATTTCTTTTGATTTAAAAAGCAAAACATACTCAAATAGAGATTTAATCCACTTTAAAATCACTACAACTTCTGAAGAATTCAAGCAAGGTAATTATAGTGTTTCGGTAAGAAAAGCAGATGGTTTTTTATCTCAGAAGAAAACTAATTTTAACGACCTTAAGACAAATAGAAATTCTACAACCGATATAAATAATACAGAATTTAGTTTACCAGAATTACGTGGTGAAATAATTTCGGGAAAAATATCCGCTACCAGCGCAGAAGTAAAAAATAAAAAAATTGCACTTTCTATTGTTGGAAAAAATAATATTTTAAAATTAACTAAAACAGATGCTGAGGGTAAATTTATTTTCAATTTAGAAAAATCAAATTCAGGATCAAATATAGTTGTTCAGATTATTGAGGACAACAAACAGGATTATTCTATTGAAATTGACAAAACAAAAAATATTGATTTCTCAAATTTGACATTTCCAAGCCTTCAATTCAATTCAGAATTTAAGCAAAATATATCTGAAAGATTAATTTCAAGCCAAATAGAAAATGCTTATTACAGTATCAAAAAAGATAGCATACTGGCTTCTACCGATACAGTTCCGTTTTATAATAAATTGTCGACGGAATTTAAATTAGACCTTTTTACAAGATTCCCAACTATGGAAGAAACTATTACGGAGGTTGTAAAGGGGGTTGTTTTTGCCAAAAACAAAAATAATTATTCGATACACGTTTACGATTACGATCCCAATTATGAATCTGAATTACCTGCTCTAATTGTAGTTGATGGATTAATTATTGAAGATCTAAAGGAACTTTTTGCTTATAGTCCTAAAAACATTCATAAAATTAATGTTGTAAAAGGAATTTACTATTATGGCGCAAAATCTTTTAATGGCATAGTTGCTTTTACTACGAAAAACGGAGATTATGAGACTAAACTTAAAGGAAATTTTATTTTAAGACCTGAACTTTTAAAACCTCAGTCAAAAAAAGAATATTTTCAGCCTGATTATGCAAATAATAAAAACGAAAGAATTCCTGATTACAGACATCAGTTATTATGGTTGCCAAAAGTTGATTTAAACAATCCGGAATCTGACTTAAAATTCTACGCATCAGATGTTTCAGGTAAATACGAAATAATCTTAGAAGGGTTTTCGGCTAATGGAAAAGCAGTTTTTATTAAAGAGATTATAGATATAAAAGACTCAAACCTGAATTAAATTTTAATAAAATAAAACTTTTTTCTAAAAAATTGTAACCTTTTCACATCTCTTTACGTATAACTACTTGTACACTTAAAAATTGAGGAGACAAAAAACATGAGACAACTTAAAATCACCAAGCAGGTAACAAATCGTGAAACTGCATCGTTAGACAAATACCTACAAGAAATTGGAAAAGTTGACCTAATTACCGCTGATGAAGAGGTAGAATTAGCACAAAGAATAAAGGCTGGTGATCAAAAAGCTTTAGAAAAATTAACAAAAGCCAACCTACGTTTCGTTGTATCGGTTGCTAAACAATATCAAAATCAAGGATTAACTCTTCCGGATTTAATTAATGAAGGAAACTTAGGTTTAATTAAAGCGGCTCAACGTTTTGATGAAACTCGTGGTTTCAAATTCATTTCTTACGCTGTATGGTGGATTCGTCAATCGATTCTTCAGGCTTTGGCTGAACAATCACGTATTGTTCGTTTACCATTAAACAAAATTGGTTCTATCAATAAAATCAACAAAATGTATGCTTTATTAGAGCAATCTAACGAGCGTCCACCTTCTGCTGAAGAAATTGCAAAAGAACTTGATATGACTGTAAATGATGTAAAAGAGTCCATGAAAAACTCTGGTCGTCATTTATCTATGGATGCTCCACTTGTTGAAGGAGAAGATTCTAACCTTTATGACGTTTTACGTTCTGGAGAATCTCCAAACCCAGACAGAGAGTTAATTCACGAATCATTACGTACCGAAATTGAGCGTTCATTAGAAACATTGACTCCAAGAGAAGCAGATGTTGTTCGTTTGTATTTTGGCCTTGGAGATCAACATCCAATGACTTTAGAAGAAATTGGAGAAACTTTCGACCTAACTCGTGAGCGTGTTCGTCAGATTAAAGAAAAAGCAATCCGTAGATTAAAACATACTTCAAGAAGTAAAATTCTTAAAACGTATTTAGGATAATATTTAAAAAATAAATTCCAATATTTTAAATTCCAAATTCCAACTTTTATATTGGGATTTGGAATTTTATTCGAAAACTACAATATTTGGAATTTTATAGTAAACAACAGTTTGATTGACTGTTCGTTTTTTGATTGATGATTGAAACTCCGGCTGATTACCGGAGTTTTTTATTTTTTATTGAATCGTTATTTTTAACGCAAAGAGCACAAAGCTTTTTTTCTTTTGAAGATGGTAAAAAGATAAAGTCCGCAAAGCTTTGTGAGCTTTAAATTTTGTTAAAAATTATCTCTAAATCCTTTGTGAACTCTGCATAAATCTTTGCAGGTTCTGCGGTTAAATCTGATGACGTAGAAATTTGCTAAAAATGCTTGCGAACTTTGCGGTTAAAAAAATTACCTTTGCAAACAAAATAACAACACACAACTACAACACAATGAAGAATACACTTATTGCACCTTCTGTTCTTGCAGCTGATTTTGCGAATTTACAGCGTGATATCGAAATGATCAATAACAGTCAGGCTGATTGGTTTCATATTGATATTATGGATGGCGTTTTTGTGCCGAATATATCATTTGGAATGCCCGTTTTAGAAGCGATTTCAAGACATGCCAAGAAAACAATTGATGTGCATTTAATGATTGTTGATCCGGATCGATACATTAAAACTTTTGCAGATTTAGGCGCAAATATTTTAAGCGTTCATTATGAAGCTTGTACTCATCTTCACAGAACACTTCAGGCAATAAAAGCCGAAGGAATGAAAGCTGGAGTTGCCATCAATCCCCATACTAATATTGATTTGTTAGAAGATGTTATAAATGATATTGACTTGGTTTGTATCATGAGTGTAAATCCAGGTTTTGGAGGACAATCATTTATAGAAAATACTTATGATAAAGTAAAGAAGTTAAAAGCTTTAATTACTCGTAAAAATGCTTCAACAATTATTGAAATTGACGGTGGCGTAACCAGTAAAAATGCAAAGCAATTAGTAGAAGCCGGAGCAGATGTTTTAGTTGCAGGAAGCTTTGTTTTTAAAGCCGAAAACCCAACTCAGACTATTGCGGAATTAAAAGCTTTGACAGCTTTTTAAGTCGCAAACTCAAATAAATACAAAAGCCGAAGAGAAATCTTCGGCTTTTTTTATAATTAATCTGCACTAATTATATTTAAAATTAATTCAGTAAAATTTTCGACTTTCTATATGCTGTCAGACTAATATTTCTATGTTTCTTAAAAAACTTATTGAGATGACTTTCGTCAGAAAAACCAAATTCAGCTACAATCTCATTAATTCTCATATCACTAAAACTCAAGCGATGTTCTATCAACCGAATTTTATAATTTGCGATAAAAGACTGAATAGTTTCTCCACAATGAGTTTTAAAATAACTTCCTAAATAAGTATCAGAAATATCAAACTTCTCTGCTATAACCGCAGCTTTCAATTTTTGAGGAACAAAAATATTTGCCTGTATATAATTAATGATTTCAAGGATTCTTTTATCTGCACTTTCCTTAACACCTGATGGCTTTATTTTGGCAATATTTCTTGCAGCAATTACAATAAGGGCATTTACATAATGAGTAGTTAAATCTTCATCATAAATATCAGTATTATCTATAGAATGTATCAAGGATTCTGCTATTGATTTTACCAGGAATTCATCTGCCTTTCGTTTCAAAATACATCCTGATAAATGCGTCGCATAATGTAACAAGCACCCTATGTGATCAATACTTTTTGATTTGTATTCCTTTACATATTCACTATTAATCTTAACCAGCAAAAACTCTGTTGTGTTTACAATATCAAAAGTATGGTAATCATTTGGAGTCAGTAACATTAGATTTCCTGTTTGATAATTAATTGCATTTCCATTAATATGGAGAAATCCATTTCCCGAAAGAACATACACCATCTGAAAAAAACTCAACTGTGAATTTACAATTGGGCATTCGTCTACCTTTTTATAAAGTACCTCTACTGATTGATGCATGTTTTCTTTTCTCATATCACAAAAGTACTTTTTTATCATTTAATTGTACCGAAAAATGAGTATTATTCAGTTTATTTTTGCTAAAAAATATAATAAAAAATGAAACAAAAATTTTATTCCAGCAAAAATAACATCGTTTTAATCGCTATATGTCTGGCAACATTAATGTTCTCTCTAGAAATTTCAAGTGTTCCTGTTATACTCCCAACACTGGAAAAAGTATTAAACGCAAATCTTAACGATATGCAATGGATCATGAATATTTATACAATAGGCTGCACTACTGTTTTAATGGCAGCAGGAACTCTGGCTGATCGATATGGGAGAAAACGAATTCTGATTATAACTTTAATTCTATTTGGCGTCTCATCTTTAGTTTGTGGTTTGTCAAATAATGTTGCTTTACTGATTGTGAGTCGCTTCTTTCAAGGAATAAGTGGTGGTGCAATGCTAATTTGTCAAGTTGCCACTTTATCACATCAATTTCAAGAAGGAAAAGAACGCAGCAACGCTTTTAGCATTTGGGGGGTTATTCTTGGTGTTGGCTTGGGATTTGGTCCCATTATAGGCGGATCAATCATAGCAATATTATCGTGGAAATGGGTATTTCTAATTCATGTTCCGCTAGCTTTGATTGCCGTAATTTTAGTTTATGGCTATGTCGAAGAGTCGAAAGATCCTAATGCTAAAAAAATCGATATTTGGGGAATGATTACTTTATGTCTCGCTGTTTTTGGACTCACTTATTTTATCACCCAGGGACCTAATCTAGGTTTTTTGAGTCCAATAGCTTTAAGCAGTATAACGATTACATTAATAAGTTTTATGCTGTTTTTATGGATCGAAAAAACAACTTCATATCCCATGTTTGACTTTTCGGTATTTAAAATTCGTAATTTTTCAGGTGCTATTTTTGGATCAATTGGAATGAATTTTAGCTTTTGGCCCTTTATAATTTATTTTCCTATTTATTTTCAAAGTTGTTTAGGATATGATGTTGTTGCAGTAGGACTTTCTTTACTCGCATATACACTTCCCACTTTGATCATTCCACCTTTTGCAGAACAACTTTCAGATAAATATCGTTCAGGAATTATAATTCCGGCAGGATTGTTTATAATAGGAATTGGTTTTATAGGCATGAGATACGGGATTATCGCCAAAGATCCAAGTTGGCTAACGATGCTTCCCGGTTCTTTATTAGCAGGAATAGGATTAGGTTTAACTAATACGCCGGTAACTAATACGACCACAGGTTCAGTCTCTCCAAGTCGCTCCGGTATGGCTTCTGGAATAGACATGAGCGCAAGGCTCATCACTTTGTCTATTAATATTGCCTTAATGGGTTTTATTCTTGTAAAAGGCATTTCATCCTATTTAAATACTTCTTTTTCCGGAACAATAAATAAAATAACATTACATGCGATGGCAGAAAAAATAGCCGCAGGAAATTTTTCATCATTAAATCAGGAGTTCCCTAAACTAGCCACATTAGATTCTTCAGGAATGATTGTACATAACGCACTTGCTCACGGGTTTGAAATAGTAATTTTTTACGGAGGTATTGGTGTCTGGATCTTAGCTTTATTGAGCTTTATAACCTTCAACACGAAAAAAACAAAGTAGTTTTTAAACTTGTCAGATGAACTTAAAAATCCTTATCACTTTTCAAGCCTTTTAAATTCGGGAAAAAATCAATTCCGGTCATTTTTTCTAAGGTTTCAATTGAAACTACAAAATCATAAAGTGATTTATCGCTATCATTGTTTGGTACTAAAAAAGCAATTGCTTTATGTCCTTTACCCGTTTTAGCCAAAATGATTTTATAAAAATAGTTAGGGACAGCCACTTTTTCTGTCCCTATTTTTTTGTCCGAATCTTTCAAAATTCCGCCAGTTACAATATAAATGTCATTGTATTTACTTGCCCAATAGCGCGTTTTTTGTTCTAATCTATTCCATATTCCGCTATTAAAATCATGATTTTGAGGCGAAATATTTGAGGTGTAAAATGTATCATTATAAGCATCTTGATCAAACTCCATATCTCCGGCAGGACATAAATGTCCTTTATCATATCCTGATTTTTTATAATTTCTCCAATCTGCAGAACCGGTTGTGACTTTTGGATCTTCAATAAAATAAGGGCGTTTGTAATTAGCATTTTTTAAATACTCTTTCTTCAATTCATAAGCAACCCATTCGGCCTGCTCAAATTTTTCATTATATGAAAGTGTATAATATTTATGTTTTACGATTTGTTTCGTTGTGGATGTAGGCAAATAAGTGTAATTATATAATGAATCACTACTACTTTGATTTGAAACAAAAGCTTCGTTTTGAGTTTCGATTATTTCATTTTTTCCGCTATTTTCTTTTTTACAGGAAATCAACAAAAAACCTATAACAATTAACGCAATAAAATTCTTCATCTTTTATAATTTATATTCGCTAAACTACAAAAAAAATGCTCCAAAAAGGGGAACTTTTTGGAGCATTTCAATAACAAATTAATTCTATAAAAATTAAGATTTTACTAATTTATCTTTTTTCATTTTAGGAGAAACTGATCCTTTTACAACACCACTTTTAGATTGTAAATCATCTAAAACATTCAATGCTTCTTCAACATAAACATCTTTTGATAATGCCTGATGCCAAACATCTCTTTTCTCTTTTAAAGTCGCATCACTTTTCATTTCAAGTTCTTCGTATGGTAAAGATTTAAAAACCAGGTTATTTTTGTAATCTGAAATTGGTTTGTATTTTTTACCCTCATTTTCAACTTGTTCCTGAGTAGCTTTGAAACTATTAATATTTAAGCTATAAGTATTCTCTTTGTTTTTAACATCAATCCATTTTGCATTGTCTTCAATTAATTTGAATTGAGCATTTTCAGCAATTCTACCTTTACTTTTTTCAATTGCTTTAGTGAAGTTTTCATTAGATTTCCATGTGCTGTAATCTGCCGGATCAATTTTATCCCAAGGCATTGCATTGTCAATATCACGTTCTCCCATTTTTAAGTAAGCGTAACGATCCGGCATAACCACATCACTATGAACTCCTTCTAACTGAGTTGAACCTCCATTGATTCTGTAAAATTTTTGTCCGGTAATTTTCAAAGCACCTAAATCACCATAATTTGCATTACGAACAAATTGATTTAAATCCAGCACATTTTGAACCGTTCCTTTACCATAAGTTTGTTTACTACCAATGATAACTCCACGTTTGTAATCCTGAATTGCAGCAGCCAAAATCTCTGATGCCGAAGCGGAGAAACTGTTTACCATAATTACTAATGGACCGTCCCACTCGATTTTTTTATCTTTATCGTATAAAACTTCTTTCTTTTTCCCTGCTGATTTTACCTGAACAATTGGTCCTTCTTCAATAAATAACCCTGCAATATCAACTACTGTAGATAAAGATCCACCTCCATCATCACGAACGTCAAGGACAATACCATTGATATCTTCTTTTTTCAGTCTTTCAACTTCAAGAGCAATATCTTTTCCGGCATCGCGACCATCTTTGTTTTCAAAATCGATATAAAATTTAGGCAAGTAAATTACTCCGTATTTCAATCCGTTTCTTTCTACAATACTAGACTTAGCATATGTTTCTTCGATTTCAACAACATCTCTGATAATAGAAATTACCTTAATTGTACCGTCTACTTTTTTAACCGTAAGTTTTACTTCAGTTCCTTTGTGACCTTTAATTTTTTTCACAACATCGTCTAAACGCATTCCTACAACATCTACTGGCTCTTCGTTTCCTTGTGCTACTTTCAAAATTAAATCTCCAGCTTCCAATTGTTTTCCTTTCCATGCCGGTCCGCCGGAAATCAATTCATCTATTTGAGTGAAATCATTTTTCTTAGTTAATCTCGCTCCAATACCTTCAAGTTTTCCACTGATATTAACATCAAAACGATCCTTTTCTTCCGGAGCAAAATAACTTGTATGCGGATCAAAACGAGTCATGATTGAGTTTACATATACAGAAAACCAATCTTCTTTATTCAGATCTTTAATCAAACTAAAATTATCATCTAAAGATTTTAGCGAACTATCACGAGTTTCTTTCTCTAAAGTTTCAAAAGATTTTACTTTATAAGCGGGATCTGTTTTCTTTTTATCTTCTTCTAATTTTTGCTTGGTTACAAGCGAAGAAAGTGTAGATAATTTGATTTGTTTTCTCCATCTTTCGTTGATTTCTGTTGCATTTTTTGCATACGGCAATTTGTCATAATCTGCATTAAATGTTTCATCAACATCATAGTTGAAAGGCTGCGCTAAAATAGTTTTATAACGTTTTTTACTTTCTTCCATACGTTTCATCAACCTTGTATAAGTAAGGTTGAAAAATGTCAAATCTTTATTCAAAAACTGATCGTCTAATTGCAGCTCATATTGTTTAAATTCATCAATATCAGACTGCAAAAAGAATCTTTTTGAAGGATCTAATGCATCAATATAATCTTTAAAAATTCCTTTTGAGAATTCATCGTTTATTTCCGCCGGACTATAATGTCCTTTTTCAATAACAAATGCAAGCAATTCTAAAAGCGTTTTATCTCTATTCGGATCCGGATCAGCACTCTTATCTGCATTAATTTTAAAAGCAAATAAGGTTAAAGACAAGCATAATACGGCTATAAGTATTTTATAATTTCTTTTCATAAACTTAATAATAGCATTCATCAAATTTTTTAATCTAAGTTAACGGTAAAATTAATGTCGACTTGCCAAGTTCGCTATAATTTTTTGTTAAAGATATAAAAATGTTTGACGCCTAAAAGTCTTCTTGAATTTAGTTTATAATTTTTATCTATTTGTTAGTATTCTACCAAAATCTGTTATTACATTTGCTTTTACAAGCTTTAATTTTGACAAATCAGAATAAAATCCCCAGCAATGAAAAATGAAAAACCTTTAATATTAGTCACCAATGATGACGGAATTCTTGCGCCGGGAATCAGAGCTTTAATCAGCGTTATGGAAACAATTGGAGATGTAATTGTTGTAGCTCCGGATAAACCTCAAAGCGCCATGGGACATGCTATTACAATAAACAACACTTTATTTCTTGATAAAATTTCAAAAGATGAAGATGTAATTACTGAATACAGCTGCTCCGGAACTCCTGTTGATTGTGTGAAATTAGCGGTAAATGAAATCTTAAAACGAAAACCGGATTTATGCGTTTCCGGAATCAATCACGGTTCAAACTCCTCTATAAATGTAATTTATTCCGGCACAATGAGTGCTGCTGTCGAAGCTGGAATAGAAGGAATCCAGGCGATTGGTTTCTCCTTATTAGATTTTGACTGGAATGCTGATTTTGAACAAATAAAATCATTCGTGAAAAGAATCACCTTAGAAACGCTGAAAAATAAATTACCTCCAGGCGTAGTTTTAAACGTAAATTTTCCAAAATTAAAAGAAAAGGAAATCAAGGGAATAAAAATTTGTCGTCAGGCGAAAGCCTATTACGCGCAGAAATTCGACAAACGACAAACTCCATATGGCAAAGATTATTACTGGCTTACCGGAAAATTCACAAACGAAGATCAGGGCGAAGATACGGATGAGTGGGCTTTAGAAAATGGCTATATCTCAGTAGTTCCTGTGCAATTTGATTTAACAGCGCATCATTCTATGCAACAACTTAATACATGGAATTTAAATGAATAAAAAAGACCTACTTATTGGATTTATAATCGGGATTTTTACTGCTTTACTTGGGAGTTATCTTTTCGTTACTTTTTTTACAAGATTTGATATTTCAACAGGAATTCAAACGATAAAACAACAAGGATATATGGGAAAAGTAATTACTATAGGTACCGTTCTAGACCTGGCTGTTTTTTGGCTTTTATTAAAAAGAAATGAAGAGATGAAGGCAAGAGGGATCATTTTGGCAGTGATTGTTCTGGCAATTTCAACTTTATTTATTTAAATCTTATCTTTGCTAAGCAAAAAAATTGTTGTGTTTAAAATCGAAACACACTTTCAATATAATTCATATGAAATATTACATAATCGCAGGTGAAGCCTCCGGAGATTTACACGGTTCAAATTTAATGAAAGCTATTTATGAGGAAGATCCTCAGGCTGATATTAGATTTTGGGGAGGTGATTTAATGCAAAAAGCCGGAGGAACTTTAGTAAAACACTATCGCGAATTGGCTTTTATGGGTTTTATAGAAGTGATTTTTAATTTAAAAACCATTTTAAGCAACATCAAAATCTGCAAAAAAGATATTTTAGAATTTAAGCCTGATGTTTTGATTTTTATCGATTATCCCGGGTTTAATATGCGTATTGCAAAATGGGCAAAAGCTTTAAATTACAAAACCCATTATTATATTTCTCCTCAAATCTGGGCATGGAAAGAAAACCGAATTAAAGCAATTAAGGAAGATGTCGATAAGATGTTTGTGATTTTGCCTTTTGAAAAAAGTTTTTATGAAGACAAACATCATTATCCGGTAGATTTTGTTGGACATCCTTTAATTGATGCTATTCAGAATCAGCCTGCTTTTGATGAAACTATATTTAGAAAAGAAAATCAATTAGGCGACAAACCTATTATTGCGGTTTTACCCGGAAGCAGAAAACAGGAAATCACTAAAATGTTGAGCGTAATGTTGAGCGTAGTAGATGATTTTCAAGAGTATGAATTTGTAATTGCCGGAGCCCCAAGTCAGGATTATGAATTTTACCAGCAATTTATCAGCAATAAAAACATCAAATTTATTTCGAATAAAACGTATGATTTATTGCGTTCTTCAACGGCAGCTTTGGTAACTTCCGGAACAGCAACTCTGGAAACTGCCCTTTTTAAAGTTCCTGAAGTAGTTTGTTATAAGGGAAGTTCGATTTCTTACCAAATTGCAAAACGCATTATTACTTTAAAATACATTTCGCTTGTCAATTTAATTATGGATCAGGAAGTTGTAACCGAATTAATTCAGAGTGAATGTAACACCAAACGTATTAAAGAAGAATTGCAAAAATTATTAGAACCTGATTATCGCGAAAAACTACTTAAGAATTACGACATTCTGGAGCAAAAATTAGGCGGAGTTGGCGCAAGCAAAAAAACAGCAAAACTTGTTGTTGCCGATTTAAAACAAGTTTAAATAGTTTTGATTTGAAAAAAATATTCACCTTACTGCTTTTAGCAATCACTTTCGTTTCTTGTAAATCGACTTCAAGTGCAACCGTTGTTAGCAAAAAAGAGTCGAAAAAAGAAAACAGATCTGTAGTTAAAAATCTGATTGAAAAAGCCACGGATAATATTGGCGCACCTTATAAAGCTGGTGGGACAACAAAAAATGGTTTTGATTGTTCAGGATTGGTATTTACTACATTTGCATCAGAAAACATCCAACTGCCAAGACCTTCTTATGAACAAGCAAAAGTTGGCAAAATAATTAAATTCAGCGATGCTGAAAAAGGCGATTTAATCTTCTTTAAAACCAATAAAAGCAAATCAATCAATCACGTTGGACTTATTACAGAGGTAAATTCAAATGAAATTAAATTTGTTCATTCTTCCACTTCAAAAGGAGTTATAATCTCTTCTACAAAAGAACCATATTATCAAAATTCATTCGTTCAAATCAATAGAATTATTGACTAAACCGAATTAATTAAAATATATAATTTTTCTTACAAAAAATTTAATACTTTTAAACCATGAAAGTATTAGATTTTCCTTTAGCCAAAATTACAATTTGGTTTCTTATTGGTGTTTTATTCTGTTATTATGGTCAGCCAACAATTAATGTCGCTTTATCAATATTTATTGTGGGTTTACCTGTTTTTGCACTTTCTTATTTTTTAAATAAAGTCAATAAAAAATTTAATTCGTTCTTTGGAATAAGCACTTATTTCGTTTCTTTTTTCATAGGCGTTTTAACTTTATTATTTCACACAGACTCTCTTCAAAAATCAAATTATATTCATTGCACAAAAGCATTTGAAACTCCGCAAACCATAACATTTACTTTACGTGAAAAACTTAAAAGCAATACTTATAACGATAGATTTACAGCCTTAATAAATAATATTGACGGCAAAGAGTATTCGGGAAAAATAATTTTCAACATCCAAAAGGACAGCGCCAGAAATCCTGTAATTGGCGATATAATAAAGGTTAAAACTACTCTTCAACGCAATAGTATTAATAAGAATCCCAACCAATTTAATTACAGTAAATACCTGGCCGACAAGCAAATTTTCGCACAAATTTACAGCAACAAAGCTGAAATTAGCATTAATAAAAAAGCAAAAAAAGACATTTGGTATTATTCCGGACGACTGCATTCAAGAATAGTCCACAATCTTGAGAAATCAAATTTTAATAAAGAAGAAATGAATGTTGCATTGGCACTTATTTTAGGTCAGCAACAAGATATTTCAACCGAAATTATTCAGGATTATCAGTATTCAGGAGCGACGCATATCCTTTCTGTTTCCGGATTGCACGTTGGCTTTATTATGATATTTATAAATTTTATTTTAAAACCAATTCCTAATACCAGAAAAGGATCATTTATAAAACTACTTTCTATCCTGATTTCGTTAACCTTTTTTGCAGTAATTTCAGGTTTATCTCCATCTGTTTTGCGATCTGTAGTAATGTTTTCATTTTTGGCAATTGGAAATCATTTGCGCAGAAGCGGCAGTATATATCATACATTATTAGTTTCCATTCTTTTGATATTGCTTTTTGAACCTTATTTTCTATTTGATGTTGGGTTTCAATTGAGTTATCTGGCGTTGTTTTTTATTGTCTGGTTACAGCCTTTACTAAAAACAATCTGGGTTCCAAAATATAAAATCCTGACCACAATCTGGAATGCATTAACCGTTTCATTCGCAGCGCAAATAGGTACGCTCCCATTGTGTTTGTATTATTTTCATCAGTTTCCCGGATTATTCTTTGTCACCAATATTGTGATTATTCCGTTATTATCTTTTATAATGATTGCCGGAATTATAGTAATGATATTTGCCGTTTTTAGTTCTCCCCCTATTTTAATAATTCAAATTTTCGAAAAAAGCATTTATCTATTGAATAAAACAATTCATATTGTAGCTTCGTTTGAATGGTTTGTAATACGAGATATCAGCTTTAATTCTTATTATCTTCTCACTTTCTATTTGTTTATTATTTCAGCAATTATTTGGAATAAAAAACGGGATTACAACAAATTACTCTTTTTCCTAATCTCTGTAATCCTTTTACAAATTTCGTTTATATACACAAAAAAAGAAGTAGAAAACAAACATGAACTAATTGTTTATAATACGAAAAGAAACACTTTAATATCTGAACGAAAAGGAAAGGAAATCACAATTTTTACATCTGATACTATTTCAAAGAACACTATTTTAAATTCCTATCTGGTTGGAAATTTCAGCAAACTAAAATCAACTCAAAAAATTAAAAACGTGTTATTTTTTAACGGAAAAAAAATAGCAGTAATTGACAGCACAGGAATTTATGCAAACAAATTTCAACCGGATATTCTAATTCTTACTCAATCTCCTAAAGTGAATCTGGACCGTATTTTAAAAGATTTACATCCTCAAATAATAATTGCCGATGCTTCAAATTCATATGCAGTTTTAAAAATCTGGAAAATCTCCTGCCTTAAAAAAAATATCCCTTTTCACGCAACAAGTGAAAAAGGATATTACAAATTAAACTAGGGGAAATTAATTTTATTACTCTCCGCGCAATATTATTTTTGCTTCAGAGATCCATTTTTTTGCACCTCCCATTTTATATTCTAACAGGCCAAGTTTATTTATGGTAGGTTTATTTCGTCTGATAGAAGCTGTAGCAAGACAAACTTGTGGCAATTCATCAATTCCTAAAGCTTCTTTCAATTTGACATTCTGCTCTTTCTCTTCACTGGATATTGAAGGATCAGACAAATCAAGTTTTAGCAAAATGATGTTTTCGCTTGACCAGTCCATAAAATCGGGTGTTGCAAAAATTTCACTCTGGATTTTCTGTGAAGTCCCGGAAGCAGTAAAAAAAATCAATAAAGGTTTTCGTTCATCATCGCACATTTTAATAGCATCATTCATATTCGTCTTCCAAACTAAATTTTGCGCTTGCAGAAAAAATGAACCTAAAAAAAACAGTAAAATAAGTAGTTTTGGTGTCATGTTAGCTTTTGGTTTTAGATTGTATTTATTCAACCAATTTAACACAAATACACCATAAAACAAACACAATAAAACTATTAAATGATTATTCTACATCATAAATATCTTTTAACCAATAAATCTATATCTTTTTTAACGAAATAAAGAAAAAACGCCTTTTAAATAATAAAGTACTGATTAACAGCTAAAAATATACCACAAAAAAAATCCCTTATCACTGGTAAGAGGTAAGGGATAAATTAGTCATTCGATTTTACTATTTATGGATTCAAAATCAAATTTGCATCAGAAATCCAAACTTTGGCTCCGCCTTGTTTAAAAGGAACTACGCCTAAGTTATTAAAAGTAGTTTTACCTTTTTTAACAGAAGCTAATAAAAGACATACCTGAGGTAATTCATCAATACCTAAAGCATTTTTTAGCTTTACATTTTGATCTTTTGCAGTTTCAGACATATTAGTATCAGCTAAATCAAGTTTAACTAAAATAACATTATCACGTGACCAAACAGCAAAATCCGGAGTTGCAAAAACTTCATTCGGAATTTTTTGTGAAATACCACTTGCTGTAAAAAAAATTAACAAAGGTCTTTTTTGAGCATCACTTGCAATTATTGCGTCATTCATATCGGTCTTCCAAACTAAATTTTGTGAATGTAGAAAAAATGAACCTAAAAAGAAGAATAGGATAAGTAATTTTCGGGTCATATTAAATTGGTTTTAAGTAGGTTTACGCGACTAAATTAGTATAATATAGTTACGAAACAAACGATATTGGAACAAAAATTGATAAAAAATCAATAAAAACGAAAATTCATTAATAAAGCCTTAGTTTTTTAATAAAATCATAAAAATATATCTCCTAAAATAACAAAAACCACTATTCGACATGACAAATATTACTACAAAAATATCCCTTTTCACACAAAGGCGAAAAGGGATCTACAAATTAAACTAAGAAACTTAATTTAAACTTAATTATTCACTAGGATGCAAAATCAAATTAGATTCTGCGATCCATGCTTTAGCTCCTCCTGGCTTATAGGCGATTTTTCCTAAAGCACTAAATGTTGTTTTATTTTTTCGAACAGAAGCACTTGCAAAACACACTTCGGGCAAGTCTTCAACACCAAATGCATTCTTCAGTCTTATATTCTGCTCCTTATCACTTTGATCAGCAGAAGAATCAGATAAATCAAGTTTCACAAGAACTACGTTGTCACGCGACCAAACGGCAAAATCCGGTGTTTTAAAAATCTCATTTTGAAGATTGTCCGATACGCCTGAAGCAGTAAATAAAATCAACATTGGTTTTCTTTGTTCGTTACTTATTGCAATAGCATCTGTCATGTTTGTTCTCCAAACTAAGTTTTGCGAATGCAGGAAATATGAACCTAAAAAAAATAGTAGGATAAGTAATTTTTTAGTCATAGTACGATTGGTTATGGTTAGTATAGCACGACTAAATTAACATATTATTTTAATTTTCCAATTTTTATTAATATAAAAAATACATTATATGTTTTTTTAACCATAATAAAATACGAAACCCTTAAAACAGACAAAACAAATCAAAGAACTTTTCTTACTAAACAAAAAAAAACTCCTTACGCAACCGCAAGGAGTTTTTGAAAATATTATAATTTTTTTTTTAAGATTTTTTAGGATGAACAATGCCTTCTGCAACTGTCAACCAAGCAGATGGTCCGCCTGCAACATAACCAGTTTGACCAAGTCCTTTAAAATTTACTTTTCCATCTATAGATTCAGCGCTGGTAAAATAAACAGTTGGAAATCCCTGAATCCCGAATGCTTGCTGCAACTCATTATTCTGATTTTTTATTTCAGGAGTCTGAGGCGTTCTTCTAGGATAATCAAGCTCTACTAAAACAACATTATCTGTAGCCCATTTTTTAAATTCCGGCGTTTTCAAAACCTCATTTTGCAAACGAATACACCATCCGCACCAATCACTTCCGGTAAAAAACATCAACATCGGTTTTTGCTCTTTATTACTAACGGTAATTGCTTCTCTCACGTCAGTGTACCATTTTAATTCCTGCGCTTGTGTTACAAAGGCTCCAATTAAAAACAATGTTATTAAAAATATTTTTTTCATTTTATTTTATTTTCGACAAATTTAAACAAAAAAAGAATTGATAAATGTCATCTATTTTACTTCTTGCATTAATTTTCTAATAATTGGCGAAATAGCTATTAAAATAACTCCGGCAACAATAGAATAAATGGCTAATTGATAATATCCTTCAGTATAGGATTGTAGCTTAGAAACCAAATCAGGACCAGTATTTGATCTTGATATTTCGGCACCTAACTTTCCTGCAAATAATTGTCCAAAAGCACTAGCCAGAAACCATAATCCCATCATCATACCAAATAATCTTTTTGGAGATAATTTAGTGATAATTGACATGCCTATTGGTCCTAAACAAAGTTCCCCAATTGTAGTTATTAAATAAGCAAATGTAAATACATTCAAAGATGCAATACCTTTTGAATTTGCAAAGAATTTAGTCAAATAGAAGATATAAAATGAAGCTCCTAAAAACAAAAATCCAATTCCGAATTTTATTAATGTATTAGGCTCTATTCTTCTTTTCCCCATCCAAATCCACAACAAACCAATCAGCGGACTTAAAACAACTACAAAAAAAGTATTCGAACTATTATTTACAATGTTTGGATCAATGGAGAAAAATAATAATTTATCATTTAGATTGTCTTTTGCAAAAAGCGATAACGATCCTCCACTCTGCTCATAAATTGCGTTGAATAAAAGATAAAAGAATACAAACAAAAATGCTGCAAAAAGCTTCTTCTGTAATTTTACATCTCCTAACTTAATCAATTCATAAGTGAAATACCCAACAGCAACTATTCCAATTGTGTACATGAAATAATCTGTGTAATCTGTATTTTTTACCATTATAAAAATAAATGGCAAGCTTAATATTGACAAAGCATATACGGCAATTTCACGAATTCTTCGTTTACCTGGTTCCAGATTCAATAATGGAGAATCTCCAATAGGACCTAAATACTTTTTAGTAAACAAAAACGTCACTAAACCTAAAAACATTACTACAGCAGCAGATAAAAAGCACAATTGCCATGAATAATATTTTCCTAAATAAATGCATAAAGCACCTCCTAAAAGACCTCCAACATTTATTCCGGCATAGAACATTCCATAACCTGCATCTCTTCTGCCGTCGTCTTCATGATATAACTCTCCAACCATTGACGAAACATTTGGCTTAAAAAAACCCGTTCCAATAATTGAAAATGCAATACCATAATAAAACATAGTTTGCGGAGAAAAAGCGATCAATAAATTCCCGAGAATCATAACGATTCCTCCAAAAAATAATGACTTTTTAAATCCTAAAACTTTATCGGCAAAAATACCTCCAATAAAGGTAAAAGCATACACAAAAGCCTGAATAGCTCCGTATTGTAAATTGGCATGTTCATCTTTTAAAAAAAGCTGATCAACCATAAAAAATGTAAGCACACCACGCATTCCGTAAAAACAGAAACGTTCCCACATTTCAACAAAAAACAAATACCACAATTGTTTTGGATAATTGCCTTTAAAATTTTGAATTTCTTCTAAGGTAATTTTGTGTTCCATTTTATCTAACACCATGCATCATTTTTTTCAAGAATGGAGTCAAAGCAAACAATACTATTGCAGCAATGCCTGTAAGAACTACAAATACCATGAAAAACTCATATAAGTTATGGATTTCAAATCCTGCAAAAAAGTGATTATGAGCGCTAATTTGATGTTTTTCTAAAAGTGATAATTGTTCAGCAGTTGGCACAACTTTATTATCTAAAACTGCCTGAAGATCGATTCCTAATTCTTTAGCCTTAGCAAATTTATCTCCTGTTGCAGGTAAAATAGAACCTAAAGTTCCACCTAAAGCATAACCAGATGCATTTGACAAAAAGAATACTCCGTATAATAAAGATGCAAAACGTTTTGGAGATAATTTCCCTACCAATGATAAACCAATTGGAGACAAACACAACTCAGCACATGTATTTAAGAAATACAATAAAATAAGCCATTTAACCAATAGTAATCCTGAAGTTCCAATGTATGAAACCTGAGTAGCAATCATGAAGAAACTTATTGAAATTACAACTAAACCAACAGCTAATTTTACTGGTGAAATAGGCTCTTTATCTTTTGCTCTTAATGTATCCCAAAGTATACTGAAAGGCACCGCTAATAAAACCACAAATAGTCCGTTAAAAATCTGAACCATAGATGGCGGCATTAACCAGCCAAAGAAGTTTCTATCTGTTTGATTGTCTGCAATAAAAGTTAATGATGAACCTGCTTGTTCAAAAGCCGCCCAAAAGAAAATAATAAAAAACGAAACAATATAAATTACAATAATTCTGTCTCTTTCAATTTTAGTCAAAGAAGTATCTGAAATAATTAATCCTGCCAAAGAAATTCCACTAGAATAAATTAGTGTGTAAATTAAATTCTGACCTACACCATAATGAAAAATGAATCCTAAAGCAACAAATGCAATTCCTGCAATAACTAAAGATTTACTAGAAAAATTAGCTTTTTGAGCTTCTCCTTCTTCAAAATCAGAAGCTACATTTTTAGATGGCAAACCTCCTAATGGTCTTCCTTCCGGAGTAACCACATATTTATTTTTCAAAAAGTAAAAAAGAATTGTTCCTAAAAGCATCGCAACAGAAGCCGCCATGAATCCCCATCTAAAAGCATGGATATCTCTAATTCCGCCAGCATCTTTTACATCACCTAACAAAGGACAAATAGACTGACCTAAGAAAGCTCCGATATTAATTCCCATATAGAAAATAGTAAAAGCACTGTCTAACTTTGTTTTTTCTTGTTTAGGATATAAACTTCCAACCATACTCGAAATGTTTGGCTTGAAAAATCCGTTACCAAAAACAATAACTCCTAACGCGGAATACATGATGATTTTTGCCAAATCTAAGTTTGATTCAAATATACTTCCACTGGTAAACAATAACATTTGCCCAATAGCCATCAATAATCCTCCTAACAAAATACAGTTTCTGTTCCCTAAAAAACGATCGGCAACAAAACCTCCCAACATTGGCGTTAAGTAACAAAGTCCAAGGAAACCTCCATATATTAAAGAAGCTTCTTCTTCCTTCATCAATAATGAATTCACAAGAAATAAAGTTAATAAAGCTCGCATTCCATAAAAATTGAATCGCTCCCACATCTCCGTTCCAAACAATACCCAAAGTCCTTTTGGATGCGCAGTTTTTACTTGAGTTTCTCCCATATTCTTCATTATTTATTTAAGGTTTAAAGTTTTATATTATAAATTTTCTTTGATAAAGTTAGTCATTTTATTATAAAGCTGAATTCTCGTTGCACCACCAAAAATGCCATGATTTTTATCCGGATATATCTGAGAATCAAATTGTTTATTCGCCTGAATTAACGCTTCCATCATCTGCATTGAGTTTTGTACATGCACGTTGTCATCACCAGATCCGTGAATCAATAAAAACTTCCCCTTTAATTTTTCAACATGATTTATTGGCGAATTTTGGTCGTAACCGCTTGCATTTTCCTGAGGCGTCTGCATGTATCTTTCCGTATAAACACTGTCATAAAAACGCCAGTTCGTTACCGGAGCAACTGCAATTGCCATTTTGAAAACATCATTTCCTTGAAAAATACAGTTTGAAGCCATAAAACCACCATAACTCCACCCGAAGATTCCAATTCTTGAAGCATCAACATACGGATAAGCCCCAATTACTTTTGCAGCATCAATCTGATCTTGTACTTCGTATTTTCCTAATTCTTTTTGAGTCACTTTTTTAAAATCGGCACCTTTAAAACCAGTTCCTCTACCATCAACACAAGCTACAATATAACCTTGTTGCGTAAGAGATAAAAACCAATAATCATCAGAGTTGTTCCAATCATTATTTACTTGTTGAGATCCCGGACCAGAATATTGGTACATGAAAACAGGATATTTTTTTGAGGGATCAAAATCTTTTGGCTTCAAAATCCATGCGTTCAATTCGTTTCCTTTGGCTGTTTTTAAAACAAAAAACTCTTTGGCAGGCAAATTATATGAAGTTAATTTTGCCGAAAGATCTTTATTGTTTTCTATAACCTGAATTTCTTTTCCTGTTTTGGACTCATTCAAAGTATAAGTCGTAGGTTGTAAATTACTAGAAAAAGTATTGATGAAAAATTGGAAGTTCGGACTAAAAGTTGCCGTACTTGTTCCCACTTTTGAAGTTAAACGCATTTTGTTTTTTCCGTCTAAACCAATTCTGTAAATATCTCTGTTGATAGAACCATTTTCTGTAGATTGGTAGAAAATAGTTTTGTTTTTTTCGTCAAAACCGTAGTAAGATACTACTTCCCAGTTTCCTTTTGTAACCTGATTTTTAAGTTTCCCTGTTTTATCATAAACATAAATATGATTAAAACCGTCTTTTTCACTTGTCCAGATAAAACTATTGTCTTTTAAGAAGGTCAAATTATCTGTAACATCTACGTAAGCTTTATCTTTTTCATTCAAAACCACTTTTGCCACGGCTGTATTTCCGTCAACAAATAATAAATCAAGATTATCCTGATGGCGGTTTAAAACCTGAGCCGATAATACATTGTTATCGTTTGTCCATTGTAACCTTGCAATATAAAAGTCGTTGTAATTTCCTAAATCAACTTTTTTAGTACTATTTCCAGCCGCATCATATATATGCAATGAAACTACCGAATTTTTTTCTCCCGCTTTAGGATATTTAAACGTTTCAATTGTTGGATATAAATCTTGATGAAACATTGACATTGAAAATTCAGGAACAGCGCTTTCGTCAAAACGAATATAAGCTAGTTTTTTACTGTCTTTGCTCCAGTCAAAAGCCCGTACAAAAGCAAATTCTTCTTCATAAACCCAATCCGTAATACCGTTAATGATGGCGTTTTTCTTTCCGTCAGTTGTAACAGCCGTCGATTTTTTTGACGCTACATCATAAACATATAAGTTATTTTCTTTAGCATATGCAATTTTAGTTCCGTCAGGCGAAAAAGTTGGCTCCTGAACCTGAAAATCAAAAAGCTTAGTCAATGATTTTGTTGTTATATCATAAAGGAAATAATCTGCAGTAAAAGAGTGACGAAAGATTTTATTGGAATTACACGCAATCAGAATCTTTTTTTCTGAAGCATCAAACGTATAACTGTCAATTCCTTCAGCAAGTTCTCTATGATTTTTAGTATCAATTAAGTTGGACACTTTTTTTAAAGTAGCAAAATCATATAAATCAATCTGCATACTTCTACTCGCCTGATCCACGTTCAAAACAGTATATTGATCTGTATTTTTTAATGATTGCAACTCATCCATTCCTTTTGCACGAAATGCTCCATTGTAAATATCTTCAACAGTAATTTTTTGTTGACCAAAAACCGTAGCAACTAAAAATAAAAATATTACAGTAATTTTACTCGTATTCATTGAGAATTATTTTAAATATAAAAAAGACCCCAATTTTAGTAAAAAAAATGAACATAATACACATTTCAACTGTTAAATGTTAAAAAAAATAACGATTGCGTACTTTTCAAATTTCAAATACATTATAAACAAAACTCTTAAAATGGTATCTTTGCCGCAACTTTATTATTTAAAATACTGAGAATGAACAACGCCGTTGCCGGATTTTCGAAATTATCCAAAAAAGAAAAAATAAACTGGATCGCCAATACCTATTTTTCAAACCCTGAAGAAGCACTTACGATTATAAGAAATTACTGGAATTCAGACGAAAAGCTACAACAATTGCATGATGAATTCATCGAAAACACGATTACAAATCTTTATATTCCACTGGGAGTTGCTCCTAATTTTTTAATCAACGGAAGATACAAAACAATTCCAATGGCAATTGAGGAAAGTTCAGTAGTTGCAGCAGCATCAAAAGCAGCAAAATACTGGTCAACAAGAGGCGGTTTTAAAGCAACCGTAATTGACACTCAAAAAATTGGACAGGTGCATTTTACCTATAATGGAGATGCCGAAAAGCTACAATCTTTCTTTGACGAAATAAAACCTAAATTTTTATCTGACACGCAAAGCATTACTAAAAACATGCAGCAACGCGGCGGCGGAATTTTAGATATTAAACTAAAAGATAAAAGAAGTTTACTTGAAAATTATTTTCAGCTTCATGCTACTTTTGAAACCAAAGACAGTATGGGCGCCAACTTTATTAACTCTTGTCTGGAACAGTTTGCTACAACTCTAAAAGATGAATTTAAGAATTCTGATTTATTTTCAGAAGATGAAACGCTAAAAGTTGTCATGAGTATTTTATCTAATTATGTACCAAATTGCATTGTTAGAGCCGAAGTTTCCTGCCCAATTGAAGATTTAACCGAAAAGAACATTCAAAATCCTCAAGAATTTGCCGAGCGATTTATACAAGCCGTTCAAATTGCCGAAGTTGAACCTTTTAGAGCCGTAACACACAACAAAGGAATTATGAATGGTGTTGACGCCGTGATTCTTGCAACCGGAAATGATTTTAGAGCTGTCGAAGCCGGAGTTCATGCTTATGCTTCAAAAAATGGTCAATATGCCAGTTTATCTCACGCAAAAATCGAAGACGGAATTTTTACTTTCTGGCTTGAAATTCCGCTAGCTTTAGGAACCGTTGGCGGATTAACTTCTTTGCATCCTTTAGTGAAATTATGTTTTGAAATACTTGAAAAACCATCCGCAAAAGAATTAATGGAAATTGTTGCCGTTGCTGGTTTGGCGCAAAACTTTGCTGCGTTACGTTCCCTAACGACAACCGGAATTCAGGAAGGACATATGAAAATGCATTTAAACAACATCATCAACCAATTTGAAGCTAACGAAGAAGAACGCCGTTTGATTAAATCTCACTTTAAGAAAAATACCGTTTCACATAGTGCAGTTGTTGAGTTTATTGAAAATTTGAGGAAATAAAACGATTAATTAAATTCCAATATTTTTAAATTCCAAATTCCAATTATGCTGCGATTTGGAATTTAAAAATTGGGATTTATGTGAAACATATATGCATGAAAACAACCTTTTACAGTAACGGAAAACTCTTAATTACAGGCGAATATTTAGTTTTAGATGGCGCCAGAGCTTTTGCATTACCCACAAAATTTGGACAAAATCTAATCGTAGAAAACGGTTCAAACCAGGAAATACAATGGAAAAGTTATGATTTTGACGAACATCTTTGGTACGGAGACACTATTTCATTTTCTGAAATAATACATAATACAGATTTAAAAAGCGAAACGGTAAAAACCACTTTAATTCAGATTTTACATGAAGCATATCTTTTAAATCCTGACTTCATTAATAATGCTGAAGGATATATAATAAGCACACAACTTACGTTTCCAAAAAACTGGGGATTAGGAACCTCTTCTACATTACTGAACAATATTGCTCAATGGACCAATATTGATGCTTTTACGCTCTTAAAAAATAGTTTTGGAGGAAGTGGCTACGATATTGCCTGCGCACAAAATAATACACCAATTTTATATTGTTTAGAACAGAATTTACCAATAGTTGAAACTGTTGAATTTCATCCTGATTTTACACAAAACATTTATTTTGTCTATTTAAATAAAAAACAAAACAGCAAAGCTGCAATAAACGCCTATTATAATAACAGAAATGAAAATCTGGAGAATACCATTTTAGATAATAATAATAAAATCACAGATAGCATTTTGAATGCGCAAACTATAAAAGAATTTGCAGTAGCTGTAGAAAAACACGAAATGCATTTAAGTAACATTCTGGAAATACGAACGATTAAAGAAACTTCTTTTCCGGATTTCAATGGCGCAATTAAAAGCCTTGGTGCCTGGGGCGGAGATTTTGTAATGGTAATTTCAAAAGAAGATCCAACATTATATTTTTCTGAAAAAGGATATAATACTATTCTTTCTTATGACGAAATGATCTTACAGGTATAAATTATTTATTTGAAACTTCTTAAGACAAAAAAAGTAAACTTTCCAGTTTACTTTTTTTTGTTATTATTATGATGATTTTTCAAGTCTTCGAACTTTTTGCGTTTCTAACTCATTAGATTCTATAAGTGTATTGTGCAAACGTTCTGCCATTTTTTCAATACTATTTGTAATAGAATCATATACCACTTCCATTCTGCGGTGTTTCTCCTCTTTTACAGCTTTCAAAACATCTTCAACAAAAAGCTTATCGTATTTTTCAGCTACAGAATCGCGCGTATTTGTTAACCTGATCACATAATCGTTACTCATAATGGTAACTTTAAAATGCTGTTCTTCGTTACTTAAATAATATTTACCTCCCAATTCATCACTATTGATGTCAGTACTGCCGAGTTTTAAAAGCTCCGTAATTATTCCAAAAATATGATTTTCAATTTTAGAATATACCCTCGGTCTTTTCTTTAATAAACTAAACATAAACATTTAATTCCCCATAATTAAAGTATTCACTCATAGCTCTTTTGGTGATTTTATTTAAAGTTAAAATAAAAAATTTTAACAAATTAACTGCAATATTTTGAATATCACAAATTTTTTATTTGTATTTCGATTATTCCTATATAATTAAAGAAAATACGTAGATTATTATTACAAAAACAATAAAAATTTTAGTAAAAAAGAAAAACCCGAAACATCTTAAGACGTTTCGGGTTTTTTATATTTAGATTTTTAATTACTAAAACTAGTAGTTAAATTGTAATCTGTTATCTTCAATTTTAGCATTGTTTTTCAAAGCTGGTAAAATTCTGCTTGCGTCAGATGCGCTTTGAGCTTTTACTTTAGCAACATATTCAGCGTGGTTAGTTAAAGCAGGCGCTTTTACAGTACTAATATTTTTTACAACATAAACTCCTGTGTTTCCTTCAATTGGAGCAGAAATTTTATTTGCAGCTAATGCAAATGCATTTCCAACAACTTTAGGCTCTTGTCCAACTCCACCCGGTAAAACCGGATTGTCTAACGTTACATTAGCAGCTTGTTGAACTGCAACACCAGCGCTTTTAGCAACAGCTTCGATTGTAGAACCTGTTAATTTAGCTTTTAGCATTTCAGCTTTTTTCTTGTTTTTCAAGATAGACTCTACATAAGGTCTTGCTAATGTTACAGATACTAAACCTGATTTGTTTTCGCTTTTGTATTGAGCAATTACGTGACCAATATTAGCAATCTCAAAACGTTTAACATCTCCTACATTAGTTTCTTTATCATATGCCCATCTTACAATGTTACGTTGGTTTCCTAAAGGACCAAACGCTTCATCCATAGCTTTTGCAGTTACAGGAGGAGATACTTTTAAACCTAACGCTTTTGCAGTAGCATTAAAATCTTTATCGGCAGCATCCATTTCAAATTTAGTTGCCAATGTAAATACTTTATCAGAAGTAGCTTCAGAAGGCTCAATTTTTTGAGCAATAGTAGCTAAACGAATTCCGTCTTGCTTGTCAGTAATTTTGATAATGTGAAATCCAAAAGGAGTTTCAACTAAACCAACTTTTCCAATTCCGTTATTGAATACAAAATCGTTGAATGGTTTTACCATTTGATTTGGACTAAAATATCCTAAATCACCACCTTGTTGTGCAGATGAATCATCAGAACTTGTAAAAGCCAACATCATGAAACTATCCGGATTTGCCTGCACCTGAGCAAGAATTTCTTCTGCTTTAGCTTTAGCTTCTTCTTTTGTTCTTTTTTCTTTTTGGTTTGGAGTTTGAGATCCTGTGTAACCTATTAAGATATGACTTGCTTTTGCGTTAACACCAGCTTTAAATCCTAAAGATTTAGAAATAGCACAATATCTTCCAAAAACGTATGGTCCGTAAATTGAACCGGCTGGCAAACTAAATAATTTATCAGCATCTACTGCAGGTAAAGAATTTTTAGCCACATAAGTTGAATCGTAAGGAACATCAGAATTTGAATTTACGAATTCAGCAATGTTAGTTGCATTTCTAAAACCTGGCAAAGTATCATTTTTACCTGTTTTTGCATTATACTCAACTCTTCCGTTAAGTAAACCTGTGATTTTAGCTTTGATTTCAGCTTCGTCTTCTTTTGACGCTTTATCTTCAACTAAAACATATTGAATTTCACGAGTTGCATCCGCTTTGAATTTTTTCTCGTTTTTCTTCATATAATCAACAATGTCAGAATCTGAAATTTTAACGTCGCTATCTTTAATAGAAGAATATGGTGCAGCAGCATAAGCAAAGTTTACTTTGTTAGCCTCCATTTCATATTTCAGTTTTCCTTCACTGGCTGTAGTATAAAGACCTGCTTTTACTAATGTACTGTAGATTTGAAATTTTGCATTTAATTCAGCATCTTTTTCTTTTTCAGAAAGATATTGAGCTGCTTCAGGATTAGTCTTGAAGTATTCTTTAAATTTCACAACGTCAAAACCACCTGCTGCGTTAAGGAACATTGGGTTTTTACCAATATTTGGATCTGATTTTAAAACTTCAAGTAAGTGTTTTTCACCAACTCTTAATCCTAATTTATCAAATTGAGCTGATAATAATGCGATTGAAACCTCTTGGTCCCAAACTTTGTTTGCAGCTTCAGTGGAAGTAATTCCTTGCCCGCTTTTTTCAACATTACTAACTTTAACTCTAAAGTCTTCAAATGAAATATCTTTTCCATCGATGCTTCCCACATCTTTTGAACTTTGACCGAAACTTCCTCTAGTGAAAAGATCTTGTATTATAAATGCAAATAATGCAAGTGCAATAACTCCTATCAATAAAGCGGAACGCTGTCTAATTTTTGCTAAAACTGCCATTTTTATTATCGTTAATTTTATATTCAGTTTGCGAAAATACAATTATCTAGTTAATAACAATACAACTAGCGTTTTATTTTACACAATTTTTTTTATTAATTTAAAAAATCACTCTTTTATTGTCAATTTAACCAATTCAATTTTCTTATTTGTTGCTTCTTCAATTACAAAATGATAGCTGTCAATCACTATTTCCTCACCTTTTTGGGGGATTTCTTTAGTAGAATTAACAATAAAACCTCCTAACGTTCCGTAAGAATCTTCTTCAGGAATATTCAGTTTATAGGTTTCATTCAGGTATTCAACATCTAAGCGTGTCGAAAACAAATATTTACCTTCGCCCAACTCCTTTTCAATCAGCTCTTCTTCTTCTGAATCGTGTTCGTCTTCAATTTCACCAAAAAGTTCTTCGACTATATCTTCTATTGTAATTATCCCGGAAGTTCCTCCGTATTCATCTAAAACAACTGCTACGTTTTTTCGTTTTTTGATTAATAAATTTAGCGCATCTTTAATTAAAATGGTTTGCGGCACAAATTCAACGGTCATTAAAACTGATTTTATTGTTTTTGGCTTTTTAAACAAATCAAATGAATGTACATAACCCACAATATCGTCAAGCGAATTTTGACTTACTACAATTTTAGAATATCCTGTTTCTACAAATAATTGTTTTAAGTCGGTAATACTGTCAAATAAATCAATATCCACTATTTCAGTTCGTGGTGTCATAATATCACGCGCTTTTACGCCTGAAAATTCTAGTGCATTCTGGAAAATCTGAATTTCCGAATCTACTTCTTCATCATCTTCAACAGAATTCATTTGTTCTGTAATATAATTTCCGAGTTCGATTTTACTAAAATACAATTGTACCTGATCGCCTTCGGTTTTGAAAAATTTTCTTAAAACAAAATCCGAAATCCAGATAAAAAAAGTGGAGATATAATAAAACAGTCTGTAAAACAGATATGCCGGAATTGCAAAAATCTTAATTAATGAATTGGCATAAATCTGGAAAAAAACTTTCGGAAAAAATTCTGCGGTTATTAAAACGATAAAAGTCGAGAGAATCGTCTGAACCAATAAACTTGTTAAATTAGAGAAATGAAAGCCTAATTTAATAATGCATTCCAGAATCAAATCTCCCATATAAAAACCATACACTACTAATGCGACATTGTTACCAATAAGCATTGCAGCAATAAATTTTGATGGATTCTCTGTAAGTTTGGTTAAAATTTGAGATAAAAAATTATCCTGTTTCTTTTCGATTTCAAGATAAATTTTATTCGAGGAAATAAAAGCTATTTCCATTCCTGAAAAAAACGCTGATAGTATTAAACATAGTATTATAATACTAATCTCCATTTTTATTGTTTTTTATAATGGTCATCAAATTTCTTGGCATATTTTCTCCTGAAGAAAAACATAAAAACACTCACACCTGCAATTATAAAGCTTAACCACGCATTTTCAGTATGTGAATTTAGCTTCGTAACTCCATCATAAATGAAAGCAGCTGCAATTATTAAATAAAGATATTGTGTATATTTTAAAATGCCCATAATTATATTTTTTCGTCTGATTCAATTTCACCGCTTACACGCTGCGAATTAATCACTTTAAAATCTTTACTAAAATCAATTCCCTGACCGTAAGAAACGCCTTTTGCATCAGTAAGCTTGAACTTTCTTTCGGTGTAAAACCATTCGTTTTTCTGATCAAAAAACAATTGCTCCGTTTCCAGCATTTGTCCTGTTTCTGACGTTATTTTAACCTTTCCCTGTAAATCTATTATACTGGTTGGTTTATATGAAACAGCATAATTTGACACTATAAAAGTACGCTTTTGTTTTTTATCATATAAAGTAACGTCAATTCCTTTTGGAAATTCGGTAAAAGGAAAATCCAGATTAGAATAATCCAGCATCTTCGGACTTTTCAAAACTCCTGTTATGCGGCCGGAATCGGTATATTTTATATTAACGGTATCTGCGTCACTTCCCGGAACAAACTCTGAGAAGTTAATTTTTTGAACATCCTTAAAATTACTTTCGCATCCAGAAAACAGTGTCACAGCAATAACTGTGACAACGCTTATAATATATCTCTTTGGTAAATTCATTTGCCAAATGTAGTAAATTGTAATGAGCTTAGAAAAACATAAAAACGTATGCTTAGTTGAATTTACTTTTCACGAACCATCTGTCGTTGAAAGAGAAACTCAAACTAACATTGAAATAATTTTCCTGAACTAAATCTGCAGTCATCGTTCCTCTTTTTCCAAATTCCAAACCTACGTTTACATTTGAAAAAGAACCATTTCCAAGAGGAATTCCTGCCCCTAAATTCATTCCAATATCATTGATTGATTGATTATTAACTACCAAACCAAGTTTTTCATATTTAAGTCCGGCTCTGTATGTAATTCTGCTTAAATAACTTGTAAAAGATGCATAATTAGGAATAAAATATCCACCTACTGCATATTTTTGATACTTTTCATAACTTACATTATCTGCTGCGTTGTAATAATTTGCAAGTTGTCCGTTCCCCTGAAAAGAAGCTGTTGTACCTACCAGCCATTTTCTTGGCTCACCAATACCCACACCAAATGTAACCTTATTAGGTAACTTTAATTTATCTTCATGAGGATCTCCTACAACAGGATCTGCATCACCATCTACTGCAATAACTCTTGTATTATCTGAAGTTAAATTAGTTGCAAAAGCATAACTTAAACTCGTAAACAAAGTTAATTTTTTATCAATTTTAGTCTGATACATTGTACCAATACTAAAACCAACACCAGATAATTCAGATGCATTTGTTTCTGCGGTAGCATTTTGAACCCCCGTAACTAACTCTACGCTTGTTGTTGTGATTTTACCAAAGTTATATTGAGCATCAGCTCCAATAGTCCAGTTTTTTTTAATTTTATATCCTAAACCAAAATACACTTTATTAACTCCGCCTTTTCCCTGAAGTTGTGTACTTGTAGCACCGTCTGTTCCTGTATTGTCGTTTTGAATTTTATAACCAACTGAAGTTACGGGAATCAAACCAAATGATGCTCCGAATTTTCCCATTGGAATTCCTATCGCTAAATAATCAAAAGTTGATCTTTGCGCTTTAGCAGATCCTTCATTAGTTTTTAATGTAGATGACCCAAAAGTTCCTCCAATTGTAAAAGTAGTCTGCCCCAAACTGGCATAACTTGCCGGATTTTCAATATTCAAATGGATACTATCCTGCTCTACCGAAACCCCTGCCATAGACCTGTTTTCAAGAGTTCCTTTAAATCTGACATCACCAATCCCAAAGAAAGAATAAGGAGAAGCAGTACCCTGTTGAGCAAATGAAACGAACGAGATAAGCAAACATGCGCTTACTATAATTTTTTTAATCATTGTCGATTTTATATTGAAATGTTTGGTTCAAACTCTCTAAAAGAAAATTTGAATTGGCAAATATGGTATTTTTTAATCGTTTAGCCAAAAAATCTGCATCTCCTCCCGTTAAAATTATTATAAAATTTGAAAAGTTTGCTCGATATTCATCGATAAAACCGTCAATCTCATAGACGAAGCCATTCACAACTCCGGAATGAATCGCCTGTGCTGTGGAGTTTCCTATATATAATTCTGGTGTTTCAAAAGTCAGCAGAGGCAGTTTAGCCGTATAGTTATGCAAAGCTTCATAACGCAATCGTAAACCCGGAGAAATCGCTCCGCCCAAATAATTGTCGTTTTCGTCGATGAAATCGTAAGTTATGCAAGTTCCCGCATCAATAACCAGCCTATTTTGTTTCGGAAATTTTAAAGTGGCTCCGGAAGCCAAAACCATTCTGTCAATTCCTAAAGTTTTTGGGGTTGCATATTTATTTACAAAAGGAAAAATGTCTTCGTGCGTTAAAAAATGAATATTCAAATGTTTTTCGAAAGCTAAAAAAGATTGTTTTTCGATATTTCCTACCGAGGCAACAACCAAATCTGAGCAGTTTTGAAATTTTTTTAAAATATTTTCTATTTTTTCCTGAAGCTCATTTTTCTTAAAAACAAAACTTTCCAGAACAGTATTCCCCTCAAAAACAGCTGCTTTAATTCTGGTATTACCAACATCGACAGTTAAAATCATGTTTGCTTTTTTTAAAACACAAAGATACGAATTGATTTTTTTTAAAAAATGTTTTGGATAAACGAAAAATGATTCTATATTTGCACCCGCAATCAGCACGGTGCCTTAGCTCAGATGGTAGAGCAATGGACTGAAAATCCATGTGTCCCTGGTTCGATCCCTGGAGGCACCACCAAAACCCGAATAGTAATATTCGGGTTTTTTGTTTTTAATACTTTTTTAGATTCCCTTACCGCAGAATTTAACGCAAAGAGCGCTAAGATATTTTTACTGTTAATTTTATTAAAAGGCAAAGTTAGCAAAGCTTTGTATTAAATGACTTTGCGAAATTTGCGCTTCTAATTGATTTCTACCAATATGTAATCCGAGATATTTTTTTGTTACTCCGTTAGGAGTTAAATATTGGTAGTAGAATATTAAATCTACCAGAAAAATATCCCGTAGGGATTAAACTTTTTAAAAGTAGAAGCTCCGATTTAAAATCGCGCAAAGACGCTAAGGCGCAAAGTTTAAACTCTAACTTTTTTTTTTGCTCGCAGATTGAGCAGATTTTCTTTTTAGATTTTAACTTAATAAAAAAAAACCTTTGTGACTTAGCATATTTGCGAGCAAAAAATATTACGAATTTTATGTTTTTTACTTTAAACTTGCGTTAAAAAAATTCATACTTCGTTTCTTTCATCACTGTTTTAATGCGATTAGTATTAGTAAATAATCTTAAGTCAACAATTAAGCAATCTTTGTTAAAAAAGTATCAACTAAATAAAAAAATATCTTATATATTCGTAAAATGATACTTAATGATTTTATTCATTACTAATAACACATCGCATTTTATGGGTAAAAATTCTACAAAAGGCATTTGGAAAGTAATTTCTGCTTCTTCAATGGGCACTATGATTGAATGGTATGATTTCTATATTTTTGGAAGTTTAGCTGTTGTAATTTCCACAAAATTCTTTCCCAGCGACAATCCAACCGCAGCATTTTTATCTACTTTGGCCACATTTGCAGCAGGATTTGTAGTGCGTCCGTTTGGTGCATTATTCTTTGGTAGACTTGGCGATATCATTGGCAGGAAATATACTTTTATGGCGACTTTGTTATTAATGGGAGGATCGACTTTTTTAATTGGTTGTATTCCGAGTTATGAAACCATTGGCTTTTTTGCTCCATTATTAGTTTTAATTCTGCGTTTATTGCAAGGACTTGCGCTTGGCGGAGAATATGGTGGAGCAGCTACTTATGTTGCTGAACATGCACCCGTAGGACAAAAAGGATATTGGACTTCGTGGATTCAGACTACAGCCACAGTTGGATTATTTATTTCCCTAATGGTTATTCTGGCAACAAAAAATGTCCTTTCGGCTGAAGATTTTGATACATGGGGCTGGCGTGTTCCGTTTTGGGTTTCTATTGTAATGGTTGGAGTTTCCTATCTGATTCGCAAAAACATGGATGAATCTCCTGAATTTGCCAAAGCAAAAAAAGAAGGAACAACAAGTACAAATCCGTTAAAGGAAAGTTTTGGCAACAGATATAATCTAAAATTCGTTTTGCTTGCTTTATTTGGAGCTACAATGGGTCAAGGAGTTGTGTGGTATACCGGACAGTTTTACGCTATGAGCTTCATGAAAACGGTTATGAATATAGATTCATCGCAAGTCGACGGATTATTGGGAATTGCATTATTATTAGGCACTCCGTTTTTTATTGTTTTTGGATGGCTAAGCGATAAAATAGGACGAAAATATATTATGATGGGCGGAATGTTGCTGGCTATTTTGTTCTATCGACCTATCTATAAAATGATGTACAACACAACTGATGTCCACCATAAAACCGAACTTACTCAGGCAACAAAAGAAACAATTGAGATCACAAACAACAAAGATTCTATTTACACGACAAACAAGGAATATAGCGACGGAACTATTTTTATTGAAAAAAAGACTCATTTTGCGAATAAAAAAGAGGCTCAAACTAATATTTCTATTACCATAAATTCAAACGACGAATGGACTTTAATTTTATTGGTTTTCATTCAGGTTTTATTTGTAACGATGGTTTATGGACCAATTGCTGCATTTTTAGTAGAAATGTTTCCAACAAAAATCAGGTATACTTCGATGTCGCTTCCTTATCATGTGGGAAATGGAATTTTTGGAGGTTTACTTCCTGCGATTTCAACTTATTTTGTAACACATTCTAAAGAAGCAGGAAAACCTGAGTTTTATCTCGACGGACTTTGGTATCCTATTATTATAGCTTCGGTTTGCTTTGTAATTGGAATGATCTATATCGATAATAAAAACAAAACTAATCACCTTTAATATTAATAAATTATGAATGCGGTCAAACAAATTTTAGGTGTTTTATGGATTATTCTTGCGCTTGCAGCGGCTTATTTTTGTGTATTTGAATTTGGTTTGCCCAAACTACTTTCAGACAAACAGGATGATTTAGTCTTTGGAATCATTATCCTTTTTATTCTTACGCCGTTAATCGTTTTAGGATTGGGAACTTTTGGCTATTTTGCTGTTATCGGCGAATATAACAAAGAAAAATTGTAGCAAATAAAAGGGCTGTCCATTACAGACAGCCCCTTTACATTACTAACAAAACCAAATCTTCTACCTTTGTCAGGTGTTTTTTTATCCGAAATATTACTTCTTAATAAATTTCATAACCTGAACTTTACCCTTTTCATCATTCGCTTTAACTACATATAAACCTGTTTTTAATTCGCTTACGCCAAATTGAAAATCCGAATTTTTATTGGCATTAAAACTTTTAACCAATTGACCTGAAACACTATAAATCTGAACTTTAGTAGTGGTTATATTCAGGGTAAAATAATCTGAAACGGGATTTGGATATAGATTAACTGAATTTCCTTTTTCGAAATCGGCGATTGCTAAATTGGCTGGTTTATTACCGTAAATTCTGTATTCGCCGGCAGGAATATTCATAGCCAAATTTACATCTGTAACATTAATCATTGTATTATCCATTAAATCATACCACGTTCCGGCATATTGAAATGCTGTTGGAATATTTTGTGCAATTACATCAAAATTTGCCAGGATTAATACATCTTTTAATTGTGTTGCAGATAAATTATTATCGCTTATTTTTATGTTGACTGCCAATGAACTTACACTTGCCATTGTAGCAGTTCCTGAAAACACAGGCTCTTTTATTTTAAGCGTAATCATTTTTGCCCAATCGTTGTAAATTTTATTTCGGTTTGAGTTTCCTAACCAATTATTTAACCATTGAGGCTGTGGTTTTTTATCTAATTTACAATCTCCTGAAATGGCATCAAAATCTGAATTTACTGTATTATCATTACAAGTAAAAATTGAATTTTCCCAACCTAATTCTCCAAAATGCCAAATCATTTTAGGACCCGGAACTAATAATGAAACCGCTCCAATTGCAGACATTCTTGACAGAGCAGTATCTATATTTTTCACATTATAAGTTCCGCCAGAATTTCCGTATTGCACGTTTTTATACATGAGGCGTTCTTCGTCATGACTTTCTGCATAACCCATTAAACGATTTGCCGTAAAACCGCGACTTGTACTTGTCATTCTTGAAATATCACTATCAGATGCATATCCCATTGATAATTGATTGTATTGATTTGTCATTTTCCCCCACATCATAACTCCTTTACTTGGCGTTTCGGCAATTCTGTAATTTGCCCATTGCTGTTCTTCGGGATCTGAACCTAAATGCTCGAAAATCGTGTAATGTGTAGGATCTAAACTCCAGGAATAATCAGCATATTTCTTTAGTACATCTACTCGATCTTGTTGGTAAGAATCTGTACAGGAACCATCATTTGCAGTACAATTTTGCGTAAATCCTTTGGTTAAATCCCAACGAAAACCATCAATTTTATATTCCTCAATCCATTGTTTGACCACGCGTTCTACATAATTCTGCGTTTTTAATGATTGATGATTAAAATCTTCACCTACATTATAAGCATGTTTTGCAACGGTATTAAAATACGGATTCTCGATAGTTGGCGAACCAAAACCATCTCCATCAGGATCATTCATCCACATTCTCACCATAGGATTTCGTCCGAAAGCGTGATTTAACGCCACGTCAAGAATTACTGCGATTCCGTTTTGATGGCATAAATCAATCAACTCTTTTAATTTATCCGATGTTCCATAAAACTTATCCAAAGCCATGTGAAATGATGTATTATAACCCCAGCTTTCGTTGCCTTCAAACTCCATTACAGGCATTAATTCGATTGCATTTATTTTTAATGTTTTAAAATATTCCATCTTATCAATTAAACTTTTATAATTTCTGGCGGCATCAAAATCACGAACCAAAACTTCATACACTACTAATTTTTCCTTTTCAGGTTTTGCAAAATTGGTTACTTGCCAGTTGTACGGAGTTTGTCCTGTTTTTAATACTGAAACTTCAAAACTTTGTCCTGCTGGATAAACAGGCATATTAGGATATGAAGTTGCCGGAATCGTAGCATCATCATAAGGTGACAAAACTAAAGTAGAATAAGGATCTGCGGTTTTCACTAATGAAGGTGAATTTGCTATTGGCGTTGTTTCGACCACCCAATATTGATACGTATTATTTTCACCCGAAACCAATCCCGTTAATTCTAACCAAAATTTACCCGTAACAGGATCTTTTTTCATGGCATAGGCCGATGAAGGCTGCCAGTCATTGAAATTTCCGGCAACGTAAACAAAATCTTTTAAAGGTGCATCCAGAACCAACGTCGCTTTTGTAACATCGGCAGCATTATAATTGATTCCGTCAACTAAACCTGACGGCATAGTTTCTGAAACCGTATTGGGATTCACAACAACCGAAAACTTTTTTACAACTGTCGTAACTCCTTGCGTTACCGATAATTCATAAGTTTGATTGCTGGTAATATCGGTATGAGAATACGAATAATTTGAAGTGCTTGCGTTTGTGTCGATTAGATTTCCGTTTGCTTTTAACAAATAACTTGCTGCTCCATTTGTATTTGTAGCAGTAATATTAAACCCCGAACCCGAAGTTATAATTATAGCACTATTTTCGGCAGGAGTTGTTAAACTTACCTGAAACGATCCCACTTTTACAAAAAAATCAGAACACGAAGGAGCTTGTTTTAATGTTTGAGAACCGGCTGCATTTCTAAACACTAAACCCATTTTTGTAGCTTCATTTTGCTGAATAGTTGTGAGTCCAAAATAAACGCTTGGTGTAATTGTAATGCTCCATGTATCATCTGCGTTTTTGGTCATTAAACCAATTCCGTCATCAGCTCCCCAATTTCCTTTTGCAGATGCCCACGGATTTGCTTCTGATCCAATTCCGGAATGCATATATACTTTTGTGGGATTAGCTCCCATTTCATTACAATCTGGCGATGCAAATGAAGCTGTAATTGTTACAGGTTCATCGACCTGAAATATAGCTGGCGAAACTGTAATCTGCTGCGAATTTGCAACAACAGACAGTAGAAGTAAAAATAATAGTACAGTTTTTTTCATAATGTGGTTGGTTGATTGGTTAGTTGGTATAAAAAAGGGCTACCTTATAGATAGCCCTAATTAATATGTACATTAAAAATTAATCTAATGTTATCGTTTTTGCAACGTTGTCAATTTTCAATACTCTTGAACCGGTTGGTCCTGTATATTTGAAATTCTGATCTCCATCACCGGCATTTTCTAATTCTGAATCGATAGCATAACCAGCATCTTTATAATATGGAAAGTTATGACTGTTATCTGAACCCCAGTTCCCTCCGCTTGTAAAGTCATTTTTTAGAAATTCTCTAAATCCTTCTCCGCTTTTAAGAACGATAGTTACCTGATAGATATTAGTTTGACCTGCAACTAAAGGAAATTCAGTTTCAGCATCTCCCTCCCAAGACCATCCTCCCGGTGTAGCCGCTCCAACTAACCAGTGAGAACTAGCTAATGGTACGTGATAAGGTGTAGCTTTAATTGTAAAAGTATTAGAGTATTGAGGAATCCCTGAAGCTCCTACAACAGATTTAATACGAATATCAACATTGTTTACTTCTTTCTCTACAAAACCGCCATTCACTAATGCTGAATTTAATTCTTCAACTGTCAATTCTTGTGAAACCGCAGTTGTGCTCACTACAGTTACCGGACTAGCAAAATTAGTTCCTGCTTTTGCAACCTGAATAGTATAATTTACTATTGTTTGTGGTCCGGTATACGTTGCTTTATTCCAAGTAACAGTTGTGGCAACGTTTTTCTCAGTTTCTTTTGATAGCACAATACTAAAAGCAGAGGTTGGTGTTAATAATACAGGAGCAGTTCCTGCATCAATAACAGGTCTGTTCTCAACATCATCAGCATTACATGAAACCGCCAAAACACCAATAAATGCGATTAAAATTTTATATATATTTTTCATTTTAATGTTTTATAAAGTTAGTATCCAGGATTTTGTTTCAAAGTTGGATTTGCCTGGATATTTCTTGCAGGAATAGGCATTAAATCTCTGAAAGCTTCTGTAGCGTTTCCATTTATAGAACCACCTTTCCATTGCCAGATTTTAGAACCCCCTGAGAATTTTCCAAAACGAATTAAATCTGTTCTTCTGTGACATTCCCAGAATAACTCTCTTCCTCTTTCATCTAAGATAAAATCAAGTGTTAATTGAGGAAGTGTAATTGCTTGTGCATTTGCTCTTGCTCTAATTTGGTTAACATACCCTAAAGCTGTAGTAATGTTACCGCTTGCAGCTCCTCTTAGAGTTGCTTCAGCATACATTAAATAAGCATCCGTTAATCTGAACATTGGGAAATCGATATCCGGGATATCATTTCTTTGTGCAGCAGAACCATCAGCATTTTTATTGATGTATTTTGTTACCGCATAACCATCTGTAAAAGTCGAAACATTATTGATGTCCTTAGATTGTCCATTTGTATAAAACGTACCTCTTTTATCTCCGGTTGCAGTTGCGTCAGGAAAAAGATTTACAAACTCTCTACGAGTTCTAATCCCTTGCCATCCACCATCCATACCTCTTGACGCTGCATCCATGCTGCCTCCAATAGAAGCGTGCATGATAAAACTCATTCCTCCACCTGTTGCTCTAATCGCATTACCATCACCAACAATTGGGAAAATAACTTCAGATTGAGCACCGTTTCTATTATTATCTGCAGAAAACAAATAACTGTAAGGAACATTTGCAAAAGTATATCCTGAACCAGTAATTATTTCATTACATAATATTGCAGCTTCGTTATTTTTGTCTACACCCGCATATACTTTGGCATTCAAATAAACTTGTGCTAATAAAAATTTAGCAGCAGTTTTATCCACTCTTCCGTATTCATTTGCTTTTGAAGCCACTAAACTATTGTCTAAGTCTTTCAATTCAGATTCAACAAAAGCAAAAACTTCTGCTCTTGTTTTTTGTTCCGGATAAAAGAATCCAACTGGATCTTTCTCAGTTGTAATTGGTACATTCCCGAATAAATCCATTAAGTTGTAATAAGAGAAAGCTCTTAAGAAACGAGCTTCGGCTCTAAAATTAGCGATTTCAGCTTTTAAGTTTGCATCAACACCTCTTTCAGTTAATTTCTCGTCTGTAGTTTGTCTTAAAAACTCATTTGCAACACTAATATGGTAAAATGCTCTTGAAAAAGTTCCTTCTAAAAATTCATTTGCAGGAGACCAGGTTTGAGCGTTTAATGTTGGTAAAGTACCATCGGCCCAAGCAATAATTGCTTCGTCTGTACTAAATTCCTGTGTTACAAAAAGTAATCTTAAGTAACTGCTAAAGTCACCGCCAAGTCCTGCAATATCTGGATTTTTTCCAGGAATCGTAGCATCTCCATCTCCATCATTACCACCTACGTACAAACCTGCGTATAATTTAGCTAATACTTCTTTGTACGATTTAGGATCTTGAAAAAAGGTTTCAGATAAAAATTCATCATCATCCTTTGGCGTCACGTTTAAGTCGTCCGTACACGAAGTAAGCGTCATACTAATCCCTAAAACGAATAGGAAAAAATAAGATATATATTTAAATGATATTTTCATTTTGTTTGTTTTTAAATTTTTGATTTCAGTCTACTATTAGAAATTCGCATTTACTCCAAACAAGAATGTTCTTGCTCTAGGATATACATTATTATCAATTCCGTTGAATTTCTCAGGATCTAAACCATTGTATTTCGTTAGAATGAAAACATTCTGAACTCCAGCTGTAAATCTTAAAGAAGCTGCTTTTATGATTGTTTTATCAAAAGTGTATCCAAGTGTAACGTTATCTAATTTTATGAAAGAAGCATCTTTTACAAAATAGTCAGACAAGTAACGTGATGTACCATTATCTTCAAAAGTAAAACCAGTATTATAGTAATCTGAACTTACGTTAGATAAATCAGTTTGTCTTCTTAATCCAGCATCAGAATATCCTAAATTAGAACTTACGTTATCAAAAATTTTGTTTCCAACACTTGCTCTCCAGTTCATTGTAAAATCAAACTTTTTGTAGTTTAAAGTAGAGAACAAACCAAAAGTATAATCCGGAGCCGCTTTTCCTGCTCTGTAACGATCAGCTGTATCAATTTTTCCATCTGCGTTTCTGTCTACATAAGCTCCTGCAATAGGTCTTTTGTTAGCATCGTATAATTGCTCATACACAAAAAATGAATTTGGTGAAAATCCTACTGAGTTGATAAGGATTTTATTTCCGTTTCCACCCGCGATATTATCTCCGGTTAAATAACCTTGAAAACCAGGAACCGTAATTCCTAATTCAGAAATATTCTGATCAATGTAAGTTGTATTAAAAGCTACATTCCACGTCAAATTATCATTTTTAACAATATCAGAAGCGATACTAAATTCAACTCCTTTTGTTCTTACACTACCAATATTAAAGAAACCTTGGTTTCTAAGATTCGCACCATCAGGAACTGCAATATCTGCTAATAAATCTGTTGATTTTTTATCAAAATAGTTAATAGATCCTGTAATTCTGTCGTTAAGGAATCCGTAATCGATACCAACGTTAGATTCTGCCAATTCTTCCCATTTGATGTTTTCGTTATATCCTTCTGGTCTTGCCGTAGAATAAACAGTATTACCAAAAACGTATTGTGAGTTAATTGTTCCTAAAGTTACTCTGCGTAAATAATCATATTGAGCAGAGATATCCTGTTGACCCGTTGTACCGTAACCAACTCTTAATTTTAAAGTTGAAACAGTGTTATTATCTTTTAAGAAAGCTTCTTCAGATAAATTCCATGCAAAAGCACCACCTGCAAAATTTCCCCATCTGTTATCTTCAGAGAAACGAGAAGTTCCGTCTCTTCTGTAATTTAAAGTCAATAAATATCTGCTGTCATACCCTAAATTCAAACGTCCGAAGAACGATTGTAAGTTAACATCAGGATCTGTAGCAACATCCTCATTAGGATTTGGCTGTCTTGTTTCACCAGATGAATATTTTTCTTTTTGAAACAATTGGTAGTTATAACCCGCAGTTGCATCAATTTTAATTTTACCAATATCTTTAGTATAATTCAAATAAGCATTTAAGTTTTTATTTTGAAGCGCATCAGTATAACTTGAGTAGTTTCCTAAATTAACATAAGCCGGATCACTAAACGCTTTTGGCTGATATCCTAAAGCACTTTGAGTACTTACTTCAGTATAACCGCTACTGTCAAATCTATCAATACCTGCTTCAGCAACAACTCTCAAATCTTCAAAAAAGTGAAGTTTATAATCTACTCTAACATTTCCCCATTTTCTGGTAGAAGTTGCTCTTCTGTCATCTTGGTTTAATCTTGCAACAGGATTTCTTGCCGGTAATAACGGTAAGTTTCCGGTTGGTTCTAACCATTCGTAATATCCTCCGTAACGAGAACCTGCCTGATATACAGATTGAGTTGGATCAAATCCGATGGCGCTTCCAATAATTGCACCTTCATCCTGAAATTGATTTTTTCCGAAAGATAAATTTCCGCTAATATCGATTTTTAAATGATTATCAAATAAAACCGGATTTAACGATATCGATGTCGTAGTTCGTTCAAAAGAAGTGTTTCTTAGGATCCCAGGATTATCAACATTTCCAACAGATAAACGTACTGGTAATTTGTTGAACAAAGCACCACTTACAGAGATATTATTGTTAGTTGTCAAAGCAGTATGAAAAATTTCATCTTGCCAGTTTGTATTTGCATTTCCTAATAACGCTTGTTGCGCAGGAGAACCTTTTGTATTTACTAATTCACGGAATTGATCTGCACTCATTACATCAACAGTATTCGCTACAGTATTGATACCTATTTGAGAACTAAAGTTAACTTTTACACCACCTTTTGATCCTTTTTTAGTTGTAATAACAATTACACCATTTGCAGCACGAGAACCGTAAATTGCAGCAGCAGAAGCATCTTTAAGAACCGTAAATGATTCAATATCATTAGGGTCAATTGTAGATAATATACTTGTTGCACCACTTGGAACTGCATTACTTAACGGAAGTCCGTCTAATACAATTAAAGGCTCATTTGAAGCATTTAATGAGGATCCACCACGGATTCTAATATCAGCTTTTGCTCCCGGAGCTCCTCCACCGGTTACATTAACACCCGATATACGACCGCTAATTAAACTTTCTGGAGTAACGTTAATTCCTTTATTAAAATCTTTAGCAGCAATTTGTGATACAGAACCAGTTGCATCTTTTTTCTTAACAGTACCGTAACCTACCTGTACAACAACTTCCTTAAGTTGGTTTGTATCTTCTTCTAAAGTAACCGGTAATGTTTTTTGTCCGTTAAAGACTATAGTTGACGTTTTATATCCAATAAATGAAACCAAAATTTTGTCTCCATTTTTTAAATTCGATAACTGAAATTTACCGTCAAAATCTGTTGATGTTCCACCCGGAGCACCTTGTACACTTACATTTACTCCTGGGATTGGTTGTCCCGTTGCCAAGTCGGCAACTGTTCCGGATAAAGTACTTTGAGCTAGTACACTAAACGGTAACAGAAGGAATAAAAATAACAACTTTTTGTAAATTGTTTTCATACTTTTTGTTTAAATTAGTTTGAGTTTTTGAATGTTAGTTAAGTTTTTAATTTTACTTCGAATTTCAAAATTAGGAATTTATTAACATGGTCAACCACTTACAATTTTTAATGAGTTACGAAAACGTGATAGTGTTGAAAACTTTCTATATTTTGTAATCTTTTCAGTCAAAAAATGACAAATCAAAAAATAAAAGATACCTTTATTAACAATTAGATTTTTTTCAATAATAACTATGAAACGCAAAATAACCTTAAAACAGATTGCAAGGGAACTTGACGTCTCTATTTCAACTGTCTCAAAATCACTTAGAAACAGTCTTGAAATAGGCGAAGAAACACGTTTAAAAGTTCAGGCTTTTGCAAAGTTTTACAACTACAAACCCAACAATATTGCTCTTAGTTTAAAAAATCGAAAAACCAAAAGTATTGGTATTATTATTCCGGAAATTGTACATTATTTTTTCTCTACCGTAATCAACGGAATTGAACAGGTCGCGAACGAAAATGGCTACAGCGTTGTCATTTGTTTATCTGATGATTCGTTTGATAAAGAAGTCCTGAATATGGAAATGTTAGCCAATGGAAGTATTGATGGTTTTATCATGTCACTTTCTAAAGAAACCCAATACAAAGGTGATTTTCACCACATTACCGAAGTTATCAATCAAGGAATGCCGGTTGTAATGTTCGACCGCGTTACAAATGATATTTTATGCGATAAAGTAATTATTGATGATAAAGCAGCTGCTTACGAAGCCGTACAAAGTTTGATTGACAATGGAAGAAAAAAGATTGCTCTTGTTACAACAGTCGATTATGTAAGTGTGGGGAAATTAAGAACCGATGGTTACGAAAAAGCGCTATTAGACAACGAATTACCATTCAACGAAGATTTAATCATAAAAATTGAAGACGTAGATACTTGCGAAATCACCATCAGCCAACTTTTACATGACAGAGCTTTTGATGCTGTTTTTGCTGTAAACGAACTTTTTGCCGTAACAATTATCAAAACGGCCAGTAAAATGGGACTAAAAGTTCCGGAAGATCTCGCCGTAATTGCTTTTACAGACGGAATTATATCTAAATATTCTACGCCAAGTATTACAACTGTAAGTCAAAGTGGGGAAAAAATGGGAAATAAAGCCGCTAAAATGCTGATCGAAAGACTAGAAGCAGGACACGATGATGACGAAGAAGAAAACGAAAATTACACTACAGAAGTTATAGAAACACATTTGATAAAAAGAGAATCTACTGATTAATTTTCTTAAAATCAACACATTCTAAGACCATAAATTTTATTTATGGTTTTTTTATGATTTGAATTAAAAAAATAATTAATACTTTTACGCCTGCTCAAAGCTTTTACTTTTACTTCGAACCATAAGTAAGTTTTGATAAGCAAAGCGCTTATCGTCTAATTAATTTTTTAATTACGATAATGGAAAAGCGTAAATTAAGTTTCTGGGAAATTTGGAACATGAGTTTCGGTTTCTTGGGAATACAAATGGGGTTTGCACTTCAGAATGCAAATGCCAGCAGAATTCTTCAAATTTTTGGTGCCGATGTACATGAACTTTCATGGTTCTGGATTATTGCTCCCCTTATGGGATTAATAGTGCAGCCTGTTATTGGTCATTACAGTGACAAAACCTGGGGAAGATTTGGAAGACGAAAGCCATTTTTTCTTGTTGGTGCTATCTTAGCTTCAGTTGGATTAATTTTAATGCCACAAGCTAATATTTTCATTTCAGTTTTGCCTGCTTTATGGGTTGGAGCCGGAATGTTAATGATCATGGACGCATCTTTCAACATTGCAATGGAACCTTTTCGTGCTTTGGTTGGAGATAATTTAAGAACAGATCAGCGTACTGCGGGTTTTAGTATTCAAACTTCATTAATTGGTTTTGGAGCCGTAATTGGTTCCGCTTTACCTTATGTCTTAACCAATTATTTTCAGATTTCAAACAATGCAGTTCCCGGAAGTATTCCTTTAAATCTGAAATTATCATTTATAATTGGAGCGGCAGTTTTAATAGCTTCTATTCTGGTAACTTTATTTACAACAAAAGAATATACTCCTGAAGAATTAGCCAATTTTGAAGATCCTCAAAGTGAAGTCGATGTTCCTTCTGAAGAAAAATCAAAACTTACAGACATTTTTACCGACTTTGCAAAAATGCCAACAACAATGCGTCAGCTAAGTTGGGTACAATTTTTCTCATGGTTCGGATTATTTGGAATGTGGGTTTTTACAACTCCTGCCATTGCGCATCACATTTACGGATTACCATTAAGCGATACTTCAAGCCAGCAATATCAGGATGCGGGAGATTGGGTTGGAATTTTATTTGGAGTTTACAACTTAGTTTCTGCTATTATCGCATTATTTTTCCTGCCTTACATCGCTAAAAAAATCGGACGAAAATCAACTCACGCAGTTTCATTAATCATTGGAGGAATTGGATTAATCTCCATTTATTTCATGCCAAATGAAGACTGGGTTGTATTGCCAATGATTCTCATTGGAGTTGCCTGGGCAAGTATTCTGGCAATGCCGTACGCAATTCTTGCAGGATCAATTGCCCCTAAAAAGATGGGAGTTTACATGGGAATTTTCAACTTCTTTGTTGTTATTCCTCAAATTGTAAACGCACTTATTGGAGGTCCAATTGTAAAATACCTTTACAATGGAGACGCTATTTACGCATTAATTACAAGTGGAGTCAGCTTTTTAATCGCGGCTCTTTTAGTTTACAAAGTAAAAGATGTAGACGACACTATTCAAAAATAATAAAGAACAATCTCTAATATAATGAACAAAAAAGCATTCATATTCGACCTTGATGGCGTAATCGTTGATACCGCTAAATACCACTTTTTGGCTTGGCAAAAAATTGCTCAGGCGCTAAATATAAACTTTACACATGAAGACAACGAGCTTTTAAAAGGCGTAAGCCGGGTTCGTTCGTTAGATATTATACTTGAATTAGGAAACGTTCAGGCTTCGCAGGAAGACAAAGACAAATGGTTAATTCAAAAAAATGAAGATTACTTATCTTATTTAGTTGACATGGACGAAAGCGAGATTCTTCCAGGAGTTTTTAAAATTCTACAACTATTGAAAGAAAAAAACCAGGGAATTGCATTAGGCTCTGCGAGTAAAAATGCACGACCAATCCTTGAAAAAACCGGAATCCTTTCGTATTTCGATGTTATTGTTGACGGAAACGACGTTACCAATGCCAAACCAGATCCGGAAGTTTTCTTAAAAGCGGCTCAATTACTCCATATTGATCCAAAAAACTCAATTGTATTTGAAGATTCTGTTGCCGGAATTCAGGCAGCAAACATAGGTGAAATGGTAAGTGTGGGAATTGGTGAGAAAACAATTTTACATGAAGCTGATTATATTTTTAAAGATTTTACCGAAATCGAAACAAGCTTTATCGAGCAGTTAATTGGATAATTAGAAAATGTGTCAATGAGATAATGCTCTTATCGACAAATATTCTAATGCTGCAATTACTAAATGAATGTAAAAAGTTATTAAAAACTAAGGCAATTATCTAATTATCAAATTGCCATATTATCTAATTTGAAAAATGAATCAAGATTATATAAAACCAGACAACTGGTCCATCATAGAAGAAGGATTTGATGCCGAACGAGTAAAATCGTCTGAAAGTCTTTTTAGTATCGGGAACGGTGCCATGGGACAACGCGCCAATTTTGAAGAAACCTATTCCGGAGAAACTTTTCAGGGAAGTTATATTGCCGGAATTTATTACCCAGACAAAACAAAAGTGGGCTGGTGGAAAAACGGATACCCAAAATATTTTGCGAAAGTATTAAACGCTCCAAACTGGATTGGAATTGACGTTGAAATCAACGAAGAAAATCTTGATTTAAATACCTGTACCGAGGTTAGAAACTTCCGCAGAGAATTGAATATGAAAGAAGGTTGGTACAATCGTTCTTTTGAAGCTACATTAAAAAATGGAACCGAAATTTCTGTAAACATTCGTCGTTTTCTTTCTTTGGATTTGGATGAAGTAGGAATTATCAAATATGAAATTACGCCTTTAAACAAAGACGCCAAAATTGTTTACAAACCTTATATTGATGCAGGTGTAACGAATGAAGATGCCAACTGGGAAGAAAAATTCTGGGAACCTCTTGAGGTAAAAAAATCAAATAGCGACGCTTTTGTAACTGCGCAAACTTTTAAAACGCATTTTAAAGTTACGACTTTCATGCACAATACGATTTTTGCAAACGGAGAAAACGTAAATATTTCGCCTTCAACAATCGATTCAACATCAGATAGAGTTCAGTTTACATACGGAACTATTATCGCAAAAGGACAAACCTCATCCATTCAAAAAATTGGTGGATATACTGTTTCTTTAAACCACGATAATACTTTGGCTGCAGCCGAAAAATGCATTAAAGCTGCCGTTAATTTAGGATATCATACTTTACTTCAAAATCAAATCGATGCCTGGAGTAAAATCTGGGAAATGTCAGATATTACCATTGAAGGCGATGTAAAAGCACAACAAGGAATTCGTTTCAACATTTTTCAATTAAATCAAACCTATTTAGGAAAAGATTCTCGTTTGAATATTGGTCCAAAAGGTTTTACCGGAGAAAAATACGGCGGATCTACTTATTGGGATACCGAAGCATATTGTATTCCGTTTTATATGGCAACTAAAGATCAGCAAGTTGCAAGAAATTTATTGACATATCGTTTCAATCAATTAGATAAAGCGATCGAAAATGCCAAAGACAATCTAGGCTTCAAAGATGGAGCGGCTTTGTACCCAATGGTTACCATGAATGGTGAAGAATGCCACAACGAATGGGAAATTACGCACGAAGAAATCCACAGAAATGGTGCGATTGCTTTTGCGATTTTCAATTACAATCGTTTCACCGGAGATTACTCTTATATTCCTGAAAAAGGATTGGAAGTTTTAATTGGTATTGCACGTTTCTGGCACCAAAGAGCTTCTTTCTCTAAAGACAAAAATCAATACGTTATTCTGGGGGTTACAGGTCCAAATGAATACGAAAATAACATCAACAATAATTTCTATACCAATTATATTGCAAAATGGTGTATTGATTATGCATCGGAACAAATTAAAAAAGTGTCTTCCGAATATCCTGCAGACCACAAACGAATTATAGAAAAAGTAAATCTTTCTGCGAATGAAATTCAGGAATGGAAAAAAGTCGCTGATAATATGTATTTCCCAAAATCAGAGGATTTGGGAGTTTATTTACAGCAAGATGGCTTTTTAGACAAGGATTTAGTTCCTGTAAAAGACTTAGATAAATCTCAACGCCCAATCAACCAAAAATGGTCTTGGGATCGCGTTTTACGTTCGCCTTATATTAAACAAGCTGACGTTTTGCAATGTTTTTATTTCTTTGAAGATCATTTTTCTAAAGAAGAATTAAAACGCAATTTCGAATTTTATGAGTCGTTTACGGTTCACGAAAGTTCACTTTCGCCTTGTGTGCACTCGATTCAGGCAGCGGTTTTAGATAAAATGGATATGGCATATACTTTTTATTTAAGAACTTCTCGCCTAGACTTAGATGATTACAACAAAGAAGTTGAAGAAGGTTGTCATATTACGTCAATGGCAGGAACATGGATGAGTATTGTGGAAGGTTTTGGCGGAATGAGAGTTAAAAATGACCAATTGCATTTTTCTCCAAAAATCCCGAAAGAATGGAAAGGATATTCTTTTAAAATTAATTTCAGAAATCAAATTCTGAAAGTGTCTGTGAATCACAATGAAACCAATTTTACTGTAGATGGCGACCAAGATTTAACAATTGTGGTTAACGGAAATCCTGTAATTGCAAGTAGACTTGTACAAATTAATTAAACTACAATACTTTAAAACTTAAAAACATGAAAAACTTATTTTTCGCAAGTTTAATCTTGTTTGCATTTAGCTCTATCGCAAATGCACAACAATTAAAGTCACCCGAAGGCAAGTTCGTAATGGAATTTTCTCTTCAAAACGACGGAACTCCAACTTACACTTTAAAATACAAAAATAAAGACGTTATCAAAACCAGTAAATTAGGTCTTGAACTTAAAGATGACAAAAAATCTTTATTGAATGATTTTACAGTTGTTGACACAAAAACTTCCACTTTTGATGAAACATGGAAACCAGTTTGGGGAGAAGTTGACAATATCAGAAATCATTATAATGAATTGGCTGTTACTTTGAATCAAAAAGGAACTGAAAGACAAATCGTAATTCGCTTCCGTTTGTTTGATGACGGACTTGGATTTAGATATGAATTTCCAGCTCAAAAAAATCTTACTTATTTCGTAATTAAAGAAGAAAGATCTCAATTTGCTATGGCGGGCGACCACACGGCTTTTTGGATTCCGGGAGATTATGATACTCAGGAATACGATTATACAAAATCTAAATTATCTGAAATCAGAGGTTTATCTGAAAAAGCATTTACAGCAAATGTTTCGCAAAAAAACTTTTCACCAACAGGAGTTCAGACTTCTTTGATGTTAAAAACAAATGACGGCTTATACATCAACTTACACGAAGCAGCTCTGATTAACTATTCGTGTATGCATTTGAATCTTGATGATAAAAACATGATTTTCGAATCCTGGTTAACGCCAGATGCAAAAGGTGATAAAGGGTATATGCAAGCACCGAGTCATTCACCTTGGAGAACAATTATGGTAAGTGATGACGCAAGAGAAATCTTAGCTTCAAAAATGACTTATAACTTAAACGATCCATCAAAAATTGATAATACGTCTTGGATTAAACCTGTAAAATATATTGGTGTTTGGTGGGAAATGATTACAGGAAAAAGTTCTTGGTCGTACACAAACGATTTCCCAACGGTACAATTGGGAGTTTCTGATTTCTCAAAAGCAAAACCAAACGGAACTCACGGAGCCAACAATGCTAACGTAAAAAAATATATTGATTTTGCTGCTGCAAATGGTTTCGACGCTGTTTTGGTTGAAGGCTGGAACGAAGGTTGGGAAGACTGGTTTGGTCACTCAAAAGATTATGTTTTTGACTTTGTAACGCCTTATCCTGATTTTGATGTAAAAGGTCTACACGCCTATGCAAAATCAAAAGGAATCAAAATGATCATGCACCATGAAACTTCAGGTTCTGTTCGTAACTACGAGCGCCATATGGACAAAGCATATCAATTCATGAAAGACAACGGATATGATGCTGTAAAAAGCGGATATGTTGGAGATATTTTGCCTCGCGGCGAAAACCATTACGATCAATGGATTGTAAACCATTATCAATATGCTATCGAAAAAGCAGCAGATTATAAAATTATGGTGAACGCTCACGAAGCAGTTCGTCCAACTGGAATTGCAAGAACATATCCTAACTTAATTGGAAACGAAGCAGCAAGAGGAACAGAATATCAGGCTTTTGGAGGTTCTAAACCAAATCACGTAACGGTTTTACCATTTACACGTTTGATTGGTGGACCAATGGATTATACACCTGGAATTTTCGAAATGGATATCAGCAAAATGAATCCTGAAAACACGTCTCATGTAAACAGTACAATTGCAAATCAATTAGCTTTATATGTTACGATGTACAGCCCGTTGCAAATGGCAGCTGATACTCCGGAGAATTACAACCGTTTTCCTGATGCATTCCAATTTATTAAAGATGTAGCTGTAGATTGGTCAGAAAGTAAATATATCGAAGCTGAACCAGGAGATTTTATCACTGTTGCCCGTAAAGCAAAAGGAACAAACAATTGGTTCGTAGGAAACGTAAACGGAGAAACACCTCGTACATCAAATATTGATTTCAGTTTCCTTGAAAAAGGTAAAAAATATACCGCTACAATTTATGCTGATGCAAAAGATGCGCATTACAAAACAAACCCGCAAGCTTACACCATCAAAAAAATTGCTGTAACAAACAAATCAAAATTATCGCAGTTATCTGCTCCGGGCGGAGGTTATGCCATTAGCATTATCGAAACCAAATAAAACTTTAAAAGACAAGTGATTCACTCAGGATTACTTGTCTTTTTTTAAGATTATTAAATATTATAATTGGAAGCCTTAAAACCATAAGAAAAATCTAGATTTGCTGTAATTAAATCTATATAAAATGAAATACATTATCAGCTTATTTTTATGTCTCTTTCTTATTTCCTGCAATCAAAAAAAGGAAACAATTTCTAAAACAAGCAATGAAAAAAAATCAGATTCTTTAGAAAAAAATGAGATCGACAAAACGCTGTTTTCTGTTTATGATTTATCAAAAACAACAACAGCAATCGTAGTTAATCTAAATGATGAGAATTCGTACAACGGAGCTAAGTTTGATGAGATTTTCAGTCGAATCGAAGCAAAAGATTCTTTAAATAATGTTTTATACAGAGACACCACTAAAATTCAAAACTTTGAATATTATGATACTTTAGGAAGTTTCAGACTTATAAAGAACAAAACACTAGAAAGCGAAATAAAAAAAATCATAGATAAGAGTTACTACGTTTATGGCACAAAGGGTTTTTCTAAAATGACAGTAAAGAGCGTCGTTTGTGGAATTGATGAATGTCGAACCAACATTATTGCTCTTACAATTGAAAATTTTGATACCGCTAAAAATGGAAAACCTATTTTTTGCTCTCCACAATTATTAAAAATAAACTATCAAAATAGCTATTTTGACATTGAGAAAAGAATACGCGAATATGATGAAAAGGAAAGCATAAATTATGATTATAAAGACAATATCAAAACCAACGTATTTGCCAATATTGGAGATTATTATTTTGCCTATAACGATGATTTTATGTGGGGAAAAGATCCTGAAAAAAGCAAAAACAAATTTCCCGGAAGAACTATATATATCGTAAAAAAAGATAAACCAATAAAGAAATTCTGGTTTGACGGCTTAGATTTATTTGGAACTCCCTGTGACTAAACTAGTCTTAGCAGAAGATTTTCCTGATATCTTAAAAATGAATTAAAAACAATATAAATATTGAGAAGTCACACGTTCAAATATTTATAGTAAAACCTTAAAAGTTATTATGAAAACTTCAAAAATATTACTTTTTACAAAACAGCTCCTTTCAATAAAAACAATAATTATTGTTCTATTATTCTCTGCTTCCGCGAAAGCGCAAATTCAGAAAGTAGAACCGCCATTTTGGTACGCGGGAATGAAAAATCCAGAAGTACAAATTATGTTCTACGGAAAAAACATTGCACAATACGAAGCTTCGGTTTCGAATAATGTGGTAATTAAAAATGTAGAAAAAACAGAGAATCCAAATTATCTTTTTGTTACAATTGACACACAAAACTTAAAAGCTTCTGAATTGGTTTTCTCTTTCAAAACCAAAAATAAGGTTGCTTTTACGCAGAAATATTCCCTTAAAGAAAGAAGAGCAAATTCTGCAGAAAGAAAAAGCTACGATGCATCAGACATGATGTACCTAATCATGCCGGACCGTTTTGCAAACGGAAATCCTAAAAATGACAGCGATGCCACTTTAACTGAAAAAGGAAATCGCCAAGATCCAAGCGGTCGTCATGGTGGCGATATCGAAGGAATCATTAAAAACTTAGATTATATTTCATCTCTTGGTGCAACAACTATTTGGAGCACACCTTTATGCGAAGACAATGACAAACAGCATTCGTATCACACCTACGGACAATCTGATGTTTACAAGATAGATCCGCGTTATGGAACAAACGATGATTACGCTCGTCTTTCTGCAGAAATGCATAAAAAAGATATGAAACTGGTGATGGATTACGTGACCAATCACTGGGGAATTACACATTGGATGATTAAAGATTTACCAACAAAATCATGGATCAATCAATTTGAAAATTATACACAAACGCATCACAGACGTGAAGTAATTACAGATATTCACGCATCAAAATTAGATCAGGAAGTTTGCGTTGATGGCTGGTTTGTTCCTTCTATGCCCGATTTGAATTTAAGAAATCCTCTAGTTGCAAAATACTTAACTCAAAACGCCATCTGGTGGATTGAATTTGCTAATCTGGACGGTTTTAGAGTTGATACTTACAATTATTCTGATGCTGCAGCAATGGCAAATTGGGCAAAAGCAATCACAAACGAATACCCGAACTTTAATATTGTTGGAGAAATCTGGATGCACAATCAGGCAAATCTAGCCTATTGGCAAAAAGACAGTAAAATTGGCGCGATTGAAAACTACAATTCGAATTTGCCAAGTGTAATGGATTTTACACTTCAAAGTCAGGTTACTTCTGCTTTCAATGAAGACGAACCAAGCTGGGACAATGGGCTGATTAAATTCTATAACAATTTTGCAATGGATTATTTATATCCAAATACGAATAACATTTTAGTTTTTACCGAAAATCACGATACCGATCGTATGAATGATAAGTTCAAATATGATTTTTCAAAATATAAACTGGCCATGACTCTATTAGCAACCGTTCGCGGAATTCCACAATTGTATTACGGTTCAGAAATTGGAATGGGCGGCGATAAAAGCAAAGGCGATGCAGACATCAGACAAGATTTCCCGGGTGGGTGGGCTGGCGACAAAAACAACGCTTTAACCGCAGCAGGAAGAACACCTGAACAGGCTAAATATTTCGATTTTACTGCAAAATTATTCAACTGGAGAAAATCAAACGAAGCAGTTCATTTCGGGAAAATGACGCATTATATTCCAGAGAATAATACTTATGTTTATTTTAGATATACTGATGCCAAAACGGTAATGGTAGTTTTCAATAACAACGCAAAAGAACAGGTTGTGAAGACTAATCGTTTTAAAGAAAATATCAAAAACTTTAAATCGGGTAAAGATGTTCTTACCGGAAAAACATTCGATTTAGCTACTGAAATTAGTTTAGAACCTAAATCGGCTATTGTTTTAGAATTGGAATAATTTTTTAAACACATAGAGACATAGCTTTTCGAACGTAGTAAAGGCGTTTTACTTACATTAACAAACATAGCTATGCGTAAATGATTTGTCATTTATTTTAATCTTTTTATAAGGAATAAAATCTATGTTTCTATGTGTTAAAAATTAAACTCATACTTTTCCGCCACGAATTCACGAATTTTATAAAACAATAATTCGTGAATTCGTGGCGGAATTTTTTATTATAATTTTCTTTCTTTATCTTTAAGATTCATAATAATTTCAATGGATAACGACAATACTTCAAAAACACCTTTTATTTGGGAAGGCGCAAATGTTTATTTTTTACTTACCGATCGCTTTTATAACGGAAATCCTTCGAATGATATCAAATTTAACCGAACCAAAACTGCCGGAAAACTACGTGGTTTTGAAGGCGGAGATATTATCGGAATCATTAAAAAAATCGACGAAGGTTATTTCGATCAATTAGGAATAAATGTTATTTGGCTTACGCCGATTGTGGAACAAATTCACGATGGCGTTGACGAAGGAACCGGACTTACTTATGGATATCATGGATATTGGGCAAGAGACTGGACGACCTTAGATCCCAATTTCGGAACCAAAGAAGATCTTGCCAATCTAGTTAAAAAAGCACACGCAAAAGGTATCAGAATTATGCTTGACGGAGTTATCAATCATACCGGTCCCGTAACTCCCGAAGATCCTATCTGGCCAGAAGACTGGGTAAGAACCGGAGTTGTTTGTGATTACAAATCATTCGAAAACACTACAATGTGTACTCTTGTAGATAATCTTCCGGACGTAAGAACCGAAAGTACGCAGGAAGTGGAATTACCTCCTTTTTTAATTGAAAAGTGGAAAAACGAAAATCGTTATGATAAAGAAATTGAATCATTAAATGAATTTTTCGAAAGAACAAAATATCCAAGAACTCCAAAATATTACATCATAAAATGGTTAACAGATTATATTCTGGAATTCGGAATTGACGGTTACAGATGTGATACCGTAAAACATACCGAAGAAATTGTTTGGTTAGACTTTAAAAAACAATGTGATTACGCTTTTGCAACCTGGAAAAAACATCATCCTTTAGAAGTTCTGGATCAAAATGCGTTTTACACGATTGCCGAAGTTTACGGTTATGAAATAAGCGGTGGATTAGATTATGATTTTGGAGATCGAAAAGTAAATTACTTTCAACATGGTTTTAATAGCTTGATCAATTTTGAATTTAAACTAGATGCCCAAAACGATTATGAAGTAATATTTTCAAAATATTCAGAGCAACTTCAAAATCAATTAAAAGGTTTTAGCGTTCTTAATTATGTGTCTTCTCACGATGATCCCGATCCTTTTGATGCAAATCGTAACCGTACTTTTGAATCTGGAACAAAATTATTGCTTTCGCTTGGAATGTCTCAGGTTTATTATGGTGATGAATCAGGTCGATCGCTTGTAATTGAAGGAACGGAAGGCGATGCAACATTCAGATCCTTTATGAATTGGGATGATATTAACTCAAATGAAGAAACTCAAAGAATACTTTGGCATTGGCAAAAACTAGGGCAATTTCGAAGAAATCATCCCGCAGTTGGGGCAGGAATACATAATATAATTTCGGCAAAACCATATATATTTTCGAGAAGCTATACTAATGATAATTATACCGATCAAGTTGTAATAGGTTTAGATTTAGGAATTGGCGTTAAAGAACTTCCTGTTGATTCTATTTTTAAGGATGGAACCAAATTAAGAGATACTTTTTCGGGTAAAGAAACAGAAGTTCAAAACGGAAAAGCAATCATCGATTCTGAATTCGGGCTTGTTTTATTGGAACTTGCATAATAGAAAGTCCCAAAGTTTTTTTCACGCAGATTTTGCAGATTTGAGCAGATTTAAATTATAAAGATTATCTGCTTAAATCTTTTTAAAATCTGCGTGAAACAAAAACCTTATTAATCCAATAATCTGTGGCTAACTTTTTATCTAATCCTTAGCGCACTTTGCATAAAACTTTGCGACCTTTGCGATTAAACTCTCCATACATGTTAAAAATAGCGCATCGCGGTGCCAAAGGATACGAACCAGAGAATACTTTAAGATCTTTCCAAAAAGCATTAGACTTAAATGCGGACGGAATTGAACTTGATGTTCATCTAAGTTCTGACGGACATATAATAGTAATTCACGATGAAACAATTGACAGAACGACTAATGGAAAAGGTTTTGTAAATACTTTTTCTTTATCCAAATTAAAGACGTTTTTGATTGATGGAAAATATGAAATTCCAACTTTAAAAGAAATTTTTGATTTAGTAGATAAAAAATGCCTGATCAATATAGAACTAAAAGGATTAGGAACTGCCAATAAAGTTGTTGCCCTAATTGAAGAATATATTTTAGAAAAAAACTGGAGTTATGAAGATTTCATTGTTTCAAGTTTTGATTGGGATTTACTGCAAGAAACATCAAATCTAAATTCAAATATTCCCATTGGAGTTTTAACAGAAGAAGATCTGGATAAAGCTTTGGCTTTCGCCGAATTAATAAAAGCGCACGCCATCCATCCTGATTTTCAATTGTTAACTTTGGAAAACACGAAAAAAATGCAAGAAAAAAGATTTCTTGTTTTACCCTGGACAGTAGATGAAGATAAAGACATTCGAAGAATAAAAAGCTATAACGTAGACGGGATCATAAGTGATTTTCCGGATAAACTATAAAGTTAAAATTTTAGCCACAGATTAAAGAATTTACACAGATTTTCAAAATCCTTTTAATCTGTGTAATCTGTGGTAAAAAAATACAAACCAAAATTTAAAATTCGTGCCAATTCTTGTAATTTGTGGCAACCTAAATAAATATGATCAAAAATTTCGACATAATCATTGTTGGCGGAGGCGCAGCAGGTTTTTTTACAGCAATCAATATTGCAGAGAAAAATCCAAAACTGAAAATTGCCATTTTAGAAAGAGGGAAAGAAGTGCTTTCTAAAGTTCGTGTTTCCGGTGGAGGAAGATGCAACGTAACGCACGCTTGTTTTGAACCAAATGAACTAGTCAAATTTTATCCGCGTGGCGAAAAAGAACTTCGTGGACCTTTTCATCAATTTTGTTCGGGAGATACTATTGAATGGTTCGAAAAACACGGGGTAGAATTAAAAATCGAAGACGACGGAAGAATGTTTCCGGTTTCAAATTCATCGCAAACCATAATCGATTGTTTCTTAGAAGCAACCGGAAAATTGGGTATTAAAGTTCTAACTGGACAAAGTGTTCAATCCATTTTTAAAGCTGAGAATCACTGGAAAATTGATACTCAGGATGAAAATTATGCTACCGAAAAATTAGTTTTGGCAACAGGTAGCAATCCTAAAATTTGGGAAATGCTGCAAACACAAGGACACGTTATTGTAAGCCCTGTCCCTTCCTTATTTACTTTCAACATCAAAGATTCCCGTATAAAGGAATTACCCGGCGTTGCGGCACAAGTTACCGTAAACGTAAAAGACACTAAACTGGAATCAACAGGACCTTTATTAATTACACATTGGGGAATGAGCGGTCCGGCTATTTTAAAGCTTTCGGCTTGGGGCGCACGTACTTTATTCGATAAAAATTATCAGTTTACGATTTATGTCAATTGGTTAAATGATGTTGATGCTGAAGATGCTGAAAAAATCCTGAAAGACTTAAAACAAGAACACGCTAAAAAAGCCGTTTCAAAAAAATCTCCTTTTGATTTCCCAAATCGTTTATGGGAAAGTCTGGTTTTAGCTTCAGCTATTGAAGCAGAAACTAAATGGGCAGATTTATCTAAAATACAATTACAAAACTTAGCTTCTCAACTCACAAAAGCAACTTTTCAAGTAAACGGAAAAAGTACTTTTAAAGAAGAATTTGTAACTGCAGGCGGAATTGATTTAAAAGAAATTAACTTCAAAACCATGGAAAGCAAGTTGCATCAAAATCTTTATTTTGCCGGAGAAATCGTCAATATCGATGCGATTACAGGAGGTTTTAATTTCCAAAATGCCTGGACAAGCGGGTTTATTTTGGCAAATAATATATAAAAAATGAAATTTAAAGGAATTATTTTTGATTTAGATGGAACATTAGTAAACTCACTAGAAGACATTTCAGACGCGATGAATGTTGTACTTACAAGTCTAAATCATCCAACTCATACTTACGACACCTATCAATATTTTATTGGAAGTGGTCTCAGAAATCTGGTTAGTAAAGCTTTACCGGCATCAAACAATACTGACGAGCAAATTGAAACCTGTTTTGAATCTATGGTGGATGAATATCGTAAAATCTGCACGCTCAAAACAAAACCTTACGAAGGCATTATCGGATTATTGGATAATTTAGTTTCACAAAATATTAAGTTAGCTGTTTTCTCCAACAAAGCTGATGAACTTACTAAAAAAATAACGGCAGAAATATTTCCTGATTATTTTCAAAATGCCGTTGGATTAAGTACCGAAGCTCTTAAAAAACCTAATCCGTTTGAGGCTTTAGAAATAAGTAAAGGCTGGAACTTAAAACCAGAAGAAATTCTTTTTGTAGGAGATTCTGATATTGATATGCAAACAGCAATAAATGCCAATATGTTTCCTGTTGGAGTTTCTTGGGGTTATCGAACCGAAAAAGAATTGATAGCGAGTGGTGCAAAAACAGTGATAAATATACCTTTGGATTTAATTGAGATATTATAAAAAGTTTTTAGTCACAGTTTTTAGTCACGGTCTGAAACTGCGAATATAACTGAAAACTATTAAAATCCGAATTAACAAGATTTTACAGATTCCCTAAGTTTTCATTAAGACAATTCTAATAATTTTACTCTCAGTTAAATACTAATAAATGAAAGTAAAATTACTTACCACAATTTATTTTTTGACTTATCAACTTCTATTTCTCAAACAGAAAAACTTATCAAAAAGAAAAATTTTCTCTGAAAAAATCTAAATAGAAAGTAGCCAAAGAACTAAACCAAGATTAAACAAATACCACTAAATGAAAGTAATATTATTTACAATAATTTCTTTTTTAACCTACCAATTTTCGATTTCTCAAACAGAAAAATTAATTCACGGACGAGTCTTTTCTAACAATTATCCACTTAATAAAGTTGAGGTTATAAATAAAACAGCCAAAACTAGTACAACGTCAAATTACTTAGGAGAATTCTCAATTGAGGTACAAGCAAAAGACAGTTTACTATTTTTTGCTAAAGATTACTTCTTTACAAGATTAAAATTAACTCAGGAAAATATTGATCAAAACAATCTGGTTGTCAATATGAGCGCAAAGGCATTTGAGTTAAATGAAGTTGTAGTAACCAATATAAAATTTGATCCAATACGTATTTCTCAAAAAGATATAGATGCAACAAAATTTGCAAAGGACAATCAATCTTTACAAAAATATACTGGCGTTTACGACGGAACTATTGCCAATGGTATGGACTTTGGCAGAATGGGTAAAGGAATTTTTAATTTATTTAAAAATGACAATAAGGACGAACTTAAAAAGAAAACTTCTGAAACTGTTTTCAAAAAGCTGGTTGCAGCATCAATTCCTCGTGACTTTTTTACAAAAGAATTAAAATTAAAACCTGAAGAAGTTGATTTGTTTATTGATTTCTGTGATGCTGATCCAAGATCTGCAAAACTTATAGAAAACAACAATATTCTTACTACAATGGATTTTTTATACGCTAAAAACGAAATGTTTAAGAAGGCAAAATCAGAAGTTCAAAACTAAAAAAATTACCTGTTTAGCCACCAAATACTAGCATTTAAAATTGCTGCAAAAGCAACCCACGCCATATATGGAATTAATAAATATCCGGCTGTTTTATTTATTTTCATAAATTTTAAGTACGTCTCGTAAATCATCAGCCATAAAAGCGCAATCTCGATTAAAGCCAACATCGGGTTTTTTAATCCAAAGAATAAATACGACCAGATCGCGTTTAATGTCAATTGAATCAAAAAGAAACCTAAAGCTTTTTTAACTTCTTCGTTTTGTTCTTTTATTTTATCCCAGACTAATCCGGCAGCAACCGCCATTAAAATATATAGCAATGTCCACATTGGCATAAAAATCCAATTGGGCGGATTAAAAACTGGTTTTATAATAGTTGGATACCAGGTTTCAACACTTGGTCTTGTTACAGTACTGGCAGAATATCCTACCATTAAACAAATAACCAGAGCTATTATAATTTTGACAACTTTATTCATTTTATTCAATTTTTATCCAAAAATAGTTAAAAAGAAAGTTTAAACCATATAAGTGATATAACTTCATTTTAGTCAAAGCCAAACTTATAATTTCTTATAGAACATATAGGGTGAAATATTATAAAAACTATCTTTGCCAAAATTTTATAATTCATGTTTACAGCAACTGATTTTATTCCAAAAAAATATACTTCGACCATAGAAAATGGAAACTTTGAATGGAGCGCTCCAAGCAATATTGCATTAGTAAAATATTGGGGAAAAAAAGACAATCAAATTCCGGCAAATCCTTCGGTAAGTTTTACTCTTAATAATTGTAAAACGATTACTAAATTGGGTTTTGTGAAAAAAAATGCTTCTGCCGAAGCCTCGGGATCGCTCAGCATGACAAACAGTTTTTCTTTTGATTTACTTTTTGAAGGAAAACCAAAGGAAGATTTCAAACCGAAGATTCAGAAGTTTTTAGAAAGAATTGAAGTTTATTTGCCTTTTTTGAAAGACTATCATTTTACGATCGATACACAAAATACGTTTCCGCACAGTTCAGGAATTGCTTCATCGGCATCTGGAATGGCAGCTCTGGCAATGAATTTCATGAGTTTAGAAAGAATGCTGAATCCTGAAATGACAGAGGAATACTTTTATCAAAAAGCATCATTTCTGGCGCGTTTGGGATCTGGAAGTGCTTGTAGAAGTGTAAAAGGAAATGTAGTGGTTTGGGGAGATCAAAAAAATATTGAAGGAAGTTCAGATTTATTTGGAGTTGAGTTTCCATATACCATTCATGACAATTTCAAAAATTATCAGGATACTATTTTATTAGTCGACAAAGGTGAAAAACAGGTTTCGAGTACTGTTGGTCATGATTTGATGCACAATCATCCTTATGCCGAAAGACGTTTTGCTCAGGCGCATGAAAATCTGGATCAGTTAATTGCCATTTTTGAAAGTGGAAATTTAGACGAATTCATTAAAGTGGTCGAAAGCGAAGCCTTGACTTTGCACGCCATGATGATGACTTCGATGCCGTATTTTATTTTGATGAAACCAAATACTTTGCAGATCATAAATGCGATCTGGAAATTTAGAAATGAAACCCATATTCCGGTTTGTTTTACGCTTGATGCCGGTGCAAATGTACATGTACTTTATCCCGAAAACGTTAGCGAGAAAGTATTACAATTTATTCAGGACGAATTAGTTGTATTTTGTCAGAATCGTCAGTACATTTGCGACCAAATTGGAGATGGTGCAATTGCATTATAATTTTACGTATCTTTAATTAAAATTTTGATTATGGACATTCAATTAGAAAAACGTGAAGTGATAGATATTCTGGAAGGAACAGATGACCTTTCAATCATTTTGGCGGTCAAAAAATTGTTAACCAAAAAGAAAAAAGATTGGTGGGATGATTTAAGTGATGAGCAAAAAGAAGATGTTGCTCAAAGTGAATTAGAATTTGAAAGAGGAGAATTTAAAAGCTTTGAAGATGTGATGAAAAAATACAGGTAGTGAATCTTAAAGTAAATATTTCAAAAACAGCTGAGAAAAATTTAGACAATGTTTTAAATTTTATTGAAGCTAGATGGTCTAAGAAATCGAAAGAATTATTTTTAGTGAAATTTCAAAAAGCAATTTCAATAATAAGTATGAATCCTGAAATTTTTCCTAAATCATCAGCAAGTAAAAAATATCGAAAATGTGTTGTAACAAAACAATCAAGTCTCTTGTATAGTTTTGGTTCTAATGAAATTAAAATTCATACCATTTTTGACACACGACAAGACCCAAACAAAATAAAGAAAGACATAAAATAAACATGAAAGGACCATTATTTTACTCAAAAATATTACTCTTTGGAGAATACGGAATCATTCGCGACTCTAAAGGACTTTCTATTCCTTATAATTTTTACAATGGTGCTTTGAAAAAAATCGAAGATCCTTCGCCGGAAGCAATAGCATCAAACGCAAGTTTAAGACGTTACTCTACATATTTAGAAGCTTTACAAAATGAGCAACCTGATTTGGTTACTTTTGATTTGCTAACTTTAAAAAATGATGTAGAAACCGGAATGTATTTTGACTCAAGTATTCCACAAGGATACGGAGTTGGGAGTAGCGGCGCACTGGTAGCGGCTATTTACGACAAATATGCTACACACAAAATAACAGTTTTAGAGAATCTGACTCGTGAAAAATTGTTACAGCTAAAAAATATTTTTGCTCAAATGGAGAGTTTTTTCCACGGAAAAAGTTCTGGTTTAGATCCTTTAAACAGTTATTTAAGCATTCCTATTTTAATTAATTCTAAAGATAATATTGAAGCAACCGGAATTCCCACTCAAAGTTTTGACGGAAAAGGCGCTGTCTTTTTATTAGATTCAGGAATTGTAGGCGAAACCGCTCCAATGGTTAACATTTTTATGGAAAATCTGAAAGACAAAGGTTTCCGTGCGATGCTTAAAAATCAATTTGTAAAATATACTGATGCTTGCGTAGAAAACTTTTTACATGGCGACATGAAATCGTTGTTTACAAATACTAAAAAGCTATCAAAAGTCGTTTTAAATAACTTTAAACCAATGATTCCGGAGCAATTTCATGGGATATGGCAAAACGGAATTGATACAAATGATTATTATTTAAAACTTTGTGGTTCTGGCGGAGGTGGTTACATTCTTGGGTTTACTGAGGATTTAGAGCGCGCAAAAGCATCTTTAAAAGATTATAAATTAGAGGTTGTCTATCAATTCTAAATTCAAACTTCTTTAAAAACCAAGCTTATTGAATATGCTTTAATAGAAATCACGACCTGAAAGTTATTTAATATGAATAGTATTTTAAAGATTATCAAAACAACTTTTTTAGGTGGAATTCTATTTCTGGCACCATTAGTTTTATTACTGATTATTCTTGAAAAAGGCTATCACATAATTCAGAAAATTACGCTTCCGATTATAAGCCATTTTCCTAAAGTAAAAATTTTAGGATTGGCGATTGAGGAAATAGTTGCAATTTTAATCATATTCCTTATTTGTGTTAGTGCGGGCTTAATTGCCAGAACAACTTATGCAAAAAAACTAATTCAAAGATTAGAAAACGGAATTTTGAGCTTCGTTCCCGGTTATTCGTTTATAAAGAAAACGAATGAAAACATTATGGGGCTGGAATCTAATGAAAACTTAAAAGTTGTCTTAGTTCCTACAGATGCGGGTTTGCAATTTGCTTTTTTGATTGAGGAAATAAATGAAAACAACTTTGCAGTCTTTGTCCCCGCTGCACCTAATCCATGGAGTGGCTCTGTTTGCTTTGTAGAAAAAAAAGACATCAAAGAAGTTGACATTTCTCAAAAAGAAGCCTTAGCTTGCATTCGGAAATTAGGTTTTGGTTCTAAAGCATTACTAAAAGATAAGCTTTAATATTACGCCAAAAACTTCCCTTAAAAATAAGCCTTAAATTAAAACCCCAAACTAACTTTAAAAATGTTAAGCAGACAGCATAAACTTTTAGTAATGAAAATTGTTAGTTTGTTCTCAGTAGTGAGAGGTTACAACATTCCTATTATTGTTTTAGCACAATATTTATCTGCTATTTTTATACTAGCTCCCGAAAAAAGAGCACTTGACATTTTACTTGATCTCAACTTATTCTTTATTGTATTTGCCTCGGCTATCACAATTGCCTCAGGATACATTATTAATAATTTTTATGATAGTCAGAAGGATTTAATTAATAGGCCCAACAAATCAATGCTGGATCGATTGGTGAGTCAAAAGACAAAGTTATCAGTTTATTTTGCGCTAAATTTTATTGCCGCTTTAATGGCATTAATTGTTTCCTGGCGTGCTTTTTTATTCTTTTCGGCTTATATTTTTCTAATTTGGTTTTACTCTCACAAAATAAAAAAATATCCAATTGTTGGTAATCTGACAGCAGCTTTTTTAGCAGTCTTACCATTTTTTGCGATTTTACTGTATTTCTATAATAAAATTTTATTTGAAGAAATAGAAGACCATATGAGTCATTTCATGGTGATTTCAGCACATGCTGTATTTCTGTTTTTATTATTGCTGATTAGGGAAATGATAAAAGATCTTGAAAATTTAAAAGGTGATTTAGCTAATAATTACAGAACAATCCCGATAATTTATAATGAAACGGTTTCTAAGCAAATTATCACAGTTTTGACTTTATTAACAATTATTCCGGTTTATATTTTGATCAATATTTATGATGTGGGTTATATGGATATTTACTTTTATGTATGTTTTGCTGTTTTATTGTTTTTCCTGATTTATTTATGGAAATCAAATTCTAAAGGGCAGTTTTTACTTTTACATAACGTACTGAAATTCCTTATCGTTTCAGGTGTTTGCTGCATTGTATTGATTAATCCGAGTGTTTTATGGCACGGGAAGAATTTGCTTTTACATCCTTAAAAATAGCTCGCAGATGATACAGGTTTTAACAGATTTGCACAGATTATTTTTATGTTTGAAATAGTTATACCAAAGAGCTACACAAAGGTTTCACGGAGATTCACTGAGTTTTTTTTCTATCTCTTTGTGAATCTTGGCGATAAACTTTGTGTATCTCTGTGGTAAAACCCTCCTCTCGAAATGTCTAAAAAGAAACCAATTGTTTGAACCTAGCCCCGATTGAAGTGGAAATCCTTTTATTTTTTTCCTTTAAAAAAATAAAAGATTGAAACGAAAAGCGGGACAATATGCCTGAAAAAAAGCCAATTGTACTGCTCCTGCAACCCTAAAAAATAATAGCTATTAATCTAAGAACAATGAACTTATGATTATTTAGCAAGAATAAACTATCTTTGCACAAATTACAGAATTTATGAACAATAAGGAAGGCAATAATAAAGGGGGTGGATCGAGACCAAACAGCTCAAGATCAAACTCTAATAAGCCAAAACCTCCTATGGCGAAGCGCGCTCAAGGGCCAAAAAAAGTGAAACCTGCTGTTAAGGCTGCCGAAGAAGAAAAGGCTGAAAAAATCAAAAAACAGAATCAGGCTCCAAAAAGACAAAAAGCTGCAGACGAAATTCGTTTGAACAAATACATCTCTAATTCTGGTGTTTGTTCACGTCGTGATGCTGATATATACATTCAGTCTGGAAACGTTAAAGTAAACGGTATTCCGGTAACTGAAATGGGTTATTTAGTAAAATTAAATGATGTCATTAATTTTGACGGTGTCGTTTTGACTCCTGAAAAGAAGGAATACATCTTGTTGAACAAACCTAAAAACTTTACAACAGCTCTTGACGAAGGTCAGGAATACCGTAACGTTCTTGAACTTGTTCGTGGTTCTACAACAGCAAAAATTGCTCCGATTGGTAGAATGGACAAAAACACAACTGGATTATTGTTGTTTACTAATGACACTGATATGATTCGTAAATTTACTTTACCGAGTCAAAAATCATCTAAAATTTATCAGGTTTCATTAGATAAAAACTTGAAATTTGAAGATTTAGAAAAAATAAGCAAAGGTTTAGTTCTTGACGGACACCGTGTATTTGTCGAAGAAATTAGTTATATCGAGAAAGAAGCAAAAAGCGAAGTTGGTCTTAAATTGCGTTCATCAAATGTAAAAGTGGTTCGTGCTATTTTCGAAAACTTTGACTACGATGTTTTACGCATTGATCGTGTATCATTTGCTGGCTTGACCAAAAAGAATTTACCCAGAGGTAACTGGCGTCTTTTGACCGACCAAGAAATTATCAATTTGAAAAACGTTTAAAACGCGCTTCAAATTACTTAAATATAAATCCTGTCTTACTTTGTAAGATGGGATTTTTTTTATCTAGAAACTGAAAAAGTTATGACCAAATAAAGTAAAAATTGATCTTCCGATGGATTGGTTTTTCTCTTCTACTGTTTCGAAACAGGAAAAACCTAAGATAATTTTGATTCCAGGGGGAATACTATTTAAAATATCTCTTTTTTGATCTTCTAATAATAGTTTTAAACTGTCTAGAATTTGAATATTATTTTTAAGATAAGAGATAACTAATAAAGCAGAAAAATTAAGAATCTCTCTTGCGGTCTCACTCTTGATACCTACTTCGTTTGAAACCATCTCAGAAATTCTTCCTTTTTTATTGGCAAAAATTTCTTTCAACAAATCATTTCCTTCTAAACGATAACAATCATCTACTGATAAAATTCTACCAGATGTAAAATCGACCTCCTGATAAAATGTCGAGTCTTGTTGTAGGTTTGAAACAATTCCTTTGCAAAAATCCAATTCCTCGGTCCTATTATACAAACCCATTAAAACTGTACCTATTGAAACATCGATTCCCTTAATTAAAAGTGCATCATTTTCAAAATAAAATTTGTTCAACTTTGAAACAACATTAGAAGAAATAAAACGTCTAAGTTCAATTTGTAGGTTTGGGGTCATACTTAAATTGTTTTAAAAATTATTTAAATCTATTCAAAATAACCGATAAAGTGAGGCTTTTTATCGTTTATCAGGATAAAAATATAAAATATTTTAACATTTCCAAAAAAACTGCTTAAAAATACAATTGTACAATTAACAGTTGTTTAACTAAAAAATGAACTAGAACCAGTAAATATAACCCTTTAGGTATCAATTCAAAGTGAAAATAATTTTTAGGAAAATTATAAAAAATAGGAAAAAAGCTTAATACATGTTACATAATTAAAACAAAAGGTTTCGATATTCCCATGTGGTGTGCAAAAATATTCCAAGAAAAATGATACAAAACATAAAATTAATAAAGCTAGATGCCAAAAAACCAAGTAATGAACCCGTAGCAGCTTTTAAAGCTCGCTTATGATTTTTAGAATCGTAAATTAATTCGCCTATAAAAGCTCCAACAAAGGGACCAATAATAACTCCAAAGGGTATAGGAGCCAGTATACCAACAATTAGCCCAATATTTGTGCCCCAAATCCCGTAAGAGCTTCCGCCAAATCTCTTGGTTCCTTTTGCCGGAATCACATAATCCAAAACCGTAATAATTATCGTTATCAAAAGAGTAATTCCTAAAATCCAGTAGTTATTTTCGACAGCTTTTGTCAAATACAACAATAACAAACCAACCCAACAACTGGACAAACCAGGCACAACTGGTAGAAAACTACCAAAAACACCAACAATCATACATATAAAACCGAGCACTAATAAAATTAAATCCATATTTTTTTGTAATTTTGCACCTACAAATGTCTAGTAAAAAAATCAGTCAATGCGTATACTTTTTCAATTTGTATTATTCTTTTCTTTGATTCTTTTAATCAACGATAGCAGCTATGCACAAGTTAAAAAGCTTTCAATCGACGATCAATTACTTCAGGATAGCATCTATAAAAGTAATAAGAAAAAAGTTTTAAATTTTTCTATGAAAGAATTTGATACACTTTTCTTTGAATACTTTAATCGCAAAATTGATCCAAATGTTGTTTTAAGCAGAAAAGAATTTTATATCTACACGGTTCAAATTGCCACTTTCTCAGACCGATTGGCAAAATTATATCCTGAACAAAAAGAAGTTGCAGCACAAAACAAAGAAAAATGGCTTTCAGAAAGCTATGAAGATTATCTGCAATACAAAGCTTCCCAAAAAAAATAATTGTATTTTTATACCAATAATCCGTTCATCAATCAACATCAATACCTTGAAGCAGTTTTTCCTTTTATTAGTTATTTTATTTTTCAATTCTTGTCAATATTTTGAGAAGCAGGTTCCGTCTGAAAAAGAATTACTTCAAAAAGAATTAAAATCAATCAATTGGAAAGAAGTTGATGAATATCCTTCAGTACCCAATTGTGAAAAAATTCCCGATAAAAAACTGCGTCAGCAATGTTTTTTTCAGGTAATGGCACAACTTATCCAGGAAAAATTAGATATCGATACACTTTCAATATTATATCCGGAACTGGATACCATCGAAGTAAAAGTGACCGTTTTCCCTAATTCCACTATGGAATTTGAACCACAATTCCCTAAGGATTCTGTTGCTTACGATACCATTAAAATAGACAGTATCTTACGTGCTCGTTTAGTGGATTTTCCTAAAGTAAATCCTGCTCTAAAACGGGGGCTTCCGGTAAAAACCCAATTTATTTTGCCGGTAATTTTAAAAGCTAAAGAGAAAAAATAGCTTTTTTAAAAGCATATAATTGATATAAGTTCATTTAAATTAATGGCTAAACACTTTTTCCTTAGAGTTTTCAGGAGCTATTTCCTGCTATCCGCTTGTATCTTTTCCTTGCTAAAGGAGCAAGAAAAAGGATACCGCTTCTATCAGGGCTAGGGCACTCGGTTTCATAAGAAGCATTGTTTTTATGGTATTTTTGGTCATTTCGAACAGGGAAACTCGACAAATATTAGAGAAATTTAGGCAGGAATTACTTTTGCGATTTCTCCATTCGGTCAAAATAACAAGATTGAGGATAAAAGATTACGAGAAAAACTAAAAGAAAAAATCCGTGTAAATCCGTGTCTTCGCGAAGCGAATCCGCGTGATCCGCGTTCCATCTTTATTTCCCAAATCTTCTTCCCTTCCATTCATAAGAACCAAACAAACTATAAAAAGCCACAGTCGAACTGAAAAAAGGATAAAGCAAACTGCTCAAAACCAAATTTTTAACTCTAGTTTTAGTCAAAAATTGATTTGTTTTATAAAGCAGTATAAAGTCAATTGTGAACTTTAAAAAAGTAAACCAAAAGAAGAATTGGTAATACAAAATACCGAGTATAAAAAATAAAAAACCAATTACAAAACTCAGATTCCCAAAGAAAACAATCAGCCCTAAAAGCTTTCCAAAACCACTTTGATAAGCAGTTGTTTTAGCTGCCCAGCGTACTCTTTGATAAAATAAAGATTTCCAGCTTTCGGTTGGTTTTGTAACGACAATAGCTTCTTCAGATTTTAAATAATGAACCTGATCGGGAAATAAATTTGCTGCCTTTTGTAATAAAAAAACATCATCTCCACTGGCGATTTTATCATTTCCATCAAATCCGTTTAGTTTTTCGAACAATGATTTTGTGTATGCAAAATTAGCTCCGTTACACATAAAAGCATTTTTGAGTCCAAAACTTCCTATTGTCGCACCTTGTAAACTTGTTAAATCTAATTGCTGAAAGTGATGCAAAAATGAGTTTTTGCATTGATAAGTAACTGCGCCCGCAAGCATTGAAACATCATTTTGCTGAATGTAATTGTCAAATGCCAAAAGCCAATTTTCAGGAACCAAACAATCTGCATCTGTAGTAATGACCCAATTTGTTTTTACGTGTTGCATTGCTGTTGAAATAGCATCTTTTTTAGGAGAATTTGAAACCCTAATATTGTCAATTATTGAAACTTGAAAACTAAAATCAGAAACTTGAAACTTTTCATTCGAACTATCATCTACAAAAATTACTTCAAACAAATCAGTTGGATATTTTAACTTTGAAAAACTATTTAAAAGATTTGGTAAATTTTCGGCTTCATTTCTAAACGGAACTATAATAGTAAAACTAGTCTGAGGATTTAAATTTGTGTTTTGATACTTTTTTACTTTGGCAAAACCATAAATAAGCAATGCAATAGCAACTACATAAATGGTCAATATGGCTGTAAAAACCCAGATCATTCTACAGTTTTTGTTTTAAAATTCAGCACATAATAAGCCCCGATAATCACTGGTAAAACCACATTTAGGAACCACATCAAAGTACTTATAAAAACAACAATCCATTCGTTAACACCTAAAATACCGAAGAAATAAATCGCAACACTTCCTTTTACTGCAAAGTCCAAAAACTGAAATGTTGGCAATGAGGATGCTAAAAAATAAACTACTGCAATTGTAGCAATAAGAGTAAAATATGGCAAATGGACATCAAAAGCTAAAAACAAAAAGTAATATTGATGCGAAAAAACCAAATAACGCAAAGTTCCTAAAACAATATTTTTTCGATGAATTGGTTTTGGAATTTCATTAATCTTATGCAATAATTTTTCAATCGAATACCCTTTGATTTTTATTTTTTTCAGCGAAAACAAAATGATAAAAAGCAACACAAAAATTCCAAACAAAATAGCAACAGTTTGGGCTGTAATTACTTCATATTTGGCATTAAAGTACAGCAATCCGAAAATCCCAAAAATAACCGTCAGAATCATTTGGATTCCGTTGCAAATCAAGTTCAGGAAAACTACTTTCTTTGCTTCTGTCTTGGGATAAAACAATGCTTTTCCTGCATATTCTCCTACTCCGTTTGGCGTAAAAATCCCCGCAGTTAAAGCTGCGAGAACTTGCTTTGTGGCTTCTCCTAAAGAAATCTCATGAATGACTTTGGCTAAATTCTGCCATTTCAAAATCTCAAAATAGCGATTCAAAACACTTAAAAGTAATATAAACCCAATCCCCAAAACCGACTGATTTTTACGAAACAACGTAATGAACTTGTGCCAGTCCAGTTTATCGTTGTGCGCCAACTGATTATAAATAAAATAAAATGCGCCACCTACAATCAAAAGTTTGACCAGAAGAACAAGGAATTGTTTAGCTTTGTGAGGAATTGAAATCATGCTGCAAAGTAAAGGAAACTATTGCGAAAAAGCTATTTCACAAAGATTCGCAAAGTAACCGCAAAGTTCCACGGAGAGATTAAATAAAACTTCGTGAATCTCTGTCTCTACTTGGCGAAACTTTGTGTAACCAAATGAAAAATGACAAAAGAACGCATCATATTAGGTATTGACCCCGGAACAACTATCATGGGTTTTGGATTGATAAAAGTCATCAATAAAAAAATGGAATTTTTGCAGTTAAACGAATTGCAACTTTCTAAATACGACAATCATTACCAAAAACTAAAAATTATTTTTGAGCGCACCATCGAGCTAATCGAAACGCACCATCCGGACGAAATTGCGATTGAAGCACCTTTCTTTGGTAAAAACGTACAATCGATGCTAAAATTAGGTCGCGCGCAAGGTGTTGCAATGGCAGCGGGACTTTCCAGAGATATTCCGATTACAGAATATGAGCCTAAAAAGATCAAAATGGCGATTACAGGAAACGGAAATGCCAGTAAAGAACAAGTAGCCAAAATGCTGCAACAGCTTTTAGGATTAAAAGAATTACCCAAAAACCTGGATTCAACAGATGGTTTGGCGGCCGCGGTTTGTCATTTCTTTAATTCTGGAAAAATCGTTGCAGGAAAAAATTATACTGGTTGGGATGCTTTTGTAAAACAAAATGAAGATAAAGTTAGAAAATAGTTTTCAGTCGCAGTTGCAGTTTACAGTTATACTGAGAATGAAAAACTGAAGACTAAAAAACGAGTTGAAAATATTTTTCAGTCGCAGTGGCAGTTTACAGTTAATACTGGGACTGAAAACTGAGACTGAAAACTGAATACTAAAAAATGTCAGGAATTTACATTCACATACCATTCTGCAAGCAGGCTTGCCATTATTGCGACTTTCACTTTTCAACTTCAATGAAAAAGAAAGACGACATGGTTTTGGCTTTAGCCAAAGAAATTGTTATGCGCAAAAATGAATTTAAAGATGACGTTGTAGAAACAATATACTTTGGCGGCGGAACTCCTTCGGTATTAACAAATGAAGAAATAAATTTTCTAATTTCAGAAGTTTACAAAAATTACAGAGTTGCAGAAAACCCGGAAATCACACTTGAAGCAAATCCGGATGATTTATCTACAGAACGGATTTTTGAATTATCTAAAAGTCCTATAAATCGGTTAAGCATTGGGATTCAATCTTTTTATGAAGAAGATTTAAAGATGATGAATCGTGCTCATAATTCGGCGGAAGCCATAAATTGTTTGACGGAAGCGACTAAATATTTTGATAACATCTCACTTGATTTAATTTACGGAATTCCGGGTTTGACAGATGAAATGTGGAGAAAAAATATTGAAACGGCTTTGTCATTTGGCATTCCGCATATTTCAAGTTATGCTTTAACGGTTGAACCAAAAACGGCTTTAAGGAAACTAATCGATACCGGAAAAATTGCCGAACCTCAAGACGAAGTTGCTTCGAATCATTTTATGATTTTGGTTGAAACACTTCAAAAAAACGACTTTATTCATTACGAATTATCTAATTTCGGAAAAGAGAATTATTTCTCTAAAAATAATTCGGCGTATTGGCTGGGTAAAAAATACATCGGAATTGGACCTTCAGCGCATAGTTATGATGGTACAAAAAGAGGCTGGAATATTGCTAATAATTCGCTTTACCTCAAATCAATTCAAGATAATATTCTTCCTATGGAAACCGAAATTCTGACAATCTCTGATCGTTATAACGAATATATAATGACAGGATTAAGAACTATTTGGGGCGTTTCACTAAAACGAATTGAAACTGAATTTGGTTTAGAATATCTGAATTACCTCAAAAAACAAAGTCAGAAATTCTTGGATGATGAATTGCTTTCAATAGAAAATAACATTCTAAAACCAACTGCAAAAGGAAAATTTTTAACGGATGGAATTGCTTCAGATTTATTTTATCTAAATTTGGAAGAATAAAAATTGAACGCTGATAAAACGGATGTAAGCAACACTGATAAAATCCGTTAAAATCTTGCGTTAGAATATCTGTAAAATCTGCGTTCCATTATGCTAGCACTTATTGACAACAAATATCAAATAGACTTATCAAAACCCATTGATATATCAATTCCGTTAACGAATACAGACGAAAATCCGATTGCGTGGTATATTGAAAAACCAGTTATTGAACCTGTGGTTTTTGGGGATTGGATTGGGAAAGTTTCTGAAGGAAAATCATCGACAAACTTCAATAATATTTTCTTTAATCCGCATGGTCATGGAACGCATACGGAATGTTTGGGGCATATTACGAATGATTTTTACAGCATCAATCAATCTTTGAAGCAGTTTTTCTTTTTTGCAAAATTGATTACCGTTGAACCAGAACAGGTTGGAGATGATTTAGTGATTACAAAAAGCCAGATTGAAAAAGCAATGCGCACTTCGACAGCGTTCAGCATGAAAATTGAAGCAATTATTATTCGAACAATTCCAAATCAGGCAGCAAAAAAATCAAGAAAATACTCGAATACAAATCCTCCTTATTTGTCTGAAGAGGCTGCAATTTTCATCCGCGAAAGCGAAATTCAGCATTTATTAATTGATTTGCCAAGCGTTGACAAAGAACATGATGAAGGAAAATTATTGGCACACAAAGCATTCTGGAATGTAAAAGATACTGTAAACCTAAATTCAGATGCCAGATTGAATGCAACAATTACCGAAATGATTTATGTTTCTGACGAAATCGAAGATGGAAATTATATTCTAAATCTTCAAATCGCATCGTTTGAAAATGATGCAAGTCCAAGCAAACCTTTATTATTTAAGATTTCAGATTGTAGATCTTAGATTTCTACTTCTGCAAAAAAAATCTAAAATCTGAACTCTAAAATCTACAATTAAAATGATTAACGTTTCTACAGATAAAACTAAACTTGACGTTCCCTTTATACAAAACTTTTTAAAGGATATTTATTGGGCTGCGGGACGAACTATCGAGGAAGTTCAAACTACAATTGATGCTTCGGTTTGTTTTGGAATTTACTTAAACGACAAACAAATTGGCTTTGCCAGAGTAATCACAGATTATGTGGTTTTTGGTTATGTCATGGATGTTTTTATTATAGAAGAACATCGTGGAAAAGGATATTCGTCTATTTTAATTGAAGCAATGATGAACGAACCAATTCTTAAAAACATTCAAATTTGGAGATTGGCTACAACCGATGCTCATTTTTTATATCGTAAATTTGGTTTTACACAATTAGAACATCCTGAAAAATTAATGGAGAAAAAACTATGATGAAAACTGTTATTAAACTTGAAGAATTGGCCTTATTTGTTCTGGGAATTTATTTATTTAGCCTTTTAAATTTTCAATGGTGGTGGTTTTTGGTTTTAATTTTAGCTCCGGATCTTTCTATGATTGGTTATGCCTTTGGTAATAAAGCAGGCGCTTTTTTCTACAATGTCTTTCATCATAAAGGACTCGCGGTTTTGCTTTATATAACAGGTTGTTATTTGCAAATGCAAACCTTACAACTTATTGGAATTATTCTATTTTCGCATTCAGCAATGGATCGAATTTTTGGTTATGGTTTGAAATATGAAAAAGGTTTTAAATACACGCATTTAGGTGAAATTGGCAAATAAAAAATGATATGAATCTGGAAATGTATTATAAATATTGTCTTTCAAAAAAAGGATTCAGCGAACATTTTCCTTTTGACGAAGATACTTTGGTCTTTAAAGTTGGCGGTAAAATGTTTGCTTTATCCTCGTTATCTCAATGGGAAAAAAACGAGGCTTCTGTCAATTTAAAGTGTGATCCTGAACGTGCTCAGGAATTAAGAGCCGAATATGATGAGATAAAACCTGGCTTTCATATGAGTAAAGTACATTGGAACACAATTGCTCTTAACGGAAGTTTATCGACTGCTTTTGTCAAAGAATTGATCGATCATTCGTATGAATTGGTTTTCAAAAGTTTGACAAAGAAAATTCAGAATGAAATTATTGAATTAGAAAATTAGGCATTACATTTGTAACATAAGATAAAAAACTTAACCACTCAATTAATTTGCAAATTAGCAACTTATAGAACATGAAAGAACAATTTAAAAAATTTCTGAACGAAGAACAAGATCCAAAAGCGATTGAAAAAATAACTTCAAAACTCAATGATTTATTGATGAAAGGTGAAGAAGTTGGATATATTGCTGTTCAAAAAAAACCGGCAATTACTGTTTTTCCTGATAGTATTGTATTAACAAATAAAAGAATTATCATTTGTGAACCTAAAAATTTAGGTCTTTCAATGAATTTTACAGATTATACCTGGGATACTGTAGCTGGTGCTTTTGTAAAGGAAAACATTTTAGGCTCTGAATTCTCATTTAATACCAATACTGATTTATCGATTTCTATTGATTATATCCCAAAGATTCAGGCCAGAAAAATATATACTTACGCAAAAGAGCAATTAGATTTACTTAAAAATCCTGCTTTTGCCGAAACTCCAATTGTAGAAACTGCACAAATCATCGAAGAAGAAGACGATCTTGAAGATGAAGTAGAAGAAGTTGAAGCTGAAGAAGTAACGAATTATGCTGAAATTATGCCCGCTACTACTCCATCTTACACAGAAACTTATGAGCCAATTCAACAAACTCAGCCTTCAACAGGAGATCGCAAATTAAGTGATTTATCTAAAGAAGAACTTTTTGATAAACTACAGAATTATAAAAAACTTCTTGATAACGGATTAATCATGCAAGGTGAATATGATGCTTACAAAAAGGAAATATTGAGTTATATGTAATTTAGTCTGAAAGTCTAAAGTTATAAAGTCAAAAGAAAGCCCGAGATAGAAATTCTATTTCGGGCTTCTATTTTTATGTAATCCAATTGACTTTCAGACTTTCGACTTTCAGACTTTCAGACTAAAGAGTCGCTTTCTGTTTTTCCACAAAACTATGCGCCTGAAGTTCTAATAACTCCGTTGCTTTTCTGCGTTGAAGATCATACAAGCTTTTATCTTCGGCAATATCCGCATATACTTTATCATGCATTTGAGCACTTGTTTTTACCAATAATTCACGTTGGTATTTATTTTGTGTTAAAGTTGCCTTCATTGCTGTTTCGGCTTCTTCTTGTTTAAAATCGAATTCGCCTTTTGGGGCTAAAAGTTTCGCAATAATCGGAGACGTTTCTATAGCCAAAAACAACAACATGATAAAGAATGAAGGCAGCCACGGTAATTTATCCAGTGCATTAATACGCGCCATTAATCCGTCAAAACCTTCAATAATAGGCTGAGTTTGTGAAACTTTTTTATCAAGATCGGCTTGCAGTTTTTGCCCCGTTTTTTCCTTTTCGGCAATTTTAGCTTCGTTTGCTGCTTTTAAAGCTGCAAATTCTTTTAACGAAGCATCGTGTTTTTCTCGCTTCTCTTTATAAACCGGTCCTTTTCCTAGTTTTTTAGTTCCTGTAGTTCCTTCGGCTTCTGTGATATAAGTCGAGTAAAGTGCGTTTACTTCTTTTTCTTTTTTCAGAATATCATCTTTTAAAGCAGCGATTTCTGATCTGTTTTTATCTACATCTGATTTGAAATAATTACCAACTTGCTTTTTATTGGCTAATTCCATTTCGTTTTTCTCTTTCAATAAAACGGTATTGATTTCTTTTTCGAAAATTTTAATTTCCAAAGGTTTCGAAATTACAATAGCAATGATAACAGCCAACATAATTCGAGGTGTCGCTTGTAGAAATTCATCAAAAAAGCGATCTCTTTTTTTAATTGTCGAAACGATAAATCGGTCTAAATTAAAGATCAATAAACTCCATACAAAACCAAAAGCCAAAGCTGGATAAATAGAATCAAAAACAGTGAAAAGAGCATAAGCACTGGCAAGGAAAGCCATAACTGCCGTAAAGAAAACGGTGGCACCAATACCAACATATTTGGTTTGTTCGCCTTCTGAGCAGCCTTCGAGTAAGTCCCGATCAGCCCCAGAACATAGGATAAAAAATTGTTTTAACATGATTGATGATTTTTGATTGATGATTACTTCGTCAGTTCGCCCCAAGGGCTCGTGTGATAGGGCAAATTTAACGCCAAAAATTTAATTCTGAGTTAATTAGTTGATTTGTTTTTACTTGCGTTTACATTATTACAGTCTAACAAATGTTATTTTAACATTAATCTCTTCCGTTTTTTGTTGGTCAATCATAACACTACCTTAATTTTTTTCAACGTCTTTAATAACATTAAGGTTCTAGTTTCGCAACAAATCAAACTAAAACACAATGAAAAAAATTTATTTAGTAGTAACATTCATGCTCTTAGCTTTTTCGGGTTATGCTCAAAAAGCCATAATTTCAGGAAAAGTATTAGATCTTGACGACAAACTTCCTTTACCGGGAGCAATGATTCAAATTGTAGGTGAAAACAAATACACAGTTTCAGATTATAATGGTCGTTTTGAATTACTTAATATCAATGTTGGAACTTATAAAGTTGAAGTAAAATATATAGGATATACAGCCATAACACAAGAAATTATTGTAGAACAAGGCAAAAATAATGTGCTTGATTTTGCGCTTAAAACTTCAGGAACTGAGTTGAATGAAGTAGTTGTTGGAGACATTTTAAAAGGCCAGGCCAAAGCTTTGAATCAACAAAAAAATAGTAAAAACATCGGAAACATCATTTCATCTGACCAAATGGGTCGTTTTCCTGATGCCAACGTTGGTGACGCTTTAAAACGTGTTCCGGGTATCACGATGCAAAATGATCAGGGTGAAGCGCGTAACATTATTATTAGAGGTTTAGCTCCGTCGTTGAACTCGGTAACTTTAAATGGTGACCGAATTCCCTCTGCAGAAGGAGATAACAGAAACGTGCAAATGGATTTAATTCCATCTGACATGATTTCTACCATTGAAGTGAACAAAACGCTGACATCTGACATGGATGCCGATGCTATTGGAGGTTCGGTAAATTTGGTAACAAGAGCAACGCCCAATGGTGAAAGAATCTCGGCAACTCTTGCGGGTGGCTATATGCCAATTCGTGAACACGCTACTTATACAGCAGGTTTAGTTTACGGAAATCGTTTTTTAGATAATAAACTGGGTGCTGTTTTTAGTGGATCGTATAACAATGTAAATTACGGATCTGATAATATCGAAAACGAATGGGTAAAGGATGATTTTGGAAATGAATATCTTCAGGCATCAGAAATTAGAAAATACGACGTACAGCGTATTCGCCGCAGCGGATCTATAGCTTTAGACTATAAATTTGATGAGAACAACACCATTTTTGCCAATGCTATTTATAACTGGAGAGACGACAGAGAAAACCGTTTCAGAACTACTTATGATGATATCGAACCTATTTATAACGGTGAAGAAATTACTGGTTTTGAAGGTCGTGTAAAACGTCAGACAAAAGGAGGAATTGATAACAATCGTGATAAAAACAGACGATTAGAAGATCAACGTGTTCAGAATTATTCGATTCGTGGAGAGCATTTAATCAACTCAAAATTAGATTTAGACTGGTCTGCTAATTATGCAAAAGCCAGAGAATATCGTCCGGGAGAACGTTATATCGAATACCGCCAGAAAGGTCTGGAAATGACCGAAGATTTATCTGATCCAAGATTTCCTTTAATGACAACTGTTGGAGAATCTTTGGATAAATTCAAATTTGATTCGGTTACAGAAAACACAGATGAAACCAGCGAAAGTGAATTTGGCGCAAAGGTGAATATTCGTTTTCCTTTTACTATTATTCCATCAGAAAAAGGAAGATTAAGAACCGGTCTGAGACTTCGTCTAAAAGAAAAAGAAAGAAACAACAACTTCTATTCGTACGAACCTGTAAATGATGATATGGCTTTATTATCGCAAGTTCAAACAAGTAATTATGATGGTACTAACTTTAATCCGGGAAGTAAATATGTTCCGGGAAGTTTTGCGTCGGCAAATTTCTTAGGAAGTTTAGACTTAAATAATAGCACTTTATTTGATAAATCATCAAATCCTGAAGAATTTTTAGCGGTAAATTATAATGCCAAAGAAAGTATTTATGCAGCTTATGTACGATGGGATCAGGATTTTAATGATAAATTATCTATGGTTCTAGGTTTCAGAGTTGAAAATACCCATATTGATTACACAGGAAATCGTGTATTAGATGAAGAAGAATTAGAAAGCCAAATCAACACTAAAAACTCCTATACTAATTTATTACCAAGTATTACATTGCAATATAATGCTACAAAAGATTTAGTTTTAAGGGCTGCTGCTACAACTGCATTGGCAAGACCAAATTATTACGCATTAGCTCCTTACGTAAACAATATTGCTGCTGACAAGGAAATTACAGCCGGAAATCCGGATCTTGATGCCACATATTCATACAATTATGATTTCATGGCCGAGAATTATTTCAAGTCTGTTGGTTTAATTTCAGGAGGTATTTTCTACAAAAGATTAGATAATTTCATTTACAATTATAGCGACAATCAATATACCGATGCAAAATTTGCTGCTGATTTTCCAACTCAGACTAACCCAATTCCGGCAGGTGAAAACTGGTCGTTTTTACAATCAAGAAACGGAGATACAGTTGATGTATATGGTTTTGAATTTGCTTTTCAGCGTCAGTTAGATTTTCTTCCGGGGAAATTTCTTAAAGGATTTGGTATCTATTTGAATTATACTTACACAAAATCAAAAGCTAAAGGAATTGCTGATGAAGACGGAAATGAAAGAAATAATATTAGTCTTCCGGGAACAACGCCACATATGTTTAACGGATCATTATCTTGGGAAAACAAACGTTTTTCTGCGAGAGTTTCAACAAACTTTACTTCAGATTATTTAGATGAATTAGGTTCAGAATCTTACAAAGACAGTTATTACGACAAACAATTTTTCTTAGATGCAAATGCTTCTTTCAAAATTACACCAAAACTTCGTCTTTTTGCCGAAGCCAACAATTTAACTAATCAGCCTTTACGTTACTATCAGGGAGTTGAAGCGCACACTAAACAAGCAGAATATTACCAAGCCCGATACAATTTTGGTTTGAAACTTGACTTGTAATAATCAATTTATAAAATTCTTAAATTAGACAGGACTTTGCGGTTCTGTCTAATTTTATTCAAATCAAATCCATAATGAAAAATAAATCTCTTATAGCTTTTTTACTTTTAAGTACTTTAATTATTGCTTGTAAAGATGATAAATTGGCGCCAATTGCTGTAAATGCAGTAAAACCAACTGTTGTTACCGAAGCTTTGCCACACGATACTGACGATCCCTCTATCTGGATTCACCCAACAGATGCTTCAAAAAGTATAATTGTGGGAACTGATAAAGATACTGATGGAGGTTTGTACGCTTTTGATTTAAAAGGAAAAATCATTGCAAAATCAGAAGTTTTAAAACGCCCCAACAATGTTGATATCGCTTACGGTCTAATAATCGACGGAAAAAAAGTTGACGTTGCTGTAACTACTGAACGTGAATCAAACAAAATCAGAATTTTTAGTTTGCCTGATCTAAAGGCAATTGACAATGGTGGAATTTCAGTTTTTGATGGTGAAGAATTACGTGACCCAATGGGAATTGCTTTGTACACACGCCCAAGCGACCATAAAATTTTTGCTATCGTAGGAAGAAAATCAGGACCATCAGGAAGTTATTTATGGCAATATGAACTTTCCGGAAATGGAAAATTTGCTATAGCAAAAGTTGTTAGGAAATTTGGCGCTTACAGCGGAAAGAAAGAAATAGAAGCGATTGCCGTTGATAACGAATTAGGAACTATTTTGTATTGCGACGAACAATTCGGAATCAGAAAATACAAAGCTGATCCTGCTTTAAATGACAACAAAGAACTGGCTCTTTTTGGAAAAACCGGTTTTAAAGCTGATAACGAAGGAATTGCTATTTACAAAAAAACAGATTCTACGGGATATATTTTAGTATCGAATCAGCAAGCCAATACTTTTATGGTGTATCCTAGAGAAGGTTCAAAAGGCAATCCAAACGAGTATCCTTTATTAGCCGAAATCCCAACATCAACAATTGAATGTGATGGTGCAGATGTTACAAATATCAATTTGGGAGGAAATTTCAAAAACGGACTTTTCGTAGCCATGAGCAACGGAATGACGTTTCATTATTATGCCTGGGATTTAATGCAGAAACGTATCGACGCTAAGAAATAGTTTTCAGTCTCAGTCGCAGTTTTCAATTTCTTAACTGAGACTGGAAACTGAGACTGAAAATTGAGACTGAAAACTGAAACTGTGACTGGAAACTGAGACATAACAAAAAAGCTGTTCATCACTGAACAGCTTTTTTTAATTTGAATTAGTAATCTTCCTTATTCTGTAATCGGTGCGCCGGCTAGAATTTCAGCATTGGCAAACTCTTCAAATTTGGCAAAATTAGCTTTGAATTTCTGAGCCAATTCGATTGCTTTTTTATCGTATAACTCAGGATCTTCCCAAGTATTTCTAGGATTTAAAATTTCACTTGGAACATTAGGGCAAGATTGTGGTTTTGCGATTCCAAATACTGCATGATTTTTAAATTCTACATTATCCAATTCTCCGTTTAATGCAGCGGTAATCATGGCGCGGGTATATTTTAGTTTCATACGGCTTCCTGTTCCGTAGGCTCCACCTGTCCAACCTGTGTTGATTAACCAAACTTTTACATCTGCGTCTTTCATTTTTTTCGTTAGCATTTCAGCATAACGCGTTGGGTGTAATGGCATAAATGGTGCGCCAAAACAAGCCGAAAAATTAGGTTGTGGTTCTGTAACTCCTGCTTCTGTTCCTGCAACTTTTGCTGTATATCCTGAGATAAAATGATATGCTGCCTGACCTGGAGTTAGTTTTGAGATTGGAGGCAAAATTCCGAAAGAATCTGCTGTTAAGAAAAATATATTTTTTGGATTATGACCAATAGATCCTGGCTGAATATTATCAATATGTATTATTGGGTAACTTACACGTGTATTTTGAGTGATTGAAACATCATCATAATCAACTTCGTTTGTTCCTGCTTTGAAAACCACATTTTCTAAAAGAGCTCCTTTTTTGATCGCTCTAAAAATGTCCGGTTCGTTTTCTTCAGATAAATTGATCACTTTTGCATAGCAACCGCCTTCGAAGTTAAAAACCGTATTTTCTGAAGTCCAACCATGTTCATCGTCTCCAATTAATTTACGTGCAGGATCCGCTGATAAAGTTGTTTTTCCTGTTCCTGATAATCCGAAGAAAATTGCTGTATCTCCCCCTTCACCAACATTGGCACTGCAATGCATTGGCAATGTATTTTCAAAAACCGGTAAAATGAAATTTAAAGCAGAGAAAATCCCTTTCTTCATTTCTCCTGTATAACCTGTTCCGCCAATAAGTGCTACTTTTTTAGTAAAATCCAAAATAGCAAAGTTAGACTGGCGCGTTCCGTCTACAGCAGGATCTGCCATAAAACTTGGAGCACAAATTACAGTCCATTCCGGTGTAAAATTAGCTAATTCCGATTCTTCCGGTCTTAAAAACATATTGTAGCAAAACAAGTTTGACCACGCAGTTTCTGTAACTACACGAACATTTAATCTATAATTGGCATCAGAACAAACATAAGAGTCACGAACAAAAACTTCTTTGTTTGATAAAAACTGAGTTACCTTATTATATAGTTTCTCAAAAGCTTCAGATGAAAACGGAATATTTACATTTCCCCACCAAACTTTGTCCTCTGTAATACTGTCTTTTACAATAAAACGATCCTGAGGAGAACGTCCTGTAAATTCACCCGTATTAATTGCCAATGCGCCTGTAGAATTCTCAACACCTTGGCCTGATTGCAAAGTGATCGCATGCAATTCATCAGCAGATAATTGGTAACGAACTTTTGCATTTTCAATTCCTAATTTATTTAACGAAATCGATTGCGTGAAAACTGTGTGACTGTCCATAAATTTTTAGTTGTGTGTGATAATTTATAAGATGCAAAATTATAGATTTATTATTAATCATCTAAAAATATTTAGATTTTACTTTTATTTATATCAATAAAGTAAAATCTGACCTTTAAATTAGTAAAACAAAAAAATAACCGCCTCTAATTTGTTTTCTTATAATCCAGTATGTGAATTTGTTATATTATTTACCCATTAAAGCAAAAAACAAAATAAATTCACATAAATAAGATTATATGTTATTTATGAGACAAAATTAAAGATTAATTTTTAGATAGAATTTTTTATTCGGCATTTTATGATTTTTTCCTAAAAATTGTGACAAATAATACTGCCCAAGCAATAATTAATAGAAATCCTCCCAAAGGAGTTGCGAATACGATAATTTTAAAATCGAATAATGTAAGACTTTTAGTTGCTAATAAATAGATTGATCCACTAAACAGAATTACGCCTGAAACAACTAAATTATAGATTGTTTTAACCGTCTTTTCGGCAATGTCTTTTCTGGTAGAAAGAAAAAGTAAAAACAAGGCGTGATACATTTGATAACGAACACCAACTTCAAAAGTATTTAACTCTTCAACGGCTAAATATTTCTTTAGCAAATGCGCGCCAAAAGCACCAAAAATGATGGAGATCATTCCCATAAAAGCTCCTGCTAAAACAATTTTTCTTTTCATGTTTTCTATACTTTATTTCTTCAGCAAAAATACTTCAATACATTTTAAAAAGCATTTTAGTTTTCAAAAAACTTTTACGGAAAAAGAAATTCATTGTGTTTTGGCTTCAAAATAAAAAATAATGCATTTTTACAAAATTAAAATTGTTACATATTTAACAATTTAATATATTTGTGTTATATATTTAAAATATGAGAAGCATTTTAATCATTGGAGCCGGTAGATCTGCCTCGTCGCTGATACGTTATTTACTATCAAAATCAGAAGCTGAAAATCTACATCTTATTGTAGCGGATTTATCTTTGGCTTTAGCCGAAAAAAAGACACAGAATCACCCGAATGCGACTCCAATTGCTTTGAATATTTTTGATACGGGCGAAAGAAAATCGGCTATTGAAAAAGCCTCTATAGTAATCTCGATGTTGCCTGCTCATTTACATATCGAAATTGCAAAAGATTGTCTTGAATTCAAAAAACATCTTGTTACCGCATCTTATATTAGTGATGCGATGCAAGGACTTGATGAAGAGGTTAAGAAAAGCAATTTAATTTTCATGAATGAAATTGGTCTTGATCCAGGAATCGATCATATGAGTGCCATGAAAGTTATTGACGAGATTAGAGAAAAAGGCGGCAATATGTTGCTTTTTGAATCTTTTTGCGGCGGATTAGTAGCTCCGGAATGTGACAACAATTTATGGAATTACAAATTTACATGGGCACCTAGAAACGTGGTTTTAGCGGGACAAGGCGGCGCAGCAAAATTTATTCAGGAAGGCACTTATAAATATATCCCATACGGAACGGTTTTTCGCAGAACTGAATTTCTTGAAGTGGAAGGTTACGGAAAATTCGAAGCGTATTCTAACCGCGATTCGCTTAAATACAGATCGATTTATGGTTTAGATGATATCCTGACTTTATATCGCGGAACAATTAGAAGAGTGGGATATTCAAAAGCTTGGAATATGTTTGTGCAATTAGGCATGACCGATGATAGTTATATCATGGAAGGTTCTGAAAACATGAGTTATCGTGAGTTTGTGAATTCGTTTTTACCTTATCATCCAACAGATTCTGTAGAAATCAAAACCAGACTGATTTTAAAAATTGATCAGGATGATATTATGTGGGATAAACTTTTGGAATTAGATTTATTTAATCCGGACAAAAAGGTGAATTTGCCAAACGCAACTCCGGCACAAATATTAGAAAAAATATTATCAGACAGTTGGACTTTAGAACCCAACGATAAGGATATGATTGTCATGTATCACAAATTTGGATACATATTAAATGGCAAAAAACAGCAAATAGATTCAAAAATGGTTTGTACCGGCGACGATCAAACTTATACCGCAATGGCAAAAACCGTTGGATTACCGGTTGCAATGGCGACATTATTGATTTTAAACGGAAAAATCACAACTCCAGGCGTACAACTTCCTATAAAAAAAGAAGTGTATTTACCTATTTTACAGGAGTTAGAAGAATATGGGGTTATTTTTAATGAACAGGAAATGCCTTATTTTGGATATAATCCAGACCTTTTTTAGGCTCTGGTTTTGTTAGTTTTTTAGAATTTTTTTTTTAGTTTTTTATTTATCCGCTTCTACATTTTAGAAGCGGATTTTTTTTTAAAAAGGTTCAGTGCAGAGGAACAAAGGTTCAAAGGTTTTTTTGTTTCAAGTTTCAAGTTTGCTGAATGTTGAATAGACTCCAGCTTTAGCTGGGGTTTAATAAAGAATAACAGGAAATGGCTTTAGCCAAATAAACACATCTGCTGATTAAAATTTCGGCTAAGCCAATTCTTCCCATAAAAAAACTCCAGCAAAAGCTGGAGCCTATTCATCCTTAAAAGAAACCTTTGAACCTTTGTTCCTCTAAACCTCTGAACCTTTTTTTTTACTTTTCAGGCTGAATCGTAATTGGCAAACTATACATTACTCGAACGGCTTTTCCTTTTTGAGTGGCAGCGATCCATTTTGGGGAAAGTTTCAGGACTCGAATTGCTTCATTACCTATTCCGTAACCGGCATCTTTTAGAATTGTAATATCTGATAAACTTCCGTCTTTTTCAATAATAAATTGCATATTGGTTTTACCTTCAATCTTATTGTTACCAACTTCTTTTGGCATTTTAAAGTTTTTGCCAACAAACATATAGAACTCTGCAATACCGCCTGGGAATTCAGGCATTTTTTCAACATCGGCTAATTCATAAAGGTCTTTGTCCTTAACTTCGGCTTTGTTTGTCACTTTTTGGGCAATCGATTTTGTACTAAAGGCAATCAATAATACAGCCGAAATAACACCAACACTACATACTTTAAATACAATTTTAATCGGGGATTCTTTTTTGGTCATCATCAGTAAACGTTTTTTAGTTATTAAATAATTAATATTGCTTGCCAGAGCAATAGTGGTTGTATTGGATGCAAAGTCAAGTAATAAATTTTGATAATTTCTAACAGAATTAAACTGCTTATTTACAGCTTCATCTGCAAGAAATTCGTGATTGAGTTTAATCGATTTTTTATAAAGCAAAAGCAACGGATTGAACCAAAATACAATTTGCAAAACTTCGATAAAAAGAATATCTAAAGTATGTTTTTGCTTTAAATGTGCTTTTTCATGCGCTATTAATTCTGACGGGATTTTTCCGTTTTCGAATTCATTTTTATTGATGAAAATGGATTTCCAAAACGAATGCGGCAAAATAGATTCTTCGGTTAAAATTATTTTTTCTCCGTTTATAAATTGCGTTTCATTGTTCTTTATTCTCTTATGAAATGAATACAAATTAAACACAAACCGAATCATCAACAACAAAACCATAAAAGTGTAAACAACTCCAGTTAAAACAATTATAAAATCATTTATTGAAATCATTTCTATATTTTGATTGTTTTTCTGAATTACCAATTCGTCCAGTTGAATCAATCCAATTTTATCTGAAAATGCCGCACCAAACGAAATAATCTGCAACGGAATCATGAAACTAAAAACCAAACTCGCCAACAGATAAGCGCGATTAAAACGAAACATTTTCTCGTTTTCTAATGCTAATTTATATACTGCATAAAAAATCAAAAGCAGTATTCCTGATTTTAAAAGATAGAGTATCATTTTTTCTTTTTTTGAATTTCTAAATCGATTATTTTCCTGAGTTCTTCTAATTCTGAAGTTGACAAATTGGTTTCTTTTGTAAAAAAAGAAGCAAATTGTGACGCCGAATTATTAAAGAAACTGCTAATTAATCCGTTTACATGTTTAGAGAAATAAACGGTTTTTTCGACCAAAGGATAATATTCCCTTGAATTCCCGAATTCGTTATACGCGACGAATTTCTTGTCGATCATTCGTTTCAAAAGCGTTGCAACGGTTGTTGTAGCGGGTTTTGGTTCTGGATATGCTTGAAGCAAATCTTTCATAAAAGCTTTTTCAAGCTTCCAGAGATGTTCCATTAATTGTTCTTCTGAGTTTGATAGTTGCATGTTTTTATTTTTGATGTTCTGAGTTGCTGAGATGCTAAGATTCTAAGGTTTTTTGCCACGAATTACACTAATTTTCTCGAATTTTGATTATTTATGCCTTCTTGCGTCTTACTTCTTTATTCTTGCGTCTTGTTTCTTACTTCTTACTTCTTAATACTAAAAAAAATCCGCGTCAATCCGTTTAATCCATAAAAACCCGTGGGCTAATCTATTTTTTGTTCCGAGATCAAATCGCCATTATTATACTTTTTGACTTCAATTAATTTTCCTTTATCCGAATAAAATTTCCAATCTCCGAAATAGAACCAATGGGTTTCTTTTGAATTAGTTTCCATTTTTGTTTTCCCAGTTGATTGAACTTTTCCGTTTTCATAATAATATTTAACCGTACAGATTCCGTTTTTGTATTTCTCTGTTTTGTAGATTTTTCCTCCAATGAAGGATTTCCACTTTTTTACTGGTTCATCGTGCTTGTAATATTCAAACGATTTGTATCTGACATTATCTTGCGTATAGTCGTCAACCCAGACCCCTTCTTTTTTATGATCGATCTTCTGATTGATGGGTTTGCTTTTACAGCCAAAAAGCATCACTCCGAAAAAAAATATTACAAACAGATAACGCATACTTTCTTTTTTTTGTTTCTACATTTATAGATGTCGCTCTACAAATATAGAGATTAATTTTTATTATGCAAGTTTTTTTTTTAAAAGGCTCTGAGGGACTAAGTCGCTAAGGACCTAAGGTTTTCTCAGCCACGAAGATTCAAAGACACAAAATTTTTGAAACAAAAAAAATCCGCTCATTTATGAACGGATTTATATATTTGAAATTAATCTTTGTCAGAATTCTAAACTTTGACAAAGAGCTGAAATCTAAAAAACTTTGTGTCTTAAAGCCTTCTTGGCAAAACTATTACTTAGAAAGTTCTACAAAATATTTGTAAAACAACGGAATAGTTTCGATTCCTTTTAAGTAATTGAAGATTCCAAAATGTTCGTTTGGTGAATGAATTGCATCAGAATCCAAACCAAAGCCCATAAGAATGGTTTTGCTTTTGAGTTCTTTTTCGAACAAAGCAACAATAGGAATACTTCCGCCTGAACGAACCGGAATTGCCGGAACTCCAAAAGTTTCTGTATAAGCCATGTTTGCGGCTTTGTAACCAATGCTGTCAATTGGCGTAACATAACCTTGTCCGCCATGATGAGGCGTTACTTTTACCGTAACTCCTGCTGGTGCAATATTGGTGAAATGTTTTGTGAACAATTCTGTGATTTCATGCCAATCCTGATTTGGAACCAAACGCATAGAGATTTTTGCGAAAGCTTTGCTTGCAATCACCGTTTTTGCTCCTTCGCCCTGATATCCGCCCCAGATTCCGTTTACGTCTAATGTTGGACGAATCGAGTTGCGTTCGTTTGTTACATATCCTTTTTCGCCGTAAACATCGTTTAAAGCCAATGCATTTTTATATTTTTCTAAGCTGAAAGGTGCTTTTGCCATTTCGGCTCTTTCCTCTGCAGATAATTCCTGAACTTTATCGTAGAAACCCGGAATGGTAATATGATTGTCTTCGTCATGCAAAGAAGCGATCATTTTTGCCAAAACATTAATGGGGTTCGCTACTGCTCCACCGTATAAACCTGAATGTAAATCACGATTAGGACCTGTAACTTCAACCTCAACATAACTCAAACCACGTAAACCTGTCGTGATCGACGGTTGTTGGTTCGAGATCATTCCGGTATCTGAAATAAGAATTACGTCGTTTTTCAGTTTCTCCTGATTGCGTTCTACAAACCAGGCTAAACTTGCCGAACCTACTTCTTCTTCGCCTTCAATCATGAATTTTACGTTACAAGGCAAAGTATTAGTTTGCACCATAAGCTCTAAAGCTTTTACGTGCATATACATTTGTCCTTTATCATCACAAGCTCCACGAGCGAAGATTGCGCCTTCGGGATGAATTTCGGTTTTTTTGATTACTGGTTCAAATGGTGGCGAAGTCCATAATTCGATTGGATCCGGTGGTTGAACGTCATAATGACCGTAAACTAAAACGGTAGGTAAATTTGGGTCGATAATTTTCTCTCCGTAGATGATTGGATAACCCGGAGTATCGCAAATTTCGACTAAATCGCAGCCTGCTTTTGATAAACTTTCCTTAACAGCCTCGGCAGTATCAATAACATCTTGCGAATATGCAGTGTCAGCACTTACCGACGGAATTTTTAATAATTCGATCAATTCATTGATAAACCGATCTTTATGTTGTTGAACATATGACTTTATATTTTCCATTTATGTGATTTTTATAGAATTTCAAAAATACAAAAAATAGAATTAATATTTTTTTACAAAAATGCTTTGAAAATTAGAAGTTATGTTTATCTTTGCACCCACAATTGAGCGGATATGGTGAAATTGGTAGACATGCCAGACTTAGGATCTGGTGCCGCAAGGCGTGTAGGTTCGAGTCCTATTATCCGCACTTTATAATAAATTAAAACCCTTAAAATCAATATTTTAAGGGTTTTTTATTTTATTTTTTGCCGAATTTTTGCCGAAAGTTTAGCTTTTTTTATGAGCAAAGCCATATTCTACAGAAAAAGTAAATATTGATCTTTTCGAGCTTTACTTTATGTTAATCATTAACTGTTACTATAATATTTTTTTACTTTTCACACATTTTTACCCTAATAGTATCTTTTTTAAAAACCAAGCCCACGTCGCCTTGTATTGCTTTTTTAATTTCTTCGGGTGTCCATCGATGTCTATTCTTGTTAGGGCTATGTGCAAAAAGTACAGTTAATATTTTGAATGAAAATATATTTTTTTTCTCTGTAAATTGTCTTCCTATTTCAAATGGCTCTAAATGAACAAAATCACTATATTGCTTATCTAAATTATACATGACAATATCATTTAATTTTCCCGATTTAATTTTTTTAGATATTATAGTGTCTTCAATTTTAATCGTAAAATTTACAGTTGGCGAGCCTAATGAATGTTTATCTTCATGATACCAAATTTGATTAACACAAACGATTGGTTTAGTCACCTCTACTGTCTTATTATTACAAGACGTAACTAACAAAAATATAATAATCAACTCTGTTATAAGGTTATATTTTTTCCTTCTTTCCATCCTTTTAAATTTTTATATTGTTCAATATCTCCTTTTGCTTTTATGAAATCTGATTCATATTTCATTTTCAAATTCATCATTGATACCATTGCATTTCTAAAACCAATAGAAACATATTTCCAGTTTTTATCAACAAATGCCTGATGTCTATATGCGACATCTTCAAAATATTCATCATCATAAAATTTCACACCTAATCTTCTTAATTCTTCTAAGTGTTTATGTTCATGAGCGCAAACACTCATTATGTCATACCCTGTGTCAAAATTCAAGCCTATGTGTCCATAAACTATCCTGATATCTGCTTCTTTATCTTTCAAGTATTCAGAATTCGGAGTGACTCCTCCAAATTTAGTAACAGCGTATCCAGTGTTAGAAGGGTCATTTGTCGCATCAGTAATGGTTTTGTACTTCAACTCGTTTAAGTTGTAGCCTGCCTCTGTATAATAATGGTTATAAACGTTTTCAGCAACATTAGTTCTTGTTTGAAAGGATAAATCAGTTATCATAGTGCCGTATTTTGTTCCTGCTCTTAAATTTACAATATTTCCTGTTCCTGTAAATGAAACTTGTTTGTCGAAGAAGTCTTCGGGAATGTTACTCATAGAATATGGCATTGCTAAAGAATCACGACCAATAATATAAATTTTTTTCTGGCTATTGGCAGTTGAGCCTAAATAATTCCCTTGCATGTCAAAATAATCGCCATCGACATTTGGGGTAATTTTCAATGTTACGTGTTGAAAACTTGTATCTCCGTTAACTGATTTAATTCTAAAAGTTCTATCCATTTGATTGATTTTATACGGTTTGTATTGTTACTTCTTCTTTTAGTTCTGCAATACCTTCAGCATTTACTTCTCCACTATAGGTAATTTCTTTAGTATCGGTTTTAAGGTCTTTGCCGTTTGCTTCATCAACTATTATAGTAATTGTCTCTCCCTGTTTGTAATTTTCGGTTTTCACCATAAGACTTGCTCTTTCACCAATGCCCGCTTCCTTTATAGAATTTTTCATTTTTGCGCACATCCAAGTTATCTCTGTGATTTTTTTCTCAGGCTCTTGCTGTAGTGCCTTTTTAGGCGGTGCAATCACTTCTTTTGCAACTTCTTGTCTAGGTTCAGATATTGTTATCATTTGACGCATCGGCAAAGTACCGTTAGCTTCAAACTTTTCATGATGTGAAATACAATACGCTTTCTTAAATTCTACCTCTTTGAATCTACTCATTCCGTCAGGCTTGTAAAACGTAATAATACCGTTCTTTACTTCATTACCTAGCGCCCATTGCAAAAGAGCGCTACTACTGTCTGATTCAATTGTTAAATCAATTAACCATCCTGTAGGCTCTCCAAAAGGTTTTCCTGTGCTATCGAGTCGTTGTGTGGACTTGTAGTCAAATGCAAGTAACCTGTATTCGATATTGTCTAATTTTAATATTCCTAAAGCAGCCATATTTTTATTATATCAAGTATTTAAAATCAAATTCATTTTTTCAAATATAATAATGTTTTTCATACAAAAAAATAAAACGCTATTATTTAAGACTTAGGTAATTTCTCATGATTAAAAATATCACTCAAAATAAAATTGTAAAAATAAACCCACTAAACAGATGGTTTTGTCTAATGGGCTAGTTTTTAATAGATAGCATTTTGTTATTTTGATTGAAAAACAATTTTAAGACAGTTTCTTACTTAAAAAAGATTTGATCTTTATGACTTCTAACAACTTGCTTAAAAAGCTTTATTTTACTTCATTGACAATTAAAAAAACTCAGAAAACAAAATGTAGATTTATTTTGAGAAATTTTCAAGCTTCAGTATTTCCTGGCGCGCACTAAAATCTACTTTTTTAACAGAAAAAAATAAAAGCTTAGAAATCTTAAACGGGCAAAATCGAAAACCTACAAACCTACACAACCTACACGTTTTGTAAATCAACAAGTTAACTCAAAAAACAAGCTAAATTGTGTAGGTTTGTGTAGGTTTACGTTTTTTCGAAAATACACCGACCTACACAAACCTACACTTATACTACACCTTTTTATATAATTATTAAATTTAACATACTGACTATAAATACAATAATAGCTAATACAATATGTGTAGGTTGTGTAGGTTGAGAAAAACGAAGTTTTCAAAAAAGCATAGGCAATAGGCAAAAAAACCTTTTATTTTTCCTGTTTTCAATTTTATGGAATAGTATTCATATAATGAA
>NZ_JAGYVZ010000029.1 GCF_018380615.1 Flavobacterium psychroterrae | reverse complement strand
TTTAAAACAAGAATATTAGCAAAAATAGCAGCACTTACATTGGTTCAATATATTAACAAATTTATATTTGACAGACCAATTAATAATATTAAAAATCAAATAATTTAATTTCACCCAACGGGTTAATTGAATTAAAAGATTCACAACAAATATTATTAAATCAAAACCGTCTTCTCAAAGAAGCTCGAGATATTTTATTGCCGAGATTAATGAGCGGGATGATTGATGCGGAGGGGTTGCAATTAGAAACTTTAAATGTCTAAAATGAAAATATTTTTTGGTAAAATATCTGGTAACTTCGATACAAAACAAATTGACGATGGATATTATCAAGCTACGAAAGGCAGTACATGGTATAATGGTATTGATGTGGGGGATTATGCCTTTATCATTGGAGGCAATCGTATTCAGTTATGGAAAGCAAGAGCTTGGGGTAAAATGACAACTAATGAAAATGATAGACTTGATTTTGATGTTTTAATTTCTGATACAGGTTTAAAAATAAAAGACTTAATCGCTTTTAAATTTTTAAAATTGACAGTCAATCTGATTGTTAAAACTACAAGGTCAACTGGTGGTGAGAAAAAAGCGTTTTTTGAGCTGGAAATTGAACCTGAATTATTAGAAGATGATTTAAGGAATCCTGAAACATACAGAAATAAAGATAACTTTAGAAAAATCAGGACTTTTTTGCCTAAACAAAGTATAGATCTTAATTCATACGATATTCAATTACAATTTAATGAAGGAAAATTGATTCTTCATCCAATTAGAAATTGCGAAGAAATAATTTTTGGTCGTTTCGTCGATAATACTTCACATATTGGTAAAGGACAATCTCAAAAAGACAAGACACTTTCTATTTTAAAAGCAACTATTAATACTATAAAACCTTTAAATATAACAATTAAAGATCTTTATGATGCTTGTATGTGTAAATACAAAGTAGTAAGTCAAGACACAAAGTATTGGGTAGTAAATGGCTACGAACAAAAAAAAATAAACTATGATTTAGAAAATCATAGTTTTGTAATGTATTTTCAATACACAGTTCAAAAGCAAGGAACAGTAACGCAAACTCTTAATACCGCTAAAAAAATAAAACCCGGCGATAAGGTACTTCTATTTAATCAAAATAAATTTTTTGGACACTCAACCTTTATTGAAACAGAAGTTGAAAGTACTTTAGAAACAACTCTAGATGATTTATTAAGAAGTCGATCAAGGAATGATGACGGTGAAATCGTAACTTTTACAGATGCTCCCTGTATTTATGAAGATTTGACAATTGAAAATGGTTTTAAAGGAGAATGGGGCCAACGACTTGCATTAGAAGGCTGGGAAGATATACATGAACGCGGAATTAACATTCCAGGAATTATGGACAACCTGGGGCCAAATAGTATAATTACAAATACAATAATCCAACTTAGTGATAATTCCTTTTTTGATTTTGTAAAAAAAATCCTTTCGGGAGAAGTTCAAAATAGTAAAGAGTATAAAAAGATGAATGAAATAATCGACTTACTTCAATATAAAAAACAAATTATTCTTCAAGGCCCTCCTGGAACTGGGAAAACCTATTCCGCAAAAAAAATAGCATTTGAACTTTTAGGAGGTAATATTCCAGATAGGTACAAACTTATTCAATTTCATCCTTCCTACACCTATGAAGATTTTGTTAGAGGAATTGTTTCTGAAATAGATGAAGATGGAGATATTTTCTATCAAGCAAAAAATAAAATTATTGCCGAATTTGCTGAAACGGCAGCAGCTTCTGAAGAAAATCATGTTTTAATAATTGATGAAATAAATAGAGCTAACCTTGCATCTGTTTTAGGAGAGTTAATTTATGCCTTAGAGTATCGTAATGAACCTGTGCAGAGTATGTACGATATTGATGGGGATAACACCATAATCATACCTGATAATTTATTCATTATAGGTACAATGAATACAGCAGATAGAAGTGTAGGTCATATTGATTATGCAATAAAAAGACGTTTTGCATTTGTAGACGTTTTTCCAAATGCAGAAGTTATCAATACAGTAAAGGGAAAAGAATTATTTAACCGTGTTGCAAATCTTTTTGTAAAAGTAAAAGACGGGATAAATATCAATTCAGATTTTTTAGCTTCGGATTTTAATTTTAAAGAGATTCAGTTAGGGCATAGCTATTTTCTATTGAAAGGAAGGACCCCAGAAGAACAGAAAACTGAACTTGAAATGCGATTAAAGTATGAAATAATTCCAATCTTGAACGAATATGTAAAAGATGGCTTATTACTTGAAACAGCAAAAGAAGAAATTAAAAAAATAGCAGAGTTTGAATGTTAATTTACTAACATATAGGGAGCATGACGAGGAATCATTTCTAGATGATAAGCTTGTAATACCAACAGATCTTTATGAGCCACTTTTTACAAAAAAGCACAGAGGTAAAGATGCTAGTTTACCTTGTTTTTCAATTAGAAAATCTCAAACAGCGCTTAATTCATATAGAATAAAAACAGGTTATTTCATTGGTGTTGATTGGATTCAAATAAACCAATCAGCTTTGCATGTTAGGCCAAAACTGAATGAATTAGACAAAGAAGTTGATTTTATTAAAATGCTTTTTTCATCTCTTCGACATACCGATGTAGCAAAGGAAATCAATGAATTGTTTGAGGTAAAATGGGATTTACCAACTATTGAAATTGGCCAAAAGCAAGATTTGTTAACGCCTTTTTTGGTAGTAGAGTTTTTAAGTTTAATTAAAAAGATTGTTCGGAAAGGATTAAAGAAGTCATATTATAAGGTAGAGCAAAATCTTCATAGTAAAGTAAAAGGAAAGATCTTGGTTGGTAAATCAATTAAACTTAATCTTCAGCAAAATAAAAATTTATATACTTATTGTAGTTATGATGAGTTTGGATTAAATAATAAAGAAAATCGTTTGTTGAAAAAAGCATTAACTTTTGTAAAAAGATATTTGCCGCATTATCCAAACTTCACTAATAATAAAGATTTACAGGATACTTTTAATTACATAAATCCTACATTTTACGAAGTTTCAGATGAAATTGATTTAAACGAAATTAAGCATAGTAAAACAAACGCATTTTATAAAGAGTACGAACCTGCAATTCATTTAGCAAAACAAATTTTGAGACGATTTGGGTATAATATTTCTAATACAGAGAAAGTTACAATTAAAACACCTCCTTTTTGGATTGATATGAGTAAATTGTTTGAACTCTATGCTTTAGGATTGCTAAAAGACCGCTTTCAAAATCAAATAAAATTTCAATTTAAATATTATGGAAATGAACTTGATTTTTTACTAAAAACGCATGATTATCAAATGGTCATAGATGCTAAATATAAAATGATTTATCTAAATGGTAGTCATGATGAAGATATTCGTCAAGTTAGCGGATATGCCCGTTTACGAAAAGTTTATGAAGATTTGGGCAAAAAAGAAGGAGAGGTTATAGATTGTTTAATAATATATCCAGATCAAGAAAATGGTTTAGAAAGTTTAAAAGATGTTGAGTTAAAAAGTAATGAAATAAAACAGTACTTTGGAGTTTATAAGCTAGGTTTAAAATTACCTTATATCAAATAATAATATGAGCTACGAATATTCAGAAGACGCCCTCATAGAACAAGCTACTCAAGATGTATTGCAAGAGTTAGGTTGGAAAGTGGTTACGGCATGGACGAAAGAAACCTTTGGAGAAGAAGGTTTGTTAGGCCGTGAGAACAAGTCAGAAGTTATTTTGAAAAGATATGTCATTAAGGGATTAGTTAAATTAAATCCTGATTTACCTTTTTCAGTTTACGAACAGGCGTATGAAATTCTAGCTCAAAAAATAGCTGATAAAAGATTAGGAAGTATAAATAAAGACAAGTACGAGCTGCTTAAAAACGGTATTCCCGTATCTTATACTAATGATGAAGGGGAACTGATAAAAAAGAAGCTTAAAGTATTTGATTACAATAATTATGTAAATAATGACTTTTTAGCTGTTCGCCAATTAGAAATTGTTGGAGAATTGTATAGTCGTCGTCCAGATGTAATTGGGTTTGTAAACGGAATTCCTTTAGTTTTTTTCGAATTAAAAGCTCATTGCAATGATTTACGTAATTCCTATAATGATAATATCAGAGATTATAAAGATACTATTGAACAGGTATTTCACACCAATGCTTTTATAATATTAAGTAATGGTGTTGACAGCAAAGTAGGAACTGTGACAAGTCCCTACAAATTCTTTTTGGATTGGAAACGAATCGAAGAAGAACAAGAAGGAATAGTCAGTTTAGATACGATGTTACGTGGTACTTGCGCACCACATCGTTTAATGGATTTATTCGAAAACTTTCTATTGTTTGATGAAAATAGTGGAGAAATAGTCAAACTGATGGCTAAAAATCATCAGTATATTGGAGTAAATAAAGTATTAGAAAACGTAAGAAATATTGAAGATCTTCAAGGTAAACTAGGAGTGTATTGGCATACACAAGGTAGTGGAAAGTCTTATTCAATGGTTTTTTTATGTGAAAAAGTACATCGAAAATTTGGTGGCGCTTATACTTTTTTAATTGCTGTCGATAGAACCGAATTAGAAAATCAGTTATACGATACCTTTTCTGGAGTTGGAATTGTCAATGACAAAAATATAGTTGCAGGAAAAAAAACAGGACTAACAGGACGTGATCACCTTCGGGAATTACTGGCAGAAAATCATCGTTATGTTTTTACTTTAATTCATAAATTCTCTATTGATCCTGAAAAGGAATCTGAATATCCCTTAATTACTGATCGTAAAAATATCATTGTAATTTCGGATGAAGCACATCGTACACAAGGAGGAACTTATGCACGAAATATGCGTTTCTTTGGTTTGCCAAATGCTTCTTATCTTGGTTTTACAGGAACTCCAATTATTAAGGATGAAGAAGAATTAACTAAAAATATCTTTGGTGAATATGTTTCAGTTTATGATTTTAAAAGAGCTATCGAAGATGATGCGACATTGCCTTTATTATATATTAACAGAGGGAAAAAATTAGGAATTGAAAATCCTGAGCTTGATGAAAAAATGGCTGAGGTACTCGAAGATGAAAACCTTGATGAAGATAAAAGAAATAAATTGTCTTATTTATTTCAAAAAAATTATCCAATCCTTACCGCAGAGCATCGATTAGATGACATCGCAAAAGATTTGGTCTGGCATTTTAATGAAAGAGGTTATCAAGGAAAAGCAATGTATGTTGCGCTTGATAAACCAACAGCCGTGCGAATGCATCAATTAATCTTGAAATATTGGCCATTATATTTAAGAGAGTTAGAAAGTCGTATTGCAAAAGCGCAAGATCAACAAGAAGCGCAAGAATTACAACGTAAATATGATAAAGTCGCTGAAACAGAAGTTTGTGTTGTAGTTAGTAGTGAGCAGAACGAAGTAGATAAATTCCGAAAGATGAATTTGGATATTGAGCAACATCGTCGTAAAATGGTAGAGCGCAATTTAGAAAAGGAATTTAAGGATGCCGAAAACCCTTTCCGTTTAGCCATTGTTTGTGCGATGTGGATTACCGGTTTTGATGCGCAATGTGTGTCAACAGTTTATTTAGACAAACCTATTAAAGGACACACTCTTATGCAAACCATTGCCAGAGCCAACCGTGTGTATGATGATGAAAAAGAAAATGGTTTGATTGTCGATTATGGAAATGTTTATAAGCAATTAGAGCAGGCTTATTCTGTTTATGGTGAAGGTGGAAAAGGAGACAAAAATGCTGAAGGCGGCAAAGCAGTTGAAGAGATTGCTGATTTGGAAAGTGAATTAAAAAAGGCTATAAAAGAAGCAAAGGATTATCTGCATTCCATAAATTTTAAACTTTCTGATTTGTTTAATGTTAAACCAATGGAGAAAATTGGTTTGCTAAAAAAAGCAGGGGATTGTGTTTGTTTAAATGAAACTACACGTACCAGTTTTGAAATGATGGCTCGTAATGTCTTTAGAAAATATAAAGCCTTATTTCCAGAAGTGGAATCGAAACAATATATTAAAGAATTCAATGCAATTGATGCTATTTATAACTTATTAAATCAAAGTGTGAAATCTGCAGATGTAACTGAGATTATGATGCAGTTGCAAGGTATCGTGAACGAAAGTGTACATTTACAGCAAGATGAAGTAAAGGAACCAAATAATGAAATTTATGTTGATTTAAGTAAGTTAGATTTTGAAAAGTTAAGAGCTGCATTTGCAAAAATACCAAATAAAAATACTTTAGTTTATGATTTGCAGCAAGCTATAGATCAAAAACTGCAACAAATGCTAAAAGAAAATCCATTAAGGTTAGATTTTTATGAAAGATATAAGGAGATCGTAGAGGAATATAATAAAGGAAAATCTTTAGAAGATACCGTTGCAGCGTTTAATAATCTAAATAATTTCTTTAAAGATTTAAGTTTAGAGGAGCAACGTGCAGTTAGAGAAAATCTGAAAGATCAAGAAACTTTAGCCATATTTGATTTGCTAAGGGAAGGCAAAGAGTTGCATGGAGAAGATCTCAAACAGGTAAAAAAAGTAGCTCAGGAAACACTTGGAAAACTGAAGGCAGAAAAATTAAAAATTGATCGTTGGCGAGAGAAAAGAGAAGTTACTGCTCAAGTAAAAAGTGAGATTTACAATCAATTACTTTGGCTTCCTCAAGAAGTTTACACTGATGAAGAAGTTAGTCTCAAAACTGTTACTATTTATCAGCATATTTACTCTAATTATTATGGTGCTGGAAATAGTGTTTATAGTAGATCAGCAGTTTAGATAATATATCAATTTGTCTTATTTAATAATCAAGGAAAGTATTTTATGTGTTTTCCTTTTTTTGTGAAGATTAAATTCTTAATGACCCATATAAAGAAGTCAGTCGGAAATCCCGACAGACCATTTTTTGTCTAGTTAGTATTCTTTAAAACATTACAAACATACTCAGTAATAGGAGATTTTCCTTTACCAAAAGCAACGCAACGATTTATTTTATCCAAAAAAATCTCATAACCTCAAAATCCCTGGCCCTGATGGAAGTGGAAATCCTTTTTGTGCCGGTCCCGAGGCTTCGGGAGCCACAAAAGATTGAAACGGACAGTGGGAAATAGCTCCAAAAAAAGAAATCTCGAAATTTTTTAAATCCCAAATTCCAAAACTCTTCGAATTCGCTCAGAATAACAATAATAAATTCAGGAAAACGTTATACTGAATCTTCGGACACTCAAACCTAAGAAAACTTCAGCCTCAAAAACTCCCAAAAACCTCAACAAAAACTGTATACTGTATCCTGAAAACGTATAATAATTACACACATCAGAAATATATAAAATAGTTAAACTGCTAGAAACCAGTAAAAAATAATAATGGCACAAGGCTTGCAAAATGGGATAATGTAAAATCCTTCACGATAAATGAAAATAAAGAATCGGGAGGAAAGCAAATTAAATAAAAGCCATACAAAGCAATCAAAAAGTAGTGTCATATGAAAAGTGAAACCCTAACAACAGAACAATTTTATACCTCAAATCCGGATCATAATAGTGAAAAAGCTTTAAACAACGCTATTTTTCGTATCAACAATTCAAACATATCTGCCAAAAAAGTAAACGAGCGTACCAAAAGTAAATTTGGATTATTTGTGCTTGTGAGTACATTTATCTTAATGTTTGTTGGAGCTTACTCGGTGTATCATTTACAGCCGGACTTTGATCAGTTTCAAATTGACCGAATGAACTCTAGCTGGGGACTTCCTTTTTTGATCGTGGCAGGTTTATTATTTTTCTTTCAGACAGGAGTTTTTCTTTATAATTTATACTTGTATTTTAAATACAAACCTATCGAATCCGTTTCGGATGAAATGCTGCCAACAGTTACTGTAATTGTTCCTGCATATAACGAAGGAAAACTGGTTTGGGATACTTTATTGAGCCTGGCAGATAGTGATTTTCCTGCACATAAATTAGAAATATTAGCCGTTGATGATGGTAGTAAGGATGATACCTGGTACTGGATGCAACAAGCCAAAATAAAATTAGGAGATCGTTTAACGATTTTTCAACAACCTGCAAACGCTGGAAAGCGTCACGCATTATACCGTGGATTTGAATTGGGAACGGGAGAAATTTTTGTAACAGTTGATAGGGATTCAATTGTGAAAAAAGATACTCTGCGTAATTTGGTTAGTCCGTTTGTGGTAAATGAAAAATGTGGTGCAGTTGCCGGAAATGTTCACGTATTGAACAGTAAAAAGGCAATATTGCCAAAAATGCTTAACGTTAGTTTTGTAATGAGTTTTGAATTCATGCGTTCTGCAGAAAGTCAATTGGGCTCTGTACTTTGTACTCCCGGAGCAGCAGCAGCATATCGTAAAACAGCTGTTTTTGCTTGTCTTGACGAATGGATCAACCAAACTTTTATGGGACAGGCATCTGATATTGGTGAAGATCGTGCCATGACCAATATGATCCTAAAACAAGGTCAACATGTATTGTTTCAAAGAAATGCTTATGTTCTGACAAATGTTCCGGAAGAATACACAGGATTATACAAAATGTTTATTAGATGGAGCAGAAGTAATGTGCGTGAAAATATTGCAATGGCAAAATATGTTTTTACAGATTTTAGAAAAGAATCTAAATTTGGATCCCGACTTTTATGGTTAAATCAGGCATTTAAAATTGTTATGGCATATCCGTTCATGATTTTTATGTTTGTTTTTATCATCATGCATCCGTTATTGTTTTTAAGTTCAACATTATTGGGAATATTGATTGTTTCGAGTTTTCCGGTTTTGTTCTATGCTAAAAGATATAGTTTTTCAGATTCTCTTTGGGCGTATTCATACAGTCTTTTTTACACCTTTAGCTTATTCTGGATTACTCCATATGCTATTGTTACTGCCAATAAAAGTGGTTGGTTAACTCGTGGATTAGCATAATTAAATAGAAAATTTAGATTAGAAATAGAAATTAGATTTGTTTTTGAAACTCCTGTTCATTTTTTGAGCAGGAGTTTTTTTATGCAATAAATTTTTAGTTACTGATTTTAAACCGGACAGGTTTCTAAAAACTGTCTGGTTTATCAATTAAAATAAATTTAAAAAAAAATAATTAATAAAAGAATGTTCATTCATTTATTAATATATCTTTGTAAAAAAATACCATATGAGAATTCGGGATATTGATAAGGAGAAGCTGGTAATTACAACTGCAATTGATCAAATCGTTCGTGACGGATTTCAGGGTTTCAGTATGAATAAGCTGGCGAAAGCCTGTTCTATATCTGTTGGAACATTATACATTTATTATAAAGACAAAGATGATTTAATACAAAAAATAGGTGCCATAATTGCACTTAAATTTTTTACAGGAACAGTAAAAGATTTTTCACCCAAAATGTCGTTTGAAGACGGATTATGGAAGCAATGGGAAAACCGAGCGGCATTTACCATGAAATACCCTAAGGAAGTTGCTTTTTTTGAAATCGTCAAACATTCCCCTCACTCAGAAATTATTTTAGAATCTATTAAGGAGTTTGCAGATTTTAGAAAAATTATGACTGAGTTTATCGATAACGGACATCGTAATAAACAATTGGTCCCAATGACATTTGAAGCCTTTTGGTCTGTGGCTTACGGACCGTTATATACATTGCTGAACTTGCATACTGAGGGTAAGAGTATGGGAGGGAAACCGTTTACACTTACCAAAGAAATTATGAAAGAAGCTTTTAGCCGAACCATAAAAGCCTTAAAACCATGAAAAATTATGGAAACAGATTTAAACTCAATCTACGTTTTTAAAACGAATATTACGAATATTGATCCGGCCTGCGAGATGCGTAAAACGCTGGATGAGCATCAGGAAATAGAGCAATGGAGTATCGATCATGAAGATGTCGATTGCGTACTTCGCGTTGTTTCAAACGTGCTTAAGCCTGAAACAATCATTGGTATGATCAACAAATTTGGTCATGAATGCCAGGAATTAAATTAATAAAAATAAAACCATTTATATGGAAAAAACAATAGGGGACAGCCCCGCTTTTACTTTTCACCAAAAAATTATTATCGCAATTTTAGCTCTTTTGCAGTTTACGGTAATACTTGATTTTATGGTTATTTCTCCCTTAGGAGATATTTTAATGAAAACCCTTGATATGACAACTGCCAACTTTGGTTTTGCCGTTTCAGCTTATGCGTTTAGTGCCGGAATTTCGGGATTACTTGCTGCGGGTTTTGCAGATCGCTTTGATCGAAAAAAACTACTGATTTTCTTTTATACAGGTTTTATTATAGGAACTGTTTTCTGTGCACTTTCGTCCAGTTATATGATGTTGCTAATGGCAAGAATAGTTACCGGACTTTTTGGTGGGGTAATTGGATCTGTTTCATTGGCAATCGTAACTGATTTATTTGTGATTCAACAAAGAGGCCGTGTTATGGGATTTATACAAATGGCGTTTGCAACCAGTCAGATTTTAGGAATTCCGGTAGGGTTATATTTTGCGAATCACTGGGGATGGCATTCGGCTTTTATTATGATTGCGGTATTAGGAGTTTTTATTCTGATTGCCATTATAACTCAAATGCAGCCTATTATTAAACATTTAGAATTACAATCAGATAAAAGTCCGTTTTTACATCTGTGGCATACGCTGAGTAATAAAAATTATCAGATAGGTTTTACCGCTATTGCATTTTTATCGGTTGGAGGTTTTATGTTACAGCCTTTTGGAACCGCTTTTTTGGTCAATAATATTAATATAAGCCATCTCGAATTGCCAATGGTATTTTTCTTCACTGGACTATCGGTACTTTTTATTATGCCTTTGGTTGGAAAATTAAGTGATAAAGTCAGTAAGTTTAAATTGTTTGCCGCAGGATCTGTAATTTCTGTGATTATGATTTTAATTTACACCAATCTTGATCCTATTCCGTTATGGCAAGTCGTAGTAATCAATATGATTTTATTTATGGGAATAATGAGTCGTATGATTCCGGCAACTACCTTAAATACTGCTATTCCTGAAATGAAAGATCGTGGCGCTTATATGTCTATTACCTCATCATTACAACAAATTGCTGGCGGAATCGCAGCTGTTTGCGCAGGGTTTATTGTACATCAGGAAACAAAATCATCTCCGTTAGAAAACTATAATATTTTAGGATATGTTATTGCTGTGATTACGCTTTCGACCATCTTATTAATGTGGAGAGTAAATCAGTTAGCAAAAAAGAAAGACGCCGTTGCGAAAGAATAAAAATCTAAACCAATTTTATTGGTTTAAAATAAAAAGCAAGTGAAATAGTAGTTTTACATGCTTTTTTCTATTTGCAACGATTTTGTTTGAGGAAAATTTTCGTTTTCTTCTATATTGTTTTTGACTATTTTAATAAAATCATTTGCGTTGTCTATATACAGTAATATTCGTTTGGGTTGTTTTGTGATTCCAAAAGGTAAATGAACTTTAATATTATTTTTTAATTCAATCAAAATATTATGAGGTTCTAATTTTCCCAGTAATGCAAATTTTAGAAGCTCGTTGCTTTTATCATAATCTCCTTCAAACTTTTGTATTGTAATAATCGAATCAGTAGGTATTTCTAAAGTGTCAAAAAGCCCGTAACGAATCACTATTTTTTGAGATAAAATAAGATGATTTCTAAAGAAAATAGCTTTTAAGTGACCTGTCAAATTTATAATTAAATAGATATGAAGTATCAGAAAAAGAATTGCAGCAGTTTTACTTCTTAAAATTAAAAACACATGTAAACCAATGGCTTCAAAACCAGAAGCTAACATTAAACCAATATAAAGAGCACTTACGCCACTTTCCCGATATCCTGAAAAATTATTTTGATTGTTTTTATTTCCTTTCCATTTTATAAAACAATAATAGAAAGAGCAAACTTCAAAAGCAATTGTTTTTCCTAATTTCTTAAAAGGGATTGATTTTTTTATATAATCTGAAATAACAGAATATTCGTCTTGTTCAATAGTGTCTTTTTGTTTGATTGCTTTACTGAAATTTCGAATGAATTGAAAAGCTTTCCATATTAAGAAGGTCACAAATGCAATGTTGAAATAAATTTTCCATTGGAAAAATCACTTGAAAAAAGTTGTTTTCCATCTGAAACATATAAGGAGTAATCTTAAAAACAGAATAAAAAACAAACCAAAAAGTAAATTCAATTTCTTTTTTCTTAGTTAGAAAGTAATAAAATGCTGGTATTATGAACAAAAACAAAGCTGTAAAAAAAGATAATAAATTTGAATTATTAGTGATGTAATTGTTTAAACCTATTAATGCGATACCAATTTCGATTGCAGTAAATAGAAGTAAAGGACTGTATTTTTTTAGCATAAGATTTGTGAAATATATTGAAAAATATACTTCTTAAAAGTAGAAATTAAAAAATGAATTGCATTATTTGAAAGTATTTTATTGATTTTTTTGGAATTTATTTTCCATAAAAAAACCTCCAAAGCCTAAACTTTAGAGGTTATACTATTTTTTTGAACCCAATTTTTAGTCTTGCTCAGCAATCGTAGATTTATTAAGCTTTATAACTCGGATAGTTTTATTTGTATTATCAGATAAAAACAAACGATCGTTAAGTTGCGCAATACCTACAATACTTCCAAAAGAATTTTTTCCCATAATATCAGAAACATTTATACTAGCCGTATAATTGCGCGCCATAAATTCAGCTTTAGGATACAGACGAAGGTAATTTACAGTTCCCGAGTTTTCAGCGGTTACAGCAAAATCTTTACTAAAGTTAATAGCGGTGGGTTTAGCAATAAAAGTAGAGCTAACTGGCTTTATAGGTTCTACAAGTGAACCTGCAGCATTCGCTTTAATAGCGGCTATGTCATAATACAAGTAACTTTTTGCATCTCTTCCTGCAACGACAAGATTTCCGGCTTCGACATCCATTGAATAGATTTGATCAAAACCATCTAATGTATTTAGTTTTGCTATGGGATTTAATTTCCAATCGCTGGTTTCTGTGATTTGCGAAGTTTCAAAAACCTTAATCGACGTTTCTTTTTCTTTTACGAAAACCAATCCGTCTTTTACAACAACGTCAAAAACATGCACAAAAGTTTGCCACCATTGTCCGTTTCCAACAGTACTAATGCCGGCATTTGTATTTTCATCAATTACAAAAAGTCGGGATTCACGACTTCCGATGTAAATTCTCCCATTATCAACAGCAACAGAAGTAATTTCGGTTAAAGGAATTGTAGTGGTTCCTTTTTTATATTCTGTAATTGTTTTGATATGTGCCAAAGTTACCGCGTTGAAAATTTCAAGCACATCACCATTTGCCACATATAATTTTTCGTTTGCTATTGCAATTCCTTTAGGATCTAAAGTTCCGGTTCCGGTTCCAATTTGGGCGGCTGTTATGGATGCTTCATCCGTAGGATAGAAATAATCGTAAGTCGTTGGTTCTTCGCTTTCAGCATCTTTACTGCAATTGGTAAAAAGGCAAAGTACTAGTAGTAAAAATGGTATTTTGTTCATGATGGTTTTGTAGGTTAGTTCCATTTTCCTTCTCCTTTATATTTTAATAGAAAAGTGTTTTTAGGATTAATTGTAAAAACAGGCTTTTTATAAGTACCGGTTAAATAAGCTGTCTTTGTATATCCTTTTAATACATCAGGATCTGTAAAAGGGAGATCGTTAAGACTAATTAGGTATTTGTAAAAATCAGTTAACATTTCCTGCTGACCGCCGCCTTCGCCGCTATTAGCTAAATTACTGCTGTGATTATAACCACTATGATGTGAATATTCGTGTGACCAGATAGACATTTCGCCTTTCCAGTGTCCGGTTACATAACCAGATTCCCATTGCGAAGCTAAAGGACCTCCGCCCCAGGCAGAATCTCCACCAACCATTGCCATATTCAAAGTTCGGCTATCGATATAAGTATTGTAAGCTTGCTCAATTTGTGCTTTTGTCAGGTAATCATAGACGCCTTCAACGTCATCAGCATTTCCGTGCCAGTTTAATGCACCATTTATAGCTGTTCCGGCGGTTGCTGCCTGTTCTTTTTTGTATCGGTCAAAATTCATAAAAGTGTCGTAATACAAAGGATGACTTATTGCATACGAAAAGTTGATAATCATTGTAATGGCTTCCTTTGCCAAAACAGGATTCATGGGTAAATATTTACCATATTCGTTTTTATGATATTGATCGCTGAACTGTACTAATCTTGCCGATTTTATTTTTTTGAATTTGGCAAATAAAGGATCATCGGATTCTACCGAAAATTCGATTGCTCCAGAAGAAAAACCCTCAATTTTATCGATGGTAACAGTTTTGCCGTTTTCTAACATATAATCATGTTTTCCGGCAACTAAAGGAATTTGTCATAGTTGGCTATTTTTGCATAAACTTTTACATTACTAAGTCCAACTGGTGAATAAAGTGAAATTTGTACTGAATCTTTTCCTTTCTGGATAATCTGCATTGGTTCATTTACGCGAAACCAACGGTCTTTGTTATCGTACATTTTAGACGAATTTTCATCGTCTTCAAACATAATCATTGGTCGGTTTTCTGGTGGTAAAGCAGTAGCATCAATGCTGGTTAAATAATTGGGTTTGTAACCCTCTCCTTTTGAATCATCGTCACTACAACCAAAAAGGAGGATTGAAAAGATTGCAAAAGGTAAGAGGTAAGAAATGGTTTTTCTCATAAGGTTTTGTAGGTTAAATTTGGGTTTGCTTTAAAAACACAAAACTATTAATATGATTGGTAAAAACAAGAAATTTGAAAGAAAATTGCGATTTAAATTTTTTTATGAAACTATGGTTTTTTTAAATTTAATGTAAATACCAAAGCCAACACTAGACGATTTTCTGGTGTTGGCTTTGGGAAAATTATACTTTTCCATCTTCTTTTAATCTTAATTATTCAATAACTTAGATTATAATATTTCTTGTTGTTTTTTATACGATAATCTATTTTTCTATATGAAGTTTAGGATCTATTGTAATTAAAAGCCTTTTAAAAAGCTGTATTAAACGATCTCTAACCGACTTGAGAATCAATGTCATTGCATCGAAATTTTCTACTTCTTTTTTTGTTTTTATAGCAATAATATTGCTGATAATTGAAATACCATCACTAACAATAAGTAAGTCCATTACTATGGTTACAAACCATTTAAAGTTGTAATTAAGGCCTATACTCATTAATGCCAAAGCAGTGGGGATTAGTAATACGGCTAATTTGGATACAAATCCTAGAGCCAATTTTTTAAAGCTAAATGGGTTATTTAATATTATGGTTTTGATAATGCCTAAAAAAGTATCCATTACCATGAGGTAAAATAACACTTTCACAATTTCTATATCCATTTCTAAGTAAATAAAAAATCCATATAGCAATAGTTTCATTTCGTTTGAGTATTCTGAAATTTTATGCATATCGTTTTTATTTATGTTAATCATTAACTATCGATTTTTTGGCATGGTCAAAATCAATTACTCCAAGTAAGTTGGTAAATCTTTTGCCAAAAATCGATAGCGTGTTGTCTCTTTCATTTTCTCCTAAATTATCGCTTATAGTTTCCTGAACAGCACCAAATTTATTGGTAGAGGAAGCAATAATAAAGTTGTCGTTTAACAATGCACCGGCTACCATGTTTCCGCTAATATCAATACTCAAACTAAGTTTTCTTAAATAGTTTAAAAAGCCGTTCCATTTTATGGCGGCATACACAAAACAAATAGGGTAGATCCCTAAAGAACAAATTAATGCAAATAAAAAAAGGATCCATTCTGAGTAATTTTTTTTTGATATAAATAGGGTAGGTGATAGTAAGGCTGCTATTGGCATCATTGCCAGAATTGTTAATAAAAGCCACAGTAAGGCTGAAGCTGTAAAAATAAATTTTACAATTTTCATGTATTTTTTTTGGGTTTAAGTTTTTTTTGATAAAGTAATCTTTTGGGGATTTTAGGCCCCAAAAGATTGCTATAGATTGTAAATTGCTTTTATAGAGAACTTATCGTTATTGAAGCTTCATTAGTAAAGGCAGACATGTTTCCATTTGAATCTCTTGCTCGAACTTTGTATGAATAAGTTGAGTTTGGTAAACCTGAATCAGATGAATAAGTGTTATTAGTTGTGTCAAAGATGAAATAAGCAAACCCGTCTACTGTACGCCATAGTTCATAAGTTATTGGACCGTTATCATCAGTAGAAGTCCCCCATTCAATACCTATGAGGCCTTTGCCTTGAGTATAGCAATGTAAATAATTAGGTATAGTTGGTGCAGTTAAATCTACCGCAATTGTAGCTTGAGTTAAAGTAGCCGGTGTAGATAAATTTCCGGCTGCATCTCTTGCTATAACAGAAAAACTATATGAGGTACCTGCAATTAATCCTGTAACGGGGAACGAAACGACATTGCTAGCGACAATTTCTAATAAAATACTTTCTTTATAAACAAGATAATTAGTAACACCAACATTATCGGTAGATGCGTTCCAGCTTAAAGTTAAACTTTTAGTACCAATCTTTGAAGCTTCTAAATTTGTTGGTGTTGTTGGTGCTTTTTGATCGCTTGGGTTACCTGTATATTCTATGAAAGAAACTACTCTGTAAGGATTTAGCATTGAAAAAGATTGATTTTTTCCTGCCGGTTTGGTTGTCGATGTGCCGTTAGTTATTCCATTAGGATTTCCTCCTGCTGGAGCACCAATTCCTCCTTCATCAACTAGTGTTATATTATGACTATGCTCAGGCATTTCATCAATAGATAAGCTTTTGGCAACTTTTCCGCCTTCAGTTCCTAATGTATCGAAAGGCCACGTAAAGACTCCGTTGTTATTATAAAATGTTAAATTTTCATAATTATTTCTCTGACCTATTTGTACAGTTCGCTCATTTGCATTTGGATTATATAATCCTACAGGCATTTTTCCTCTCAATGGTACATATTCTTGCCAGCCTTCTGGAAATGGTGCTGGTTTTCCCCAAATAGCCACCATTCCAATAGGTACTGCTGCTGTTGCTGTCGATATTTTACTTTCTAAAACAGTGATGCGATTCAGTAATTCTGGTAGCGAATTGCTTTTCGTTACTTGATGATAATCATCTATAACCAATAAAGAACCAGCTGATTTTGTTGTACTTAAATTCTCTAAATATACTTTTCCTCCAATGGAAGTATTCTGCCAATCAGATTGATAATTAAGAGAAAGACTTGTTTTAGATTCGTCACTGGTGTCTGCTAAAGCTCGTCCAGTAGGATCATTAGGATTTAGTAACCCTTTTCTGGTTATTGATCCCAATCTAAAATCGGCAGCTCTTACAGTTGCGAAACCACCTTCCTTAGTATCTAATTTTGATAATTTATAAATGTCTAAATTTAAATCTCCTGTCATTGCCTTTGAGCCGTTAAGCGGGAGATAAGTTTGATTAATCACAGTAATAGCTGTCTCAACAGAATCAATGTTGCTTTCTATTGTATCAATGTTTGATTGTATTGCATCAATATTTGCATTTATTGCTCCCAGAATTCCTTCAATTGCCTTACGGTCTTTCACAATTTGAAATTGTGCCAAATCATAATAATTTACCGTTGTTGCATCACTACTTTCAGGAGATTCAGGACGATTTGTATAATCTTGTGCGCTAATGTATTCTGCCTCATAATCAAAATAAGCAGTTTGAGAGACTCCTGTTCCATATACTAAATTTGTTCCGGTTCTGGTTGCCTTTAAAAAGCCAGTTGGAGAAGCTTCTTTAATAGGATATAAAATCCCTTGCATTTTTGTTCCTCCAGCAGGATCTTTTGGATCTTTTTCTTTCAGACGAATTACTGCCCAGCCTTTTGTATTGATTGTTGCTGGAGCCAAAATATAATCAGTCTGCGTATCAATGCTTAAATGCGCCTTTAAAGCTCCGAATAACTCAGATCTGTAAGCAGTTTGAAGTTTCTCTAAAGTTTCTTGCTCAAGAGGAAATCCTCCTTCGTGACTAAAATTTATTTGTTTCATTTTTATTTATTTAAATGTCTGTTGTTTTGTTCTATTTATTTCAGTGAGGAACTGCTTTTAGATTATTTTTCCTTTTGAGTACGAATAACTTTCATAGCTTTTACCCGCCAGTTTATAAAAGTTAAGCAGATTATGGTATTCTATATTGGCTATTTTAATCGCCTCTGTTTTTACGGAACCGTCTTTAGTTGGTTCGATAATTATATTACCGTTTGTTATTAAACTTTCCGGAATAAATACCCTGAAATTGGCATATGTTATTTTTGTATAATCTTTACGATGAGCCAGATAAACAGGTTTGTTGTTTCTGTTTGTATATTCCTGATTTGTATATACTTTCAATTGCGGAATCATTAAAGTACCATCCGGTTCATAATATTCTTTATGGAGATATACATATTGTAAAGTAGGCTTGACTGATTCATCGATATAAATTAACTCCTCTAATCGTTTTTGTTCTGTACTTAAATTCGGATTATAAATTTTTGTTGGATTATAAGTATCGTTTAATACTTTCTCAAGATAAATGACCTGACCTGTATGCTGCATTTTATAAAGAATCTCTTCGTAAATAGTATGAAGAGGCGTCAGTAAAACATCGAGCCAGTCAACATGAGTTTTTTTTCGAAGAATAGGAGGGATGAGCCATAACAACAGCTTTTCCCATTTTAAAACGGTGTATTTATTCATTGTATATATATTAGACTATTGTTTATCTCGGTAGAAAGTGTACGGAATGTAGTTTACATCAACCTGAAGCGTATCCATATCAAAATAACCTGCGTTTGGAATGAAATATTCAATATTTGTTACATCTGTAGGACTATCAGGCTCATCACTAGGATTTGTTGCCCAGGCAGTTTCAACTTTTTTCAATATTGGAATCTTAATTCCTTCTGCTTTCTGAATTGCATCAACTAAATATGTTTTGACAAATGCACCATTAAACTCAATATTTTTCAAATGGTCTTTGACAGCATTTAGTACTGGAAATTCCTTATTATTTAATATTAAGGAACCGTTTCTTGTATCTAATGGATCTTCTGCCAGATCTTCTTCGTATTTGGATAGTTTAATTTGTTCCTCTTCATTTAAATCTCTGCTTAAACTTTTTAACTGATAATAACCAATGTCTTTTGGATGGATAAAAATGGTTAAAGGATCGATGTAAACATTCAGGCTTAATTTTAGATTATCTCCCTGATCAGATGTAATGTAAACTTGATTTCCTGCATCTTTAATTTTGGCGATATATTCCTTAAAGGCAAAAAGTTCGTTTGGAACATCAATTCTCGAAATTTTATCATCCCTTACGGTAGCAACTTTTATAAAAACAACTCCAACTTTATTATGGAAATAATCAGAGAAAATTTCTTCAATTTCTTTTTTTGGTTTTAGGACTGTTTCTAAATCAATTTCACTTACTGCGCAATGTTTGATTATTTTAGCATCTTCTATTTGACGTTCGTCAAGATTTGTGGTGTCAAATTGATAAGAGCCATCTTTCCAGACCAGAGAGATTCTATTACTGGAATCGGGATCTACGGGCATTCCGTAATGAAAATTCAAAGCTTGTTCACGATACCAGTTTAAGGTGTGAGGTCTTGATATCAGGGCATTTTTTTCTACTATTTTTTCGTGAATCCAAATCGAAGTAGCAACAATGTTAATCCAAAGTTTCCAAATCGCAGTTTTTGAATCAGTCAAGCCGCTTAGAGACGATTGTTTGTCTTTCTCGCTCAGAATTTCATTCTGTATTTCAGCAATTGTACGTGCCATATTTTAATTTTTTAATATAGTTTAGCCTGTAAGACATGTGTAAAATGCTTATAGATAATTGTTTATGTTTTTTGTAAATACTACAGAGCGTAGTTTATCTTTTAGAGATTTCTAAAAAGAAGAGTGTTTATAACCGAGATTTTTCGGTATTTGTAGCTAAAAATTATAGACTAATAAATGATGAAATCATCTTCAATAATCATATAATCAATTCCGGAGAAGTTATCCAGTAAATATTGTTCTTCATCTGAGATAGAAGTTGCGGGCTTTAAGTTTCTTGAATTGTAATATTCAACAATATCCTTTTTAAAGGCTTCTCTGCCAATTTTTAAATCCTCATAAACAGAAAGATCTTCTGTAAGATTGAATTGATCATTGTCTTCTAGAAGGTCAAATACCTTTTCTATGCTTCCATATTCTTGTAAAGAAATGTCAAATATGTTTTGGTTTTCCTGTGGTTTAATAGTTCCCATCGATTTTAATGTTTTGTAAATCGTTGACATCTAATGTTTTTACATAGAATTTGTCATACGATAGTTGTTTGTCTATTTCGTTTTCTAGTCTAAGCCTGGAAGTTGCATCCGGGCTGTTGATGTATTTTTTAATTCCAACACCAAGAATTGGAAATTCTTTATAACTTCCTTTTTGGGTTAATAGTAAATGTTCTATGTTTTGTTGATCTGCATCATTAATTGCAAAATCCCCTTTTATAATTAACAAGTCATCCTCGATGATAAAATCTTTCATATGTCTTTATTATTCGTTGTTTTTATTAGAAGTTTTTGGCTTAAAATCATCTTTAAATTTGCGCGCCATAATCAAAAGATGATGTTTTATTTGATACTGTAAAAATACGCCCTGATTTCTCCTTAACCAAGATTTTAAAGCTTGCTAATCAGTAGTTTCAGTAAGTTATGTTGTGTTTTAAAGTGCTTTGTAATCAGTTTGTTATGATACACTTTTTCTTGTTTTTTGATCTTTAGAATATCACTTTAAGTAACCGGAATAATAAGTTCAAGAATAATTTTAAAAATGATTTTTAAAATATTATTTTTCAAAGAATTTAGTTTTATTTTTGATATTCCGGTAGTTTGTAATGCCTGCAAAGCGACTAAATCGAGCTGACTTTTTAATAGCCATTCTAATTCTTCTTCGGTTATATCTCCTGTTGATAAAAGAAAAATCCAGCGTTCCAGTTTTTCTCTCGATGTTTCTAAAAATGTATTTAGATCTTTTTCTAATTCGGGTTTGATATCTTTATAACTTTTTGTTAGAATAGTTTTTAATTTGCTTTTTAGCTCTTCTATTAATTGATCGTTATTCATAGTTTTATGTGTTGAGGTTGATTAATTCTAAAAGCGCATCTCTAGATTCGTTATCTTTTTTACTTTCATATTGAATCAATAAATCCAAAGCGTCTAAAACCTGTTTTTTTGATGCATCCAGAAAAACCGGAGATAAAGTTCCTTTTGTTTCCCAGCGTTTGAAAAATGCGGACAAAAGATTTTTTTCTTTGTCATTTAAAACTTTCCACATCTCAAAAGTGATTTCGTTATTGGGTTTGTTTTTTTCATATTCTACTAATTTTTCGATGTTGAGTAATAGAGTTTCAACTTCTTCTTTATGAGAATTATAAGGCGTAGTAGCTTTACTCATTAATTTTGTTGCTTCAACTTTTAACTCAATTGTTTTTTCATAAGAATATTGATCGAATAATGCCGTTCTGGTTGAGGTACAGGAAGAAATAGCAAAAGAAACGGTAATTAATAATGCAAGACTTTTTAATTTTAAATGTTTCATCGGTTTATTTATATAAGATTACATAATTTTTTTTGTCACGTTTTAGTTTGCTTAGAACTTTCCAGTCGCTATATCCTTTTTTATCAAAATGCGGAAGATCCTTAAAAGTTTTCCAGTCGCCGCCCCAGTTCCAGTTGTATTTCTTGAAAATTTTGACACATTCCTGCCAATCCGAAATTTGATCATTATCCCAGTCTTTTGCCGTATCCCAGGAAGCCGTTTTTCCATCTATAATGAGACAAATGTCTACGGCGAATCCGTAATTATGAATTGACTGACTGCCTTTTGCATTAGTTACTTTTTTTCCTGGTTTTGTTCGCCCAAAAGCATAAATATCTTCCTGCTCCTGAAAAGATCTGAGACCTTGGGTAATGCGAACTTTTGCCCTTCCGGTTAAGGCAAGGTCGCATTCCTCGATAATTTTAGTAACTTCTTCCCTAACCGAAGGATGAAGCAAATCAATGTGTTTTTTTGTTGTTTGATCCATATTTGTGTGTATTAAAGATTTCAAATTTTGAGAATAAAAATCCTATAGAATTGTTTGAAGACAATCAGGATTTTTATTATTCAGTAAGATTATTTGTGTTTTGAAATTTATTTATGGTTAAAAGAAGCCTGTAAATAAATCCTGAAAGTTCTTTTTATCATCACATTTAAGAAAGTGATATGTCTTTTAAGAACACTGTAAAAATACACCAAAATAGTGTGTTTTGAAAGTAATATGTATTTGTATATCAGTAGTTTCAGTAAAGTGTATTGCGGTTTTTACTGAATTTATTTTATGGTAAAATCAAGATAAAAGGTAAAAAAATACCCGAATTTATAAATTAGAAAAACGGGTGTTTAAGAGCAAATCTTAAAAAAGCTTTCTTATTTTTTGTCAGCTCTTGGAAAATCATCAATATCTAAGTCATCCATAGTACTTTTGCCATTGATGATAATTTCTCTACCTCCAAATTTATTTAGATATCCTAAATCATTTGGTTTACCATAATCAGATTCAACCTCGTAAAATGGTGTGATTTCCATTCCTACAATACCATTTCCTTCCAATAATTGTTTTGATTTTTCAGAGATCATAAAAAAGGGCGCCATATAAACCCAATCTAATTCTTGATTGATGGACATTGATTTATCATATGGGAAAATATCATCATCGAGTAAACCAAGTAAATTTTCTTCTGATTTAATCTCGCCTTCTTGATAAAATGATAACTCGTCGCTAATTAGGTTTAATCCATAAAAAGTTGATTTGTTATAATCCATGTACGAAGTCATATTGTCATCAATTTGTAGTATATAATATGATAAATCAATTCCATTGTCTATATTAAGCACAATAGGGTAAAATTTATGTTTTGGTAACTTTAATTGTTCAAGCAATGTTTTAAGCTTTGGAGAGACACTGAAAAAATGTAATGTTTTTTCCTGATCGGATTTAATAATAATTGGTCCGTAATAAAAATCAATTGCCTGATATAAGAAATCTGAGGTCATTTTTTTCTCATTTACATCTCTTTCTAAGCGAAATTGTAATTTGTTTATGATTTCTGTAAAATCTTCATGATCATTATATTCTCCTCCGGAAAAAGGTAAATTATCTGATGTATCTATAGATTGAATTCTATTTATATAGGTTCCAAAAGCTGATTTTAATGTATATAACTTCATTTTATAATTTTAAATTATTTGTTCTTTTTTTCATTAGTCAACTACGCGGTTTTAGAAATAAAATCTTTGAAAGTTTCCATAAAATCAGTGAATTCATTAAAGGTCCAACTAAAATCTTATTCTTCCTGAGGAGTACTCCAATCAAAAAAATATACATTTTCTTTATCGACTGAAATGGTTAGTTCAGTTCCATAAACGATATAGTCATATATTTCTTCACCTATCAGCTTTTTGGATGTATCAATAATCACTTGAACTTCTTCTACAGTCCAGCCTTGCCAATTTATATATGAGAGCGCAAAATATCGTTATCTAGTGATTCTCGATCAACTCCCAACTCATAATATATCTCTCCATTTTCTAGAAGGAAATCTTTTTTTTAAAATTATATTTCATGATTATTGCTATAATCGCTTAAAAATCATTGCTTTAATAAGAACCATCAACTTCTATAAATCCATCTTTTTTACTTATGTACATTAACTCTAATGTTTCTGCATCAAAATAGGCAAAACAATACATCCCTTCAAAAAATGAAGTAATTTTACCATTTTCATCATGCTCTATATTAGTACTTTTTGTTTTAAAAGATACTATATAAATTTCCTTTGTCTTTCCATCTCTTAATTCTTTTAATTCTTTGTCCCAACAATTTAATGGAATGCGTTCTTCTAGTGAAATTACGTTTACCTTATTAAACCAATTTTTTAAGTTCTCAATTATTTGTTCTTTTGTGTTCATTAGTCTGTTGGGCGGTGTTTAGAAATAAAATCTTTGAATGCTTCCATAAAATCAATAAATTCATTGAAAGTCCAGCTAAAATCTTCTTCTTCCTGCGGGGGTCTCAAATCAAAAAACACCACATAATTTTTGTTAACGGAAATTCTTAACTCACTTCGCGGAATAATATAGTCGTAAATTTCTTTATTTTTTAGATTCATCATTAACCATTTGAATTTCTTCGACTGTCCATCCTTGCCATGCAATTGGAATAAAGATTTATGCTTTTCATCAAGAGTTTCATAATCTACTCAATATGCATAAATAATTTCCTCCTCACTAAGACAACCATAACTAAAATCTATTTTACTAAATTCAAATTTTTTCATAATATTATTTCTATTATCCTTTTAAATTCTTTACAGATAATTAGATTGAACTTCAGACTTAGTTTAAATTTTAACTATATAACCCCCAGTTCCATTTCTCCAATAGAACTATGCCAAAAATCTGTATAAACATCATCTTTATCTATAGCTACTAATCTGTTTTTTAATTCCAGAGCATATTTTTCATGATGCAAATGGTACTCTCCTAATGTTTGAGGTATTTTTACTTCGTTACTAAATCGTTTGAATGTATATAAATATTCAAGATAGGTTTTTAGATTTTTATTAATAGTATAGGTTCTTACTCCTTCACTATAATGTGTTCTACCAATTATTTGTTGAGTTTCAATATCAATGCATAATCCAAATGGTTCATTCATAAAAGTATTTTTAGTACCAATTTTTAAATACTTTCCATCCAATAATTCCACATTTCCAAAAAACTCATAGTCTCCGCCAAAAGTATTATGATTAGGTAATCCAATTTTGTATAAAATATCTGCTGTGTCTTTTGATAAAGATTGGTTAATTATATCGTTGTTTTCGAATATTACCATACTACTTGAAAAATATTCCTGAATTTCTGTTGAGTTCATTAGTTTTTAATTAATTTATTTAATCTTCATTTCTTTCCCTTTTAAGTTTTTAGATTCATTTAGGATTAATTGAACTTCTTCGACTTTCCAATCCCTATTACAGATTTGTGCTAATGCAATTATATCATTATCTAACGATTCAATTTTTAACACCAATCCTTCTTTCAATATTAAATGCTTTATCAGTAAACTCAATTTTTTTCATATATTAAAATGTATTTGTATATCATTGGTTTAAGTAAAGTGCATTAATTTAACTGAATTTGTTTTATGGTAAAATCAAGATAAAGGTAAAAAATACCCGCTTTTTTAAACTAGAAAAACGGGTTTGTAGCAATTGAAAAAATCATTAGTATGAACCATCAACTTCTATATATCCTGCTTTTTTCATTACATAAAGCAACTCTAATGTTTCTGAATCAAAATAAGCAAAACAATACATTCCTTCTAATAATGAAATAATTTCACCATTTTTATCATATTCTATATCACTTTCAGTTTTAAAAGATACAACATAAACTTCTTTTTCGGTTTTTCCATCTCTTAATTCTTTAATTTCTTTATCTCTGCATCGAAAACCAATATCTTTATCATATGAAATATTTGTTTTCTCCAGCCAGCTTTTTAGGTTTTCAATTATTTGTTCTTTTTTTTTCATTAGTCAACTACGCGGTTTTTAGAAATAAAATTTTTGAAATCTTCCATAAAATCAGTGAATATATTAATTGAACTTCTTCGACTGTCCAATCCCTACTACAGATTTGTGCTAATGCAATTATATCATTATCTAACGATTCAATTTTAACACCAATCATTCTTTCAATATTAAATGCTTTGTCAGTAAACTAATTTTTTTTCATATATTAAAATGGATATGTATATCATTGGTTTAAGTAAAGTGCATCAATTTAACTGAATTTGTTTTATGGTAAAATCAAGATAAAGGTAAAAAAATACCCGAATTTATTATAATAAAAAACGGGTTTATGATGGAGCAAAAATTGTATTAATTTTCTATAAATTTATCAAAATACAAAAACATTTTGCATAAAAATATTAAACTCGTAATAAGAAAAACAAAAGAAAAAATAGGATAACTTTTATTTTTAAAAATTCTGAGAAACACAAAAAAGGAGATTGCAAAAATAGCAGTAGTGGTAAAATATAAAATTTTAAAAAATGCGACAACATCGCTGTCAATGATGATAATTTCTCCGTCATCAACTTTATAGGGAACTATAAAATAACTCAAAAGAAAAAGTGAAATTCCAATAAAAAAGAATATTCGTATTATGATTTTCATAGTATCGACCAGCTGTTATAAAATATAGGTTTTTTTTAGATTTTTGAATTTAAGTGTTTAAAAGTATAGAAAAATCCGTTTTTTCTCAAGCAGAAAAACGGCGTTGTATTGGAGAAATTGTTAATTTGATGTATCATTTTTTTTGGGTAAGATATTCCAATTTAACATTACAGCTTTTCTTTGATATTTTAAATCTTTGACAATGATACTGTCTTTGTAAATCTTTAGAACTAAAAGTCTTTTGTCGCTGATTTGTAAAATACTGTCGCTCTTTGTAAAATTCCACTCCATGCAACCATTGTATTGACTTTCATCAAAAAATAAATTGACACATTCTCCATTGTTATAAAACTTTAAATATGTTAAAAAGCTCATACTATCCTTGTCATATTTTCTATATGAATCAAAATACACCCATCTTTTTGTTGGATTTGTTAGCCCCAAATCGTCTCTTTTTTTGCATGAAATAATAACAAAAATTATCATTAAGAATAAAATTTTACTTTTCATAAACATTTTTTAATGTGGTCCGTCTAATGGTTCGCTTATTTCAATTATACGTTCGACTCCTTTATTATCAAATAATTGTGTTCCACCAGATTCTCGATACTTAATAAAATAACCCCCTAAAATTTTTGATTCATTAAATTCTTTTAATATATTTTCCCATCCAGTTTCCTTTTGTCCTGAAGCATAATCTAAATATTTAATAAAATTAGCAATTTGACCTTCTGAATATTTTATACTTGTTTTTTCAAAAGTATTATGCTTAAATTGCTTTAAATAAACTTTGGCATGCTCAGAATATGTGTATTCTTTTTTTTTCTTTAATTTTTTTTTCGTCTTTAATTCTTGTTGATGATTATATTCATGAATAAGAGTACTCTTTAAATTATATTTATGGTTAAAAGTAGGATCAACTCCTCCCTTTGAACTTGGGTGCAGCCACACTTTACTTTGACTATCTGTATATGCTAAACTTTTATCATTCATGTCATAATTTGCTCCAATTCTGGTAACATTTATTTGCTTACCGTAGTACCTAGCTATGTTTGCCACAATTTGTCTATTAGTATTGTTCCAGCTAAACGTACTTCCTGAAATATCTAAATCTGAAAACAGAACTTTTTTACCATTAGATAAAACTACGTTAATATAACGAGAATTATCAACTTCAACTTTAATAATATTTCCATCACTATTTACGTAAAAAATATCATTATTATAATGTTTTTTTGGTTTATTTTGATCAGACTTTTTGTTTGTTATAGAATTCTTTTTAATAAAACTTTCCATTTCCTCAGCATTCTTATCATCTTCAATCTGCTGACGCCAAATGCTGAGCATAATTTGTCTAAACCTTGCCATTTCAGATTCGCTGGTATCTTTGAGTTGTATGTTGTGTTTTCTAATAATCATTATGATAGAGTTTTAAGGAAAGGCAAAAGGATAGATATTATTAAAGTATTTCTACTTTAACAGGTTTCGGCTGGATATGATCTGAAAATGCTGTGGTAATATTGAGGCGTAAATCGTCTTCCTGTTCAATTTTAGCATCGCCGCCCAAATAACAGTTTTTGAATAATACTTCGAGAGCTTTAAATTCGTCCATTTTTGACGCTTGTAATACTGCAGAACGAATGCTCATATCCGGTTTTTTGAAATAGGCAAACAGAATAGTTTCGTCATCATCTGCAATAGTGAGTTTGACAACTTTTTTATGTTTGTATTTCCATTGATTTAATTGCGCCTGAGTAATGTTTCCGTCCAGAACATCTGCGGTTTTTGAATTTGTTGTTTCCATTTTAAAAGGATGTTTTTTATTTATGATTTGCTAATCGAATTTTGATTGTATGATGGTAAAAAAGAGGCTGCCTGAGTTATTGTTTTTGAGATAAATAAGCTCAAAGCAGCCTCTTGAAGAAGATTCCCTATTTTAAAACGGACTAATAAAGAGCAGATATAAAAGTATGCTTGCAAAAATCATGTTCTTTGAACTCCTTTTTTGCGTAACGCAATTGATAATGGTTATCTCTTTTAAGTCGGTTTTAAAAATAGGGAAGGGGATTGTAGTTTAATTGTTTAAGAAGATTGTTTGCAGATTAGTTCCACTCAACGTGAGAACAGATCAAGTCAAAAGAAACCGCGATTTTAGTATCTCCCTGGCTAATTCCTCTGCTGTTTGAGTTGAATTCACAGTTTCTTACTGTATGCGTAATTACTTCGTTACTGTCATCAAGGTAACTTACAATGATGCTGAAAGGGTTGATATCCTGCAATCTTTGTCCTTTTGGCAAAGCAGCTAAAATAGCTTCAACTTCGTAATTGTATAAAGTAATCGACGCTTTTGCTTCGTATTTTCCTCTACCTCTGTGAACTGGCATATCTCCGGCTCCGTAATGGTTTTCCTTAGATACTGAATCACTATAGTTTACAGCTGTAATTCCGGTAACGATATTACCTGCAATACTTACTTCAATTGATGACCAGCTGTGTTGTTGTCCGTTAATTAATGGTAATTTATTCATATGTAGTTTTATTTTTTTAGAAATCCTGATAACGCTCAGGAACTATCACCTTAATTCATTTGTGTTTGTAACAAATGAATTGTGGCGATATAATTGGTGAATTTTTATTTTATTTGAATTGTAATAGATTCAATAATTATGCTTTGTCGATTCCAAAAGGATTTTTGAATCCTAAATCAACCATAATTTTACGGGCAGTTCCAATAGGAGTAATTTCTGCTTTTACCCTTAATTCTGAAGTAGCTAAAATGTTTTGTTTTGGATCAACATAAACATCAAAATCAGAAACTTCCTGATTTGCAACCATTCCTTCTAAAGCGCTTCTGCATAAACCTTCAAAGTTTTTTGAAACAGATTGCGGCAATTTACCGTCAATATCTACTAAAACCGGAGAAGCTAATTTTGGTAATAGTGCAGTACGTAATAAACGTGTTGCTTTATTGATAGTACGGTTGTTCTCTACATAAGCAAAGTCAGATGTACCAGTTGTGCAAGTATGACTGTCGTTAAAATAAACACCAGGTAAACCAGTATGTGTTTTTGTAAAAACGTATCTTTTTTCGTTTAATTCGCTTAAAGTTCCAAGAGTTTTAATTTTTTGTCCGCCAATAAAACCTGCTTTTGCAAAACCTTCACCGGTAAGATTGAATTTTTCAATCCATGCAATGTTTTCAGAAACTTTAGCTCTTGATACAGCTCCTAATGCTAATCCAACTGCTGCCGTGTTTTTGTATGAATCTCTGGCAACGAATTGAAGAATATCTCCATCTTCTTTTTTGAAACCGTTAGCATCTTTTATGTTATAAAGATCCGGAAAATTCTCGACAGGAACTAATTGCTCATTAGAAGCCAAAGTGTAAAGTTCTGATGTGTTAAATTCAAATAGCTTCTGTTCAAATGCTTTTTCAACATCCATTGCCACTACTACAGATACATTTTCGGCATTTAATTCAGCTAAATTTGTAGCTGTGTCAGCATCAAATCCTTTACCTTCTAAAATTACTTCAAAAGGCATGTAATCTTTATAACCAAGTGCTGCCTGAGTTTGTGCTTTTGTTACTGTGGCTTTCGTTTCTGCAAATGTAGTTGGGCTACTAAAAATCACTGCCATTTGGCGAATATTTCCGTTTGCCTGCTCTTGCATATCAATTGCTTTTCCGGCCACACTTTCATATGTACTTCCTGTAGTTGCCATGATATACAAATCTCCGGAAGGATTCATTCTGAAAAATTGTTGAATTTGATAATATGCCGATTGTCCTTTTACATCATAATCAGCTGTAATTCCTAGCGCTTCAGCATCTTCTAATGAAACCAAACGCTCTATTTTATTTACGGCTAATTTTGTAGTGGCAACTCCGTCAAAAAGTAACCCTGAAACCATGTCCTGTTCCGGATTTCTTCTTCCTAATCCGCCTGATAGTTTGGTAATTACCACATCGTTTAATGTACTCATAATATAAATTGTTTTTAAATGTTTAAAATTTATTTTGCTTAAAAAAAGGCAAAAGATTGGCTGTAACAAGTGGTTAAACTTGTAGCTGTAAATGATTTTTAATGTATTGAAAAAGTATTCTTATTGTAGAATCCAAAAAGTAGATTGGTATTTTTGGACGTTTTTCGTAAGCTGGTTTTTAATTGGATTTTACTCTTGGCCAAGACGTAAATTTGCTTTTCCCATCGTGTACAAATTTAAGTCTTAAAATGGCTTTTTCCAATTTTTTTGATTCTCAAAACCAGTAGTTTCAGTGCTTTAAGCTCTGGCTTCTGTAGCAAGCCCTTCATTAATTATAGTATAAATAGTGCGCTCTGTCAGGAACAAACTATCCGAAAGTTCAGATACTACAACTTTCATTTGTTTAGCTTGATTTCTATTTAGGTAGTTGATCACATAATCTCTCCTTTTGTCTAATAGTGTTCTGCTTCTTCTCATATTTGGGATTTTAAAAAAGTATGGTTTGATTTTATTTATTTAAGATTGTTAATAGTATGCTGCGGTAATTTTATGTCATGTATGAAAGTGTGGTATTTAAGTTTGACATTTTTTTATTTTATTCAGATTATATAATGGTATTTAAATCTATTGCTCCTTCAACCGGATTAGGGTTTATGGCTATAATATCTGATGTTAAATTATATCCAAGTTCTTCAAGAGCTTCATTGCTTAATCCATTGTTAAAAAGAATGTATTTCTTTTTTAAGATATTTTCTATTAAGGTCGTTTTATATGTTATTTCCCAAATGAAGTAATCGTTTTTATCCCAATGAACATCTTCGTTATTACATTGCTTTTCTTTTACTTTAAATGTTGAATTTGTATCTATAAATGAATTACTTGAAGTATTTGACAAGACGGCTTTGTCAATCCTATGTGCAATTTCAAATACATTTTCGTAACTTGTTGACGAAATAGTTCCAACAGGAAGTACAATATATAAGCAAAAAGAGACATCAGCTTTATAGTTTTTTTCTGAAGATGTTTCCCATGATATGTTATCGTATTTAAACATAACTACAGGTGCTGTAATTGAAGTTTTAAAAATAGCATCACTATACAAATGTACGATTGGTGCAGTTTGAGAAAGCTCATTTTCAATCGCAATCTTCTTTTCGGTATAAAAGTCTTTTAGAATCATATGATGGATTATTTTTTTACAAATATACAACATATGTTTTAAAACATACAACATATTACATCAAATAATGCAATAGTTTCAGTAATATGATTTGCTTTATCCAGCCTTATATTAAAGTAATTGAATAAGAAAGTGATTACAAATGCCTTGTAAATCAGTTGTTTTGTAAAATAATTATAAAAGATTGCGATTATTTATTATATATTATTTAATTTTGCAACATATAGTGGAATGTTTTATGTTAATCAAAACATATTACACAATAAAAATATAAGCAATTACAACATGGAAATACATACTAAGATAAAACGTATTATAGATGAGATGAAGTTAAACAATAACTCATTTGCGAAGTTGATAGGAGTAACCAGTACTACAATAGATAGTATCACAATTGGCAGATTGCAGGCGGATGGAGACAGAAAGAGAACTAAACCAGGTTTTGATCTGCTTCAAAGCATCATTACTCATTGTAATGTAAATCCGGATTATTTTTTTGGAGAGAGTGACGAAATTTTTGTTAATGCAACAACAACGACCGAAGTTGGTTTAAAGCTTCCAAAGATTATTACCGTAAATGAAGACGGTGAAGAGAATATTAATTTTGTTGGTGTAAAAGCCCGAGCGGGTTATTTAGACGGATATGCTGATCCGGAATATATGGAGAGTCTTCCATCTTTTAGTATGCCAATGTTGAAAAATGGTACTTTTAGATGTTTTGAAATAAAAGGAAATTCGATGTCAACAACAATACACGACGGCGATTATCTTTTTGGTAAATATGTCGATAATTTTGATGATATCCTCGACGGAAGAATTTATGTTATCATTAGTAAGAATGACGGAGTGGTGGTAAAAAGGGTTTTAAACCGAATTAGGGAAAGTGGAAAATTAATCCTAAAATCAGATAACAGAGACGGAAATTACCCAATGTATTCTATTTATGCCGAGGATATTCTGGAAGTTTGGTACGCAAGTATGTACGCGTCTAAGCAAATGCCCGATCCTATAAATATTTATGAAAAGATTCATGATCTCGAAAGCAAATTCTACGAAATGGAAGAGGCTTTGAGAAAGAAGTTAAATTAAGGTATAAAATAGATTATAGAAAAATCAATATAGTTTAATATAAAAAGAGAAAGTCTTAATAGCAAGACTTTCTCTTTTATATTTATTATATTTTTAGTTGTTTTTTTGAAATAAAAAAGTTTTTAGATTTGATATTAAAATTTTCTATTCTTTTATTTTGCCTTTTAAATTTACTAGTTTAACAGGAACTCTATTTGAATATATTTTGCCATCGAATAAAACATAGCCATTTTCTTTAATTTCCTTTTTTTGGTTTTCTGTTATTATTGATTTAGTGAAGGTAGAATCATTCTTCAAAGAAATTGATCCTTGATTTGGTTTTCGTTTATCTATGTTTGATATCCACTTGTGATCGTCTCTATACGGTAGATTAAGGATTGACGTAAAATATTTTGTTTCTCCCGGATGAAGAACAAAACCTTGTAATAATTCGTCTGGCAAATCAATTTGTTTTAAGACGTAAGTGTTGTTAAGTTTATTTTTTTTTAAAAAGTCATCAATAAGAGAGTCTCTTTGTTTAGTTTCGGAGATTAAAGAAGTGCAGTAAGACATATCTGCTTTTGTAGAGCTGCGGTCTAGTACTGAATCATTTTTGTACAAACTAAAATCTAATGAATTTAATGTAGAAAAGTTCTTTTTTCCCAAAGCTTCACCATACAAATCTCTTTCTAATGTTCCAATTGAATTCTCATTGAACATTATGAAATATTTTTTATAAGAATTGTTTGTTATTCGATAGTGGAGAATGTTTTTTGATAAACTGTCGTACTCTTTATTTGGCTTATAGCGAGTTTCAATAAAATCATACCTATTTAAATTATCCACACAAATTACCTCATTGGTTAACAATTCGATTTTTAAATCCTTTTTGTTTTTATTACAGGAACAGAGAATTAAAAGTAGAAAAATTGGAAAAAATAATTTTTTCATAAACTCAATCTTTTAGCATTTGTATTACTATTTTTAGATCTTTACCTGGTTTAACATGAACGCTATCTTTATCAAAAATTAAACCTACATCACCACTTAACGCTTTTGTAATATTGTCCTTGTTCCAAATTCTTTTTTTCTTTTCTTCTTTATCTGAAATATTTTGCGAAAAGTAACTTGTACGAATTAAAAATGAAAAAACATTCCCTTTTCTTATGGGGGCTTTCCATACTTCGTAAAAAAAATAATTTCTATCTTTTTCTTTGATTGAATATATTCTAAATCCTCTTAGTTGTTTGTTTTCAAGCTTCTTAATAATAGATGAATCATTGACTTTGATATCTATAATTACACCGGACTGTTTTTCGTAATCTAAGTCAATATACTCTATTTTCTCTATAGATGCGAGAGGTTGTGTTTTTTTATCTTTGCTGCACGAAACAGCAAATAAAAATAAAAATAGAAATAATAAATTTTTCATAATATTAGAATTTGTTTGGTAATGTTTTCATCTGGATCAAATCCAACATACTGTTGTCGGTCCCCAAATGCTTTTTTATAATCGTCTTTATACATAGCTGAAAATGCAAAGCCCTGTTTGTCTAAATTTGCTTTCAAGCGAAAGGAAATAAATTTCCAGTTTTTATCAACGAGTGTTTGATGAGTATAAGCTCTTGTTTCAGGAAACATATGTTTATATTTTCCCCCATATTTTATTAGATCTTCTAAATGGTTATGTTCGTGAGAACAAATGCTCATAATATCATATCCGGTGTCTAAATTAAGACCTATGTGACCGTAAACTATCTGTATGTCAGCTTCACCTTTTTTTAAATATTCTGAATTATTAGAAACTCCTCCCAATTTAGTTTCAGCATATCCAGAGTCACCGTCTGTAATTGTTTTATATTTTAATTCATTTAAATTATAACCAGCTTCTGTGTAGTAATGATTATAAACTTTTCCGGCTAGTTTTGAGCGTGTTTCAATTGATAAAACAGTAATTATATTGCCATATTGACCGCCTATTTTACTATTTATTATATTCCCTTTGCCATTAAAAGATACTTTTTTGTCATAAAAATCTTTGGGAAGATTGTTCCTGGAATAGGGATTTTGGATAAAATCCCTTCCCAAGATATAAATTTCTTTTTTACTTTGTTTAGTTGCCCCCAAATAATTTCCTGACATATCAAAAAAATCTCCCTCTACTGGATTACTGATTTTTAATGTAATGTTTTGAAAGTTTGTACTTCCATTGATTTTTTTTAATCGAAGTGTTATATCCATAGTTAATTTTATTTATGAGGTTCAATTTTTATAACTTCTTTTAATTCTGCAAAACCATCTTCATTAACTATTCCACTTAAACTAATTTCTTTTATGCCTTCGTTGACATCTTTACCATCTTTTTCGTCTACAATTATAGTAATTCTTTCTCCGACTTCATAATTAACAGTCTTAACGAGAAGGCTTATTTTTTCATCATAAGAAGCATTTTTTATATTGTTTTTTAAATCTCCAGTCATCCAGGCAGCACTAATAATTTGTTTTGTTTTTATAACTTCCGGGGCTGAATAATTCTCAAATACCACAATTTTAGATCCGGTTTGTTGTGGATCTGTAATACTAATCTCTCCTCCAATAGTACATTTTAAGGTTGAGGTTTGTAAAAGAGCTTTTTTATCTCCTTCGAATACATTACTTGCAGGTTTTTCCCATTTAGGCACTAAAGCAGGACTACATGTTTTTTGAGTTATTGCACAGATTCCAGTAAGAGGAACCGTGAAAGTTATATCACTATCGGTGGCCATCAATTTTTCCTGAATAAAAATGCTGTTTTGAGATTTTACGTCTAAAACGCCTCCTGTACCACCTTGATTGCAGACACATAACGCACCTTTACATACATATTTGGTAGCCATAATTTAATTGATTTTTACTTTTTCTCCGCTTATAATAGTATCTCCTGTGGCATTAATATTGATTTTTTCAGTCGATTTAATATTTATATTTTTTGCTTCGATGTTAATATCTCCTTCAGTTTTTATAGTAATGGCTGTTTTACCTTTCAGTTCAATTAAATTTTTATCATTTTTCTTTAATTGAATGCTGTCATTTTCACTATTTAATTCAAAAACTAATTTTTCCGCTTCTTGATCATCAAATAAAACACAAGAAATTTTACTCTGATCTATTGTGAGAGCACTTTGTTTTTTACCCTCAGGATTATTTAATTTTAAAGTAGCTTCACCTTTTTTTAAGGTTAATGCAAGACATTCTTTTATTTCGTTGTCTTTAATAGCGTTAAAAGTCGTTGTAAGACTTTCAGATGTAAAGTGTGTAATGGCTAATGGTTTTTCATCATCATCAAAATAGCTGACTTTAAAGTTTCTATCTTTATTGAATTCTATTTTGGCAACATCAGTGATTTTTGTTTCATTAGTTTCAGTTATTAAATCTGTTTTTATATAACGTATTTGTAATATTTCACCATCGCTACTATAATCAAAAAGTAATTTTGGTTCACTTGTAGCTTGAATTCTTCCCATCAATCTGTCAACTTCAGAAAACTGCGAAATAAATGCACGAGTTTCTACTCCGTCAATTATTGTGGCTAAAACCCAACTGTCTTTTTTAGGAATTGTTACAATTCCTTGTTCCAAGTCCAGAATTGAAGCTTTTAATCGTACATTTTTAATGATTGCGCCATCAGCTCGCATAATGTTTACGGTATATGCATCTTCCGGATTATGAAGTGATTCTACTTCTTTATTTATTTCGATGACTTTTGCCGCAAAAGTTTCGATAATTTGATTTTTACCGGCAACATCTTTTATTAAATCTGTTATATTTCCCATTTATGTTTTTTTAGATTACTTCTACTCTTCTGCCTATAAAAATCCTTTGTCTGTAGCCGTTTTCGCCGTAGCTTCGTTCAACTTTCTCCACCTGAAATGTTCCGTTTTTTTCTTTATCCTTTGCGTTTTCAAGAATTACTTTGTCTGTCGGTCTTACAAACGGTTCTCCAAATGTGAGAAAAGAGCCTTCAAATCCGCTAGGTTTAGATTCCATTGCCCTTAAAGCGGCATATTGATACAATTCTGAAGCTACTTTAGTGGCTGCATTTTCAAAAGCTTCAAGATCTTTCGGTAAATCGTCAGTATCATTATGCAAGACATGAGTTTTTATTAATTGACCATTTGGATCGCCCAGTTCAATATAAATTGGGGTATTTGAATTTTTAAAATATTTTTCAACTCGTATGCGGGTGTTTTTAGTAGATTCCTTGACAACTACTAATTTATCTTCGATAATATTATACCGAAATCTAAAAGTTGCTTTTCCTAAAAAACCTCCGGTAACGGTTTGAACAATTTTATTCAACTTCGAACTTAACAGACTAAGTCCCTGATTAATTAATTTTTTAACAAGTGCTCCTGCTAGCGGACTTTTAATGAAATTTCGATCAATAAAACCTGCTAATTCAGCTATTGTATGTTCTTGCGGATTGTTGGTAATCGTTAGTACTGGTGCTAGATCTTCTATTTTGAAATAAGTATAAATTCCTTTGTCTTTTAACATCTCAAAAACCTGAGCCAGACTATGATTTCTATTAATCAAGATATTTCCTAACTCTTCGTCAAGCGCGTTTATTTTAAAAGGTAAATTGAGTTCTTTGATTCTTCTTTCGAAGAAAGTTTTCGGATTAAAATTCTCAACATTTGTTGTTGGATTTGTTGACACAATATTCAAAACGTCATTTTTGTCCTGAACATCATCATCCTTTACCGCTTTTACTTTTTTAAAAGCATACATCGCATCTTCACAAGATATCGTTGCGTTTGTATCTGATTGTACTCCGGTGATATAACCTCTAAATGCAGGTTTGTAATTACCATCATAACCTAAAAATATTTCTATAAAATTTTCCAGTTTAAAAAAGTCGTGAATGGTTTTTTGTTCACCGCTTGCATTTGCAAATAAGCTTTGATCAAATCCTTTTGTATCAGTATATACTTTTTGCGGCATTATAATAGTTGCCGTATCGGTAAGGGTTTTGTACGAACTACTTATCGCTACATTTTTTACATACGTAAATTCATAAAACTTTGGCGTAGGGATAAGTCCTATTGTTTCGTGAACTCTAATTTTAGCATTTAGTTTAAGCATTGTCTCTAATTATTAGTTCAACAGTTTCATCTGATGTGGCACTGGCAGTGAATTTTTGAATATTTTTTGTTCCTGAAATAGAAGGGATTGAGTAAGAATCAATAACTAATTCATAAATACCAAAACGGTTCAGGATTGCATGGGTAATTCGTAAAGAATATGGGGCATTTAAGAATTGTTTCAGGAGGAAAAGTTTTTCTTTCGGATATTCATCGCCTGTTTCATTGGCAATTAATCCTTCGATAGAAATACTAAAATCACCATTTGTAATATGTTCCTTGATTGTTGAATCTCTTCCTTCAACTCCTTCTTTCTTAATGGTTTTTGAACGATTTAGATTTACAGTAACAGCATCAATTCGAAGACTTGGTAAATTAAGATCACTTTTTATAAGAGGTTCAAAAACCAAAGGAGCAAAAACTCTCAGATTAAATTCGCCTCCGGTTTTATCAATAATAAAATCTTTTGATTCTGAGTCGTTATAATTAATGCCCATATATTCGGTTTCTTTAGTGTTTAAAATTTCGTTTACGTTAAAATTGAATTTCATAATTATTTATTTTATTTTAATTTGAAAATGTTTGTGCAAATGCAGTCATAAGCGTGTTTTCCATTCTTTTTTCGGTATGTTTTTGTAACCAAAGTGCTTCTTCGAGTAATTTATAAAACTCATCTATGGATAATTGATAGGGATCTACCTGAAAAGCAGCTCTGATAAGTGCAGCCGATTTTTTGAATTCATCTTTTTGTGGCATTGCATCAATTGTAAATTCACTATCCTTTTTGATAAGAGCTACAATAGAATTTCCAGCAGAAAGCATGAATTCGTCGTCATATTTTTCTTGATCCAATACACATTCCTTAAATAAAAATAAGATCGCTTCATGCGGATTATCCTTGTATTTATTTTGGTAGTTTAAAAAGGTATTGAATGATGGTTTTTTGCAATAAGTTGTGATTAATTGATCGTCTGATGTCAATTTTAATATTGTTCCGTATTTTTCTTTTAGTTTTTCTATGGATATTTCGTCTGCCATTTTTATGGTTTTAGAGGTTTTATTTTAAGCTGAAATAAGTTTGATAATTGATTGAATATCTAAATGTTGCTGTCTCTGCTTTCTTTTTTTATAGCATCGGAAAGGCTTTCACTTTTCTCGGAAACATTTAGAGGTGTAATATTGAAACTCTCTATAAAAATGCTCGCTTCAGATGTTTGTCCCAAAGGATTTTTGAAATTACTCATGTCGGGTGTTTTAGGCGTTTCTCCTAAATCTCTTGGTGTATAATCCATGATTGGTTTAGTGTTTAATAGTTGATATGATAATTAAGGATAAGCTCAAAGTTGAGGTTTGGACTTTCTAAATACACTTAAAGTAGGAGGTAATTTGCGTGTATATTAGAGCGACTATTGTAAAAATTACAGTACGTAAAAGTAGGGCAGAAGAGTGTGAAAAACGAAAAATTTAACCTTCGTTTTCAGTAGTTTCAGTAGAAATAAAATGCGTATAAGTATTTGTTTTTTAGGTTATTATGATTTTTTATAATCCGCAATTTACAGGTTGTGAGGAAGTGTGATTTAATTTTGTACTATTTATTATTCTGAATATTTCCGTTTAATAAAAATACACCGAAGTCTAAAGTATTTAAGCGCTTTAGTAAACTTCGATGTATTAATAGAAAAGAATATGATTTATGATAGAAAACGATTTTTATTTTCTTATTTCATATAAAAATTAGTAGGTAATCATTAATATTCCGGTTGATGTGCGATAAACATCTCCGGCAATTAAACCGCCTGCTAAAGCTGCTGAGTTACCTTCGTAAACTGGTGCAGTTCCTAAATTTAGTCTGCCAACCAGAGATATTTTTGATTCTTTTGCAATAAATTTATTTCCGATATTTATGATTCCGGAAGCCTGGGCATCAGATACAACTCCTTCTGAACCAATATAAATATTGCTGTTTCCTGTTGTTACGTATCTTCCTGCAGCTTTTCCAATACCAATATTAGCAGCTCCTGTTGTTATAGCTCCCAAAGAATAGTTGCCAAACGCATTATTTGAATTTCCAGATGTATTCAACCCCAGAGCAGTATGTCCAACAGCTGTATTAGAAAAGCCTGCCGTATTGTAACGCAAAGCGAAGGTGCCAATAGCTGCATTTTTATCAGTACTTGTAGCATCAGACATACAATATGCTCCAATAGCAGTGGATTGCCCTAATCCAGATATCATAGTGGATAGCGAATTACAACCAATTGCTACATTGTATTGAGATGTTTGGTTTTTTGTTAATGCATATCCACCAACTGCGGTGTTAGCATAACCTGAAGTATTATTGCTCAATGCATTTCCTCCAAAGGCATCGTTGTAAGATCCTGTTGTATTTGCGTTTAAGGCAAAATCTCCTAATCCGGTATTTGATTCTCCTGTGGTATTTGTTTCTAGTACTCCAAAGCCAATACCAGTATTACTTGAACCACTGGTGTTTGCAGATAACACATTAACACCAAAGGCTGTATTTGAAATTCCGGTGCCTTCACCCTGACCAATTCTAACGCCATTTATAAGTTTATCAGCGCCCCCAAGTTCTTGCAAAGATGTATTGTCAACTATACCTGACTGTGTTTTAGAAGCCGGTGTTCCTTCGCTTAGATCACTTAATGTGGCTACTTCATAAGTTCCGGCAGGTCTGTTAATGCTATTAAAGGTGTAATTAACTTTATTGTCTCCCAATTTTAAATTTATTGCAGTGTCTTTGCTGAAGTAAGAATATTCACCCTCAACAGCATCAAGATTGGTAATGCCAATTCTACCAGTGTAATCACCATTAATTCCAAAGTTTAATTGCGACCTACTGTTATAATCTTGAAAATAAACTTCATTAAATGACATGCCGCCAGTTTTCTGGAAAGAGATACTGCTATAATTTGCTGATCCTCCCGCCATACCCGTAACCTGATCTTGTCCGTTCCAAAGACTTATTGTTTTGTCAAATCCGTCATTTCCGGATGCTAAAATCTCGTTTAAAGTTGAGGTTTGATTACTAATAACCAGATTTCCAGATCCCAATATTGGTTGTCCGTTAATGGTTTTAAAATCATCTTTGTCAGGCTTTGTTAAAAGCAATTCGCTTAAATTTTCGACGTCTTGTACAGGAACTTTTACATCTTTATGACGAAATGAATCCCAGGTATCCCAAAATTGAGTTTGTGTAGGTTTTAAACCCGTTTTGAACCATTGTTTTATGGTGTCTAATGTTTGTATTGCCATATTTTTTCTTTTAAAATTATGTGATGTTTTTAGCACGGAAAAATTTTACCTTTCCGGATATATACCCAAGAGCTTATAAAAGTTATCTTCTTTAGAATCTTGGGTATATTTTGTTTAATTGTAATAACAGTCATTTAACTGATGAAGATCTTTTTTTTAAGCTTCCTGAACCTGTTTTTACTTTTCTTCGTTCGAAAACAAAGGCGTAATACTTGGTAATACGGCCGATAAAAACAAACCAATTAATTTAATTTTGTTGATGGTTATCAATGAAAAACCTGCTTCTTGTAAAAGATCGAATTTAGTATCAAGAAAGCCAGTTAAGACAATTAATAGACTGGCAATTACTGCAATTTTGGTTTTGTTCATGTAATATTAGGTTTAAGTTTATTTGAATAGTAAAGTTCATGACGTAAGTGTATTTTATTACCAGGTAGATAAAGCGGTACGAACCCAAGTGTTTGCTGCAGTACATACATAAATATGAGTACGGGTTATTCTTACTTCACCTTCAACGCCTTTTTCGATGGCAGATGCAGGAGCAGTAACATCAGAAAAATTAACCTGAAAACTACCTGTGCTATTGATAGAGAATAGATTACTTGAAGGCGAATAGCCTCCGGAACTTGCTTTAGAAACTACAAACGGTGTTGAAGTGCTTGTGGATTGTATGTAAATCGCTGGACCTTTTGAGCTTTTTGCAAGCTCTATCATTGGTCTTGACGAAGCCGAAGTGCCGTAAATTCCAATTGCACCTTCTTGATTGTTAAACGATATTGCGGAGCCTTGTGAGTATTTTATAGCCTGTAGCTGTGCCATTCCTTGAGATCCTTCGGAGTCTAATAAAAGCATACCGTATTGATAATTACCGGAACTCTGGTTGTAAATACCAATATTAGTATTGTTAATCTTCAAACCTACACCATTTGTAGTCATATCGATTAGCTTTTCTATTAATAGATCCGCCTCCATCGTCTTGAAGTATTTTTAAATTATCTCCTTGTGAATTTGTAATAAAGTTTCCCGCATTGATTACAGATTGCAAAGTAGAAGTAGCGGCATTTTGAGACAATGCGATATTTCCATTTATATCAGCAAAATTGCCATTAACAGATATTGGTAAAGTTCTGGTATAGTAGCTGGAAATAGGTTTTGGAAATTTTAATTCGAATCCAATATTAACACTATTGCTTTCTGGTGCTTGTAACGAATATTTTATACTTGAATCTGCATAGGTGGTTTGAATAGATCTTCCTTCATTATCCGGGGATTGTTGTTTATAGTATTGAAAACCTCTGTCAGGATAAATAAAACAGTAAGCCGTAAAAGGATTGTCAGAATAACTTGCCCCATTTGTTGGGTAGCTGGCATTAATAACGTAAGGATTATTTACATCTCCAGATCCATTTACAGTTACATTATAACCAGCCGTAATATTAGCTGATGATTTACTGCCAAAACTACTTTTAGGCATAAACTTCACAACTTTATCTTCGCCCCATACAAGTATGCTATCGTTTGTAAGGCCTTTTTTTACTGTGTTTAATTGTAATGGTTTAGTTGTAATCTGATTTTGTGCGCTTGCCATCATCCCAATGATGAACATGCATAATATAATTGCTTTTTTCATATTGATTATTTTCATATTATTTTTTATAATGTTTTATTTAATTTTTATTTCGTTTGAGATTATAAATTCTTCAGAATCGTCCAGGCCTCCAACAGTATCTGTTAATTTAATAATAGTGCCAGGAGTTAATTCAAGCCATGTTACCCATGATTGTGGGTAGACACCACTAGGCCATGCGCTGGAAAATTCGGTTTCACCTGGTCTTTTATACAGGAGATAAATACCATTGTATACACCACAGCTGTATGATCGTAGTAATACTTCATCATTAAGTTCATAAGTAATAACATCACCGTAATGTTGATCGTCAAATTTAAATGATACAATTCTCCCTACTATATTATTTGATTTAGTAAAACTGCTCATCAAATTTGTATCTCCGCCATAATACGTTGCTTCGCTAAGAAAATTACCTTCACAATATCCTATTACGCTATCGCCTATTTCTAATTCATTACCTGTATTGGGGTGAACTTTAAAAATCATGAACTGTCCGGATGGAATAATTTTATCTCCGGCTAATAATTTTTCAATCCCATCTATGTCTTTCACATGAACTTTTTCATATTTATGTCGGAATGAATCCCAAGTGTCCCAAAATTGTGACTGTGTCGGTTTTAATCCAGTTTTAAACCATTGTTTTATGGTATCTAATTTTTGTATCGCCATTTTTTCTGCTTTTAAATTGTATAATTTAATTATTGATCTGATGCATTTTTTAATCTGGATTTTTTTAATAATTGATCCAAAATAGGAGAATTACCTTTGTCAGGAATTTTAGGCATTTTAGTAATGCCTTTTAAAAATAGATAATCCATAATGGCTATTGTTTTAGTATGATTAATATGAAGTGAGTTGGTATTTTTTGTAAAAATGAGAGGAGAATTTGCATCTTAATACGATATAAAAGCAACTTCACTATTTTATTTTGAGGGTGTAAAAGTAGAACAGAACAATAGAAAAAGAACAAAATAAAACCTTCTCTATTCAGTAGTTTCAGTAAAAGAATAACTTGCTGAAACTACTGAATACAAGTGAGTTGTAATTTTAAAATCACAAACTTGCATAGTACTTTTACACTCAGAAAAACAACTAGCGATGAGTAAAAATTCAATTCATAATTTTAATCTTTCAATAAAAAACAGTGCTGATATAAAAAGCTCAGAACATTTAACTAAAACAATAATAAAAGAGTTAGCCAAAGTTTCAAAAGAAATGGGCGAGCAAAAAGATATTGTACAAATGTGGCAAGAGCAAAAAAATCAAAATGCTGCTCTTGTTGCAAACAATTTCAATTCCTTATCCGGAGAAGGCGCTATCAATACCACTGATAAAACAATCAAATTGATAAGCAATACTTCTTCGGATTCTGAGGAAAAAACCACTAACTATAATAACATGACTTCAAGTACTCTAATCGAAGGTGGCGTTACTGATAACTCCGGGAAAACTACAACGAGTTCTTCTGCATCAGAAAACAATACTCCTTCGAATTTAAGAGTAGAAAACAATACTCTGAATTTTAGCCATGGCGCAACATCTCAAACTTATGCCAGTGTTGCATCACAACAAACTATAACAGTACCTCAAACAGTCGATGCGGATAGTGTTAAGCCAACTATAAAAGCTATTAAAGCGACAATCAGGAAAAAATTAAATGCTGCTATTAAAAAAAATCTTACTGCAGAAATAGCATATTGGAGAAATATTTCTAAAGCTTTTCAACAAGGAGCAAAGGTTCAGGATTTTAATGGCAAAGATGGTCAGGAGCTTTTTACAAAAATGTATTTTGAATTACAAAAATGGCGTCTCGCTATAATTGAGCAGGATACAATTAATAATATAAATTGGACAGAAGTAAGTGACTTCATGGTTTTGAAACTATTGCAATTATCCAAAGAAGAAACAAATGAAAATTTGAAAGGATATTACAACAGAATGATCCGGGAAATTAAAAATCCAGATGTAAACATTCATCAGCTATTTTCAGAGCATGACGAACTCTTCTTATTATTAAAATCAGTGTTTCCTAATTTACCCGGAAAAATAACGATACAAAGTAAAAAAGTAATATATCCTGATTTAAGTCCTCAAAAAATGTATCCTGACATTGGGGTAGAAAATATGTATTTTATCTGGTCACGAACTTTGTTGAATGAGGTAGAGATTAAATATGGTAAAGGTGAAATAAAAAGTGATATATACTTTGTTTATCCCCCATTAAAAACAGGTCAATGGTATGATTATGACAGAATCAAAAATCCAACAAAAGAAGGATCGACTTTTTGGAATGCCTCCTTGTATAATACCATAAATGGGCAGCATTATTTTTATCATACAATTGCACAACGTCACGCTTATTATCAATTCGTTGATGCCTATTTAAAGACGAAAGGTATAATATCTGAATGGTTTGATGCTGCGGCACGAGTAACAATGGGCTCTATTAAAACGGCGATAGATGGAGAAATGGCATTGGGAGCTTCAGAAATGCCTTTAAATCTTTGGTTCTTATCTAATCAAACTGATGAATTCTTAAAAGGAGGAAACAGGTATTTATTTTCTGATAATATGAATAATGTAAAACTACTTTTAGAAGGAAAAGGAAAACTAAGTGGAGAATTTATAGACGCTAAAGGAAATAAACAAAGTTTTAAAAATTTATCTCAACAAGAATTAGACTTCAAATTAGTAGAATTTGAACAATCTGTAGTTCAGGATTTTATAAATTCTTCTTTTGATAATTTAAATAATAGTTTTCTAAAAAAATCATTAGATGAAGTTTCAGAAACTACTGGTAATAGAGATTTTGATGCTATTATAGAACAAATTAATGACAATTTTACACTTTGGATGGCTCCGGATCTGTCGGAAGATATCATGCAAAAACATTTTACTAAAAATGGAAAATCAACTTTTAATTTTGCGAAATACGATGACAGGGTAAAGCTTGGGCAAGTGATGGTTAAAGAATTGTATTATTTAAAATTGAGAGATGCTTTTAAAATGGATACTTTTGATAAAATACTTAAAGATCCTATGAAAAATAGCATAGAGACTTTCAAGTATTTTAGGATTGACCAAAAAACAGCAGTAAAAGAGGAGTCAAAACACCTAAAGGATTACAAATTATTAGAGCGCCTATCAAGAATAAAAAGTAAACTTACTGAAAAATCAATCTATATATTGTCAAATTTAGATGAGGTGGTAATACTTTATTTAAATACCAAAATATCAAAAATTGAAGAAATAATATATTCAATAACTGATATTGGAGAAGAAGTTGTAGATGACTTAACAGAACTTTACTATGAAATTAACGAAGAATTTGAAAAAACAAGAATAAACGATCATTATAGTAAAATATATGTAGATGTAATTGAAAATTTACATGGTGATATAAATGAAATTCATAAAATTAGAGAAAATTTAAGGGGAAAGATAGGTGAAAAAATAATAGAAAAAGGAATTAAAATAGGTGCAAAAATCGCACAAGAAATTACTGATTTACCTAACGAAATAGCAGGAAGTGTCTTGGCTAAAACAGCAGAACGCATTTATTCGGGTGTTAAAAAACTGAATGAAAATGATAAACAACTATTATTTACAAAAAGTTATGAAGCTACAGTTGCTATTTTGCTTTATGAATTTGCAACAGGTGAAGGTTTACAAAATCGTAATTTTGATTTTCATCAACATAAATTTGCGCAAGCAATTTTAGAAAACCGAATGATTAAGGAAATCATGGAGGAAACTTTAAAATTATTGAGGCAAACCAATTACGACTTTGTTAATAAACCTGATAGTCAGGAATTAAAAATTGATTTAGAGTTTAGTCCAACTTTAACTTATGCCATTGAAAGTCTTGACAAACATTTCGATTCTAATTTAGCACAAATATTTATAGGCGGAGCCTTTGCTTTAGTACGAATAAGAAATGCAAAATTAGAAGGATATGTATATAATGAAACATCCAGAGAATCATTATTGCTTCATTTAAGTATTGGAGATCTGAAAAGAAAAGGCGATCAAAGTGAAGAACGCAGGCTGTCTAGTATTGTACAAAGAATTTATTTTACTTTTAATTTGCCAAAAGAAATAGTTAATATCAAATAGATCTTCCCGAAGATGATAAGGAAATATCGAATTTAATAGCTCCTTAAAAGTGAATTATAACAAAAAAATCCTGTAAACAGCGTTTACAGGATTTTTTTTGTGGAGTCGCCGAGGCTACAATCGAACATATTATTCCTATTTTAATTTCCTAGCTCTAATTGATTTTTTACTAAATTAAAATAGCTGGCTCTATTTGAAACTAATTCTTGATGATTACCATTTTCAACAATTTCTCCGTCCTTAAGAACAATTATATTGTCAGCATTTTTTACGGTACTTAAACGATGCGCAATAATTACAACTGTTTTTCCTTTAAAGAATTCTTGAAGATTATCATGAATAATTTTTTCATTTTCGGCATCCAAAGCACTAGTAGCTTCATCAAAGAAAATATAATGAGGATTTTTATAAACTGCACGAGCAATTAAAATTCGCTGTTTTTGACCTCCTGAAATTCCATTACCAGATGCCCCAATTTTAGTATTATATTTTAGTGGCAACGCTTCTATGAAGTTTTCAATATTAGCAATTTTCACTGCCATTTTAAGTTTTTCATCATTTATACTTTCATCACCTGTAGCAATATTTCGCTCTATAGTATCAGAAAAAATGAAGCCATCCTGCATTACGACACCACAGCTTTGTCTTATTGATTTAGGCGAAATATCATGTATGTTATTGGAGTTGTAAAATATGGAACCGGTTGTTGGAGTATAAAATTTTAATAGCAATTTCATCAAGGTAGTTTTACCACTGCCGCTTGATCCAACAATGGCAGTAATTTTGCCTTCGGGAACAAATAAATTGATATTCTTTAAAATATAAGGGGATTTTGGACCTTCATATTGAAAATTAACATGCTCGAACATTATACCAAGAATAGGAGATTTACTATTTACAGTATCTAATTTCATAAGTCTTTCTTCTTCTTCATCAGGATGATTTTGTACTTCATTTAATCTTTCTAAACTTAATTTTGCTTCTTGTAATGAACGAAAAAAAGTAATTAATTGATTTATGGGAGCATTCATTTGACCAATGATATATGACACACTTAACAATTGGCCTAAACTCATAGATCCCTTTACTACATAAGAAGCTGCAAGAAAGGTTACAAGTATGTTTTTTAATTGATTTAAAAACTCAAAACCCGACAGCTGAAATTGATCCAGTTTTAAAATTCTAATATTTGTTCTAAAAAGTTTTTGTTGAATTTTTTCCCATTCATTACGTTTGAAATCTTCAAATTGATTAAGTTTCATTTCTGTTACTCCATTAATGATTTCTAAAATGGATTCTTGATTTTCGCTTCGCTGTTGAAAATGAAAATAATCTAATACTTTTCTTTTACGCAACCAATAAAAAGACCAAGCGATTGAAAGAATAGTTAAAATTAAATAGACCTCCAAGATTTTAAAATCATAATACCAAAGTACACCAAAGAAAACCGAAAAGGTCATCATGGAAAAAAATGTAACCAAACTTTGGGAAGTCAAGAAATGTTCTATTTTCTCGTTATCTTGTATACGCTGTGCAAAATCCCCAGTCATTTTTGAATCAAAAAATTGAACGGATAAATTCAATATTTTTTTGAGATAATCTGAAATAATAGTAATACTGATTTTTGTACCTACAAAAAGCATTATAGAATTTCGAATAATTTCTATAGTGATAGATCCTAAAAAGAGTCCTAACTGAGCTAATAAAATAAGAGTGATAAAGCTCATATTCTTTTTATTAACCCCATTATCAATGAGACTTTGGGTAAGAAATGGAAATATTAAGGTTAAACCACTCCCCAACAAAAGCATAAAAAACAATAATATGAATTTTTTTTTATAAGGGATGAGATAGCTTAAAATATACTTAACGGATAGTTTTTCTATTTTTTGAGGAATTTTTTTGTAAAACTCTTCAGTAGGTTCAAGAAATAAAGCCACTCCTGTATTGGCATCAGAAAACCAAGCTTTGTTAAATTTTTCTTGATTTAATGAAATAAAGCCATGTCCCGGATCGGCTATAGTAAAGAGCTTTTTCTTTGTAAAACTATTGGTAGATATTTTTGATAAAACTACAAAGTGATTTTTATTCCAATGAAGAATACAAGGCAATTGCATTTCTTGGAGTTCTTCGACGGTTAGTTGTGCGGAAACAGTTTCGAATCCTATTCGTTGCGCAGCCTCAGTTATCCCTAATAAAGAAACTCCTTCACGGCTGATGAAGGAGTGATCTCTTAAAAATCGTAGACTGTAGTTTTTCTTGTAAAAACTGGCTATCATTGAAAGGCATGCAGGACCGCAGTCCATTTGATCTTGTTGATGGGTAAAATTCACTTATTCTATACTACTTAATTCAGTCACTAGAGCTATACCATGATTTTTATATATTTCGCTAAGTATATACAAACCAATCTCATCATCCCAGTCCTCATCTAATTTTGATAATAAATCACTAATCTTTATGGGGTCTCCAATATTAATGGCATCAATTAAAAATTTTATACATTCAAAATTATTTAGCTCAATTTTAATTCCTCTTACAAAAACATGTAGTTTTTCATTATCAATAGATGTTTTATAAAGAATTTTATAAGGTTTGTCCAGCTCTATATAATCGTCAAAATTAAATAAATTGTATTTTTATTTAGGAAATGGACTAGTTCTATATCCAGCATTACTGTATAATGAATAACGGAGATCTTTATAGGTTTCTCTCATGACATCTTTAAAACTTAAATTTTCTAAGTCTTTAGGTATGTCAAATAAATCTAAAGTTTTTTCTACAGAACTTGTATCGTCCAGATCGTTTTTATCTGCCTTTAGATTAACATCTGTCACTTTTAAAACTTTTTCTTGAAATAAAGATTGTAGTCGCTTTGCAAAATCAAGATTTGAGCGATTATAACACCAGCAACCAATGGCAATTGACAAATCATCTTGGGTGCCTACATGATATAAATCCTCTGGCATGAAATATAAATCACCTTCATCTATTACATGTTTATTTGCATGAGGTATGTAGTTGGCAATGTCATAATTATTATATATTTTTTCCCCAACGAGATCTAAATATTTTTCTGTATCCCATGTATACATTGTTTTGCTTCCTGGACCAAGATGAAAATGAATCACACTTTTTCCGGGTAAATCTTTGTGTATCCCCAGCGGAGTTTTGTCATAATTACCTACAAATAATGTAAAAATAACTCCCTCTGTTGGCATTCCTATTTTTTTTAGCAATGGACCTAACTTTAGTGCTATGGATTTTGATAAGTCTAAATTAAATCGTTCCGCCTGATTGATTAACATTCCAAATTTTTCATTCCCAAATGTTCTGTTTGTCCAATCTTGAAGGCTTTCATCCTTTTTAGGAGGAGAATTATAAATTTCAACCATTTCATTACTCGTAAGCAAAGTACCTCCTTTGTACACTCTGTATCCATAATCTTGAGTTCTTAATTTAGCCAGATCAGATATAATCTCAAGTATATAAGTTTGCATTAAATTGGTTTCCTCTTTAGAAATACAATTTTTAATGACTTTTGTTTCAGACATATTATTTGTAACCTCTAAAAAATCATCCCACCAGTTTGACTCAAATTTGCCTTGAACTTCTTCTGTTATATTTTTCATGTTTTCTTAATTACTTATTTTTATTTTTTTAATACCATGATTTTTATGGATTTCACTTATTAAATACAACCCTATATCTTCATTCCAGTCGCTATCTAGTTTTTTAAGCAAATCATTTACTCTTAAAGGTTTTTCTGTATTAATTTCATCTATAAATCCTTTAATGGATATTCTGGATAAAGTGAGCACCTAATTCTGGATAAAAGTGAGCAGTATAAATGAACTCAAAAAGGTGTCTAAAAAGTAGTTTAAAAATATAAAATTATTTTATTCTATTAGTTGTTTTTCTAT
>NZ_JAGYVZ010000028.1 GCF_018380615.1 Flavobacterium psychroterrae | reverse complement strand
CAGAACAACTATCATTTATTTTATAACCTGTTTTTAAAAAAATACAATAATAAAAAATTAAAACACTGACAATGAGACATATAAGAAATAAATTCTTTTGGTTTTATTTTTTATCGGACATTAATGAAATGAATTAGAACAATATGCTTTTTAAAATAAAATTACTATCTAGTCTATTCTTTTTAATCCATCTTAATTTATTTTCTCAAAGTGAAGAGAATAAATATATTGATCAAAATGGTTTTTACAAAATAAATATTATATCAAAAAAAGATACAATCTCTTTTCTGACTACAAATACGGATAAAAAGACAAAAAAACCAACAATTCTATTTTTACAAGGATCATTAGCAAAACCCATAATTTTTCATGATTCAACTGGAGCAAGCGTTACAGCATTTCCTTTTGAAATTGAAGAATATTTAAAGAAATTTAATTTCATTATTATTGCCAGACATGGAATTCCATTAGTAGGTTCATATGAAAAAGATAGTGAAGGTTTTTATAATAAAAAAGGTGAGATTCCTATTGAATTTATTAAAAATGACAATTTAAAATATAGGACATTTCAAGCCAAATCTGTTCTTAACTACCTTTATAAACAGAAATGGGTACAAAAAAATTCGATATTTGTTATTGGTCATTCAGAAGGATATAGAGTAGCGGCTAAACTTTCTGAAAATAATAGAAAAATAGCTAAGTTGGTTTGTATGTCAGCAAATCCGTTTAATAGAATAGCTGAATACGTTTTAAAATCCCGGATAGAAACCTTATCGATATCTTCGGATAGTTTACTTCAAAAAGAAATTGAACAAGATATTCGTAGTTTTAAAAGTATTCCTCAAAATATTGAAGAATATAAAAATGACTATGAAGTATATAATAAGATGAGTTACAATAGTGTACTTTCCTTTGAAAGTTTGTTACAATTTAAAAATCCTATTCTTGTTACTTATGGTACAGAGGATATTGGTTCGTTAAATAATGACTTACTTCCTTTTTTATTGAGAAAAAACAACTTACAAATGTTTGTTTATCCAGATTTGGATCATAATTATAATAAAAAAGAAGTAGATAAAAATGGTAACAAACTTGAGGATACTTATCATTGGGATAGTGTTTTTAAAGATATACAAAATTGGCTTTTAAAAAATTAAGTAAAAGAATAATTATAATTTATAAATGAAATATTGACTTCACTAATTTTTAGTTAGTGACCAATTTTTGTAATTTTGATTTTATTGCTAAATATTTACATAGAGAATATTTTTAGTCTGTGTTTTTTTTTATTTTTTTTGACGGTATCAGAATTATAATGTTAAATTGCGCTAGAATAAACATAATAAATTGAAAAAATTCATCAATTACAAACAGGCAGATCATAAAGATTGTGGGCCAACATGTTTAAAAATAATTGCCAGGCATTACGGTAAAACAATCCAGATTCAGGAGTTGCGAGACATAAGTGAAACAACTCGTGAAGGAAGTAATTTGCTTTTTTTAAGCGATGCTGCAGAGAAAATTGGTTTCAGGACTTTAGGAGTGAAATTAAATCTTGAAAGATTAAACGAAGCGCCGTTACCTTGTATTTTACATTGGAATAAAAATCATTATGTAGTGCTTTATAAAATTAAAAGAGGCACTTATTATATATCTGACCCTGCTTTTGGTTTAATTGAATATAATAAACAGGATTTTCTTAAATTCTGGATAGGCAATAACGCCGATGATGCTACTCAGGAAGGAATCGCCTTATTGATGGAAGCTTCTCCAAAGTTTTTTCAGTCTGAATTTGACAAAGAAGAAAATAAAGGATTAGGCTTTAAATTGTTATCGCAATATGTATTGCGATACAAATCATTTTTAACACAACTTAGTATTGGTTTATTAGCGAGTAGTTTGATTCAGCTAATTTTTCCGTTTTTAACCCAAAGTATTGTTGATGTTGGAATACAAAACCAAAACATTCATTTTATTTATCTCATTCTTTTTGCGCAGTTATTTCTCTTTGCCGGAAGAATAGGCTTAGAACTCATAAGAAGCTGGATATTATTGCATCTTTCGACAAGAATAAATATTTCGCTCATTTCTGATTTTTTCATTAAATTAATGAATCTGCCCATTTCATTTTTTGATGTGAGAATGACAGGAGATATCATGCAGCGTATAAATGATCATCGCAGGATCGAAAAAATCCTGACAACATCATCATTAAATGTGCTGTTTTCTGTAATTAATATGTTTGTTATGGGAGGAGTTTTAGCCTATTTTAACTTGCAGATATTTTTTGTGTTTTTTGCAGGAAGCATACTTTACTTCGGATGGATTACTTTATTTCTGAAAAGAAGAGAAGTGCTGGATTACAAACGTTTTGCTGAGATTTCGCAGGAACAAAGCAAAGTAATGGAACTGATTAACGGAATGCAGGAAATTAAACTCCATAATGCCGAAAAACAAAAACGTTGGGGTTGGGAATATGTTCAGGCAAGATTGTTTAGGGTTTCCATAAAAGGATTGGTTTTAGAACAAACCCAAACTATTGGTTCCTCTGTAATCAATGAGTTAAAAAATATTTTCATCATATTTCTTTCCGCAAAATTGGTAATTGATGGTTCTATAACGTTGGGAATGATGTTAGCGATAAGTTCAATAGTAGGAAGTTTAAACGGACCAATAACGCAACTTATAGAGTTTGTGAGAGAACTTCAGGATGCTAAGATTTCATTGGCAAGATTATCTGAGATTCATGAAAAAGAAGATGAAACCCAGCAGGAAGAACATCAAACAAGCGATGTGCCATATGATTGTGATATTGACATAAAAAATCTTTCCTACCGATATTTGGGATCTGATATTCCCGTTTTAGATAATTTAAGCCTGAATATCCCTGCCAATAAAGTAACCGCAATAGTAGGTGTCAGCGGAAGCGGTAAAACCACTTTAATGAAGTTGCTGCTTAAATTTTATGAACCTGAAAAAGGAGAAATTAACATTGGTAATACGCAACTAAAAAATATTTCACAAAAAGCCTGGAGATCAAATATAGGAGCAGTAATGCAGGAAGGTTTTATTTTTAGTGATACTATTGCTAATAATATTGCCATTGGTGTTGATAAAGTCGATAAAGGACGATTGGTTTACGCCGCTGATGTTGCCAACATAAAAGAATACATCAGTGGATTGCCACTTGGTTATAATACTAAGATTGGTGCCGAAGGAACAGGAATGAGTACAGGACAAAAACAGCGTTTATTAATCGCAAGAGCAGTTTATAAAAACCCTGAAATATTATTTTTTGATGAAGCAACATCTGCTTTGGATGCTAATAATGAAAAAGAAATTATGCAGAAACTGGATCTTTTCTTTAAAAATAAAACAGTTATTGTCATTGCACATCGATTAAGCACAGTAATGAATGCGGATCAAATCGTGGTTTTAGACAAAGGGAAAATCATCGAAATAGGAAATCATTCGGCTTTAGTGGAGCAAAAAGGGAATTATTTTGAGCTGGTTAAAAATCAATTACAATTAGGAAATTAAATCATGGCTGAAGATACTACATTCGAACTCAGAAGTGAAGAAGTTCAGGACATTCTCACCAAAGTACCACATTGGATGATCCGTTGGGGAACAGTTTTAATATTCGTAATTATTTTTATGCTGTTTTTCGTTTCGTGGTTTATCAAATATCCAGATGTTGTAAATACTGAAATTGTAATTACAACCAATATTCCGCCAGAGAAAATAGTGTCAAAATCTTCCGGCCGTATCGAAGCTATTTTGGTAAAAGATAAATCGATCGTGTCAAAAAATAGCACACTTGCTATTATCGAAAATACTGCCAATTACAAAGATGTTTTTTTATTAAAAAAAATAGTTGACGAATATAATATTAATAATCCCAAGAAAGCTTTCCCATTTGCTTTACTGAAAAATGCACAATTGGGTGAAATCGAAAGTGCCTTTGCTGTTTTTCAAAAAGATTATCAGGCAGAACAATTGAATAAAAATCTTCAGCCTTTTGAAGTAGAAAACAGAGCGCAGGTTTCTGAAAAAATTCAAATCAAGGAAAGACTGGAAATTCTGCAACAGCAAAAAGTAATTAACGAAAGCGAATTACAGCTTCAAAAAAATGAAATTGCCCGTTTTGAAACGTTATTCAATAAAGGCATTATTTCGGCTCAGGAAATGGAAGCTAAAAAATTAGGATATCTTCAGGCTCAAAAGAGTTATAAAAGCCTCTTAACGTCAATTTCTCAATTAAGGTCGTCTTTGATTGATAATTCAAAACTAAGTCAGAATTCGCAAATAAGCGGCACTAAGGAAGAAGTTACGTTAGGCAGAAACATGGCACAATCTTTTTATCAGCTTAAAAAAGTAATAAAAGATTGGGAATTGGCTTATGCTTTAAAATCATCGGTTAGCGGAGTAGTTACTTTTTTGCAGGTCTGGACTGAGAATCAAACCATAAATGTAGGTGATAATGTTTTTTCTATAATTCCCGATACTAAAAATGGGTTTGTGGGAAAAGTAAAAGCGCCGGCGTTGAATTCCGGAAAAATAAAAGTGGGACAAACAGTAAATATCAGATTAGCGAATTTTCCTGATCGTGAGTTTGGAGTGTTAAAAGGTAAAATTCGAAATATTTCTCTAGTTCCGGATAAGGATGGAAATTTATTACTGGATGTCGCCCTTCCAAACGGATTAATGACTTCTTATAAAAAACAAATCGTATTTCAGCAGGAAATGAAAGGAAGTGCTGAAATAGTAACCGAAGATTTACGATTAATCGAACGCATTTTATATCAGTTCAAAAGTATTTTTGAGCAAGTTTAGAATTAACCAAAAACCATTTAAATTAACCAAAACCATTTTTTTTATAATGAAAAAAACGTTACTTATTGTTTTTGTTTTATTAGTTCAAATTTCATTTTCGAAACCAATAACTGAAATTGAAAAATTAGCTGCAACGACTTATTAGAGATGGTAAGACAGCTGTAAAATCAATTAATCGATATAAATATCAAGATTTAAAAATTGAATATCCGAAGAAAGAAAAGTGGAAAATTTTAGAAGGGAATATTGGGTATGTTAATTTTGATGCCTTAGGTATTGAGGATGTGCCCAATTTAATAGATCAGCTTAAAAATACAAAAGCCATTATTTTTGATGACAGAAAAAAACCAAATAATGTAATGTATGCGCTTGCAGATTGGCTTAATCCGAAACCGACAGAATATGCAAAATATATTGATCCGGACATTACTTTTCCGGGAAGATATATTTGGAGATCAGGAAATGAAAATTTTGGCAAAGTTAATCCTGATAATTATAAAGGGAATGTAATTGTTTTAGTAGATGAAAATGCTATAAGTCATGCTGAACACGCGGCTATGGCTTTGCAAATGATTTCAACTACAACTGTAATAGGAAGCCAAACCGGAGGTGCAGATGGAGGAAATTATAAATTTTCGATCATAAAAGGATTTTCTTCTTCATTTACTTGTTATGGGGTTTTTTATCCTAATAAAAAAGAAGTTCAACGTATTGGGATTGTTCCTGATATTGAAGTAAAACCAACAATTTTAGGTATTCAGCAAGGAAAAGATGAGGTTTTAGATCGGGCTGTTCTTTTTGCGAAAAATGAAAAATAGGTAAACTATAATCTTTGTCAGAGTTCTAACTTTGGCAAAGATGCTTTTACATTTTTAAATAAAATTCTTTAGTCAGCTCAATGTATTCAGGCGTATAAACGTGTCTGTCAATTTCGATTGTTAATTCATCGATTTCAATGTCTGAAGTTTCATTTCGGCTAAAAGCCAACAAACTGCGTTTTACAGAAGAAGTTGGAGTTCCTTTTACTCGAGTAATTTTCAAAGGATATAATTCTGATTCTTTTGCTAATCTGATAAAATTTGCTTCTTCTTTGAACGGAAGTATCACGGCAAATATTCCGTTTTCTGAAAGTAATAAATCTGCCGCTTCAACTAATTCTTCAAAAGGCATTGCGTCTTGAAAACGCGCTAAATCACGTTGTTCATTTTCAGTCTTATAATCTTCAGAATAAAAAGGAGGATTTGAAACAATTAGATCGTATTCATCTTCCGGCTCTTCGATAAATTCATCTAATCCTGCGTGAAAACAAAATAATCGATCGCCCCACGGAGAATTTTCAAAATTATCAACCGCTTGTTCATAAGCTTCTTCGTCAATTTCAAGAGTGTCAATTTGTTCAGCATGAGTTCGCTGAGCAAGCATTAAAGCGATAATGCCGGTTCCCGCACCAATATCCAATACACTAAACGGATTATGATAAATAGGAGCCCAAGCACCTAATAAAACGCCATCAGTTCCTACTTTCATAGCGCATCGATCTTGTGCAACTGAAAATTGTTTAAATTGAAACATCAGATTAGAGGTTTAGTATTAATGAATGCTGATTTTTTTTAATGACAGATATAAAGGTTTTTGTTTCGATTAAACAAATAATCAATTAAACAAATCAACTTTTTTACAAGTACATCTCAACTAGCCCTTCAGGTAAATTCATGATCACTTTTTTATTCTCGCGGTCAATTTTCACAAGAAAATGATCAATCATAGGGATCAACATTTCGACTTCACCATTTAAAACTTCAAAAAGTGGTTGTGCGGTTGTATCATTTACAGCAGCAATTTTTCCAAAAACGCCTAAACGCTGGTCTTCGATTTCAAAACCAATTACTTCATGGAAATAAAATTTGTTACCGGAAAGTTTTGGCAACATATTTAAAGGAAGATAAATTGCATTACCCATAATGGCATCTGCATCTTCTTCGGTATTCATATCTTCAAAACGAATTCTAAGAAAATCGTTTTTGTGCAAAGAACTTTTTTCAATAAAAAAAGGAACCAGGTGTTTGTTGCATTCAACAAACACTGATTCCAGATTTTCGTATAACTCAGGTTCATCCGTGTCTAAATAAGCCAGGACTTCACCTTTGAAACTAAATTTTTTAGCGATCTTACCTAAATAAAAACAATCTTCTTTACGCATTCTCGCTAAATATAATTATGCTTCAGTTGTTTCGTTATTTTCTTCAGCAGCAGGAGCTTCTTCAGTTGATTCTTCAACTTCAGCAACTTCTTCTTCAACTGCAGGATTTGCAGCAGCGATAGCATCAGCTTCAGCTTGAGCTGCAGCAGCTAAACGTTTAGCATTAACTTCTTGTTCTGCTTTGAAAGATTTAGATTTAGCATCAGCTTGCGCTTTTGTTAGACCTTCTTTTTTAGCATCAACTTTTCCAGCTTTAGCATCTAACCAAGCAGATAATTTAGCATCAGCTTGTTCTTGAGTTAAAGCACCTTTACGAATACCTCCATCAAGGTGGTGTTTCAATAAAGCACCTTTGTAAGAAAGAATTGCTCTGGCTGTATCAGTTGGTTGTGCACCATTGTGCAACCATTTTACAGCACTATCAATGTTTAATTCGATAGTTGCAGGGTTTGTGTTTGGATTGTAAGTACCGATTTTCTCCAAGTATTTACCATCTCTTTTTGAGCGTGCATCCGCAGCTACAACCCAGTAAAAAGGTTTTTGTTTTTTACCGTGTCTTTGTAATCTAATTTTTACTGACATAATCGTATGATTAAATTTTGAGGTACTCGACCTCTGTTAATTAAGGGCGCAAAGATATAATTTTTTTATGAATTATCCGTTTCAAAATATATTAAAAATTATCGAGGTCGGTTTTTGCTGTTTTTAACTCCTATTACGGTCTCAAGGTATTCGCTAACACAGTACTTTTGCCTTAAATTCATTACTTTATGAAAAAATACTTATTCTTATTAATTGCTTCTTTTTTACTTGTGTCATGTACAGAAGATGTTAAATTTAATAATCCCGCATTTCAAAGCTTAAAAGATAATGTTTTTTGGAGAGCTCAAAATTATAAAGCTCATATCGAAACAAATGGAGATTTGATTATTGAAGGTTCATTAGGTTTTGAAAAAGTAACGTTTAAAATGCCTTCAACATCTTCAAAAACTTATATTCTTGGGGTTGATAATAGCACAACTGCAACCTACACTAATTTACAGCCTGAACAATTAGCAGAATTTACCACTGGAGAAAATAGAGGAAATGGGCAAATAGTAGTTACAGAATATAACGTTGAAAATCAAACTATTTCAGGGACATTTAAATTTAATGCAATAAATCTGGATGAAGCAGATCTTGCGAAAACCGAAATGAATTTTACAGAAGGTGTTTTTTATAAAATTCCGGTTTATCCTAATTTAGAGTATTAATATTAAGTTTTGAATTTAAGATTGTTCGATTTTATTCATTTTTATTTTTTTAAATCTAAATAAAAACATAAATAAACTAATATATAGTAGATTACAGAAAAAATAAGACTACATTTGCTACATTATTATAAATAAGTACATATGAACATTTTTGTTGGAAGTCTTCCATTCAGTATTGAGGAAGCAGATTTAAGAGAGTCTTTCGAGGCTTACGGAGCAGTAGATTCAGTTAAAATCATTACTGATAAATTTACAGGAAGAAGCAAAGGTTTTGGTTTCGTAGAGATGCCAAACGATGCAGAAGCTCAAAAAGCAATTGATGAATTGAACGGAGCTACTGTTCAAGGTCGTGCAATTGTTGTTAATAAATCTGAACCGAAACCTGAAGGTGAAAGAAGAAGCTTCAACAATAACAGTCGCGGTGGAGATTCACGCGGAGGTTATGGTGGAGGAAACAGCCGTGGTGGAAATGACCGTGGTGGTAACAGAGGAGGATATTAATATTTTTTTCTAAATATATAAAAGGGATCAACTTTCGTTGATCCCTTTTTTTATGCAATAAATTTTGTTTCAGGTTTTATTTGTTTCAGGTTTCAACGTTCCAACAACCTGAAACGTGAAACCTGAAACAAAATAAACTATAGATTAGCCACAAGCCAATCTCCAACTTCGCTTGTTTTGTATTTTTTTGATCCTTTTGGAGCTAAATCTTCAGTTACAATTCCTTCTTCTAATGATTTGTTTACAACTGCTCTGATCGCTTCGGCTTCGTCTTTTAGTCCAAAAGCATCTTCGAACATCATTGCTGCTGATAAAATAGTCGCTAACGGATTAGCAATATTTAATCCTGTTGCTTGTGGGTAAGATCCGTGGATTGGTTCGTATAATGAAGTGTGCTCTCCAACAGAAGCAGAAGGCATTAATCCCATTGAACCTGAAATTACAGAAGCTTCATCTGTTAAAATATCTCCAAATAAATTTTCGGTAATTAATACATCGTAAGAATTTGGCCATTGAACCAAACGCATGGCTACAGCATCAACAAATTCGTAAGAAACCGTAACTTCAGGATAATCTTTTTCCATTGCCTGAACTGTCTCTCTCCATAAGCGTGAAGTCTCCAAAACGTTTGCTTTATCAACGCAACATAATTTTTTGCTGCGTGTCATGGCAAGTTCAAAACCTTTTTTAGCCAAACGCTGAACTTCAACTCTTGTGTAGACACAATTATCAAATGCAGTTTCTCCGCCGTCTCTTCTTCCTTTTTCTCCAAAATAAATTCCGCCAGTTAATTCTCTTAAGAAAACCAAGTCAGTTCCTTCAATTCTTTCTCTTTTTAAAGGAGAATTGTCAATTAAAGATGGGAAAGTAAAAGTAGGACGAACGTTTGCAAATAAGCCTAGTTTTTTGCGCATTAATAATAATCCCTGCTCCGGACGAACTGGCGCGCTTGGATCGTTATCATATTTTGGGTGACCAATTGCTCCAAATAAAACAGCATCGGCTTTCATACAAATTTCGTGCGTTTCATCAGGATAAGGAACTCCAACGGCATCAATTGCTGCAGCACCGGTAAGAGCGGGTGTCCATGTTATTTCGTGATTGAATTTCTTTGCAATAGCATCTGATACTTTTACTGCTTCATTAATTACCTCAGGACCAATTCCGTCTCCTGCTAAAAGGGCTATGTTAAATTTCATTTTTTTTGTATTTATTATTTATTAAGGTTCAAAGTGGCAAAGGTTCAAAGTGGCAAAGGGAAAACTTTGTGCCTGTGTCCCTTTGAGCCTTTGTCCCTATTTTTAAGGAATTACATTCAACATTTTTTGAGTTGCAATAATCGCTGCAACAGTCTGATCTGAATCTAATCCTCTGGTTTTAAATTCTTTTCCGCTGTCATTGATCCAGGTGATAATAGTCTCGCATAAAGCATCTGAACTACTTCCCGGAGGGATTCGAACGGCATAATCAATCAGTTTTGGCAAAGTCAATTTTTTGCTTTTGTAGATTTTGGTTAGTGCATTCATGAAAGCGTCAAATTGTCCATCACCCTGAGCATGTTCTTCTATGATTTCTCCGTCAAGGTTTAAACTTAATGTTGTTGATGGGCGTGTTCCTTTAGAGTGAATTAATATATAGGACTCGATTGTAATTTTGTCCTGATAAGTATGACTGTCCAAAACATCTGATATAATGTATGGAAGATCTTCCTTAGTAACGGTTTCTTTTTTGTCGCCTAATTCGATGATTCTTTGGGTAACCAATTTCAAATCTTCATTATTTAGTTTTAAGCCTAATTCCTGAAGGTTTTTTTCGATATTGGCTTTGCCTGAAGTTTTTCCTAAAGCATATTTTCGTTTTCTCCCGAAGCGTTCCGGAAGTAAATCATTAAAATACAAATTATTTTTATTGTCACCATCGGCGTGGATTCCGGCAGTTTGTGTGAAAACGTTATCGCCAACAATTGGTTTATTGGCTGGAATTCTATATCCGGTAAAAGTCTCCACTAATTTACTTACGGTATATAAAGATGTTTCTTTGATATTGATGCTAACCTCCGGTAAATAATCATTTATTACGGCAACCGTGCTTTCAAGCGGAGCATTCCCGGCACGTTCACCCATACCATTTACGGTAACGTGAAGTCCGTTTATACCTGCTTTTACAGCTTCCATAACATTGGCAATACTTAAATCGTAATCGTTATGTGCGTGAAAATCAAAATGAATCTGAGGGTATTTTGCTCTAATTTTAGAAAGAAATTCAAAAGTCAGAGATGGAATTAGTATTCCTAAGGTATCAGGAAGTAAAATTCTTTTAATAGGCTGAGTCGCTAAGAAATCCAAAAACTGAAAAACATATTCAGGAGAATTTCGCATTCCGTTGCTCCAGTCTTCCAGATAAACATTGGTTTCAATGTTGTTTTCTTTCGCTAAAGCGATAATTTTTGCAATTTCAGAAAAGTGTTGTTCTGGTGTTTTCTTTAATTGATGCGTTAAATGATTCATTGAGCCTTTTGTCAACAAATTCTGCACTTTTGCGCCCGCTTTTATCATCCAATCAATTGAGACTCCTCCATCTACAAACGATAGAACTTCAATACGATTAATATATCCTTTTTCGGTTGCCCAGGATGTAATGCCTTTTACTGCTTGAAATTCTCCTTCGCTTACACGAGCAGAAGCAATTTCGATTCTATCAATATTTAATTCGTCTAACAATAATTGCGCAATGGTCAGTTTTTCTGCAGCAGAAAAAGATACTCCGGAGGTTTGTTCACCATCACGAAGCGTCGTATCCATTATTTCAATTTTTCTTTTTTCCATATTGATATTCTAATTTCTAATGGCTGGGTATTATTGATCCATATTTAATTTTGACGCTGATTTACTGATTCGCAATGCGAAGACGTGGATTATCGCGGATTTTACCTTAGCTAAAAAATACAATCTGTTTTTATCCGCGTTTTTGCGTAGCAAATCCGTTTTATCCGCGTTCTATGTTTTCTAATTTAATCTAGAAAAACCCGACAAGTTTCAAAAACCTGTCGGGTCTAAATAGATTGAACAAGATTTTTTAGTAAGGAAGTTTATCGGCGAAAGCCACAATATCTTCTTTAATATTTTGCAAATAATCAATGTCATCAAAGCCATTAACCATATTGTTTTTTTTGTATCCGTTAATCGCAAAAGATTCTTGTTGACCAGTTGCCAATAAAGTAATCGTTTGGTTTGGTAAGTTGATTTCTAGTTCTGTTTTGGGATCTACTTCGATTGCTTTGAAAATTATATCAGCAAATTCAGGACTCACCTGAACTGGTAAAACGCCAATGTTCAGACAGTTTCCTTTGAAGATATCTGCAAAGAAACTTGAAACTACAGCTCTAAAACCGTAATCATAAACTGCCCACGCAGCATGTTCTCTTGAAGATCCTGAACCGAAGTTTTTTCCTCCAACAAGGATTTTTCCGCTATAAGTTGAATCGTTTAAAACGAAATCAGCTTTTGGAGAATCATCTCCGTTATATCTCCAGTCTCTGAAAAGATTGTCTCCAAAACCCTCACGTTTTGTAGCTTTCAGGAAACGAGCAGGGATGATTTGATCTGTATCTACGTTCTCAATTGGTAGTGGCACAGCACTACTGGTAAGTGTATTAAATTTATCGTATGCCATTTTAATTTTAGATTTTTGGATTTTAGATTTTAGATTTTAGATTTTCTGAAAATGAGAATCGATGTTTAAATCTAAAAGCAATTTTATTGAATTTTTGAAATTGTTATTGCAATTGTCATTGACTAGAACAGCTCCCTCGGGTCTGTTAGTTTTCCTGTTACAGCAGCAGCGGCAGCCATAATTGGGCTTGCTAATAAAGTTCTTGAACCAGGACCCTGACGACCTTCAAAGTTTCGGTTTGATGTACTTACCGCATATTTTCCGGCTGGAACTTTATCATCGTTCATTGCTAAACAAGCTGAACAACCCGGCTGACGTAATACAAAACCAGCTTCCGTCAAAATATCCAATAAACCTTCTTCTTTAATCTGAGCTTCAACAACGTGAGAACCCGGAACTAACCAAGCGGTAACATTATCTGCTTTTTTTCTTCCCTTTACAATTTCTGTAAAAGCTCTAAAATCTTCAATACGCCCGTTTGTACAACTTCCTAAGAAAACATAATCAATTGGTTTTCCAATCATCACATCGTCTTCTTCAAAGCCCATATAGGCTAAAGATTTTTTATATGTTTCCGCACCACCTTCAACTTGATTGGCGTTCGGAATATGTTTTGAGATACCAATTCCCATTCCCGGGTTAGTACCATATGTAATCATTGGTTCAATGTCAGCAGCTTTGATGTTTAATTCAGCATCAAAAACAGCATCATCATCCGTTTTTAAAGTTTTCCAATATGCAACCGCTTTATCCCAAGCTTCGCCTTTTGGAGCGTATAATCTACCTTCAAGGAAATCAAACGTTTTTTGGTCAGGCGCGATCATTCCACCACGAGCACCCATTTCGATACTTAGGTTACAAACGGTCATACGACCTTCCATAGACATATTTTCAAAAACATCTCCGGCGTATTCAACAAAATAACCTGTTCCTCCAGAAGTAGTTAACTGAGCAATAATATAAAGTGCAACGTCTTTTGGACCCACACCTTTGCTCAATTCACCGTTTACGTTAATACGCATTTTCTTTGGTTTTGGCTGCATGATACATTGTGTAGAAAGTACCATTTCAACCTCAGAAGTTCCAATACCAAAAGCAATAGCTCCAAAGGCACCGTGAGTAGACGTGTGAGAATCTCCACAAACAATAGTCGCACCTGGCAAAGTAATTCCGTTTTCAGGACCAACTACGTGTACAATTCCATTTTTAATGTGACCTAATCCCCAGTGCGAAATTCCGTATTCGGCAGCATTATCTTCAAGCGCTTTAAGCTGATTGGCAGATAAAGCATCTTCAACTGGTAAATGTTGGTTTATAGTTGGTGTATTGTGATCTGCAGTTGCAAAAGTACGTTCAGGATATAAAACCTTAACGTCTCTGGCTTTTAATCCTAGAAAAGCAACAGGACTCGTAACTTCATGAATGAAATGACGGTCAATAAAAAACACATCTGGTCCATCTTCAATTTTACGCACTACATGTGAATCCCATACTTTGTCAAATAATGTCTTACTCATTTTTATTTTTTTTAATTGTAATTTCTAACCACAGCAATTTCCTGCTCATTGTAATAGAAAAACAAAATTAGAAAAAGATATAAGGTCGTCAATTTCAATATTTCATTATATACGATACCCAAACTAAAATACAAATTGCGAATGGCTTTTTTGTAATTGAATTTGATTGTAGAATGAATATAAATTGATTTTACTTTTCTTTTTAGGTTAATTTTGATTTAGTTGCTTTAATTTTTGATAGCTGGCAAATTTATTTCGAAATAATCACAAAATAAGCGTTTATAGTAAAAAATATATAACAAAAATAACAATAATAGTAATAATTGTCATGTTTGAATTTGTTTTTCAGATTTTAAAATTATAGATAAAAAGCCCTTTTTTTAGATATTAGAACAAGATTTAAAGGGAGATTTTATGCGTTTTTTTAATTGAAATACTACGACATCCAAGTAGATGATTTTTATGAAATTTAATGAATTTTAAGATAAATATTGATTAGTTGATAAGAATGATTTTTATGAAATTTTACCATTTTCTTTCTCCAAAAAAAGCGTAAATTTGGACTTGCTCCATATTTTATTTGTTAATTTTTATAATCCATATAATCAAGGATTTACAACGATGAGAATTGGAATTTGGAATTTATAAAATTGTCTTTTCATAAAACTTATGTATTTAATATTCGATACCGAAACAACCGGATTACCAAAACGTTGGGACGCTCCAATAACCGATTCTGATAACTGGCCTCGCTGTATTCAGATCGCGTGGCAATTGCATGACGAAATGGGAACGCTTATAGAACATCAGGATTATTTGGTTAAACCTGACGGATTTAATATTCCGTATGATGCAGAACGTATTCACGGAATTTCGACTGAATTGGCTGAAGCCGATGGAATCACGTTGGCCGAAGTTTTGGAAAAATTCAATATTGCTTTAAGCAAAACCAAGTTTATCGTTGGTCAGAATTTAGGTTTCGACGTTAATATTATGGGAGCTGAATTCCATAGAATGGGAGTTGATTCTCAAATGGGTTCTATGCCGGTTTTGGATACTTGTACCGAGGTTACGGCTTCATTATTAAAACTTCCGGGAGGTCGTGGAGGAAGATTCAAATTACCAACATTAACCGAATTACACGAATATCTTTTTAATAAACCTTTCGCAGAAGCGCACAACGCAACTGCCGATGTTGAGGCAACTACGCGTTGTTTCTTAGAATTAATAAGAAGAGAAGTTTTTACCAAAGAAGAACTGGATGTTCCAAAAGATTACTTCAAGGAATTCCAAAATAGAAATCCACAGGAATTTCCGTTAATTGGTTTAAAACACATCAACTTAAAGGCGGCTTCTGATAAAATCAGAGAGCAGTTAAAAGCGTTAGAATCTGTTGGTAAAGAAACAACAGTTTCGCATTCTGACAGAGAAGATTTTAAATCTGCAAAATACGCGCATTTACACAATCATACACAGTTCTCAGTTTTACAATCAACCATAGGAATTGCAAATATTGTTGCGGCTACAGCCAAAAACGGAATGCCGGCCGTTGCCATGACGGATACAGGAAATATGATGGGGGCTTTTCACTTTGTGAGCGCCGTTATGAATCACAATAAAGCGGCATCTGCAAAAAACAAAGCTTTGGTTGAAGCGGGCGAAGAGCCAACAGAAACCGAAATGAAACCTATTGTGGGTTGCGAATTTAATGTTTGCGACAATCACCTTGATAAAACTAAAAAAGACAACGGAAATCAGGTTGTTTTATTGGCCAAGAATAAAAAAGGATATCACAATCTGGCAAAAATGTCGTCGATTGCCTTTACAGAAGGATTTTATTATGTTCCGAGAATTGATCGAAAAATTGTCGAACAATATAAAGAAGACATCATGGTTTTGTCCGGGAATTTATACGGAGAAATCCAGAGTAAAATCCTGAACGTTGGTGAAAACCAGGCAGAAGAAGCTTTGATTTGGTGGAAACAACAATTTGGTGATGACTTTTATTTAGAGGTTATGCGCCACAATCAGGAAGACGAAAATCGTGTTAATAAAACCCTAATTGAATTTTCGCAAAAACACAACGTCAAATTAATTGCGACAAACAACACCTATTATTTAAATAAAGAAGATGCCAATGCTCACGATATTTTATTGTGTGTAAAAGATGGTGAAAAACAAGCTACGCCAATTGGTCGTGGTCGAGGATATCGTTACGGATTACCCAATCAGGAATACTATTATAAGTCATCAGAAGAGATGAAAAAACTCTTTGCTGATTTGCCTGAGGCGATTATCAACATTCAGGAAATTGTCGATAAGGTCGAGATTTACTCGCTTTACCGAGATGTATTACTTCCTAAATTTGATATTCCGCAGGAGTTTGTAGTGGTTGAAGACGAAGCTGATGGCGGCGTTCGAGGTGAGAATAAATATTTGCGTCACCTTACAATGGTGGGCGCAGAAAAGCGATATGGAGTAATTACAGAATCGATTCAGGAACGTTTAGATTTTGAGTTATTAACGATTTCGAATTCCGGATATCCGGGTTACTTTTTGATTGTTCAGGATTTCATCGCCGAAGCCAGAAATATGGATGTTTCTGTTGGTCCCGGTCGTGGATCTGCGGCGGGTTCTGCCGTTGCATATTGTTTAGGAATTACCAATATTGACCCTATTAAGTACGATTTGCTTTTTGAGCGTTTCCTGAATCCGGATCGTGTATCCATGCCCGATATTGATATCGACTTTGATGATGAGGGTCGTGGTCGTGTAATGGATTATGTAATCAACAAATACGGAAAAAATCAGGTTGCGCAAATTATCACTTACGGTAAAATGGCAACTAAATCAGCGATTCGTGATACGGCGCGTGTATTGGATTTACCATTGTTTGAAGCCGATAGAATTGCAAAACTGATTCCGGCAATGATGCCATCAAAATGGAATTTGGCGCGTTTTATTTCTGAAAACGAAGACGAGGTTAAAAAAGCCCTTCGTTCTGATGAATTTGATAATGTAAAAGAATTGATCGCCATTGCCAATGAAGATGATTTGGCTGGAGAAACCATTCAACAGGCAAAAATCCTTGAAGGATCAATGCGAAATACCGGAATTCACGCCTGTGGGGTAATCATTACGCCATCTGATATTACGAATTTCGTTCCCGTAACCACAGCCAAAGATTCTGATTTATATGTAACGCAGTTTGATAACTCGGTTGCAGAAAGTGCAGGATTGCTGAAGATGGACTTCTTGGGTCTGAAGACCCTTACTTTGATAAAAGATACCGTTAAACTTGTAAAATACAGAAACGGAATTGATTTAGATCCGGATACTTTCCCGATTGATGATGTTGAAACATATGCACTCTTTCAAAGAGGAGAAACAGTTGGAATCTTCCAATACGAGTCACCCGGAATGCAGAAATACATGAAGGATCTGAAACCAACGGTTTTTGGAGATTTAATTGCCATGAACGCCTTGTATCGTCCGGGACCTTTGGAATATATTCCTTCTTTCGTTCGAAGAAAAAATGGCGAAGAGGAAATCAAATACGATTTAGATGCCTGTGAGGAATATTTAGGAGAAACCTACGGAATTACGGTTTATCAGGAACAGGTAATGCTTTTGTCACAATCGCTGGCTGACTTTACAAAAGGTGAGGCCGACGTTTTGCGTAAAGCGATGGGTAAGAAACAAAAGGACGTTCTGGATAAAATGAAGCCTAAATTTGTTGAACAAGCTGCAAAAAAAGGTCATGATGCAAAAGTTCTGGAGAAAATCTGGAAAGACTGGGAAGCATTTGCGAGTTACGCCTTTAACAAATCACACTCGACTTGTTATGCCTGGATTGCGTATCAAACCGCTTACTTAAAAGCACATTATCCTGCAGAATATATGGCAGCGGTACTTTCTAATAATATGAATGATATTAAACAAGTATCATTTTTTATGGAAGAATGCAAACGAATGGGATTGCAGGTTTTAGGACCAGATGTAAACGAGTCGTTTTATAAATTTACTGTAAATGATGAATATGCAGTACGTTTTGGGATGGGCGCTATTAAAGGAGTGGGTTCCGGAGCTGTGGCAACCATTGTAGAAAGCAGAAAAGACGGAAAATACAAATCGATTTTTGATTTGGCTAAACGTATTGATTTGCGTGCAGCCAATAAAAAAGCAATCGAAAACCTGGCTCTTGCCGGTGGTTTTGATTCCTTTGAAGGAACTACAAGGGCACAATATTTTCATGATGATGGCGACGGAATTACGTTTTATGAAAAAGCAATTCGTTACGGATCGAAGTTTCAGGAAAACGAAAATTCATCACAGGTAAGTTTGTTTGGAGAATCAAGTGAAGTCCAGATTGATGAACCGGTTGTGCCTCCGTGCGAAGATTGGAGCACGATGGAAAAACTAGCTAAAGAGAAGGAAGTAGTTGGAATTTATATTTCAGGACATCCTTTGGACGATTTTAGATTTGAAATGAAATATTTCTGTAATGCCCGATTAGAAGCCCTGAAAAGCATGAATGAATATGTGGGTAAAAATTTAAATTTTGCCGGAATTATTAATAATGTACAACATCGTGTTGCCAAAAACGGAAAAGGTTGGGCGGTATTTAATTTAGAAGGATATGATGAGAGCTTTGAGTTTAAGATTTTTGGTGAGGAATATTTAAAGTTCCGTCATTTTCTGATTCAAAATAATTTTGCGTTCCTGAAGATAGTTGTAAAAGATGGTTGGGTAAATCACGATACAGGTAAAAAGTCAGATCCAAGAATGCAATTTGTTGAAATAAGACAATTGCAGGATATTCTGGAAGCTTTTGCTAAAAAACTGGTTTTACTATTAAATATAGAAGATTTACAGACAGAGTTTATTCATAACCTGAGCCAATTGTTTAATGCAAATAAAGGAGATAACACCGTGACTTTTGAAATTATGGAGTTAGAAAAAACAAAACGTCTCGTTCAGGTTGAAACCGCTACTGATTTTGAGGAAGCTGATGACGCTGTTTTTGTAGACGAAAATGAAAGTGAAAATGAAGATGCTCCAGTCGAAGAAACTAAAATTCAGGAAGTCAATGAAGTGGAGGAAATTAAGGTGGTAACGAAATTAGCGATGCCAAGTCGCAGGTTAAAAATTAAAATTTCAACCGAGTTATTGATGGAATTAGAGAAAATGCAGATAAATTTTAAGCTAAATTAAAATTTAACAGTTAAAATTTAAAAGAATGCATTTTTTTTAAGTTAAAAATATGCATGCATAATACTTTTTTAGTAATATTGTGTAAAATTACAACGATTTCGTTACAAGTCTAATATTGCAAACTATAAGGATATGTTAAAATAATCTAAGTTTGTAAAAAATAATTAAAAAACAGAATTATGAAAAAGAACCTATTTTTACTAGGATTATTAGTTTGCTCTATGGCCACAATGGCGCAAACAGAAAAAGCAGATAAACCAGAGTCATGGTATTTTAAATTGGGTGGATCTTATTTTATTCAAACTGCTGCTACTGAATTTCCAACTGTAGGGGGAAATCTTCCTTTAGACAAAACTTATGTAGGAGGGAAATTAGTTTCTGAAGAAAGTGTTACAGGTTCTTTTGGAGAAGGTTTTAGAACTGGAATAACAGCTGGGTATAGATTTAATACTCGTTTAGGAGTTGAATTAGGTGTTAATTATTATAGTAGCAAGGATAAGACAATGGCACAAACTAAGTCAGATGTGCCTATCACTCCAGCTGGTGTGTATAGTTTCAAATCAGTTGGTCAAATTACTGCTTTTGATCTTGCTCCGGCTTTAGTATTGTTTTTAGGAGAGCATAAAGGTTTTGAACCATATACTAAAGTAGGTATTTTAGTTCCTATTCATGGAGATTTAGAAATCACTTCTGATGCTTACGCTCCAATTGCTTTTAATCCAACAACGGGTGCTCCGGTAGCTTTTGGAGATGTCCACAGTGTTGATAAAGTAAAACCAAATCCAACAGTTGGGTTTCTTGCTGCTTTAGGAACATCTTATAAATTAGGAAAAAATATTTCGGTTTTTGGTGAATTGGAATATCGTAATTTTACTGTACACGGAAAATCTAAAGAAACTACAGAATTTACAGTTAATGGTAATGATGCTTTAGCGACAAGAACAACTGCTCAGAGATATACCAATTATGTTGATCGTTTAGATGTTAATTCAAACAATCCTTTATTTAATCCAAATACAGCAACATCAGATACAAAAGATACAACAAGACCTAATGATAAAATGGACGAGTTAAGTTCTTACGTTGGGATTTCAGGTTTAGGTTTGACTTTAGGTCTTAAATACAGCCTATAATTTTAAGAAATTACACTTTATAAAAAGAGGATATTCATTTTGAATATCCTCTTTTTTTGTGTTCAATTTTGTCATTTCGAAGAATGAGAAATCACAGAGCCATATTAAGCTGGATCTATTAATGTGATTTCTTTATTGAAAAGACAAAATGTGTTGAATTATTATTTTTTTAAATCCCTAAACTCTTTTAAAACTTCATCAATAACCCAGGTTGTTCTTGCGGCTGAGGTTCCTTTTGATGGCGAAAAACCTTCTTTGCCTAAAAGCTCTTCAACCACAGTTGCTATAAAAGGCTGCTGAATATGTAGTGGATTTTCGATTGTAATAGTTTCTTTTTCTCCATTTGCATATTGAATTTCAATTGGATCATTTCCGAAAGTAGAGAAAGAAATTTTTCCCTTGTCGCCTACAATATCGGTATTGTCATAACGCTCAAAACTGGCAAAGTTCCATAAACCGGTTCCATGAATTCCGTTTTCAAATAAAAACGACATTGAAACGGAATCTTCAGCAGGGTAAGCAAGAAGTTGAGAACTCGCATGACCGCGAACTGATTTAATCGGACCAAAAACAAAATCAAGAAAATCTAAAGTATGACAAGCCAGATCAACAAAGATTCCGCCACCGGAAATATGAGGTAAAACCGTCCACGGCAAATTAATATCGTCATCATAACGTTCTTCAAACGGATGATATAAAACACAATTTACATGTCTTATTTTGCCTAATTTATTTTGATCTATAATTTCTTTTATTTTTAAGAATCTTGGTAAACTTCTTCTGTAATAGGCAACGAATAATGGAACATTGTTTTCTTTGCACACGCTGATCATTTCGTTACATTCTTCAAAATTTAAAGCCATAGGTTTCTCTACATACACCGGTTTTCCGGCTTTTGCACATAAAATAGTATATTCTTTATGAGAGGATGGTGGAGTGGCAATATAAACAGCATCAACTTCCGGATCGTTAATTAAGTCAATGGCGTTTGAGTACCATTTCGGCACATTATGACGTTTAGCATAATCTTCGGCAAGAGCAGCGTCTCTGCGCATTACCGCAACCAATGCTGAGTTAGGCGTTTTCTGAAAACCCGGACCACTTTTTACTTCTGTTACATTCCCACAACCTATAATTCCCCATTTAACAATTTTCATTTTTCTGGTTTTTTAGTTATTTCAAATTTAAAAAAGGTTTGCCACGAATTGCACTAATTTTCACAAATTATTTTCTTTTAAACTTGTTTTAAAAACAGCCACGAATTCATGAATTATCTTTTCACGCAGATTTAAAAAGATTTAAGCAGATGAACGCAGATTTTTTTTATAAATTAAATAAATCGGTTAAAACTGCGTGAAATAATTAGGTAGATTTTTAAAAAAAATAATTTGTGAAAATTAGTGTAATTTGTGGCGAAAAAAAACACACAGTTTAGAAAATTATTTTAATCTGTGGCAAAAAAACTATTGCAAAAAAAAGCCACGAACTCACAAAAATAATTCGTGAATTTGTGGCTAATAAATTAAAAGACTAAAATTTTACTTTTTAGGCAAAGCTTTAAATCCCATATTGTAAAGCGTGAACGCTTGAATGTCTACACTTTCCTGAATCATTGCAGCAACAGATTTTCCTGCTCCGTGACCCGCTTTTACATCAATACGAATTAAAACCGGATTGTCTCCCGTTTGTTTTTCTTGTAGTTCAGCAGCAAATTTAAAACTATGAGCAGGAACAACACGATCATCATGATCTCCCGTTGTAACCATAGTTGCAGGATATTTAACACCCTTTTTTACGTTTTGTACTGGAGAATATCCTTTCAGGTATTCAAACATTTCCTTATTATCCTGAGCAGTTCCGTAGTCAAAAGCCCAACCTGCACCAGCAGTAAAAGTGTGGTAACGTAACATATCCATTACACCAACAGCTGGTAACGCTACTTTCATTAAATCCGGACGTTGCGTCATAGTTGCACCAACTAATAAACCTCCGTTAGAACCTCCGCGAATCGCTAAGAAATCAGATGAAGTATATTTTTGAGCGATTAGATATTCACCAGCGGCAATAAAATCATCAAATACATTTTGTTTTTGCAATTTCGTTCCCGCATCATGCCATTTTTTACCATATTCACCACCACCTCTTAAATTGGCCACAGCATAAACTCCTCCATTTTCTAACCAGACAGCATTAGCAATACTAAAACTTGGTGTTAAACTAATATTGAATCCGCCGTAACCATAAAGTATTGTTGGATTTTTACCGTCTAATTTTGTTCCTTTTTTATACGTGATAATCATCGGGATTTTTGTTCCGTCTTTTGAAGTATAGAATACCTGTTTTGATTCGTAATCGTCACTTTTAAAATCAACAACAGGTTTTTGATACACTTCAGATTTACCTGATTTTGGTTCCAATGAATAAATAGATCCCGGAGTTGTATAATTGGTAAAGCTGTAATACAATGTTTTTTCGTGTTTTTTTCCTCCAAATCCAGTTGCAGTTCCTACTGCAGGAAGTTTGATTTCACGAATTAATTTTCCGCTGTAATCGTATTGTTGTACAAACGAAACTGCATCTTTTGTATAATTAGCAAAAAAGAATCCACCACCGGTTGAAGGGGATAAAATATCTTTAGTTTCCTTGATAAAGTCTTTCCAGTTTTCAGGTTTTGGATTACTTACGTCAACTGTAACCACACGTTTATTTGGTGCGTTTAAATCGGTTTCGATAAACAATTTTCCTCCTTCATTTTCAATCACCTGATTGTCGCTGTTAAAATTGTCTACAATTGTAACAATAGGACTATTGGGTTTTGTTAAATCTTTAATGTATAATTCATTTCCGTAAGTAGAATTAGCTGCTGAAATTACCAGATATTTATCATCTTCAGTAACATAACCGCCAATATATCTGCGTTTTTTATCTGCTCCAAAAATTACTTTATCTTCTTTTTGAGAAGTTCCAAGTTTATGAAAATACAGTTTGTGTTCATCTGTTTTAGCTGAAAGTTCACTTCCTTTTGGTTTTTCATAGCTTGAATAGTAAAACCCTTCATTTCCGTGCCATGCAATCCCACTAAACTTTACGTCAATCAATGTATCTTCTACGACTTTTTTAGACAAAGCATCAATAATGATTACTTTTCTCCAGTCGCTTCCGCCTTCAGAAATCGCATATGCAGCTTTGTTTCCGTCTTTAGAAAAATCCAAACCTCCAAGAGAAGTTGTTCCGTCTTTAGAGAAAGTATTAGGATCTAAAAAAACTTCTTCCTTACCATCAGCTCCTTTTCTATAAATAACCGATTGATTCTGAAGTCCATTGTTTTTAGAATAATAAGTAAATTTTCCTTCTACAGAAGGAGCGCTGATTTTTTCATAGTTCCATAATTTTTCCATGCGTTTTTTAAGTTCATCACGAAAAGGAATTTTATCTAAATAACCATAAGTAACTTCGTTTTGAGCCTTAACCCAAGCTCCTGTTTCAGCTGATTTGTCGTCTTCAAGCCAGCGATATGGATCACTTACTTTTGTATCAAAATAGACGTCAACTGTTTCGCCTTTTTTGGTTTGTGGATATTGAATCTTATTTTGTCCAAATGAAATTCCTGCAGTTGTGATTGCCATTAATAAAAATGTTTTTTTCATTGTTTAAGTTTAAACGGTTGTAACAAAAATAACAAATTATGTTGTGAAAAATAATTTAAACCATATAAGTATATAAGTTCATTTTAGTTTAGGTATGTCTTAAATTTGCTTATATAACTTATATGGTGTAAAAAATATTATAAGTTGAAATTAATTCCCAGAACGATGTTTCTTCCAATATTAGGAATACCATCTGTTTTTAATCTTGAAAGGTGAGCAATATATTTTTTATCGAATAAATTGTTTCCGTTCAGGTTTACATCAAATGCATGTTTGCCTAATTTTACCGTTCCTCCAAAACCTAAGTTTACCAAAGTATAACCATTAGAAGCCGTTTCAAAACCGCTAACATTATTTTGGTTTAAAGTTGATGAAACGTTTAAAGACGCATATCCCTCTTCAAACCAGTTTTTGATTTTAAATTCAGTTCTTAAAGTATTGTTCCAGTTGTTTGCAGGAATTAATGGCAAATAATCGTTGTTGTCTTTTTTACCCGTTACAGTTTCAAAACTGGTTTCAAAATGCAGCCAATCAAGCGGATGCGGGTGAAAGTGAAAACCAACTTCACCACCATATAATTTTGCATTATCCTGAGTATAAGCAAAAACATCATTGTCATCACGAGTTTCTCCAGTTGGCGAAGTGTAAATATAATTGTTGATATGATTGTAAAATCCGTTAATGAAAAACTCAAAATGCGTGTTTTTATATTCTAAATTCAAATCAGTCTGAACGTTTTGTTCCGTTTTCAAATCAGCATTTCCAATTTCGTAGCGATTCGTTCCTTCATGAACCCCGTTTGAAGTTAATTCAGCTAAGTTTGGAGCTCTAAAACCAGTTGCCACATTCAATCGAAGCGTTAAAGGTTCTGCAAGTTTCGTTTTATATCCTAATGAAGCATTAAAACTATCAAATGATTTGTCAAGAGGCAGAAAATAGCCCTCTTCACCTTCAGTTCCGTGTGCTTGTGAAGTGACATTTCTATTATCAAAACGCAATCCCGCTTGTACAACACTATTATTCCATTCGTAATTTGCTGTTCCAAAAACACCAAAATCATTAGTTGTAGCATCCGGAATTAAATATTCTTCTCCGGAATTTTTGTTCGTTTGATGCATTCCCTGTACGCCCAAAATCGTTTCAATTTTACCTAATTTAGGAAAATGATATTTAGCATTATAATTAAAAGTGTTCAGTTTCATGTGAAGCGATGCTTCGTTGCTGTCTTCAAATTCACTTCTATCGTTGGCAATATATCCCAAATCAACATCTAATTTCGAATTCTGAAAAAAGATAACATTGTTTAAACTCAATAAATGATTGAAAATTCCCTGTCTTGGAAATAATGTATTTTTGCTTGACGATTGTTCTGCAATTCCATCTTCCGGCATTCCAAGATCAAGTTTATTATAGTTATATCTTAAAACACTTGAAAAACTAGAGTTGCTGTATCCAATTCCAGTTTTAAAATCAGTTTCGTTGTAACGAGTATTAGTTACACGATCGCCATCGGCAATTTTATAATCAGAATGCGTGTTGAAACTTCCGCGTGCCAAAAATTTCCAATTATCAGTAGACGTTTTTAAGCCAATAGAAGAATTACTTCCTTGTGTATTCGTGAAATATTTTTGACTGAAATTCGCCTTAAAAGTGTTCGCATCAGCAAATTTTTCAGGATTAAAATATAAAACACCACCAAGAGCATCAGAACCATATAATAAAGAAGCAGGTCCTTTAATTACTTCAACACTTTCGATTCCGGCATCATTTAAACCTAAACCATGCTCGTCTCCAAACTGTTGGTTTTCAATACGAACGCCTTGAGAGTAAACCAAAACACGATTTCCGCTCAATCCACGAATTACAGGTTTCCCAATTGAAGTTCCGGTAGAAATCTGAGAAACTCCGGGAATCGTTGCCAAACCTTCAATTAAAGTCGAAGTTCCTTTTTGCTGTAAAGTTTTAATGCTTTCATGCTCCACCTTCATTACATTTTGCGATTGCAATTTGTTGAAAGGAGTGGAAACTACAACTTCATCCATTTCAAAAATAGACTCAGTTAAAGTGATGTCTAAAGTGTTTTCTTTTAATAGTTTAGAAATTGATTTACTTTGAGTTGTAAATCCAACAATAGTAAAAGTAAGTCGGAAACTTCCGTTAGGGAGATTCTTGAATTCATATTTTCCGTTTTCATCAGTTGTTGTTCCTTTATGCAATTCTGCTGCATAAACAGATACGTTTGCCAATGGTTGGTTTTCAAGATTTGTTACCGTTCCTGAAACGGTATTTTGAGCAGAAAGAATGCTCGAAAAGCCTAAAATTAAGGCAATTATTAATTTTTTCATTTGAAAAAGATGCTATAGTTAAATTGATTTTGTCCCATAAATCTAAAAACTAAAACAATAATAAAATTTGCCTATCCTGAAGGTTTCAAGATGGGGAAATTGTTATTTTTTTGAATTGGATTTAAAAAGAGATTTTGTTTTTTCGAATATATTCGAAATTATGAAACTATAGCTGCGGGCGGACCTCGTAATAAATACGGTCTTTCTGAAAGAGAAAATATTTTTTCTGAAAGAGAGAAAAAATAAGGAATTTCGATTGTATAATTGTGAAATTGAAAAGCAAATTCTTGAGGTACAATATAACTTCCAAACACAAAATGACAAACATAACACAACTCATAATCATGATGTTGATGCGTTATTTCACCACTTGGATCGTTATAATTGTGATGACATTGTTTTTCTGAAAGTTGCTTTACAATATGCTCATAACTGTGTATGGACTGAAACAGTATTGAGAACAATAATGTTAAAGCCAAAGAAACACTTAGTATGAGCTGTTTTCTTTTCATCCTGACAAAGGTATAAAAGATCAAAGTAAAATAGATTCATTTTTTCAATTCTGTTACTTATTTCCTGAAAAAAGTGCAATGAATGATTTTATTCGTCATCAAAATCAGAATAATTACGATCTAATTGCATCCTGAACTAGCATTATATTATATTTGTAAGTAAAATAAATCTACCCTAAAAAACGTTTACTTGAAAAACTCTTTAAAACCAAAATACGATATGCGATTACTTTTTAGTTGTTTGTTTTTAGTATCGTTTTTCAATTCTTTCGCACAAGAAGCTAAGCCGGAGATAGTGCCTATTGTAAAAATTGACTCCTTATATCGTGAGGATCAGTTTTATTTTTCGGTTACTTATAATCTTTTAGTTCAGGGACCAACGGGTTTAAAACAAGATAAGTTTTCTGCCGGACTTTCTGCCGGTTTTTTGCGTGATATGCCCATCAATAAATCCAGGACTATTGCAATAGCAGCAGGTTTAGGACTGAGTTACCAAAATTTTTATCAAAATTTGACCATTTCAAAAAGTCAGGACGGAGAGCAAATTTATGGAGTGAATAATTACAGTGAATTTGTTTCAAACAGATACAAACAATATTCTGTTGATGTTCCTGTCGAATTTAGATGGAGGAACTCAACGTTTGAAAGTTATAAGTTCTGGAGGATTTACAGTGGTGTAAAACTGAGTTATATTTTCTCAGACAAATCAATTTTGAAAGACGGAGAATCAACTTATAAAATCTCCAATAATAAGGATATCAACCAGTTTCAATACGGAGTATATATTTCGGCAGGTTATAATACCTGGAATGTTTACTGTTATTATGGTTTAAATGGTTTATTCGATAAATCGGTTAAAACCGTTTCAGGCGAAAGTATTGGCGTTAATGCAATGAATATTGGTGTGATTTTCTATATTTTATAGCCACAAATACAAAAATAGCAGTTGCGGAAATATTCCGATAAATGTCCCAATTACCAATTCGTTTGGTGAATGCGCTTCCATCTCTAATCGTGAAGACGCTACAACGCCAGTCATTAAAATTAAAAAAGCGGACCAATATGGATTTTGCATTTGAAGATGGATATTTAATCCAATTGCAAAAATCGTAAAACCGCTAATTGCCATCATATGCAAACTCGCTTTTATTTTAAACAAGGAGCAAACTAAGGCCAATATTGTACTAAACAAAGCACCCAGAAAAAAGAAATGCAACTCCGGATAACGAGTGATAACAATGCTTCTTTTTACCAACAAAATATATAAAAAACACTGTAAAATAAGCGGAATTTTGCGTTGATTAGTTTCATGAATCATTACAGATTTTACATGTCCCGTTGAACGAAGCAGCAAGAAAAACAATACCGGTACCAGAATCGTAATAATCAGGATTTGAAATAAAACATAATATTTTTCCTCATTCGTAAAAACTACATTTTTGCAAAAAAGATAAAATAATGCGGCATACATCGAGATAAAAATCGGATGTAATATATAAGAGAATAGAGGGAGGATTTTTTTCAAAACTGTGTGTTTAGTGGCGTTTAACAAATATAAACAAATAATGTTTTTTTGCTACGAATTACACAAATTAGCACAAATTTTGATGAGAGAACATTTTTGCCACAGATTAAAGGATTAAAATAATTTCTAATCACGGTGTATTTCTTCTCTAAAAATTCTACGGATTTAATTAGTGAAAATCAATAAAATTCAGTGCATTTTTTTTTAATCTGCTAGAATCTTTTTAATCTGTAGAAAAAAATATCGCAAATAATTAGTAGGAATTTGTGCAGTTCGTGGCAAAAAAAACATAAAGATAAAAAATCATTTTAATCCGTGTAATCTGTGGCAAAAGCAATAATTATTGAAAATTTGTGAAATTCGTGGCAAACGTTTTTTTAAATTTGACAAAAAGAATTTTAAATGAGCATAAACTTAAAAAGCCTTATCCCGGTTCTTGATGCTAAATGGATTGGGTCTGATACTACTATTTTAGTAGATCATATTTCAATCGACAGCCGTTCATTACAAAACGGATCTGAAACTTTGTTTATTGCCCTGTCAGGTGTTAATAATGATGCTCATTTGTATATTAAGGAGTTGATTGAAAAAGGCGTTCAGAATTTTGTTGTTCAATATGTTCCTGAAAATTGTGCCGGAAAAGCGAATTTTCTAGTAGTTAAAAACACATTGAATGCTTTGCAGGAATTGGCAGGTTATTATAGAAATCTTTTCAATTTCCCTATTATCGGATTGACCGGAAGTAATGGTAAAACGATAGTAAAGGAATGGCTTAATTTTTTATTGAGCCCGGATTATAATATTGTCAGAAGTCCTAAAAGTTACAATTCGCAAGTTGGAGTTCCGTTATCCGTAATTTCAATTAACGAGAAACACAATTTAGGTATTTTTGAAGCCGGAATTTCAACGGTTAATGAAATGATTAAAATCGAAAAAATCATCAAACCTACAATTGGAGTTTTAACCAATATAGGTTCTGCACATGATGAAGGTTTTGAAAATTTACAGCAAAAAATCAATGAGAAATTATTATTATTTAAAGATTCTAAAGTAATAATTTATCAAAAGAATTCGCTTGTAGATCAATGTCTGGATTCGTTTCGTGCTAAATATCCATTAAATGACAGAAATCTTTTTTCATGGAGTTTTACCGATATTACTTCGGATGTTTTTATTCTGAAAAAGGAAAATAAAACCGATTCAACACATATTAAATACCAATATAAAGAAGAAGTTTTTAATCTGGAAATTCCGTTTAGTGATTCGGCATCTATAGAAAATGCCATTTCATGTTTGTTGGTTTTGCTTTATTTTAAATACGATTCTGAAACCATTCAAAACCGCGTTCAAAATTTATATCCGGTTCAAATGCGTCTTGAAGTTAAAAACGGAATCAACAACTGCAGTATTATCGATGATAGTTACAGTTCTGATTTTGAATCGCTTAAAATTGCTTTGGATTTTCAGGAAAGTCAAAAAAAGAAAAACGCTTCAAAAACGATTATTTTATCAGATATCGTTCAAAGCGGATTCTCTAAGGAAGAATTGTATGCTAAAGTAGCTCAGTTAATTGCAGATAATGAAATAAATCGTGTAATAGGAATTGGCTCTGTGATTTCCTCTTTTGCAGCAAAATTCCCAAACTCTATCACATTTCAAAATACAGCCGAATTTATCGCTCAAATCGAAAGCTTAAATTTCGAAAATGAAACTATTTTGATAAAAGGAGCAAGATCATTTCAGTTCGAGGAAATCGTTTCTTTATTAGAAGAAAAAACACATGAAACCATTCTTGAAATCAACCTGAATTCAATAAGTCATAACCTGAATTATTATAAGTCGAAATTAGCCGGCAATGTTAAGCTGATGGTTATGGTAAAAGCATTTGGTTATGGAAACGGAGGTTTAGAAATTGCAAAATTACTCGAACATCATAAAGTAGATTATTTAGGAGTGGCTTTTGCCGATGAAGGAATCTCGCTTAAAAACGGCGGAATAAAATTGCCAATAATGGTTTTAAATCCGGAATCGACAAGTTTTCCGTCAATCATTCAATACAATCTGGAACCTGAAATTTACAGCGTAAAAGGTTTAAAAGCTTTTCTGAAAATTGCAAAGGAGAAAAATTTAAAAGATTTTCCAATTCATATAAAATTAGATACAGGAATGCATCGCTTGGGTTTTGAAGCAAATACACTTGACGAATTAATTGAAACTTTAAAAGGAAATTCAACCGTAAAAGTAAAAAGTGTTTTATCGCATCTGGCAACAAGTGACGAAATGAAACATTATGATTTTGTGATTTCTCAGATTAATTTATTCGAAAAATTATCATCAAAATTAATTTCGGCATTAAATATTGACCCAATTCGTCATATTCTGAATACATCAGGAATTAGCAATTTTCCTGATGCACAATATAATATGGTGCGTTTAGGAATTGGTTTATACGGAGTTTCAAATGATCCGGCAGAACAGAAATATCTGGAAAACGTAGGAACATTAAAATCAATTATTTCTCAGGTTCGTACCATTCCTGCCGGAGACAGCGTAGGTTACGGACGTAGGTTCATGGCAGAAAAAGAAACTAAAATTGCCACAATTCCAATAGGTTACGCCGATGGGATTTCAAGATTGTGGGGAAATCAGGTTGGATATATAGTCATTAAAAATCAAAAAGCATACATTTTAGGAAGCGTTTGCATGGATATGCTAATGGTTGATGTAAGTCATATTGATTGTAAAGAAGGAGATTCGGTTATCATTTTTGGAGAAAACCCAACTGTTATTGAGATGGCTTTGGCACTAAAAACAATTCCGTATGAAATAATGACCAGTATTTCGCAACGCGTAAAAAGAGTCTTTTTCAGATAGATTTTTGAAACTTTGCAGAAAATTCCGTATTTTCGATGATCAATTAATTATAAACTAAAATAAACAATTATGGGGATGTTTTCAGAATTTAAGGAATTTGCAATGAAAGGCAACGTAGTCGATTTGGCTGTCGGTGTAATCATTGGAGCAGCTTTTGGTAAAATTGTGAGCTCATTAATTGAAAATGTAATTACACCATTAATATTGAAACCGGCATTAGACGCAGCACATTTATCTACGATCGAAGAGCTGACGGCTTTTGGAGGTGTCAAGTACGGTTTGTTTATTTCGGCAGTAATTAACTTTCTAATTGTTGCTTTTGTTTTATTTTTAATCATTAAAGGAATAAACCATGCTAAAAAGAAAGAGGTTCCGCCACCACCTGCACCAGTAGGACCAACTCAAGAAGAGCTTCTTATTCAAATTAGAGATCTATTAAAAAATAAACAATAATAAAAATATACCGCTACACTAAGTCTAACTTAACCGTTCCTTTAATTGGGACGGTTTTTTTTTATCAAGGCTAAATCAGTACAAAGCTTTACGAACTTTACTTTTTATAAAAGCTAACTGTAAAATAACTTAGTGTTCTCTGTGGTAATTTTTTTTTCTCACTATAGGTTTTAGAATTGACCCCTGTTTTTTCATTTTGTTTGATTTATAACATTTTGTTATTTTTTGTGAAGGGTCTTGTTTTGATTTTTATTATGTATACTTTTGCAGAGTAAATAAGATTAATTCATACTAAAAATATAAAAATGAGAATAGCCGTTGTAGGTGCCACTGGTATGGTTGGCGAAATAATGCTTAAAGTTTTAGCAGAAAGAAACTTTCCTGTTACTGAGTTAATTCCTGTTGCTTCTGAAAAATCAATAGGAAAAGAAATTGAATATAAAGGTCAAAAATATAAAGTTGTAGGATTGCAAACGGCTGTTGATATGAAAGCAGATATTGCTCTTTTTTCTGCCGGAGGAGATACTTCACTAGAATGGGCACCAAAATTTGCTGCTGCCGGAACAACTGTTATTGATAATTCTTCGGCTTGGAGAATGGACCCGACAAAAAAATTAATTGTTCCTGAAATCAATGCAGATACTTTAACAAGTGCTGATAAAATTATAGCAAATCCTAACTGCTCAACGATTCAAATGGTGCTGACTTTGGCTCCATTGCACAAAAAATACAACATAAAAAGAATCATTGTTTCTACATACCAATCCATCACAGGAACTGGTGTAAAAGCGGTGAGACAATTAGAAAATGAATACGCAGGAGTTCAGGGAGAAATGGCATATAAATATCCAATTCATAGAAACGCGATTCCACATTGTGATAGTTTTGAAGAAAACGGATACACTAAAGAAGAAATGAAATTAGTTCGTGAAACTCAAAAAATTCTTGGTGACAATACCATCAGAGTTACAGCAACTGCAGTTCGTGTTCCCGTTGTGGGCGGACATAGCGAAGCAGTAAATGTTGAGTTTACAAATGATTTTGATGTAAATGAAGTTCGTCAAATTTTGCACAATACTGATGGAGTAGTGGTACAGGATAATTTAGATACTTTTACTTACCCGATGCCATTATATGCAGAAGGTAAAAATGATGTTTTTGTTGGAAGAATTCGTCGTGACGAAAGCCAGGAAAATACATTAAACATGTGGATTGTTGCTGATAATTTAAGAAAAGGTGCTGCAACAAACACCATTCAAATTGCTGAATATTTAATTCAGGCAGGTTTGGTATAATTAGAGATTAAAGAAAATTGTTATAAAGAGAAAGCCGTAATTGCAGTAATGTAATTGCGGTTTTTTTGTGGTAATAAATTAATTTCGAAAATAAAAAATCCTATTTTAGCTTTATAAATAAAAAACTCATGAACTTCGATAATTATAAAATAATCCCAAACTACAAAACGAATGAAACCGATTTATTCGTTGCGGACAATGCAGAAATTCTAGCTTGCGAAAAAACCTTAAATATTATTTTTGATCAGGATTATAAAGAATATGTTTTAAAATACGGAAGCGGAATACTTGGTGGGACTTATGTACGCATATTTCTTCCTGAAACAATAATTCTGACTCTTCAGGAATGGAAAGAGCGTATAGCCGAATATTGGTTTTGGGACGAAGGAAAAGATGTTCTCACAAAAGAGGAAGTTTTAAACTCAATCAGAATTGGAGATACTTTCGACGGAGATGAAATAATACTTCTTAAAAATGAATATTTTATTTTGCCTAGAAATAGCGAAATGATTTATAAAACAGGAAATACACTTGAAGAAACTATAACGTGGTTGTGTTCATCAGGAATTTTAACCGAAGCATTTTCTGAAAGAGAATTTGAGCCTTTTGATCCTTCAGATCTCGAATAAAGGCAAATAAAAATTCCAAATTCCAATAGAATATTTGATACTATTGGAATTTGGAATTTTAAAATATTGTAATTATTTTTTTAATATTCAGGTGCTAATTCTAATTCTAATCCTTCTAACTCGGTAGTAATTGGAATCTGACAGCCTAAACGACTATTTGATTTAACATAAAATGCTTCCGACAGCATGGCTTCTTCTTCATCTCCCATTTCAGGTAATGCAACATCATTAAGAACATAACACTGGCAAGAAGCACACATGGCCATTCCGCCACAGGTTCCTTCAACAGGTAGTTCGTATGCTTTGCATAACTCCATTATATTCATCGCCATATCAGTTGGAGCTTGTAACTCGTGTATAACTCCTTCTCGATCTTTAATCTTTATTAATACGTCCATTTTAATTATTGGAATTTTAATGGTGAGGATTTTATAACATGAAAAAATCCTTAATTTTATTAGCTATTTTTTATAGTAAAAGCGTATTCTTTCTTGTTTCCTTCTTTAAGACGCATTTTTAAACCAAGAGTATTTCCGTTTTTCTCTAATATAGTTACTAAAGCAATTACAGAATAATAATCTTTATCTGATTGAAAAATTAGAGTGCCTTCATAAGTTGAATTCATTACTCCTTGTTTATCTGTTGTAACAGATACTTTTCTTGGATTTGTAAATTGAGCAGCACTGTAAGTTGCTTTATTTGCAAATTTAGCTTTCCCATCGCATAAATCATAAAGGAAATCATAATTGCCAATTCTTAAACTTCCCTCTGCTTCATTTGCATTGGTTGAAAATACGATTTGACCTGCATGTTGAAAATCAGACCATTCTTCAGACTCGTTTACCCAGGATTTATCAACCACTAGAGTTTGGGTAGTTTGTTGTGCATAATTTACAGAAACGCAAAGTAGCAATAAAAATAGAGCGTAATAATTCTTCATAGATTTAAGATTAAGTTAAGTGACAAATTTAAGTTAATTATGTAACAATTACTTAACTATAACTCTTAAAACTTTACGTTATTTTTTGATAAATCCGCAATAACCAGCATTTTTGTTCCTGCTTTATTGTTAATTCCGAAATTAAACTACTCAAAGAAATATTATTCCTGTTAATTGGCAAAAACTAAAAAGCAGAAAAAATATCGTTTTGTTACATGATATTTACTACGGTTTCAATTTGCGGAGCGTATTTTTTTATTGTTGTTTCAACCCCTGCTTTTAGAGTCATCTGGTTTACACTACAGCTAATACACGCTCCTTCAAGACGAACTTTGACATGTTTGTCATCGTCTATAGAAATTAGTGTAATATCTCCACCGTCAGAATTTAAAAAAGGTCTGATTTCTTCCAGAGCCAATAATACATTGTTTGTTAATTCTTCTGTTGTCATAATATTTAATGTGTCAATTAAAGAATTAGATAATTAGAAAATGTGTGAATTAGAAAATTTTAAATTCTCAAAAGCCGGCATTATCTAATTATCTAATTATCTCAATTATGTAATTATTTTTTTACTGCTGAACAACCTGCCATAGTTGTAATTTTAATGGCTTCTGTTGCAGGCAAATTATCGTTTCTGTTTACGGTTTCCTGAACAACGTTTCGGGTTATTTCTTCAAAAACAGCCTCGATTGCTGAAGCAGTCTGCATCGCTGCCGGACGACCAAAGTCACCAGCTTCACGAATTGATTGTACAATAGGAACTTCTCCTAAAAACGGAACATTTAAGTCTTCGGCAAGGTTTTTAGCACCTTCTTGTCCAAAGATATAGTATTTATTATCAGGTAATTCTTCTGGAGTAAAGTACGCCATATTTTCTATAATTCCCAAAACAGGAACATTGATGTTGTCCTGCATAAACATAGCAACTCCTTTTTTAGCATCGGCAAGAGCCACAGCCTGAGGTGTACTTACAACAACAGCTCCGGTAATTGGTAATGATTGCATGATCGATAGGTGAATATCTCCAGTTCCCGGAGGTAAATCAATTAGCATAAAATCTAATTCACCCCAATCTGCATCAAAAATCATTTGGTTCAACGCTTTTGCAGCCATTGGACCTCTCCAGATTACAGCCTGACTAGGTGCGGTGAAAAAACCAATAGAAAGTATTTTAATATCATAACTTTCAACCGGTTTCATTTTTGATTTTCCATCGACGGTAATCGAAATTGGTTTTTCGTTTTCAACATCAAACATAATAGGCATTGAAGGCCCGTAAATATCTGCATCAAGAACACCAACATTAAAACCCATTTTTGCAAGCGTTACGGCAAGATTTGCAGTAACCGTAGATTTTCCAACTCCACCTTTACCAGAAGCAACGGCAATAATATTTTTGATCCCGGGAATCGCCTTTCCTTTTATTTCGTTTGGATTTTCTTTGGCTTCAACCTTAATGTTTACTTTTATTTTTGCATCTGGCGATACCAATTCAAGAATTGTTTTTTTGATATCATCTTCGGCTCTTTTTTTAATGTGCATTGCAGGTGTGTGCAAAAGTAAATCGACAACAACTTCATCACCAAAAGTAATTACATTGGCAACGGCACCACTTTCAACCATATTTTTTCCTTCGCCAGCTATAGTAATTGTCTCTAGAGCTTTAAGAATTTCTTTTCTATCTAATTTCATTTTAATCTACTGTTTTCTATTGAAAGAAACCAAATTAAGCATTGTGTTTATTTAAACTGATTTCAGACTGCAAAGATAACAGATTATGTTCGGATTCAAACCCTTTTAAATTGTATTTATTGATATGGGAATTGGTCAAAATGATTCTGATGGGCTGGTTTTACTTTCAGATTCTAAAATCACAATCACAATTTTATTTCTGATTATACTTTAAAAACTTATTTGGAGTTAAATTATACGAATTTTAATATAAATTTTAAAATAGCATACCCAAAATATCAATAATCTTGGCTATATTTGAGTACCCAAATCAAATGATTTCTAATGTTTTGAAAAATACGTGAAAGCTTGTTTTTGGGTGAATTATGGGTTTTCGGTATTTTTTAGAACAAACTTATTTCTAAAATTTAAATCTGAAAGATATGCGAAATTTCACTTCTTTATCTGTAATAATTGCTATTAGTTTTTTGATGTTTTCTTTTGAATCTTCTTCTAAAGAAATTAAAATAAAAAATAATATAACAGAATCTGAGAACATTTTTACTTCTAAAATAGATGTCTCTAAAGTTACGGTTGATGTAAAATCAATTGATGAATTTTATAAAAAATATCCTAAACTAAAAAAATACCAGAACGACGTTTTAGATCTTTATAAAAAAAAGGAATACAATTCGATTTGGTACGATGATAAACGGGTTAGCGAATTTGGATCACTTTTATATCATAAAGTACGCTTAATCAATGATCAGGGTGTTAAGGCAACTATGCCTTATATGGATTTAGTCGATGATGTTTTTAATGAAAATGTATCTGTCGATCTGCCTCAAATTGACACAGAACTTCTATTGTCTAATATGTATGTGTTTTATGCGAGCAACGTTTATTCTGGCGTTGATGCCGCAACCTTAAAAAAAATTGGCTGGTTTTTACCTGCCAAAACTATTTCGTATGATAAAATATTAGATTCCCTAATGGTGGATCCGGACCGATTAAATAAAGACGAAAATCTTTTATACGGACAATATTATAAACTCAAATCAATGCTGAAAAAATATCGAACTATTGAGAAAAATAATCAATGGAAAAAGATAGATATTGATGCAAATTATAAAGAACTAAAACCTTTTGATAGTGGCGTTGCCGTAAAACAAATTAGAGAAAGATTGTTTATTGATGGAGATCTCGCACAAGACTCTAAAAATAATATCTATGACGAGGAGATGATGGCTGGAATTTTAAAGTATAAAAACAGATATGGTCTGAAGCTCAATTATACTTTAACAAAAGAACACATCGACCAGATGAATGAGCCAATAAGCAATCGAATTAAAACGATAATGCTAAACATGGAACGTTGCAGATGGATACCAACTCAACTGACACAAGCAAGTGAATATGTGATGGTGAATATCCCATCATTTAAACTGGCGTATGTTAAAAATGGGAAATATGAACTTGTATCTGATGTTTTTGTAGGCACCAGAATGACCGAAACGGTAATTTTTAGCGGTAATATAGACCGAATTGTTTTTAGCCCGTATTGGTATGTTCCGCAGAGTATCATCAAAAACGAGCTTAAACTGAAAATGGCAGAAGATAAAAATTATCTCGCAGATCACGATATGGAATGGAACGGAGGAAATGTCAGACAAAAACCGGGACCTAAAAACTCTTTAGGTTTAGTTAAATTTATTTTTCCTAATCCCAATGATATCTACTTGCATGATACACCGGCAAAAAGTTTGTTTGATTTTGAACAGCGTATTTTTAGCCATGGCTGTATTAATGTAAAAGAAGCAAAAGGCTTGGCTCTTGCTATTTTAAAAGACAATCCGGATTGGTCAACAGATAAAATAGATCAGGCGATGAGCGGAGAAAAAGAAACGACCTGCATGCTGAAAAATAAAATTCCAATCTATATTGGCTATTTTACAGCCTGGGTAAATGAAAACGGAGAAATTGGTTTTTATCTTGATGTATATGACAGAGATCCGCAATTAGATAAATTACTTTATTCAGATTCAGTAGTTGTGAAATAAAGACATCTTGAATTAAAACAGACAGGTTTTTAAAATCTGTTGGGTTTGGTATTTTAAAATATTAAATAAAATAAACCCGCCAAATAAATTAATCTGGCGGGTTTACTAAAAAAATGGTCTACAAGCTTATTCGTATTTTAAATATTTTAGAATGTCTATTTTGGTTACCTGATAGGCTTTTGCCAAAACTATTATTAAGGTTAAAACCAATAAAGAAACAAGCGCAATACCAAAAGGTATAACAGAAACATTGATTCTAAAGGCAAAATCTTCCAGCCATTTCTGCAATAAAATGTATGCAGGAATAATACCAATTACAAATCCTATTAAGCAAAAACCAACATATTGTTTTGATAATTCTTTAAGTAAAATATCCGTTTCTGCGCCCAATGTTTTTCTGATCGCGATTTCTTTTAATCTTCTTTCCATTGAGAAGGATGCTAAAGCGAATAATCCAAAAACTGCAATAATAATGACTACAAGATTCAGGATAAAAAATAAATCTTTCTGTTTTACCTGTTCTTCATAAGTTTTGGCAAATCCCTTGTTTACAAATTCATAATCAAAAGGATAATCAGGATTTATGTTTTTCTCCCAATAGGTTTTTAATTTTGCCAAAGTTTCAGTTAGATTGTTAGGTGAAACTTTTATATAAACGTTCTCAAAATTATTCCATTTTAAAGTTTTCATACTTATAAAGATCATTGGAGGAACTTCGTTTTGAAGTCCTGTAATGTGAAAGTCTTTTACAACTCCAACGATTTTAAATTTCATAATTCCTTTTTCATTTCCCCACCCAGAGGTTAGTACGGTGTTTATGGGGTTTTTGAGTCCTATCTTTTTAGCAAGAGTTTCGTTTACTAGCCAGTTATCGATGGTGTCCGAAGCATATTTTGGAGATAAGTCACGGCCTTTAACAATCTTAATTTTCATCATATCCAGAAAGCCATAATCCATTTCGATATTTCTGGGCTGCACAAAAACGCCATTGTATGTAAGACCTGAGCTCGAAGTGCTGCCGTTTCCAAATGAACCAGCAAATGTAGATACATTTTGAACGCCCGAAAATTTAAGAATCTCCTGTTTTGCAGTCAGGTATTTTTTACCTTTTTTAGATTGATCACTATATCTAAACGGAACGCGAATTACCTGATCTCCGCTAAAACCAAGATCTTTATTCATCATATAAGAAACCTGAGAGTTTACGATTAAAGCACCAATGATAAAAAAAGCGGCAATACCAAATTGAAAAATTAACATAGAATTTCTAATCCAGATACCGCTTTTGCTTCTTGAGAAATTGCCTTTTAAAACTTTTAAGGTTTCGAAATTTGAGATATAAATAGCCGGAAAAATACCTGCAAAAATGATTACTAATCCAAATATAAAAATGAGCTGCAGGTAAAACTCACCACCATTCATCGTTAAAGATTTCTTTAGGAAGTTATTGTAGTAAGGCAAAGAAAGTTCTACTATTGCCAAAGCAAATAAAATAGCAAGAACAACAATAATAGCAGTTTCAAATATAAACTGAGCGATGATTTGCTTTTTACTAGCGCCAACAATTTTGCGAACGCCTACTTCTTTGGCACGTTTTATTGCCGAAGCAGTTGCGAGATTAATATAGTTTACTAAAGACAAAATAAGAATCAAAACAGACAAGCCTACCATAATATAAAGCAGTTGTAAATCACCCCTTCCTTCAGGGAAATTTGCGCCATTAGGAGATTTTGTGCCATGTAAACGTGCTGTAGCTATTTGGTCCATAATAACTATAATGTTGCCATTTTCTTTGATAAATTGTTCTGGTGTTACTCCTTCCTTTTTAGCTTCCTTTACAATTCTATTGACAAAATTCACGTGTTGCATCTTTTTTAAAACCGTCTCCTTATTGACCCCTTTTTTTGTTTTAATCATTAAGGTGTAACTGAAGTTGCCCCATTGTTTAATGTCTTCCTCGCTGATCAAACCTCCAAAAACATACTCAGGTTCTACAGAAGAAGGTCTCATGTTTTTATAAACCGATTTTACGACATAAGGTTTATTGTCCTTTGTAATAATTTTACCAATCGGATCTTCGTTTTTAAAAATTAATTTTGCAGTTTCATCAGAAATAGCAACACTGTTTTTTTCTTTTAAGATGTCTTTTTTGGCTCCTTTTAGAATTGGGAACGGAAAAGAATCAAAAAAGTCGAAATCTGCGACTATGATTTTTTTGCCAATCCATTTTTGATTTTTATGTTTTATTACATCTTCACTGTACCATCCAGTGTAAAAAGTAATAGATTCAATTTCAGGAATAGTTGCTTTGCAGGTTAAGCCAAAAGGTACAGGACTTGAGTTCCATATTTCGGCATTGTCTCCAAATTTATTTAAAATCTGATAAACGTTTTCTTTTTCAGGATTCCATTGATCGTACGAGTTTTCGTTATTCCAATATAAAATGGCGAAAATCACGCCCGCAATTCCTATGCTTAATCCCAGAACATTTAAAAACGAAAACAATTTGTTTTGCTTTAAATGATAGATGAATATTTTAAACCAGTTAAAAATCATGTTGTATATTTTTAGTTATTATGGTTGCTTTTTAGTTTTAGATAATTGCCAATATTTTGCAAACAAATCCTGCCAGGATTAAAATTGCTGTTACAATAAATTTTATCATTTTTGAATTATTTAGCGTCCATAAAAACATCAACATTTCTCTGATTTAATCTTTCAGAAAATATAACACCATCTTTCATATGAATCGTTCTTTGCGAAAACGAAGCGTCATAATCAGAATGTGTAACCATCAAAATAGTAGCTCCTTTAGCATGTAAATCAGTTAAAAGTTCCATTACTTCATTACCATTTTTACTATCTAAATTCCCCGTAGGTTCATCAGCAAGAATAATTTTAGGATCATTTACTAATGCTCTTGCAACCGCAACTCTTTGTTGTTGTCCGCCTGAAAGCTGTTGCGGATAATGTTTCAAACGATGTGAGATGTTAAGTTTCTCGGCAAGTGCTTCGATTTTCTGTTTCCTGTCCGATGCTTTTACATTATTATAAAGCAAAGGCAATTCGATATTATCATAAACCGAAAGCTCATCGATTAAGTTAAAATTCTGGAATATAAAACCAATGTTTTCTTTACGAACAATCGCTCTTCCTTTCTCCTTTAAAACAATCATTTCCTGATCTAGTAATTTATAACTTCCGCCATCGGCACTGTCCAAAAGACCAATAATATTCAACAAAGTCGATTTCCCGCAACCCGAAGGTCCCATAATTGTCAGGAAATCACCTTTTTTAATTTCTAAAGAAATCCCGCTTAAAGCTGAAGTTTCTACTTCTTCGGTTCTAAAAACTTTGGTTAAATTTTGAATTGTTATCATAGTTTTAAAATGTTTAGTTTATTATTGATTGTATTTTTTGATTGATGATTGAAACTTTTATTTTTTGCCACGAATTACACGAATTTTCACGAATTGAATTTTTAATTTTCACGCTCCTCAAATAAAAAATTAGTGAAAATTCGTGTAATTCGTGGCGAACTTTTCAAACTGTAAAGTGCGACTGCGACTGAAAACGGTTACTGATAACTAATTGCCAATTCCTCAACATCCTTATAATCAGAATAAGAAGAAATAATCACAGATTCGCCTTTTTTTAAACCTTCAAGAACTTCATAATATGATGGGTTTTCACGTCCTAATTTTATATTTCTTCTTTCAGCTTTATTTCCCTTTACAACAAAGATCCATTTTCCTGCTGTTTCCTGATTAAAACTTCCTTTTTGAATGACAAGAGTTTTGTTTTTCTCCGATAAAATCAGTTTCACACCAAAGCTAAGTCCGTCTTGCAAGACAATGTTTTCCTTAGATACAAAAGCCAATTCTACTATAAAATGCCCGCTTTTAACTTCCGGAATTACTTTTGTAACTAAAACTTCAAGATTTTTTCCTTGAAATTCAACCTGACCTTTTAAGCCTTCTCTAACTTTTTCCAGATAAAATTCATCCACTTCGGCAGTAAGTTTATAACCTTGTTTAGAATCTATTTTCCCGATGCTTTCTCCCGCCTGAAAAGTTTTTCCTAAAATAGGTTGAAATGAAGTTAAACGTCCGGATTCCGGAGCTGTAATCAGGAAATTCTTTTTGTTGTTTCTTAAAATATCCAAACTTTTTTCCATAGTTTGAATCGAACGATTAATTTGAAAAATCTGAAGTTGATTTGTTTGTTTTTCCTTCTGAATACTTTGCTGAATCGTTCTTTTGCGTTCTTCTTGAAAACGTAAACTTTCCTTAAACGTATTCCAGTCATTTTTAGAAATTACCTCTTTCTCAAATAATCTCGCGTTCATATCGTACAATCTTTTGGCATCATTATAATCATGTTCGATCAAAACCAAATCCTTGTTCAGACTTAATTCCTGATTTCTAATATTTAGTTTTCCAGTATTCAAATTATTAATTTGTTCAATAATTGCCGTTTCCTGAGTCAGGTAATTAAGTTCAGTATTCGGGTTATACAAACGTGCTAAAGATTGACCTTTTGTAACCATTGCTCCATTTTCTACAAAAATTTCTTTTACAGATCCACCTTCAGTAACATTTACAAGAATTACATTCAAAGGTTCAACTTTTGCCTGAAAAACAACAAAATCCTCAAAAAAGGCTTTTTCAATTTTTTGAATACTTAGTTCATCTCCTTTTACATTTAAACTTCTTTTAGTGTTAAACGAGAAAAAAACGATTGCTGCCAAAACTAAAAAAACTCCAATTGTTATTGTGAGATATCTAAATTTTCTATTTTTACGAGGAATTACTTTGTCCATTTCTTTAATAATTTACTGATAATCAATAGGTAAATATTGTGCCATAAAAAGTATTATTTGTAAAGGGTTGATTTTAAAGAAGCTTTAAAAACTGTTCAAAAAGAACTGTTCGATAATGAACAGTTGACCGTTCGATATCGAACAAAAAAATAAAACATGCGAAGAAAACAAGCCCAAATATTAATCGTTGACGATCAGGAAGAGATTCTTTTTTCGGCAAAAATGATTCTCAAAAAACATTTTGAAACCATTTTTACGGCAAATAGTCCTAAAAAAATTATTTCTATTTTAAATGAAAATGAAATAAATGTGGTTTTGTTAGACATGAATTATAGAATTGGTTTTGAAGATGGGCGGGAAGGAATTCATTGGCTGAAAGAAATAAAAACACTTTCACCGCAAACGGTTGTGATTTTAATGACCGCTTTTGGTAAAATTGATACCGCAGTTGAAGGAATAAAAATTGGTGCTTTTGATTATGTTTTAAAACCCTGGAACAACGAAAAATTACTGGAAACAATTGATAAGGCTGTCGCCGAAAGCAGAAAGAATAGCAAAAAAGTTGTAACCGAAAAAATAGAAAATAGTTATTTTGTTGGAAGTTCCCTTAAAATAAAACAAGCCTATTTAATGGCTGAAAAAGTAGCTAAAACAGATGCTAATGTTTTGATTCTGGGCGAAAACGGAACCGGTAAATATGTTTTTGCAGAGTTTATATATCAAAATTCAGCACGTAAAGAACAACCTTTTGTTCATGTTGATTTGGGTTCGTTAAGTGATAATTTATTCGAAAGCGAACTTTTTGGTTATGCCAAAGGTGCTTTTACAGATGCCAAAACAGATACATCCGGAAGATTTGAAATGGCACAAAACGGAACCATTTTTCTGGACGAAATTGGGAATATTCCACTTCATTTACAATCGAAATTGTTACATGTTTTGCAAACTAAAACAGTTACGCGTTTGGGCGAAAGTAAAGCAAGACCTTTAAATGTTCGTATTATTGCGGCAACAAATAGCGATATAAAAGCTGAGGTTAAAAACAAAACGTTCCGTGAAGATTTATTGTACAGAATAAATACAATGGAAATTCATTTGCCATCATTACGCGAACGAAAAGATGATATTGTACCAATGGCGCATTTTATTCTGGAAAAAATTGCCGAAAAATACAATCAGGAAAATTGGCATTTTGAAGATAATGTCGCACCGTATTTAGAAAAATATCCGTGGAAAGGAAACATTCGTGAACTCGAAAATAAAATTGAGCGCGCTTTAATTTTATCCGATAATAATACAATTTCTGTAACCAATTTAGATATTCTGGATTTTGAAGATATTCAGGAAAACGATGAAAATCCTTTATCGGAAATGGAAAAAAATGCCATCGAAAAAGCATTATTTAAACATAATGGAAACATTAGCAAAACAGCTGAGGAATTAGGATTGTCGAGAGCTGCTTTGTACAGAAGAATCGAGAAATACGATTTAAAAAATTAAAAAATAAGTTTTGCCACTCCCGATAGCTATCGGGATAAAAGATTAAAATGATTTAAAAAAAATAGTCTCTCGCAGATTTTGCAGATCTCGCAGATAAAATGGATTTTAATTAATCCGCCAAATCTGCATAATCTGCGAGAGAACTCACCAAGTAAAGAATCATTTTAATTCTTTTAATCTGTGGCAATAAAAGAAATAATTTGCCCAAAATTACAAGATCAAATAGATTTACTTTAATCTAATTTTATCTGCTTAAATCTTTTTAAAATCTGCGGGAAACAAATTTTAAGAATCATTAATCATTTTAATCTGTGGCAATAAAAAAATAAAATAATGAAAAATTGGAAATTCTATAATGCCTTATTTATAAGGGTTCTGTTTGTCATGCTGCTCTTTTTATTTTGCATTATTCTGATATATAAAACGTTTTATTACAATGCTATTTTAGTTGGTTTATTTGCAATTGTAATGTTGATTGAAATGTATTTATTTTTTAGAAACCAACTTTTATTTTATGATAAAACGTTACTTTCGATTTTACAAAATGACTTTTCAACCAATTTTCCGGAAGAACATAAAAAAGAAAATTTTAAAACCTTATATCTTTTATACAACAAATTAAAAGTTCAGCAACAAGAACAAACTTCAAAAGAACTTATTTATCAATCCATTCTAAATAATATTGATACAGGAACTTTAATTCTTGAAAAGGAAAATGAGGATTGGAAGATTTTTTTAATGAACGATTGTTTTTCAAAGTTGTTCAAAGTCCCAAAAGTAAGTCATTGGAATTACCTTAAAAATTATTTACCATCACTTTGCGATGAAATTGAGAATGTTGGATTTGCCGAATTAAAATCGGCGATTTCGATAAAGATTGAAGAGCAGGATTTGCAGACTTTTATGTTGCAGACATCTTATACAAAAACGTATGACAAAGAATATTTTATCATTTTATTAGATAGTATTCAGCGCGTTATTGAGAAAAAAGAAAAAGAAGCGTGGATTAATTTGATGAAAATTATTTCGCATGAATTAATGAATTCGTTAACTCCAATTCGTGCGCTTTCGCAGAATTTACTTCAGATTGTCGATCAGGAACAATTAGAAGAAGATGATTTTGAGGACATAAAAAGCAGTATTTCGACCATAATAAATAGGAGCGACCATTTACAGGTTTTTGTAGAAAACTACCGAAAATTAGCCATGTTGCCAACGCCAACTAAAAAAATGACACCAATAAATGCACTTTTTGAAGACTGCATGCGAATCATGAGTCCAATTTTAAAAGCAGAAAATATCGAATTAATAAACGAAATTAATAGTTCAAGATCTATTTTGATTGACAAAAACCAAATGGAACAAGTGATTATTAACTTAATTACAAATAGTATTTATGCCTTAAAAGAAAAGGCTGAAAAGAAAATGTTCTTATCCAGTTATACCGAAAATAATCGCTTTTTTATCACCATTTCAGACAACGGAAAAGGAATCGATCAGGAGATTAGAGATAAAGTATTTTTGCCCTTTTTCACTACCAGAAAAGACGGCGCCGGAATTGGATTAACGCTTTCTAAAAACATCATCGAAGCACACGGCGGTTATTTAAGCTACCAAACCGATGAAGATAAAACGAGCTTTGTAATTTGCCTGATTTAATTTTTTTGAAACATATAAGTGATATAATTTCATATCAAGCATTGCGCATAAATTTCTCGCAAAGTTCGCAAAGTTATTTTTTTATTAATCGCGCAAAGTCGCAGAGTCGCAAAGAAAAACTTAAAAAACTTAGCGACTTTGCGCGATTAAATGACAAAGTAAATCAAGACAATATTTTAAATGAACTTATATAACTTATATGGTAAAAAAAAAATTAAAGTTCAATTTCCGGTGTCCAAAAATGTTTGTCTAAATCTATAATTTGATTGTTTTCTATCACAATCCCTTCGCTTTCCAGAAGTTGCTGCATTAAATTCGTTCCGTCAAAATGGTGTTTTCCGGTCAAAAGACCTTTTCTGTTTACAACTCTGTGGGCGGGAACATCTTCCATATTATGACAGGCATTCATTGCCCAACCCACCATTCGTGCAGATCGGGCCGTTCCTAGAGCTTTCGCAATTGCGCCATATGAAGTTACTTTTCCGTACGGAATTTGTCTGGCGATCGCATAAACACGTTCAAAAAAATTATCTTCAGCCATAGAATTGATTTTTTTTGCCACAGATTTCACGGATTAAAATGATTCCTTAAAATTGGTTTCACGCAGATTTTACAGATTAAAATTAAAATAAAATCTTTTAGATCTGCGAAATCTGCGAGAAGCTTAAAGACAAAAGAAAAATCTTTTTAATCTGTGGCATAATATTTACCCAAAGTAGTAATTCAGAATATTAAAAAGAGTTGCAATAGCAATTAAACCCGTAATACTTCCTATAATTGTATTCATATTTCGCATGATGTAATCGGTTTTCTTTTCAATTCTTCCAAAGAAACCAATATAACTGTACAAAGCAGCAAATGAACCCAAAACAGATCCAAATACAAAAGTGAAAATAATATTGTTTTCGAATGCAAAAAGATGATAAGAAGCAAGCGTAACGCTCACAACAACATAATACGGAATAGGGAAAAAGTTCAAACCAGAAAGTAGCATTCCTAAAAAGAAACGGCTTTTTTTACTGCTCTTTTTAATCTTCGATTTTTTGGCTTTTGGTTCTTTAGCGATAAACAAAAAATAAATCGTTAAAATCGAAAAAATAGCAAAACCAACTTCACGTAATAAAGTGACAACATCAGGACGATTATCAATTACTTGTGCGAATAAAACCGCTAAAGAAACCTGAAAAAAGATTACTACAACAGCACCGGCAACAAACCAAAGAGCGTTCTTTTTTCCCTCTTTTAGATTCACTTTCGCAGCTGTCATATTGATTAAACCAGGCGGAATAATCCCAATGAAAGCGGCAATAAAACCTGAAAGTAATGGGGTAAGTAATGCCATTCAGTTATTTAATGGGTTTGAAAATCGTTCTTAAAACAAATTAGTCTTTAATTTTAAAGCGAATATACGTAATTGCCTTGTTAATCTCTAAATATTGTTTCTCGTAAAAAGTCTGAAAAGCAGTAACTTCCTCAGGACTTCCTTCGTTTGTATACACATTATGGTTGGCGTATAAAACCTCGTGTCCTTCACCATGAAGTAATCCAAGAGTGTAACCGTGCATGAATTCACTATCGGTTTTAAGGTTTACTACGCCGTCTTTTTTAAGGATTTTTTTATACAATTTCAAAAACTCAGAGTTTGTCATTCTGTGCTTTGTTCTTTTATATTTAATTTGCGGATCCGGAAAAGTAATCCAGATTTCATCCACTTCATTTTCATTAAAAATATGGTCGATCAATTCGATTTGAGTACGAATAAAAGCAACATTATGAAGTCCGTTTTCAACAGCGGTTTTAGCACCTCTCCAGAAACGAGCACCTTTAATATCAATACCAATAAAATTTTTGTCAGGGTATCTTTCTGCTAATCCAACAGAATATTCACCTTTTCCACATCCTAATTCTAAAACTAATGGATTATCGTTTTTAAAGAAATCAGAGTTCCATTTACCTTTTAAAGGCATTAAATCGCCTACAACTTCTTCTCTGGTTGGTTGAAAAACGTTTTCAAATGTTTCGTTTTCTCTGAATCTTTTTAGTTTATTTTTACTTCCCACTTTTACAAAAATTTTCAGCAAAATTAAGGAATATAAACGAATGAAAATAGCGCAATTGGGTTTTAAAGTTTTTTGCCACGAATTTTAATGATGGATGTTCTTTTTTGCCACGAATTACACTAATTTTCGCGAATTCATTTTTGTATGCATTGTGGACAAAATATCGAAATTCCTGGCTGTTTTTTTTGCCACAGATTTCACAGATTAAAATGATTTTTTAATTAAAATTGTCTAATTAGTGTAGTCCCTACAGGACAAACTTACAGTCGTTTTTTTACCAATATTTAATCTCTACGAGATATACTCCGTTAGGAGTTAAATATTGGTAGAAAATAATAGTTACCACGCCAGAGGTGTCCCGTAGGGACTACACATTCATATTTACGATTAATCAAAAAAATTAGTGAAAATTTGTGTAATTCGTGGCAAACTTTTTTACCCGTAATGCGGCTCAGTTATTGTTTTTAATTTTGGATCAAGAGTTTCATCGTGTTGTGATAAATCCAGTCCAATATGTTCATTTTCTTCAGAAACACGAAGCGGAATAATAAAGTTCGTTACTTTAAACAAGAAATAAGCTCCGAAGAAAGTAAATATCGAAACCAAAACCAGCGCCATCATGTGGTGTGCAAATACATTCCATCCACCGTGTAATAAACTTGCATCTTCACCATGAGCAAAGATTGCTGTCAGGATCATTCCCATAATTCCACCAACGCCGTGACAGGCAAAAACGTCGAGCGTATCATCAAATCTTTTAGAGAAACGACAATTGACAACCGAGTTAGAAACCAAAGCAGTAACAAAGCCGAAAAACATACTTTCAGGAACCGATACAAATCCCGCAGCTGGTGTTATGGCAACCAAACCTACAACAGCCCCGATACAAGCACCAAGAGCCGAAACTTTTCTTCCGTTCATTCGGTCAAAGAAAACCCAGGTTAACATTGCAGCGGCAGATGATGTTGTTGTTGTAGCAAAAGCCATTGCAGCAGTTCCGTTGGCAGCAAGGGCCGAACCCGCGTTGAAACCAAACCATCCAAACCATAACATTCCAGTTCCTAATAATACAAACGGAATATTAGTTGGGATATGATCGCTGTTTTTTCTTTTTCCTAAAACCAGAACTCCTGCCAACGCTGCAAATCCAGAACTCATATGTACTACAGTTCCTCCGGCAAAATCTTTCACGCCAAAATAACTTCCTAAAACTCCCGTAGGATACCAAACCGAATGGCACAAAGGCGCATAAATAAAAATGGTAAACAAGCTTATAAAAAGTAAATACGATATAAAGCGAACGCGTTCTGCAAATGAACCTGTAATAATTGCCGGAGCAATAATTGCAAATTTCATTTGGAACAAAGCAAATAACATAAACGGAATCGTACTGGCTAATTTTTTATGAGGCAAAACCCCTACATAATCCATAAAGGCAAAAGTTGTTGGATTGCCAAAGAAACTATAAAAGTGTTCCCCTGAACCAAATCCGACAGGATCACCAAAAGCCAGACTAAAACCAACCACAACCCATAAAAGCGTTACAACACCTAAACAAATAAAACTTTGCAGCATCGTAGATATAACATTTTTTCTGCCCACCATTCCTCCGTAGAAAAATGATAATCCGGGAGTCATAATTAAAACAAGACAACAAGAAGTTAACATCCATGCAACATCCGCAGGAACAATATGATCTATTGTCCCAAATTCTGATAATACATAACTATTTGTGGTAACCGTAGGCCAAAATGCACCGGTGACACAAACAATACTTATAATAATAAAGGAAATGACCCAGCGTTTTTCTATTTTCATTTTTCAGATACTTTATTGAACCCTATTTTTTTTGGGGTCAAAGTTAAAAAAAAATAAAGATTTTGATTTTCAGGGCTGGTAAAATAGAGGCTATGCTTTTATTTTAGTCAATTTTGTAAAATTCAATCTCTTTTTTTGAGACTATCTTATTTTGAACTTCTAAAACAGGAGTAAAATTGTCGATTGTATTATAATTAATTTGATAACTCATGCTGTAAAACGCTAGAAAAGTTAGGATTATAAAAACAAAGTTCAAAATTGTTTATTTTTTCTGAAGCTTCGAAATCAAAACATCTTCAATTGGAGCTTTTAATTTTGTAACAGCGTCCACCTCGTCATTAGGTATTGTCATTGATAAAACATAATGCTGAATTTTCCATTCCTTCCCAACTTTCAGCAAAACACCAGAACCACGACAAATTTTCATTTGTGTATTGAGCAATTCATCAAACCACGCAATTTTTCCGGATTTATCAAAAAAAATATGGCGTTCAAGAGCCGTAAAATTCCAGGTTTTTCCTTTATCAAAAAATGGTTTTGCCCAAACTTTAAAGTCTTTTTTATTCCAGTTTTCGGTTGCATCAGTTCCTATAAAAATTCCATCTTCGGCAATTAAATCAAAATAGGCGTCAAATTTCACATCGCCGGCAGCCTTATGCCACATATCGAGAGTTTGATTTACTTTGTCTTTTTCAGATTTTTGTGCGTTGGCAAAAGTAGCAACGAATAATAATAGTAGAATTGATTTTTTCATGAGAGGTTTTCTTTTGGATTTAAAGTTAGCAAAAAATCTTTTGAAAGGAGCAAAGGGATATACGTACATAGGCTCAAAGGTGCAGAGTTTTTTATTGAGATTCGTTTTAATCGCGCAAAGACGCAGAGTCGCAAAGTTTTTTCCCTTGCCGATTTTAAAACTTAGCGCCTTTGCGCGAAATTCTCAAAGCAAAAATTTAAAAAACTTAAAATTTAAGTTAAGCCAAGTCTCAAAGAAAATAAAACTTTGCGCCTCTGCGCCTTTGCGAGATTATTACAAAGCAAAACTTAAATTATCTTATATCACTTATATGGTGGAAAACTTTACAAAAACCAGTATATTTGAGGGCTCTAAATAAATACATCATGAATCCAAAAATACTCATAAGTTCACTAATTGTTACCTCCTTACTATTTGTTTCTTGCAAGAAAGAACTAGAACCGCAGGAAAGCACACCAACATCTGAATTGGTAAAATTAGGATTAGCAAAAGACACCACAAAAACGCAATCTGTAGTTCAGGTTCCGGCTGGAAATCCTAATACTGTAATGGGAGCAACGCAAGGCATAAATCCTGCGCATGGACAACCCGGACATCGTTGTGATATTGCAGTTGGCGCGCCTTTAAATTCCGCTCCAACACAACAAGCACAAACAACAACTCAAACTGCGCAGCCAGTACAAGTAAATACAGGTCAGCAACAAGTTGTAACTACTACAGTTGCAGCGCCCGTAAAAGTCGCGAAAGGAATGAATCCATCGCACGGCCAACCCGGACACAGATGTGATATTCCCGTTGGAGCACCTTTAAATTCTGCGGCACCAACACAACCTGTTGCCACTACAAATACAGCGCAAAGCGGCACCACAACTCAAAACTTCACCGTAACGCCACCCGCAAACAATGCAGTTCCGGCTTTATTAAGCACCGAAGTCGCAACCGCAGACGGAATGAATCCTGCACACGGAAAACCCGGACATCGCTGTGATATTGCAGTTGGAGCTCCGTTGCCGAAATCATAAAATAAACAAGCCCTATATAATTTAGTAAATAATAATCTGGGCGTGCCACCAATAAAAAAAGGGGCTGACTATGCAATCGCTTAGTCGCCCCTTTTTTTATTGCTGTCGGGCTATACGCGCTACTTCGGTAGCCAGCTTCTATCCCTCACGCAAAAAAAACATCGATTGTGTTATACAATAGTTATGCGAAAAATATGTAACATATAGAATCATAGTTAATATAACCCGTTGGGTGAAATTAAATTATTTGATTTTTAATATTATTAATTGGTCTGTCAAATATAAATTTGTTAATATATTGAACCAATGTAAGTGCTGCTATTTTTGCTAATATTCTTGTTTTAAAA
>NZ_JAGYVZ010000027.1:28315-54707 GCF_018380615.1 Flavobacterium psychroterrae | reverse complement strand
CGAAAACAGATTTACTAGAAAAATAATTACTTTTACTCATCGTATTTTGTATGTCGAAACACAAATTTACGATTCATTTAAAGAAGCCATCTTTTTGGCTTCTTTTTTTATCGGACAACAATGATTTATAATCTAAGAAAAACGAATTTTCTTTCTAATTAAAATAAAAAAATAAGATTAGCAATAAAGAATTCCTTTTTATTACGAAAATAATTACATTTGTAAGGAATTACAAAACTATACTACAAAATAGATTTGTAAGTCTTATGATCATAATACCACAGTCACATTTAAATCAATTTAAAAACAAATTAATTACCTAACAACCAAATGAAACATTTATTGAGCATTATTTTTATTCTTACTTTATCATTTCAAGGATTTTCACAAAAAAAAACCAAAAAGAAAACAAAACCGAAAACAACAAAAGTTGCACAAAACACAGTTGTAGAAGAAATTTACGTTAAGGAGGAACCATTAACAATTGATACTTTACGCATAACTGCAGGAAAAAAATATGTATTAATAATAGATGTTGATCAATACACGGGACGAAGCAATGTAGATTTGGCAAATCCTGATAATTCTGAGCAAATAGAATTAAAAAAGAATTTCGAAAAAGATCCGTTAGAGATTATAAATATTAGAAAATATACATATGTTATTTTCAACAACAAACAAACTTTAGACATTAGCGTTGATGGTCAGTCGTACAAATCAATTGCATATTGGAGTGGAAAAATGAATGATGCTGTAAAAGTAAGAGAAGGCGCAAAAATGGCAACTGAATTTGTATCAGAACAAGTGGGTGGAAAAAAAGAGTCATCATACGTTATCAATAATCGAAAATATAAAAAAGAAGTTGCTTCGCTGACCAGCAAAAACAAAATTACTGCAAAATCTAAAGAAGTAATGAATGCTGTATTAGCCTCTGTTAATATGCCATTTAGCGACATAAAAGAGGATGATGCTACTATATTTAAGCAACCTAATACAAAAGTAAAAACAATCGATTCGTATATAATCAATAAAAAAGGAAGTAAAATTCCGTTAAAAAGTATTGCATTAAACGAAAACGGGCAACCTTCTATAATTAAATATTTTAACAGAGATGGACAAGAAACCTCTAAAAATATTTATATCTACAAAGATGGAATACTAACTACAATCGTTAAAAATGATCAGGTTTCATATACTATTAATTACGATGATAATAAGATGATATCTACTGAGAATGTTGGAGATGCAAACGAAACAAAAATTACCTGGCTTGAAAATGGCAAACTAATGCAAAAATCGTATACTTTAATGAAAGATGATAAGTTTGCTTACATGAACTCTTTTGCTGAAGAAAAAATGGAAAATAATTGTACTGTGTATTACATTAATAATGTAGTATGGACAAGAAACTGCAGTAGTCAGACAAATGTATTTCCATTTACTCATAAATATACATCTTACCAAAATGGTAGCGTTTTACAATTTAGAAAGTCAAAAATAGAGAAAAAAGGAGATAAAACATTTGAGAAATATTACTCTGAAGCTGAACTGGAAACAGAAAATGACAACTACAAATTCTTTGGAACCTTTCAATTTAATGATCACAATTTAGTAGATAACTACAATTTTACAAAAAGTGATATCAGTCAAACTATCAAAATAGATTATACATATTATCAATAATTTACTTTTAAAATTATAAAAAAAACGTTTTTAAACGCTGTAAATCTCAACAATTTTGCAGCGTTTTTTTATTGATAGTCACGGCGTGCTAACGACTCTGATTCACTTTATTTCTTTACTTTTGATAAGTCGAAAAAACTTCAATAAAATGACACTCCATCAAGATAAATACCTCAATAATTTAAAACTGAAATTCAAAAGTTACGCTTCTATTTCTGAAAAATCATGGCAATTGATTGAAAATATCATCGAAAAAAAATCAGTAAAAAAAGGAGAATTACTTTTAAGAAACGGGCAAATTGCAAAAGAAATTCATTTTATTGGTAAAGGTGCTTTACGAGCTTTTATAACTGATGCAGCAGGAAATATTTACAATAAAAATATTTTTCTTGAAGGAGATTTTGCGGCTTCCACAGTTTCTTTAATTCAGCAAATTCCTTCTGATTTTGCTATTGAAGCGCTCGAAGATTCTATTCTGATAAACATCAATTATAAAAATTATCGCGAATTAATATTTCAGAATGACGATTTAAAAAACTTCTACATTGCTTATCTGGAAAAAAACTGGGTCATTGAAAAAGAACAAAGAGAAATTTCATTAGTTATGGAAAATGCTACTGAAAGATATCTCGATCTATTATCAAAACATCCGGATATTTCAGAGAGAATTACTTTACTTCACATTGCATCACATTTAGGAATTACTCCAACACAATTAAGCCGTATTCGAAAAAGTCTCGAAAAAGATTTGTAAATCAATGTATGTTCTTATCGCTTTGCAGTGAACCATTGGCACTCCTTTCCTATCCTATTCATAACAGTACTATCAAATATTGTAAATCGAAAATTCAAGCTCGCCCAATAAGTTTTGGTACGTAATGATATTTCTAAAAACTGTTTAATGACACACGGATGACACGGATTCGCTAAAGCGAAAACGCGGATAAAAACGGATTTTTTATTCTAATTTATTTAAAGTGAATTTTGTTATACGAATTTAGTTATACGCCCATTTTTGTCATCCTGAGCGAAGTCGAAGGAACGTAAGCAAAGCAAATACTTAATATCATCCGTAGAGTACTGTGAGCACCTTTGACTTCGCTCACCCTGACATAAGCTGTCTAAAATCTTTCTTCTTTGTTTTATCCTCTTTCTTCTAAAATCTAAAAATCAACACTCTAAAATCTAAATCATTCACTTTGTCCTAAATGCCCCTAAAATAGTCTTAAATACATAATCCTACAAAAAAATAAGATTCGTAAGTTTGTAATACATTAACTAATAACCATTTAAAAACAAACCTATGAAAAAAGCAAAAATCATTTTTTGGATTACAACTACTATTATATTCCTGTTTGAAGGCGTTATGCCCGCACTAACTTCGCAAAGTGAAATGGCAAAAGAAGGAATTAAACATTTAGGTTATCCGGAATATTTCGGGAATGCATTGGTTGTTTTTAAAATCCTGGGAGTTTTGATATTGGTTATTCCTCAGATTCCTAAAAATGTAAAAGAATGGGCTTATGCCGGTTTTGGATTTGATTTTATATTCGCCTCAATAAGTCATCTTGCGGTTGACGGAGTTAATTTCCAGTCGTTTTTCCCTCTAATATTTTTGGTGATTTTAGCCATTTCCTATCATTACTATCATAGGATTGAGCGCTATAAAAATATCGCTTTATAATTGTAGAAATATGATCGAAATTTTTAAAACAAATGTTCAGGAAATTGAACAATCGAATATGATTGTGGCGAAACTTCTTGAGCATTTTCCAAACAGCAAAATCAATTTTGATTTGGAAGATTGTGATAAAATTTTGAGAATCCACAGTTTATCGATCTCAAATTCCGTAATTATTGAACTTCTTAATGCTCATGGTTTTCATTGCGAAGTCCTTTTATAATTAAACAATGCAGGTCATAAAACCTCATTTTCAATTTAATATTTTAAAATTTTGAATTTATATTACTAATTATTAAACTATAAAAAATGAACTTACCATCCGGACATCAAACAATAATGCCTTATTTAATTTTAAAAGACGCATCAGAATTTATCGAATTCACAAAAAAAGTTTTCGGCGCAGAAAATTCTAACAAACAAATACGCGACGACGGAACCATAATGCATGCCGAAATTATAGTAAACGGAAGTACAATTATGGTCACAGAAGAAAACCAAGATTGGGCAAAACAAACCTCTAACTTATTTATTTATGTTACTAATGCCGATGAAACATATAAAAAAGCATTAGAAAATGGAGCAACAAACTTAATGGAATTAAGCGATCAGGATTACGGAAGAACTTGCGGAATAACAGATTCTTTTGGAAATGTTTGGTGGATTACATCAATAATTAAATAAGTAAAAACTAAATTATTTATCATGAAAGCCAAACTAAAACAAGAAGTAGAAAATACTTTTGCAGCATTATATCAGACAATTTCGCTTTTTGATCAAAGCAAAATTAATATAATTCCGTTTGAAGGAAGCTGGACTCCCGGACAAGTAGTGAGACATATTATCAAAGCAACATCAGGTTTTAAAAAAGTTTGCGATGGAAATACTAAAAAATTAGAGAATGCAATCGATGAAAAAATTCCTGTTCTAAAAGATATTTTTCTGAATTTCAATACAAAATACGATTCGCCGGACTTTATTTATCCTGAAGATCGTGAATATGATAAAATTGAACTTACTTCCAGACTCCAAAAAATAGAATCAGAAATACTGGATATTGTAGCAAATTATGATTTATCGCTAACCTGTCTGGATTTTGAAATACCCGGAATCGGCACTTTAACCATATATGAGTTAATTAACTTCGCTATTTTCCACACTACAAGACATACGCATCAATTGAAGGTTATTTTTGAGAAATAGTTTTTAGTCTGTGATTATAGTCGCAGTTTTTAGTCTCAGTTTACAACTTGAAACCTTAAACCTGGAACAAAATCTTCAGACCTAAAATAAAAAAAGCGATCCCGTATTTTAAATACAGGATCGCTTTTTTTATATGATTGAAAATTTATTGCTAAACTTTTGTTCTTCCGGTGATTAATGAAATTACTAATAATACCAAAAATATAAAGAATAAAACTTTTGCAATACCAGCAGCTCCAGCGGCAATTCCGCCAAAACCAAAAATTCCGGCTACTATAGCAAGAATTACAAATGTGACAGTCCAACGTAACATAATCTCAGTTTTTTAATTTATAAATGACTTTTTGCAAGTCTTATTTGTTTGTTATTCAAAATTCCATAATTCGTACAAATTCGTTTAACTCTAAACGTTAATTTTTTATCGCAATCAACTAGAAATCAATTTTTTGAGCTACTTTTATAATTCATCATTTTAGTTACAAAATTCCCACATAAAATCTTTAGAGTTAATTTTTTCATCGATTGGATTAATTCTGCCTCCATTCACAAAGTAATTTTATAAAAAATTTAAAAAGCAGATGGTTGTAGAAGGTTACAAATCTTATTGTTACACCATATGAAGAAACAATTTTTGATAAACTAATTACATATTATTACGGTGTTGCCAATTAAAATTGCGGCAGCAAAATTGAATCTTAACGACATAATAAACAGAACTAAAACATACTATCCATGAAAACGATATCAAATAAATCAAAAATAGTTTTTCTATCAACATTCCCTCCAACACAATGTGGAATAGCAACATATACGCAGGATACAATAAAAGGAATTACAGACGTTTATGGTAAATCCATTACTTGCCAGATTTGTGAATTGGTGGATAAACCAAAAACAAATCCAACACAAGCATATACTTTAAACACAAAAAATAAAGAAGAGTATACTAAAGTTGCCCACGAAATCAACAAAGATAAATCGGTAAAATTGGTTCATATTCAACATGAGTTTGGTTTATTTGGAGGAAATTATGGTGACTATTTATTAGATTTTTTGAATGAAGTAAAAAAGCCTTTAACATATACTTTTCATACTGTAATCCCGAATCCTAATAAAGAGCTAAAAACATTTGTAAAACTTTTACTTTCTTATAGCAATTCAGTATTTGTAATGACAAATCAATCAAAAGAAATTTTGATGAGAGATTATGAAATTGCAGACGAAGTTATAACTTGTGTACCTCACGGAACTCACATTGTAATTTATGAAGCTCCACATCAGGCAAAAGAAAAATTCAATATTCAGGATCGTAAAGTATTATCAACTTTTGGTCTTTTAGGCGAAGGAAAAAATATAGAAACCGGTTTACAGGCATTGCCAAAAATCATTGAAAACACACCAAATGCCCTTTATTTGATTATTGGTAAAACACATCCAAACTTAATCATCGACGGTGTTGACTCATATCGTGATAAGCTGCAAGGCATTGTTAATGATTTAAATTTACAAGATAATGTTCGTTTTATAAATGAATATCTGGACACAAATGAACTTTTAAATTACCTAAAAGCGACTGATGTATATTTGTTTACATCAAAAGATCCAAATCAGGCAGTAAGCGGCACTTTTTCGTATGCAATGAGCTGCGCCTGCCCAATTGTAGCTTCAAAAATCCCTCATACTTTAGAAGTATTAACTGAAGATTCAGGAATTTTAGTTGATATCGGGAATGTAGATCAATTTTCAGAAGCAGCCATAAAATTACTTTCAGATGACAATCTAAGAGAAGAAATGGGAATTAATGCTTTTAGAAAAACTCGCGCTTCTTCATGGGAAAATGCAGCAATTACGCACATGAACACGTATCAGGAACTTTTTGAAAATCAGACTGAAGTAAAATATACCTATCCATCAATTCAATTGTCACACATCAAAAAACTGACAACTGATTTAGGAATTATTCAGTTTAGTAAAATTTCAATTCCGGATCTTGAATCAGGATATACATTAGATGATAATGCACGCGCCCTAATTGCGATTTGCATGCATTACAAACTAACAAAGGATAAAGAAGATTTAGCATATATCTTAATTTATTTAGATTTCATCATTCGTTGTCAGCAGCCAAAAGGTGACTTTATCAATTATGTCGACAAAGAAAACCGTGAACACATCGAGCAAAATGCCGAAGTAAACTTAGAAGATTCTAACGCAAGAGCAATCTGGGCATTAGGAACAGTAATTTCACACTCGGATATTTTACCTGAAGCCATTACAAAAAAAGCATCTAAATGTTTATTGAACTCATTAAAATGGGCCGAAAGTATTCAATCTCCACGTTCAATAGGTTTCGCAACAAAAGGATTATATTTATATCACTCAACCGTTCCTAACTTATATGTAGCTGCAATAATTAATAAATTGAATGCAAAATTGCTTTCTAACTATGAAATTCATGCTTCAAGCGACTGGAAATGGTTTGAAAACTCTATGACTTACGGAAATGGTATTTTACCTGAATCCATGCTTTTCGCGTTTTTAGCTACCAATAAACCTATTTATAAAAAAGTAGCCTTAGATTCACTTGACTTTTTAATGTCGAAAATGTTCAATGAAAATAATTTCAAAGTAATTTCAAACAATGGCTGGTTACACAGAAATTCACAATCAGAAGTACATCCTTATGGAGAACAACCTATTGATGTTGCCTACACGATTCATACATTAAATTCATTCTATAGTGCTTTTGGTACGCCGGAGTATAAACAAAAAATGAAGATAGCATTCAACTGGTTTTTAGGAAAAAACCATTTAGGTCAAATTATGTACAACCCAATTAGTGGTGGAGGTTATGACGGACTTGAAAAAGAAAATGTAAACTTAAATCAAGGTGCAGAATCAACAGTTTGTTTCTTAACTGCAAGATTACTAATGGAAAACCTGAAATTAGCCGAAATAAAAGTAATTCCCTTAATGAAACCTAATAAAGGCGAAATTGCTATTAATTCGTAATAAATAAAAATAGATTATTGCTGACCAAAATCTATTGAACCCGGAAAATCCCTTTTTTTTAAAAAGGGATTTTTTGCTTTTGTATATTATGTAAATTCTAAAATTAGCAATGTTTAAATCTTCTAAAACTTTTTACATTTCACTATAAATCATCTCAATAATTAGGAGCTATTTCCCGCTATTCGTTTCAATCTTTTATTTTTTAAAGAAAAAAACAAAAGGATTTGCACTTCTATCAGGGCTAGGAATTTCAGTTTTTATAAGATGTTTACTCTCCTAACAGGTTTCTAAAACCTGTTAGGTATTATTATTTATTTGCCTGTATATTTTTCAAAGTTTTACCACGATCTTGTCAAAACCAGCACAAACCTTTTTAAACCCGCGTCATCCGTGCGCCATTATTACACACATAAAAAGACAGATCCATAAAAAACACCCTAATAATCAGCATTTAACATTTTTGACGTTACGTGGTAATTTTACACTTATTGTGTTTGACTATGTTAATTATATAAACTTCTAAAAAAGTTGTGTAAGATTTTCTTCCTACTTCTAAAGTAATTTTAATCTATAATAATCAAGGGGTATGCAATCTTCTTAAACCGTTGATTTGATGCGATAGATAACTTAAAAAATAGTATTTTGATCCTTACTTTAAAAAATACCTTCACCGAAATAGGAAATGCAACAATGTTTGCAAAGCAGTTTTTTAAAGAGGTTTTTGTTCCTCCTTATGAAACAAAAGAGTTCTTGAAGCAATGTTATGTCATTGGCTATAAATCCTTGCCTCTTGTTGCTATAACCGGTTTTATTATGGGCCTGGTACTTACGCTTCAATCAAGACCAACTTTAGTAAAATTTGGTGCCGAATCATGGTTACCCGGAATGGTTGCACTTTCACTAATCAGAGAAATTGCTCCGGTTATTACAGCGCTAATTTGTGCAGGTAAAATCTCATCAGGAATTGGTGCCGAATTAGGTTCAATGAAAGTTACGGAACAAATTGATGCAATGGAAGTTTCGGCAATAAACCCTTATAATTATTTAGTTGTAACCAGAATATTAGCCTGTACATTAATGGTGCCTATTTTAGTGTTTTTTGCAGATGCTGTAGGGATTATTGGCGGATATGTGGGTATCAATATACATGGAGATGTTAATTTCTACAGATATCTGACACAAATTCTGCAATCATTAGAATTCTTAGATATTATTCCGGCAACGGTTAAAACATTCTTCTTCGGATTTTTTATCGGAATGATTGGATGTTATAAAGGATTTAATGCTTCAAACGGAACTGAAAGTGTTGGAAAAGCAGCGAATTCAGCTGTTGTTACTGCATCGCTAACCATTTTTATTATTGACATGGTCGCTGTTCAAATAACCGATTTATTTTTTTAAGATGATTAAGGAAAAAGAAAATACAGAACCCGTTTCAGATACTAAAAAGCAAGAACCTATGATTGTAATCAAGGACTTGCACAAAACTTTTGGAAAGGATAATAAGATTTTACAAGGCGTAAATCTTACTGTAAACAAAGGCGAAGATTTAGTGATTTTAGGACGTTCCGGATCAGGAAAATCAGTTACTATAAAATGTATTGTAGGTTTAATTGAACCAGACAAAGGCGAAATAAAAGTTTTTGACGAAAACGTACTCAATATCACAAAACCTGAATTGAATGCAATAAGAGTCAGAATTGGATTTTTATTCCAAAGTGGCGCTTTATACGATTCAATGTCGGTTAGAGAAAATTTAGCTTTTACACTAAAAAAGCACAAACGCGATTTAACTCCCGAAGAAGTTGAAAGTGAAATCATGGAAGCTTTGGATAATGTAGGATTAAGCGATGCAATTGATAAAATGCCTTCGGAACTGTCTGGTGGTATGCAAAAAAGAATTGGCTTAGCCAGAACTTTAATCTTAAAACCGGAAATCATTTTATACGATGAACCTACAACTGGATTAGACACCATAACATCAAGGGAAATAAGTGAATTAATTCTTGATATCAAACATAAACGCAAAACGACTTCGATCATTATTACGCATGATATGGCTTGTGCAAAACTTACAGCCGACAGAATCATGGTTTTAAAAGAGGGAGTAATACACGCAGAAGGAACATACGAAGAACTGGAAAAAGATGAAGACGAGTGGGTTCGATCTTTTTTTCAATAATACTAAAAAATAAATAATTAGAAATCATGGATAAGCAATCTGGATATACTTGGAAATTAGGAATGTTTGTAACAATAGGTTTATTGCTTTTTGTAATGGCAATTTACTTTATTGGGAAACAAAAAAATCTTTTTGGTTCAACATTCAATATCACCTCACAGTTCAAAACCGTAAGTGGTTTAGAGGTGGGAAATAATGTTCGTTTTTCAGGAATAAATATCGGAACGGTTGAAGAAATCAGGTTAATAAATGATTCTTCGGTAGTGGTATCAATGGTTATAAAAGATGAAGTTCGTGAATTCATAAAAACTGATGCTCGTGCAAGTATTGGTTCAGATGGGTTAATGGGCGATAAAGTACTTACTATTTCCCCAGGAGTTAAATCTACAAAAGTGGTAGAAAACGGTGGTGCAATTCCATCTGTCAACGGAATTGAGATGCAGGATTTAATGAAAAGCGTTAAAAAAAGTGTTGATAATGCAGCCGTAATAACTGATGAACTTGCCATTTTTAGCCATAGTATGAATAACGGAAACGGTGCTCTTGCAAGATTAGTTCGTGATGACAAAATGGCGAGCAGCGTTTCTAACACACTTTCGAACTTAGAATCAGGTACAAAAGGTTTCAGCGAAAATATGGAAGCAGCAAAAAGCAATTTCTTACTTAAAGGTTACTTCAAGAAAAAAGAGAAAGAAAAAGAAAAGAAAAAAGAGGAAATAAAAGAGCAAAAAGAAGAACAGCAGGAAAAGGCAGAAAAAGCTAAAGAGGAAAAAGCTAAAGAAGATAAGGAGAAAGCTGAAAAAGCCAAAGCTGAAAAAGAAAAAGCAGATAAAAAGGCTAAGGAAGAGAAAGAAAAGCTGGAAAAACAAAAAGCTGAAGATGCTAAAAAAGGAAAATAATTAAACGAACATACCTAACGAATTATTTTAACACATTAGAAACATAGACTACATACTTACATAATTAAGAAGTAAATCCTATGTTTCTATGTGTTAAAATTTGTTTATACATAATCTAATTATGAAAACTTCACATAAAAATATAAGCCTCAAAATTTTAAAAGTAACAGGAATAGTAATAGCAAGTATTTTGCTGTTACTATTTTTGATTCCGCTGCTTTTTCCCGGAACAATAGCTACCGAAGTAAAAAAAATCGCGAATGAGCGTTTAGATACAAAGTTGGATTTTACAAAATCCAGACTTTCGTTTTTTACCCATTTCCCGTCGCTTACAGTTTCGCTTGACGATTTATCACTCACAGGTTCGGCACCATTTAGTAATGATACTTTGCTAAAAGCTGAACAAGTTGCTTTTGGGATCAACTTAAAAACACTGATTTTTGACAACGAAGTGAAAATTAATAAATTATATGTTTCCAAAGCTTTAATTAATATAATGTTGAACCAAAAAGGACAAGCCAATTATAATATTTATGTCGCTCCGGAAGATCGTGACAAAAAACCAGAAGACCCAAATAACCCTGACGAAGGAACCGCAATCAGGTTAGAACGAATTGATCTTGAAGATTGTCATGTAAAATACAACGACCGTTCTGCCAAGATTATGGTCGATGCAAAAGGATTTAATTATGTTGGAAAAGGAAATTTGAGCGAAGATATTTTTGACTTAAAAACCGATGCCAGAATTGATAATGTCGATTTCTATTACAAGCAAACAGCCTATCTAAGACAAAAAGAACTTCGTGCTGATTTAATTACCAGAATTAATACACACGCACTTTCGTTCATTCTTCAAAAAAATGAATTAAGAATCAATAAATTACCTTTAAAATTTACTGGTTTATTTACGATATTAAGAGACGGATATAAAATCAATATTAAAGCCGCATCTGAAAATACAACCCTAAAAGATTTATTTTCAGTAATGCCTCCGGAATATTTAACTTGGATGGACGAAACCGAAATCTCCGGTAAAAGTGATTTGCTTTTTACTTTTAGAGGAAATTATAATGTTGCCAAAAACCAAAAACCGGATCTGGCTTTTAATTTAAAAATTGATGAAGGTGCCATAAATTACCAGAATGCTCCTGCCCCATTAACCGATTTTAAAATGAATCTGAACGCAGTTTTGCCTTCACTTGACATAGAAAAATTATTGGTTAATCTGGATACTTTTAAATTTAAAGTGGGCGAAAAAGATTATTTCACCGCTTATTTAAGAAGTAAAGGTTTTAACGAAATGACCGTTGACGCAAGTGTAAAAGGCGCATTAGATTTAGCCACAGTTGATGCCGCAATAGGTTTAACAAGTCTTGAGTTAAAAGGACTTTTAAAAACCAATATTCAGGCAAAAGGTGTTTTTAGCACTTCAAAAAAATTGTTTCCTAAAACCATTGGCGGAATTGCTTTACATAACGGCTGGCTAAAAACCGACTCGTATCCTAACCCAATCACAGACATCACTTTTGTTGCTAATGTGCTAAACAAAGCCGGAACATTTCAGGATTTGATTGTTGCCGTTGCTCCTGCTTCATTTGTTTTTGAAGGAAATCCGATGTATGTAAATGCTACATTATCAGATTTTAGCGATTTGGCGTATAACGCAAAAATAAAAGGAGAATTGAATGTTGGACGTATTTATCAGGTTTTCTCTCAAAAAGGTCTTGATGTTACGGGCTATGCAAAAGCAGATCTTTCGCTTAAAGGAAAACAAAGCTACGCCACGAAAGGGCAATATGACAAATTGGATAATCGAGGAACTATTGTGTTGAAAAATATAAAAACAACCTCAGAACTTTTCCCGAAAGCCTTTTATATCAAACAGGGAAATTTCCGTTTTCAGAATGAAAAAATGTGGTTTGAAAGATTTGATGCCGCTTACGGAAAATCAGATTTTGCCATCAATGGATATTTGCTGAATACAATCAATTATTTTCTGGAATCACACGGAACTTTAAGCGGAAATTTCAATATGAAATCTAAACTGATTAATGTTGATGAATTTATGGCGCTTAAAAAAGGCGAAAATATTGATCGAAATATCGAAGTGCAATATGCAAGAGAAGATCATCCTAAAATGAGCGGAGTTGTAATTGTGCCTCAAAATTTAAATGTTGCCCTTACCGCAAATGCCGATAAAGTGGAATACAACGGATTAGTTTTAAACAAACTTAACGGTAAAATTGGGATTACAAAAGATGGTTTTTATTTACAAAAAACCACTTTTAATATCATTGATTGTATCGTTGGAGTTGATGCTAATTATAAAGATGAATCACCAACATCAGCACATTTTGATGCTCATTTTACTGCCAAAGATTTTAGTGTTCAACGAGCATACAAAGAAATCCCTATGTTTCATGATATGGTTTCGGCAGCAGAAAAAGCAGAGGGAATTATTTCTGTCGATTATAAAGTCAAAGGAGATCTGGACGGAAATATGGGACCTATATACGAATCTCTTGAAGGTGGCGGAAAAATAAATTTGCGTGATGTAAAAGTCAAAGGATTGAAATTATTTGACGGAATCAGTTCTCAAACCGGACAAAAAGGTTTAGACGATCCTAATTTAAAAGGAATTGAAATCAATTCAACCATTGATAATAACTTAATTAGTATAGAAGATTTCACATTTAGTGTCGCCAGTTTTAGACCAACTATAAAAGGAACAACAAGCTTTGACGGACTTTTAGATTTGCGAATGCGATTAGGATTACCTCCATTTGGTATAGTCGGATTTCCAATTGTTATTACAGGAACGCACGATGCTCCTAAAATTAAAATTTTCAGCAAAACAGGTCAAAAAATTATTGGAGCTGTTTATGATGAAAAAAACAACAAAGTAATTAAGGAAGAAAAAGTAAGTAAACGCAAAAAGTAAATTGAAATGAAATCTAAAAAACAAAAGAAAAGCAGTGCTTTCGAAAAATTTGCGACTCATGTTTCTAAAGCCGCAGGAAGCACCACAGCCTTTATAGGTGCTTTTTTAATTGTAGTTGTATGGGCAATTTCAGGACCTGTTTTCGATTACTCAGAAACCTGGCAATTGGTAATCAATACCGGAACTACAATTATTACTTTCCTGATGGTGTTTTTGATTCAGAAAGCGCAAAACAAAGATTCACTTGCAATTCAATTGAAGTTAAACGAATTAGTAGCTTCAAACGAATATTCCAGTAATAGCTTAGTGGATATTGAAAGTATGACTGAAGAAGAAATGATTATCGTTCAAAAATATTATCACCGACTTAGTGAACTGGCTAAAAAAGATGAAAGCATACGAAATTCACATTCTATTGCCGAAGCCCAGGACCAACATGAGCGCAAAGACAAAAACAGAACTAAATCACGCACCAGAAATATCACCAAAAAATGAAACTACGTTCCTCTGAAACTTTTTGGCCTTTAAAAAGCGCCATGAAATACAGCTATCCATCTATAAACGCAGATCTTAAAACAGAGATCTTAATTATTGGTGGAGGAATTACAGGAGCATTAATCGCTTACCAGTTAATTTCCGAAGGTAAAAAAGTAATATTAGTAGACAAGCGTGACATTGCTAACGGCAGCACAGCCGCAAGTACCGCTTTACTGCAATATGAAATTGATGTTCCACTACATGAACTAATAAAATTGAGAGGACTGGAATGCGCAGTCGATAGTTATACAAATGGTAAAAAAGCCGTCTTTGATTTACGTACTATTATTGATACTATAAAAAGTGACTGCGAGTTTGAGTTTAAAAAAAGCATTTACTATTGCTCCTTAAAAAAAGATATTCCGTTTTTGAGAAACGAATATAAATGCCGAAAAGAACACGGATTTGATGTAAACTGGCTGGAAAGATGGCATCTTGAAAAAATGGGATTAAATGCAATTGCAGCGATAGAGTCAAAAACTGCTGCCGTTATGGATCCTTTCAAACTCGCAAATGATTTAGTTCATTACTGCAAAAAAAAGGGAATGCTTGTTTACGACCGAACAGATATCACATCGATCCAAAATCAAAAGGGAAAAGCTATCGCACACACAGAAAGCAAATTTACCATAACTGCAGATCACATAATTCATTGTACCGGTTATGAAAGTACTGAAACTATAGGTGAAAAAATAGTGGACTTAAAAAGTACTTTTGTAATTGCATCTGAAAGTTTGGAGGTATTGCCAACTGCTTTTAAAAATGCAATTTTTTGGGATACTTCTTCACCCTACTTATATTTTAGGGTTACCAGAGACAACAGGATTATTATGGGCGGTGGTGATGAGGAGTTTAAAGATGCAGCAAAGCGTGATAAACTATTGCCCAAAAAAGAACAATACCTTTTAAGACATTTTAAAAGAAAATTTCCTAATATCGATTTTAAACTAGATTATTCCTGGGCAGGAACTTTTGGAGAAACTAAAGATGGCTTGCCCTATTTCGGTAAACCAGATCCCAATAAAAATGAACATTACGTACTAGGTTTTGGAGGAAACGGAATTACTTTTAGCGTTATAGGAATGAATTCTATTTTAGACTCGATAAACGGCAAAAAAAATCAGGATTTAGAGTATTATCGATTTGGAAGATAAAAGGTTTTACCTTTTTTTAGGTTCAAAGTAACAAAGGCTCAAAGGTTCAAAGGTTGGATTCTTTGAGCCTTTGAACCTTTGAACCTTTGAAGCTCTGTTACTTAATCACCAACTCCATCTGGATATTACAACGTTTATAAGGCGTTGCTAAGCCAAACACTTTCTGGAAACCTAATTTATTATACAAGTTAATTGCCGGTTTTAGGATTGTATTACTTTCCAGGTATATTTTGCTTGCGCCTTGATCTCTGGCACTGTTTACAATTGCCTGACCTAATAAAAAACCAATGTTTTTTCCTTGTGCCTTAGGAGAAACTGCCATTTTTGCCATTTCAAAATCATAGGTTGGATTATTCATTTTGATAAGCGCACAAACTCCCACCGGTTCATTGTGGTACAAAGCCACTAAAATTTTCCCGCCTTTGTCTAAAATATATTCCTGCGGATTATCTAATGCTTTATAATCTGCTTCTTCCATTTCGAAATAAGTCGAAATCCATTCTACGTTTAAGGACTTAAAAGCTTCCAGATATTGAGGTTCAAAATTCACGATTTGCACGTCTTGACTTTCACGTTTTTTCTTTTCTTCGTTGACCCTTTTAAACAATGATTTTTGTTCTAATAAAAATTCCCATTCTTCGAGTGCTGCCCATAGATTATGACTTGATTCTGTAATTAAATTATCAACTGCGGCTTCAACATCTTTCAATTGCAGTTTTAATTCTTCCGAAAATTCTTTGCCTTGCGTTGTCAAACCCACAATATTCCTGCGTTTATCATTGCTTTTTTGGTTATCCTCAACCAAACCTGCAACAATCATTTCCTGCACAATTTTACTTACCGATGGTTGTGAATGGCCAATTTCATTCGCAATTTCTGTAATGGTTATTTCCCTTTCCTGCATTAAGGTATAAAAAACAGGAAACCATTTTGGCATAAAATTCATACCATATGATTCGTATATTTTTGCAGCATCATCAGTAATAACCGCTGTCATTAAACGCAATCGGCTCCCTAAAGCAACCTTTCCCACTTTATTAAAAAATTCCATATATAATCAATTACATAATTAGTTATGCAAATATATTGTTTTTTTAGATACTGAGGTTCTGAGTTGATAAGTTTTTTAGGGACAAAGAGTAAAGAGTAAAGAGTAAAGAGTAAAGAGTAAAGAGTAAAGAGTAAAGAGTAAAGAGTAAAGAGTAAAGAGTAAAGAGTAAAGAGTAAAGAGTAAAGAGTAAAGAGTAAAGAGTAAAGAGTAAAGAATAAAGAGTAAAGAATAAAGAGTAAAGAATAAAGAGTAAAGAATAAAGAGTAAAGAATAAAGAGTAAAGAATAAAGAGTAAAGAATAAAGAGTAAAGAATAAAGAGTAAAGAATAAAGAATAAAGAATAAGAATAAAGAGCAAAGAATAAAGAGTAAAGAGTAAAGAGTAAACAACTATTTGAGTAATGATTTTTTCTTTTAAATAGTATATTCTTTTGCCACAGATTATGGGATTTAAAAAGATTATAAAACCCGCGTAAAATCCGTTTAACCCGTAAAATCCGTGGGCAAATTTTACGCAAAAAAAGAGACGCCCTACTGTGCGCCTCTGAAGACATTTATAATATTTTATATTTATGGCAAAAACCTTTGTCGCTGTGAACCTTTGCAACTTTGAACCTCCTTATGCCGTAATAGCCAACGGATTCAAATTGAATTTATATTCTTTTGGCGAACAATTGAATTTTTCTTTGAAGATTTTTGAGAAATAACTTCTGCTGGTAAAACCTATGCAATAAACGATTTCAGAAATATTTAAGTCTGAAGTCCTGATTAAAATTTCGGCTTTTAAAACGCGCATATGCGTGATATAATCATTTACAGTTCTGTTATGGATCAATTTAAAGCCTTCCTGTAATTTGTTTGGCGATAAACCTGATTTTTTACTTAACGATTTAATCGTAAAAGCTTCTTCAGGATTGGCTTTTATAGCTTCAGAAAGTTCTTTTATTTCTTCCATTTCTCTTAAAGTCAAACAATTTGTTTCTTTAGAAGTGATACATAAATCATCTGTATGTTGTTGAATTTCCATGGCCAGAATAATTCTTAAAATTCCTTCTTTCAATAAATTTCTTACGATTCCGGTTTGTGTAATAGCATTTAATTGTTCAATTTTCTCAGCAATTTTCAAATTGTATGAACCTATATAAAAGAAATCCTGAGCAGCATTATTTTCAAAGAAAGTATCTTTTACTTTTTGGTTTAAGGAATGCATTTGTTTTTCATCAGAATTTTGCGTTCCTACGATAATCAAAGTCAGTTGTGTATTTTTTCCTCTTTCAAAAAACAATACATTATCCTGTTTTTCTTTTGAAGTTACAATTGCTGTCTGAAAAGTTTTAAACGCTCTTTCCTCGCCTGTAACACCAAAACTGTGCGATAAATTTCCTTTAGAACAATAAGCAAAATATATTGGTGATGATTTTGAATTTAAAATATCCATGCGAACATCAACAGAAAAAGTCATGTCAAATTGAACATATGAAATATTATCATTGAAAGAAGCACCAATTATAGAACCTTTCGCAAAACCATTATTCGTTTCTAAAGTATATTCGTCTAAATCAAAAGTTACATTTCCTCCAAAGTTTGTATTTAACTCTTCAAAAATATTTTGAGTTTTTTCTGTATTTATAGTAACTATTTTCATTTTGCCAGGATTTAAATTTAACTTGATTTGATATAGATTTTACAAAAATAAATTCCGTTTTATGGGATACGGATTTCTAAAAATCTACGATTCAAAGTTCGTTCAGAAGTACAGCAAAAATGTTATATAATTTTTCTAAATTGTTTTATAATTACTTCGGGATAATTATTTTAAGCCTTACATTCTTTATCTTAACTATTGCAAATAATAATTTATATGAAAAGTTTTTCTTTCCCACCCATATCAAATAGCGATGCTACTATTCTAATTTTAGGCACAATGCCCGGAACAAAGTCGTTAGAACTGAATCAATATTATGGACATAATCAGAATAATTTCTGGAAATTCATGTTTTCTATCTTTAATGAAGATTTCACAACTGATTACGAAACTAAAAAAGCACTTTTGCAAAAAAACAAAATTGCCGTTTGGGATGTTTTACAATTCTGCGATCGCGTTGGAAGTTTAGACAGCGCCATAAAAAATGAAATCGCAAATGATTTTGAAACGTTTCTTGAAAAACATCCTAATATTAAAACCATTTTGTTTAACGGGCAGGCTGCGGCAGCTTTCTTTAAAAAATATGTTCACTTAAAAAAAACATATCAAATTGTGACTTTGCCATCAACAAGTCCGGCAAATGCAAGTAAAACATATCAGTCAAAGTTAGAGGAATGGAAGATTATAGCATCTTTATAATAGTAAAAAACAGCAAATAATTTCGAAAATTCTATTTTATCCTTAAAATGCCGAATTGAAGTAAAGTTGAAATCCTATAACATTTAATCTTAAAAATATAACAACTTTCTTACAACAGAAATCTATTTTTACATAAACAAAATTAAGCCATGAAAATGAATCATGAAATTGAGGCTTTTTTTAAATATTTAGATATTACTAAGAAAACTTTAATTAGTTTAATTATAAAGGGAACATTGGTTATGTTAGTTTATTTTTGAAAAAAAGCTATTCTATTTTTTAGGATAGCTTTTGTTTTTTTATACCCATTTAAATTCAAACAATTATGAAAATTCAAACCTATTACAATCATATACGATTTTATACACCGCATCATTTTGTGTATTATCCTATTCTAATTATTTTTTTATCTTCAAGTATTTACTTTGCCTTCACAACAAATGATGCATTAATCTGGTCGTTTATAAGTGTTGGTTTTATATTCTTGTTTTGCCTTGCTTTTATGTTACGTCAGCATTATTCGCTAATTCTTCAAAACCGAATTGTGCGCCTAGAACTCCGTTATCGCTATTTTACCCTTACCGGAAAAAGACTTGAAGAATTTGAATATAAATTAACTGATGATCAAATATTTGCCCTCCGTTTTGCGCCAGATAATGAGATACTTCCGCTTATAGAAGATGCGCTAAAAAATAACTTAACCGGTGATGCGATCAAAAAAGCAATCGTACACTGGAAAGGTGATTATAACAGGGTTTAATAAATGCCAATAGCAATTTAAAAAAGCAATTTTTAATTACTTGTTTTTCTTTTAAAATTAAACAAAACATAAATTAAAAAACCAATCAGCCACATTATTACAATAACACCAAAATAAATTGCAATAATAGATTCATGTAGATAATTTGGCTTGTAAAAAAGTCTTTCTAAAGTGGTGAATTTTTCTGCCAAAGCCTTTCTGTCGAAATTATTTCTGATTTCGTTCAGCACTTCATTATTATGATTTTTAAAATACTCAACATCTTTTGCAAGATCTTTAGGAGCAATATTACTTTCGATTTTATATTTTTTAAATAGCGTATCTAATTTTTTGAAATTAGAGACTAAAGAATCTGGTTTGTACTTATAAATCAGCTTGTAACGATTTACCGCAGCATCATATTGCTGTTGCTCTACCGGAATGCCGTTTACGGGTTTATACAACGATTTATTTTCCAGAAATACGCAAATATCACCATCGTATCTCGGATTAACTTCCTGTCCTTTATAAATAATTTCAGTACTGTCTTTAACGATTTTTTTTGAGATAATCCTTTTCTTAAGTTCTTCGGTACCAAAACCAATATCACCTAAAAACGAACTGGTTACGGTCGAAACTTTATCTAAATCAGTGGTTAGCATTTTTAAGGTATCAATACTATAATACGTACTTTCGGTAATATAATTTTGATCTGAAATCAAAGTACTGTCAACAACTTCAATGACCGGATATGGTTTTGGGTATAAAATATTAAGCGGATTAAACAATTTCTCAGAACTGTAAGAAGTATAATTATATAAAAACGGATTCAAAACATTCAGTAGCGTTTTATCCTTATTAAACTCTTTTTCAGATAATTCCGACTTCAATTTTGCATTTAGTCCAAAACTATAACTCACAAAAAAAGAAAAACTCAAAAAGGAAATCAGCAATAATAATCCACCAATTTTTAGCAATTTCCCAAAAGAATAATTTTGTCTGGAATGATTTTTAAGTAAAAAAATCAAAAAGAAAAGCAAAAATAATCCACTTACAAAAAAGTGCGAAATTGAGACATCATCATAAAATTTAAACCTGTAAAACTCAGTATAAATATCAATATTCCCAATTCCTTCAAACCTAAAATAGCCATATGCAAAGTAGCCAAAATGAATAAATAATAGGATGACGAAAGATTTTACGAAGAAGTTCTTTAATTTTTTATCCATGTTTTGTTTTGAAAAGTTACTCTCAAATATAAAGAATCTTTTTTTTAAGTTAATGTCAAAAGTCAATTTCAAAAATCAATGTCAATTTCAAAAATCAAATGTCAATTTCAAGAATCAATATCAATTCAAAAATCAAATGTCAATGTCAATTCAAAAATCAATGTCAATTTCAAAAATCAAAAGTCAAATATTAATGTCAATTATCCCAATATGATATAATCTAAAAATTGAAATTTGATATTGCAATTGAAATTTGACATTGTAATTGTAATTGAAATTTGACATTGACATTGTAATTGACTCTTGAATTTACTGATTATCAACGTTATTACAAAAACAATAACAAGAAAAAACTCAATATGTATGTTTTTTTTGCTAACTTTAAATGTTTCAATTTATCAATAAATCTAAAAATAAGTCTCATGAAAAAATTATTTTATTTTTTGATTGCTTCTCTTTTCTCTATCACAATTCAGGCTCAGACTATTGCTGAAATTCCTGAAGAAAAGATATTACCTGCTTTAGAAAACAATTCTAATTTGTTACCTCAAGATTACGATGCAGGAGATTTACCCTGGCACGGACGACGTTTTAAATTTACCGCTGGTGTATTTTTTCCTTCAAATAATACACAAGTTGAAGTAGGAAGCAATAATGGTAATTTTGGAAATATGATTGATTTTGAAAAAGATTTGGGATTTAAGAAACATACCACTTCGTTTACCGGAGCATTTGAATGGAGAATTTCAAGACGATCAAGATTTGGCGCAGAATATTTTTATTTAAAACGAACATCAACTAAAACACTTCAAAAAGAAATAGAATTTGGCAATCATACTTATCCTGTAAATGCAACAGTTTCGGCATTTATGGACAATCAAATCTATCGTATTACATATGGATATGCCTTTATCTCAAAGCCTAAGTATGAAATTGGTGCACTTATAGGTTCGCACATTATGCTGGCAGACGTGGGCTTAAAACTTGAAGGAGCCACAGCAGAAATAGAATACAGAGATGATTTTGATTTTACTGCCCCACTTCCCGATCTTGGACTTTGGACAGAAGTTGTTTTAGCAAAAAAATGGGGGCTTTATGCAAATGTCAATTATTTTGCCCTTAAAGTTAATGATATTGACGGACGCATTTGGAGTTATAATTTATCTGTATTATTTAATGTTTATGAAAATCTTAGCCTAACCGCTGGTTACACCGGATTAAACATTAGGGTTGATGCTGAAAGAGAAAAACTTAACGGATATTTTAAATGGGGATATAATGGTCCAACTATTACCGCAACTTATGCCTTTGGGAATCACGTTAAATTTTATAAACATTAAAGGAGTTTTAATCCTATAAGTTCACAGAAGTGATTATAAGTTTTGGTTGTGACTGTCAAAGATTTTTTATTTCAATCCAATGCTCGCATTTTTATCATCCTGATTTCTATGATCAAACAAATCTTCTTGATACGTGATTTGGTTTTTATTTCTCGCAGATTTTGCAGATTGTGCAGATTTTTATTTTGACAATTACTGCCGTCCTGAGCAAAATCGAAGGAAACGCAAGAAATTCCGCAAAAGGTTATATAGGAATTCAACTATGTAAGAATTCAACATAGAACTTATAATCACTTCTATGAACTTACATGGTTAAAAAAATAAACCCGTTAACTTTTACAGCTATCGGGTTCATTGCTCAAACTCAACTTAAACTTAACTCAAAATAAACTAAAACTTATTTCTCAATTGGAGTAAATTTTATAGCTGTTCCTCCGCCAGCTGCTAATTTCAGATCTAATATTGTTTTGTTATTTACCTTTTGTTTTGAAATCGTAACCGGATATGGATTCGTTTTATAATTTGCTCCTGCCCCATCTGCATAAACTTCGGCTTCGTACTCTTTTCCGGTATCTAAAAATGATAAATCAACTTTAAGGTTTCTTGCAGCACTGTTTGTGATAGAACCTAAATACCAGTTTTTCTCGTCCCAGTCTTTACGAACAATTGTTGTGTACTCACCTATTTTAGAATCCAGCACTTTTGTATCAGACCAAGTACACGGAACCTCTTTTATAAACTGAAATTCCGGTTTTCCTTCGTAATTCTCCGGTAAGTCTGATGCCATTTGCAACGGACTAAAAATAATCACATATAACGCCAATTGATTTGCTAAAGTAGTTTGTACTCTTGCTCCTGAAGGTGTTTTATAATCAAAATTGAAATTTCCCGGTGTATAATCAAAAGGACCGGAAAGCATTCTTGTAAAAGGCAAAGTCGTTAAATGTTCCGGAGTATTTCCTCCATCTACAGACCATGCATTGTATTCCTGACCTCTTCCGCCTTCCTGCGTCATAAAGTTGGGGTAAGTACGTTGCAATCCTGTTCCTTTAATAGGTTCGTGATTGTCGATCATGATATGATATTTAGCCGCTGTTTCCATTACTTTTCTATAATGGCGTGCTCCGTATTGGCTATCGTGCCATTCTTTTTTATCCAGATATTTATTTACGTAACCCGTTTTTACGGTATTTACGCCCATTTTTTGATACAATTTAAAAGCATCTTCCAACTGACTTTCATAATGTTTTGTTGCTCCGGCAGTTTCGTGATGTCCTATTAACCGAACATTTTTTATGGCGGCATATTTAGTAATTTCTTCCAGATTAAAATCAGGATATGCTTTTACAAAACTAAACGAAGATCCATCAGCAGTCCAGTCGCCGTCCCAGCCTTCGTTCCAGCCTTCTACAAGAACTCCGTCTAAATTGTTTTTTGCAGCAAAATCTATGTATTCTTTGGTGTTTTTAGTCGTTGCGCCATGTTTTGGACCTTGTCCCCAAGTGAATTTTTCCAGATGCATTCCCCACCAGATTCCAATATATTTTGAAGGCGTAATCCACGAAAGATCTTCAATTTTTGAAGGTTCATTTAAATTTAGCATAATAGTCGAAGTCGCCACTTCGCCCGGAGTTTTCCCCACAACAATAGTTCTCCACGGAGTTTTAAAAGGCGTTTGAGCATATACTTTTACACCATTTTTCCACGGCACTAATTCGCTTTTGTATTGTTTATCATTTGTTTTTAGTAACGTCATTGAAGTAAAATCCGTTAAGTTGGCTTCATGAATTGCCACAAATAATTTTTCTTTGGTTTCAAAAGTTGCCGGCGTATTTATCGTATCGGTTTTACTTGTTGGCGTTTTGCGATACGTACTTTCATAATAACTATTTTCGCGATGTACGGGAATCCACCAAACGTCATTATTTGATTTGAAAGTAAATTGCGTAATCTCGTTTGCTATTTCGACTTTATCTAGATGGGACTGTTTCGGGAATTCATATCGAAATCCAACACCATCATCAAATACCCTGAAAATAATATCAACCAAACGCTCCTCGCCTTTTGATTCTTTCAAATGAACAATTAATTCGGTGTGATGATCTCTCACTTTTTTGAATTCTCCCCACGGTTGTTCCCATGTTTCATCTGCTGATTTTTCTTCGGTGGAAACCACTTCAAAACCTTCTGTCATTTTTTGGATGCCTTTAAATTCAAATCCTAATAAAGAGGGTTCTATTACCGATTTTCCATTAGCCGTAAAACTATATTGCGGCTGACCTGAAGCAGTTAATTCAAAAACTAATTCGGTATTTTTTCCGGGAGAACTTATTTTGTATGTTTTTTTAGTACCAGAACTGCAAGCGTAAATCAATATCGACGCTAAAGCGATTAAACAGTATCTATATTTTATGTTTTTCATTATCTAATTGTATTAATTACAACTCTTATTTAATTTCGTTTAATAACTGTTTTGCTTTTGCTGGCTGCATGGAAACAAAATAATTAAAAGCCTGATCTAATTGTTTCTGGGCATCGGCATTACCTTTCTTTTCTGTTCGCAGATTGTACATTTTACTGATATCCGGAAAAACAGTTTCGGTGCTTTTTACGCCCGCAAATGCTTTTACTTTTTCAATGTAACTGTAACCAAATTCCACTGTTGGTTCAAACATTGTCCCTTCGCCAAAGTCATTCCAAGTGATTAATTGCAGGAAGTTTAGATTTGCATTTTTAGCAAGGGAAAGTGTTTCGTCAAGAGTAGCTCCGTTGTTGGGTTCTATTGTCCAGCCAATTGCTGCTCCGCCACCACCTTCGGCATAAAAATCTTTAAATCCGGGATAAGCGCTTCCCATTGCAACGGCAAGTTTTGGCTTTGTATTGGTATAAAAATTAGTGAGATACGTACTGTTTTTATACACCCACGCATATTCTCCCGAAGCATTTTCTCCCGCTTCAACTGATTGATCCCAAAGGGTTAAAAAAGTAGGTTTTGTGGTTAACGTATTAAAAACGTTTGTCCATTCGGCTGGGGTTTGCAATACAATTGGTCCAAAATTCAGCAACAATGGTTTTCCGTTTACTTTGATGTAAATTTTATCATCAAAATAATTTTTTTCCAAATAAGCCAAGTCGGTTTTTGCTGCGCTGGTAACAGATATTGCTTTTCCGGCGCTTACTACATTGGTTAAAATTCTGTCTTCGTAAACTATGGCATATTCCAGACCAACTTTGTCCAGCATTGCGATAAGCTGTTCTGTATTTTCTTTTACCATTCTGTAATCATTGACATCATAAGTGCCGTACCAATCGATTAAAACTCCATCGATTCCTGAATATTTCATCAATAATAAATGATTTTCGATCACATTTTTATCGCCTGAATGATAAGGACCAATTAGCGGATAATAATACGACGCAATTTCTCTGCGATTGTTGGCGCCTATGTTGTTTGGATTTTTGTTTGCCATTGTCCAGTGATATCCCCATTTTTTATCGGCACTACTTTCATTGGTTTCAAACCAAGGCATATAATGAACGTAAATTTTGGTGCTATTTGTTTTTTCAATCGCAACAGGCTGAATTGTTTCTTGTTCTGTAGGCTGATCTGAATTTTTATCATCGCTGCTACAACCCGCAACGACTAAAATATTCATAATCCCAAAAAACAATAATGTGATAGATCTTTTCATATTGATGTGTTGTTTGTTTTATTTTTTTTGCTACAGATTAAAATGATTAGAAAGATTTTTTTTTAATTATTTCACGCAGATTTATTGTAATTATATCAAAACCAAATCTGCTTTAATCTGCTAAATCTGCGTGAAACTTTTTTTAATTATTTTAATCTTCTAATCTGTGGCTAAAATTATTTCACGCAGATTTAAATTGATTTAAGCAGATTCTGCATAAAAAATAATCTGCTTAATCTGCCTAATCTGCGAGAGAAATTTTTTAATCTTCCAATCTTTGGCAAAATTATTTCACGCAGATTTAAATTGATTCAAGCAGATTCTGCAGATTTATTTACTCTAATACATCAAAATTAAATCTGCTTTAATCTGTAAAATCTGCGTGAAACTTTTTTTAAATCATTTTAATCCTTTAATCTGTGGCTAAAATTATTTCTCGCAGATTTAAATTGATTTAGGCAGATTCTGCAGATTTATTTATTCTAATACATCAAAATTAAATCTGCTTTAATCTGCTAAATCTGCGTGAAACTTTTTTAAATCATTTTAATCCTTTAATCTGTGGCTAAATTTTTTCTCGCAGATTTAAATTGATTTAAGCAGATTCTGCAGATTTATTTATTCTAATACATCAAAATTAAATCTGCTTTAATCTGTAAAATCTGCGTGAAACTTTTTTTAATCATTTTAATCTTCTAATCTGTGG
>NZ_JAGYVZ010000027.1:0-28308 GCF_018380615.1 Flavobacterium psychroterrae | reverse complement strand
CTCGCAGATTTAAATTGATTTAAGCAGATTCTGCAGATTTATTTATTCTAATACATCAAAATTAAATCTGCTTTAATCTGTAAAATCTGCGTGAAACTTTTTTTAATCATTTTAATCTTCTAATCTGTGGCTAAATTTTTTCTCACGCAGATTTAAATTGATTTAAGCAGATTCTGCAGATTTATTTATTCTAATACATCAAAATTAAATCTGCTTTAATCTGTAAAATCTGCGTGAAACTTTTTTTAATCATTTTAATCTTCTAATCTGTGGCTAAATTTTTTCTCACGCAGATTTAAATTGATTTAAGCAGATTCTGCAAATTTATTTATTCTAATACATCAAAATTAAATCTGCTTTAATCTGTAAAATCTGCGTGAAACTTTTTTTTTATCATTTTAATCTTCTAATCTGTGGCTAAATTTTTTCTCGCAGATTTTGCAGATCTGGCAGATTTTTTTCTTTTGCCCCGGATTAAAAGATTTTTAATTTCTAATTTCTAATTCACATAAAAATATGTCAGCCTTCCACGACTAACCAACACGGAAGACTGACATTCATCAATTTAGTACCCAGGATTTTGTACCAAATTTTTATTTGTGGTTAAAACTGTACTCGGAATTGGGAAAATCGCTCTGTATTTCTCCGTTGCTCCTTTTTCCCACCACGGCAGAAAATAGGTTCCAAAACGGATATTATCAGTTCTTCTTCTTCCTTCAAAAGTAAATTCCTTCAACAATTCTTTATCAATAAAATTAAGGTCAATTGTTGTTGGCATTTCTTCTCCGGCACGCGCTGTAATTTGCTGAATAAATGGTTTAGCCAAATCTGCAGATCCTAAACGAACGTAACATTCGGCTTGCATCATCAGGATTTCGGCATAACGAATCAATACAAAATCGTGATCACGTTCCCATTGTTCTCCGGCTTTCATTTCGTATTTTCCTAAACGAACTCCTTGATTTTCTTTGGCATCAGCCACACTTGTAACTGCTTCTGTGTAAGTTAGCGGTTCTCCGTTATCCATAATAATAACCTGACCTGTGGCAACATTAATCTGATCGCCGGCAACCATACATTTTCTTCTTTTATCTGTTTCTGCAAAAGCCGAATAAACACCCGGTTGTGCACACATTCCGTTTGCACTCCACGGATAATCATTTCCTGTTGCCGAAATTGTCAATTTATGAAGGTAATGACATGACATTGAGTTCATATAATTACCAACTGTTCCTGCTTTTGAATCGTAAGGAATTGCGAAAATAATCTCTGGTGACTTTTGATTTTCTGTTGCGAAATTGGCAAAGAAATCAGGCGTTAAAGTATATCCAGTCACTTTCTGACACATATTAATACAATCCTGCCAACGAGCTGTTCCTATAAAAGCTTCTGAATTAAGATATAATCTCGCTAATAATGAATAGGCTACGTTTTTTGTCAATTTTGAATACACAACATTTGATGTCAAATGCGGAATCGCGTCAAGTAATTCTTTCTCCACAAAATCATACACTTGTTTTCTGGTAGAATTGGATGGCAAAGAGGTATCTTCAAAATTTACTACGATTGGCACATTCCCAAAAGCGTCTAAAAGATTGTAGTAATAATACGCTCTCAATGATTTTAATTCGGCATAAATGGGTGCTTTTGCCGCATCTGTCAATGCTGATTTATCCACTTGATAAAGGATCGAATTAATCTTGGCAATTCCGGTATAATTGTAACGCCAGGACGAAAGAATCAAACGATTATCTGCTTTCCATGTATGTTTTTGTACATCCTGATATTGACCGCCGTCGTACCAGTTTGTTCCTCTTGTTGGGATTGTAGCTTCATCTGAAGCCGTTTCATTCAAAAAGAAAACATACTCACTCGTTGGATAATTATTTGAGATTCCGTCAGCAAATCCTCTTAATGATGAATACGCTCCGCCAACTAATGCATCAACTTCTTTTGGAGTATTTCCAAAATTTCCATCTTCAACTTTATCATATAAATCTTCATTTAAATTGGTACATGATATCGTAAAAAGCATGCTAACTAATAGTGCTGCAGTTATTTTGATTTTCATTTTATATATTTTTGAGTTAATCGCTTAGTTATTCAGCGTAAAATTTAATCCTACAGAAATCGTTGTTGGACGAGGATAATTATTATATCTGTCAATTCCCGGAGCTGCTAATCCTGTTTCATCCATTTTTCCTGATGCATCCATTCCGTTCTGCGCATTTAAACCAATTTCAGGATCTACGCCTTTGTACTTTGTAAATACAGCAAGATTTTCTCCCATAAGATATATTCTAAGTTTAGAACTTTTGTATTTTAAAGGCAAAGTATATCCTACTGAAACCGTTTGAAGCCTGAAGAAAGAAGCATCTTCAATCCAGTAATCTGAATATTTAGGTGCAGATGTGATACCGCTGTTCAGGAAATCATCCGGAACATTAAAAGTGGGTAATCTGTTAGGATCATTCAACATCATGTTGGTTGCGTTTAATGCTTTTTGACCAAACATTCCGTATCCTGTAACACCTAAATCAAAATTTTCGTAAGTAAAGTTCATTCCGATACCCATCGTTAAATCAGGCTGAATATTTCCTAAATCTCTTTTATCAGCATCTACTAAAGCACTTTCTGCCACTACACTTCCGGCTGCATTATAGTACTGAATTTTACCATTTTCATCAAGTCCTGCATTTTTGAATCCCCAGAAAGTTCCAACTGGATAACCCTCAGCAATAATTTGAGAATATTGTCCTGACATTCCTGCTAATCCGTGAAGAGATCCGCTGTAAATAACATCGGTTTTATAAGTAGGATTTGATAATTTTTCTATTTTTTGAATGTTGTGTCCTAAAGTTAAATTGGCATTCCAGGAAAATTTATCGCCTTTTACAATATCAGCATTCAAAGTAAGTTCAACTCCTTTGTTTGACATTTCACCCACATTTGCTAACATTGTTCCCACTAAATAAGGCGGTTGAGGAACTTCATAAGTATATAATAAATCATCGGTATTTTTTACGTAATATTCAAATGAACCTGTAATTCTGTTGAACAAACTAAAATCCAAACCAACATTTAATTGTCTTGTTGATTCCCATTTTAAGTCAGGATTTGGGTTTTGTTTTGGCGAATATGCCAAACTCCACGTTCCGGTTGCAGGATCGTAATAACTATCGTTTCCAACTCCTAAAATCGAAAGTGATTTGTATTCACCAATTCCGTCCTGATTACCAGTAACTCCGTAACCCACTCTCACTTTAAGATTGTCTAACCATCCTTTTGTAGAACTCATAAATTCTTCGCTTGACACTTTCCATGCTGCAGAAGCTGATGGGAATGTTCCCCATTTATTGTTTTCTCCAAAACGGCTTGAACCATCTCGTCTCACTGTTCCAGTCAGCAAATATTTGCCATCATAAGCATAATTTGCACGTGCATAAAACGAAACTAAATTTGATTTTCCTTTATATGAATACACATCGCCTAAACGATAATTGTAACCCGCACCAAGATTGTTATAACTAAAAGCATCGGTCACAAAACCACTTCGTTGTGCGCCAAAACCTTCATAGATATTTTCTAAATACGAATATCCTGCAAGTGCGCCAATAGTATGTTTGTCAATCACTTTATTATAATTCACATAAAGTTCGCCTTGAGCATTTGCGTATTCTGCATAGGTTCTTTGAGCATAACCGTTTTCAGTTATTCCTTCCATAACCGCATAACTTGGTTTGTAAGTGGCTCCTTTTACCGCATTATGTTCATAAGATATATTCGCAACCGCAAGAAAATCTTTTGCAAATTTTATTTCGGTTTTAAAATAGCCTAATAATCTGTGTCTTTCGTTATCAACCGTTCTGTTCGTTAAAATTTCAACCGGATTTTCGTAAATATTTCCTGCTACCGAAGAGAAATTTCCGTTAACATCATAAACCGGAATCGTTGGATTTAAATTATACGAACGTTCAAAAATTCTATAATCCATTGGATGCCATTTGTCAACATTGGCAAATAAACCCATGTCAAATTTCACCTCCTTATTATCTCCAAGATATTGATATGCGTTAATGTTTCCGCTCAATCTTTCAAGTCCTGTTTTTTTGATCACACCTTCATTATTTAAGTACGAAAGTGACGTTCTAAAACCGCTGTCAGCTTTTCCTGAATTAATGCTTAAAGTATGCGATTGCGAAATAGCCGTTTGCTGTAACGCTTTTTGCCAGTTTGTATTTCCGCCGTAATCAACAGCATCGCCGTTTCCTGTACTTCGAACGTAACCTCTCCATTGATTTGCTGACAAAAGATCTAAATTATCCGTTACATAACCCACGCTTGATAAACCGCTGTAGGTAACCGAAACTCCTTTTGTACCGGATTTTGTTGTGATAATAATAACTCCGTTTGCTCCTCTTGATCCGTATATGGCTGTCGCCGAAGCATCTTTAAGAACGTCAACAGATTTAATATCAGATGGCTGAACGATATTGATATCAACTCCCGCAATTCCGTCAACTACAATCAGCGGACTATTACTTGCGGTTAAGGATGTTCCTCCGCGCAAGCGAATTGTAGACCCCGCAGCCGGATCTCCAGACGGACGAATGATATTTAATCCCGCTACTTTTCCTTGTAAAACCTGTTCTGTCGAGGAAATTGTTCCTTTTACTAAATCATCTGATTTTAAACTCGAAATCGCTCCCGTTAAATCAGATTTTTTTTGCGTTCCGTATCCTACAGAAACTACCTGAACCTCAGCAAGCATATAACCATCGTTTTGTAAACGAACGTCTAAATTAGGTTTTGTTGCTGCCGTAATCTGAACTTTTTGAGTGGTTGAACCAATGAACGAAACTTCAATAGAACCTCCTACGGCTACCGATAAAGTAAATTTTCCGTCAAAATCTGTCGTTGTTGCATTTCTCGTTCCTGATTCAAGAACCGTAGCTCCCGGCAATACACTTCCTGTATTATCATAAACGGTACCTGATACCTGCTTTTTTTCCTGCGCAAACATTCCTGCCGAAAGAAAAAGCATGAAAATCATGAATACCACATTTTTAGTAGTCCACATGTGATGCAGGACTATTTTTTTATTTTTACTATTCATATGTAGTTATTTATTGTTTTTTTATCGGTCATATGTAATTCGCATAGTCATTATTGGTTATGACCAAATTTTAGATTATGCCCATTCCATTAGAATTGATATTAATTTGATAATGAATTATTTGTCTAAAGTTTTAAGTGGAATCGTAGTATCCGAAATCGTTTTGTCTTTATTGTCTTTGACCAAAACATGAATTTCATTTAAATTCGGAATCCCATTAAGTTCTGAAACCAAGTTGACAAATCCTTTTATCTCTGCCGTTCCACCAGAAAACTCACCCGAAATTACTTTGCTTCCGGCTGTAATCGTGTAAAGCAATTTATTCACGCCCGATTCGTTATTTTTTCTGGACATTCCAAGAAAATCCTTCTGACTAATCTGCAAAGGGAAAAATGCAAAAACCGGCGGCGGTGGCGGTACAAAAGCGCCAGCGTATAAAACCTGATCCGGAGTTGTACCTGCCCAATCATCTTTTACCATCAGGAAAACTAAATTTTTCATCTCGTAACCGTCCGGAGTATTGTAATAATCCTTTGGAACCAAATCCATTTTGTAAAAACCGTTTCCTAAATCTTTTAATTTAGTTTTTGCAGCAATTTCCGGCAGCCATGATTGGTATTCTTGTTTAACATCCCAATCGTTCAGTCCGCTATGCATGTGAACACTTGTTGCGCCGGCAAATCCCGGAGCTAAATTGGCATCAAACAAAATACTTACCCCTTTATCAATGGTTGGTTTAGTGGGATAAGCCCTGATCAGCTCGTTCGCTGTGTAAAATGAGGAAAAATCAGTGTATGCAATGTTTGCCACTTCACTTTGTTTCGATCCGGTTTTGTTTTTTAAACGAAGCCAAAATCCGTCACTCGCTGTGATTTCTGCCACAGTTTTAGAAAAATATTCGGTTGGAGTTAAAGTAAAACTCCAGATTTTATCTTTTACGTGCGTTAGTTTGGCAAAGTCAGATGAGTTTTCCCAATGTCCCGCATCCGGTTCTGATGGAGACCAGATCCAGATATAAAGATCTTCGTTTTCAGCAAATGTTGTGGCAGACATATCAAAATACCACGTCACTTTTTCATCGTATTTGTACACTACAGGAAACGATGAGATAGCGCCCACAGCTCCCGCCATTTCTTGTGCCTGCATAAAGTTAGGAGCCATAAAAATGACCAATAAAACTGTATATATAAATTTTTTCATGTGTATATCATATTTGTTATTTAAAGGAAAATGGTATCGCCATTCTTTGTTCAAGTGTTTTATTTAGAATCATGGCGATTTCATATTACTTTTTAATTAATAGCATTTAATTTAAATACGTACGACACAAATGGACTTCCACCGGAACTGCGAACCAATTGAATTTCCATTTCTTCGTTTTTTCCGGGAACCGATGTTAATCTGAGTTCATCTGTTTTTTGAGTTTTCTGAGCATCGCTATACAAATAAATCCTGATAGCATTTCCTGCTTTTGTAGGCTGAAAATCTGAGCTTAACTGCCAGAATCCTTTTGGGGCGAATAAAGGAGGAACATTGCCAGCAACTTCATAACTTGTTGGATTGTTTTTTTCATCTACATTGAATTTGATTTTAAAATCCTCGTAATTGAAATAGGTACTCAAGTTTTCTTCGCTTGGTTCGATCTTATTTGCCTTTGCAAATTCATCCACCATCTTCAAATTTGTTAATCCCCAATTTCCATTAACTTTCTCATAAATGGTTATAGGATCAACGTAGCTTCCGTCTTCTGTGCTATCGCAGGAAATCGCAAATAAGCACATTAAAACAGCTAACCAGTAAATACTTTTACTTCTCATAAATTTTGGTTTTTGTTAGTTTTTATTCTTCTAAAAGAACAGCACGAAACTAGATGTTAAATAAATCTAAAAAAAAGTATCTGTGAAAAATCAAGATATAATTCGGCTTTTTAAAAGTTTAAACAACTGATAATCAATTTACTATTACGTTTTCGTAAATTAAAAAATCAAGGTTTTGTTGAGATGAAAATCACAAATAAATAATGGTAAAAATGACAATATCTAATTTAAAACAGATTATTTTTTCACTATCTATATATTTGAATAGTTTTTATTGTATAATTGCAAGTTGTTAGACCACTTTTAACATTCACAAACTATTTTCACGCTAAATTTCCCTTTCCTTATATATATTACGAAAGATGCTACCCATTATTTAAAAGTTGCTAATCATAAGCTCTTAAACTATTTTTGAATTAAAAACCGAATTAACCCACACCGAACTAAAACATTTTTTTCTACCCTAACCAAACCAAAACATGCGAAGAATAGTAATTCTATATTTTTTCATTGCAGGTTTTTCCATCTCTGCAAAAGAGACAAATCCTGTTCTTGAAGAATTAGATAAAGTACTCCTGAAAAAGGATATTTACTTAAAACAGAAGTATCGTAAAATTGAAGTTTTAAAGAAAAACGTTTCCAAGTTTACTTTAAGCCAAAACAACGAAAAGCTTTATGATAATTATATGTTGTTGTTTGAAGAATATAAATCTTTCAAATACGACTCGGCTTATTATTATTTAGAACAGGCAAAATTCAAAGCAATAGTGCTGAAAAAACCTGAATATTTATCTAAAAGCAGGATTAAAGAAGGTTTTGTGTTGCTTTCGTCCGGACTTTTTAAAGAAGCAATTGATACTTTGAATGTTATTGATGATAAAAAACTCGATCTTAAAAACAAATTCGAATTTTATTCCATCAAAGCGCGCGCCTATTATGATCTTGCCGATTATAATAAGGATCAGCGTTTTAATATTCATTATGTGCAGCAGGGAAATCATTTCCTGCAAAAGGCATTAGAATTAATTGGAACAAATACAAATGAATATTGGGCAGCAGAAAGTTTAAAACGTCTTAAACAACAAGACTGGCGTGGTGCCGAATTTGCATTTAGCTACTGGATTAACAACTACAATTTACCGCCGGATTATTACGGAATCGCGACTTCGAGTCTGGGTTATATTTATTCTGAAAGAGGATATACAAAAAAGGCGATTCAATATCTCGCTCTTGCGGCTATTGCCGATGTTAAAAATGCGACAAAGGAAACCGTTGCGCTTAGAAATTTAGCCAACGAACTTTTTAAAATGGGTTTTCTGGACAAGGCAAATGAGTATATTAATATTGCGATGGATGATGCGACTTTTTATAATGCGAGGCATCGTAAAATCGAAATCTCCTCTATTTTGCCTATTATCGAAAAGGCACAATTGAATAATGTAAAGGAGAAAAATGATAAACTGGAAAGGATCATTATTCTATTAACGATTCTGACTTTGATTATTATTTTGTTTTCGATTATTATTTTCAAACAATTAAAAGAAAAAAATAAAGCCCGAAAAATAATGGCTTCGTCATATGCCCAACTTCAGGAAATGAACATTAGTTTAAGCGAGGCGAACAAAATTAAAGAGGAATATATTACGTATTTTATTAAGGCAACTTCGGCTTTTATCAATAAAATAGATCATTTGCAAAAAAGTACGCTTCATAAAATTATCACCAAAAAAACAGATGAAGTTATTGCTAGTTTAAAGCGTTATAATGTAAAAGAAGAACGGGAAAATCTATTCCATCAATTTGATGAAATCTTCCTGAAATTGTTTCCCACTTTTGTCACTGATTTTAATCATTTATTCCCGAACGATCATAAATGTGTCGTTAAAAAAGGAGAACTTTTAAATACCGAATTGCGCATTTTTGCCTTGTACAGATTAGGAATTCAGGACAGCAGTCAAATGGCAGAATTTTTAGAACTTTCTGTAGCTACAATTTATACGTATAAAACGAGAATCAAAAGCAAATCAGATTTTAAAGATACTTTTGAAGAGAAGATTATGGCGATTAAAACGATTTAAAAAAGGGTTTAGCCACAGATTAAAGGATTAAAAAGATTTTTTTTAGATTGTTTATTAAAAAGTTTGCCACGAATTACACAAATTTTCACGAATTCTTTTTTATTAATTTAGAGCATAAAAATTAGAGAAATTAGTGTAATTCGTGGCAAAAAAATACACAGCTTAAATCTTTTTAATCCTTTAATCTGTGGCAAAAAAACGACCTTTCAAATGTCTCTTCTTTATTATTTATTCTATACTCTTTATTCTTTATTCTTTATTCTTTATTCTTTATTCTTTATTCTTTATTCTTTATTCTGAAGGCTCTAATTGAAGCACTACATTTTGATATCGCGTACTTAACGAAAATAATTGCTCGGCAAAAATCATTATGGCAAGCGGAACAAAGAAAAACGAGATTAGATTTTCTTGGTATAAAAAGTATGTTGTAAAGATAAAAATACGTCCATATTCAAGATAATAAATCCATTTTCGCTGTTCTAACAAAGCGCCGCAATTGACTAATGTTATGAGGATAATTAAGAGTACAAAAATCTTATCTACAACATTTAAATAGTCAAAATAATAAGTGAAAACGGTTAGAAATAAAGTAGAGATTCCTAATTGTATATAGAGATAATTTTTAAATCGGAGCCTTTGATGCGGATTTGCTTTATCCTGAAGAAAACGCTTCTCTAATGTGGGACGAATATCCTGATCCATGTGGGCGGGACTTCCAAAAACGGCTTTCCATTTGGCGCCATAACCAACGGAACGTTTCCATAATTCGTAAATTTCGAAGTAATAATGAAAATGCTGCCACAGGAAACTGTAGCTTTTTAGCGGATGCGTTAATCCGTATTTTGGTTTTTCTTCCTCAGCCTGAAAAGTTCCAAAAAGCCGATCCCAAAAGGTGAACATATCTCCGTAATTTTTGTCTAGATATTTCTCGTCAGATGCGTGATGAACGCCGTGAACTGATGGCGTTACTAAAACATATTCAAGCCATTTTATCCTACCTATAACTTGTGTGTGTGTGAAAAACGAATAAGCGCCGTGAACAATCAGCATTGTAATCACCATTGAAGGATGAAAACCAACCAAAGGAAGTACGCACCAAAAACCGGTTCTGACAACCGCCTGAAAAGTTGTAATCCTGGCTGCTGCGGTAAAATTAAACTCTTCGCTATGATGATGTACAATATGTGCCGCCCAGAAAAAATTGACTTCATGCCCTAATCTGTGGTACCAATACCAGACAAAATCAGTGGCGAGAATTAAGGCAAACCAAACAAAAACAGTACTCGGAATATCAAAAATTCTATAATTGTCATAAATCAAATAATACAATTGATAGAAACTTGCGGCAATAAATAAATTGATTAATCGCTCCGCAATACCAATGCTAATATTTGAAACTGAACTTTCATAATTAAAAATTTCCGGTCTCTTTTTGCGTTGCGCTACTTTATATTCTAAAAATAAGAAGAGAAAAAAAGCGGGCATTGCAAAAGCTAGAAAATTAATATGTTCCATTTTAAAAATTACTTTTTTTGATTATAAAAAAAACTCAAATACAATTTATTAAACGCGCTGATGATTAGTATTTTAACACATAGAAACATAGCTTTTCTTTACTCAAAAAAAAAAAGGACGTTTCACTTATCTAAAGCACATAGCAACTATGTGAAAGAAATGTATTTCTTTTTTGTATCCTTTATTTCTCATAAAATCTATGTTTCTATGTGTTTAATAATTTTTCACGTCATACAGCGAATTACTATAAACTTAAAACAAAGATATTTTCATTGATTAATACCTTCTCTTTTGAAAAAATAATAATCAATGAAAACGGTCTTTATATTCTAAAATCTAGTTTTTAATTCTGCTTAAATTTCGGTTCCTCTAATGCTACTTCTTTAACAGCCTGAGTATCGGCTACTTTTTGTAGAGCGATAATATAAGCGGCAATACGTGGCGTTACGTTATGTTTTGCTGCAACTCTAAAAACAGTTTCAAAACCTTTTTCTAATATATCCTCCAAACGGGTATTAATCTGGTGAATCCTCCATGACTCTAAAAGGGAATTTTGAAGCCACTCAAAATAAGAAACCGTAACGCCTCCCGCATTGGCTAAAATATCAGGAACCACTAAAACATTGTTATTGTGCAATATTGCATCAGCATCTGATGAAACTGGACCATTTGCGCCTTCAACTATAATTTTTGCGCGAATATCATTTGCGTTTTTTTGTGTAATAACATCTTCTTTTGCAGCCGGAATCAACACATCAACTTCTAATAATAGTAAGTCTTCATGTTTGATGGCAACTGAATTTGGATATCCTTTAATACTTTTATTATTGAGATTATAATATAAAATCAGTTCCGGAATATTAAGTCCGTCCGGATTGTAAAAAGCTTCCGAAACATCACTAACAGCGACAACTTTTAGTCCTTTTTCGAACAAAAACAAAGCCGAATGCAATCCTACATTTCCAAATCCCTGAATTGCAACGGTAGATCTGGCAGGTCTTAGTTTTAATTTCTGAAGTGCTAATAATGTGATAATACTAACGCCTCTTCCTGTTGCTTCTACTCTGCCTAAAGATCCTCCTGAATGCAAATGTTTTCCGGTTACAACGGCATGAATTGTTTTGCCGTGAACTATTGAAAATTCATCCATTAACCAGCCCATTTCGTCAGGACCAGTTCCCATGTCCGGAGCCGGAACATCTTTGTCAGGTCCAAAAATATCTGCTAAAGCTTTTGTATACGCTCTGGTAATTTTTTCTAATTCGGTTTTTGAAAGTTTTTTTGGATCACAAATGATTCCGCCTTTTGCACCTCCAAACGGAATTCCCGTAACAGCAGATTTCCATGTCATCCAGGCAGCAAGAGCTTTTACCTCATCAAGATTTACGCCTGTATCATAACGAATTCCTCCTTTTGATGGTCCTAAAGCTGTATTGTGAATGACGCGATATCCTTCAAAATTTTGTTCAGTTCCGTTGTCTAACGTAATAGAAAAATTTACGACGATTTGTTTTTCAGGTCTTTGTAGTTTTTGTCTGATCGATTCATTTAAATTTAGAATGTCAGCAGCAATATTAAAGCGATCAATCATTGATTGAAAGGGATTCTGTTTAATTAATTCTGCACTCATGATATATTTTTTTAATTTGGGTTATTTGGTATCTTATTTTGAAGCTCTTATTTCAAAAGCTGTTTTTATTTTTTCTTAACTAATAATTTACAGCTGCAACATGGAATTTTCATCAGGCAGCATTGCATCATTATGTTGGTATTTCTATTTGATCTCATTTTATTTATTTTTTACTATTTCTAAAAAAAGCCTTTCATGGTGCATGAAAGGCTAAAAAAAAAAATAACTAACAAGTACTTTCTCTATTAACGCCATCTCATCGCATAGTTCATTATGCAACACATCGTGAAGCTGCACATGAACGGGATGATATTTAGACTATAGTTTTTCATTGTTACTGCAAATCTATAAATATATTTCTTAAATTCTATAGAATTAGTAGAGTTTATTTTCAATATAATAATAAGATAACATAAAAACACCTGTAAATTAACGGATTAAGACTTTAAAAAAATTATTTAAATTGCGAAATAACTATAAAAACAATAGAAATTAAGGCTAAAAAGATACCTATGAAATTAATTTTGGATAACTTTTCCTTAAAAAACAACAGGCCAACAAGACTTCCTAAAATGATAACGCCCATATTCATTCCTGCAAAAACCGTTGATGGATTTTCGGCGAAAGCCTTATGTGCTTTTAAGTAAAATAGAATATTCCCGAAATTAAAAATTCCTACCAAAACTCCGAAAAGAAAGTTTTTAGGCTCCAATTTTGTCTTTTTAGTTGTCATTTCATATATCGAAATCAAAATCGCAACTGCTAAAGAAATGCAGAAAACCACAAATAAAGAGGTTGGATAAGGCAAAGTGGTATAAATTGCTATTTGCTTGAAGAGAATGTCAATTATTCCAAAACCTATGAATACTGCAGTGGGGAAAAACCACTTGTTTTGGGTATTATCAGATTGCTTTCGCAGAATAAATAAAAGAGCCAGAAATCCTATTATAAGTCCGATAACTTTATAGGAATTAAATTCTTCCTTGAAAATAAGCCAGGCAGCAATTATGGGGATAAATAGTGATAATCGTTGGGCTGCATCGGTTTTTACAATTCCCATATGTCTAATTGAAGCTACTAAAGACAACAAAACAAAAGGTAATAAAACGCCAATTGCGATATAAATATTCCAGGGTGCATTTGAATTAACTTCCGCCAGATTAGGACTAAAAGTAAAGTAACAAAGCGCTAAAGCAGTCAAATAATTAATTGCTACAATTTGAATCGGATTACTATTGTATTTACGGGTTATTTTGAAAATTACGCCAACAATTACACTACAAAAAATACTTAAAACAAGAAACAGCATAGGATAGAATTTTGAACAAAAATAGTATTTAAAGTCATTTGGTTTTATTTTTTTTAACGCAAAACACTTAAAGTTTTATAATAAAGTAGTTTTAATAAAAAACTTACAGTTAGTTTATAAGTTGTAATGTTTTAGTCTCGCAAAGACGCAAAGCCACAAAGTTTTTAAGCTTTATGTTCTTATTTTGGAATTAACTTCGCCAAGATTGCGAAGCCATCAATAATAGGAACTTTGAATCCTTGCGTCTTTGCGAGATTATTTTCAGCTCAACAAAAAAATTGCGCTCTATGCGGCTAAAACTCTCATTTCTGTTTTCTCTATCTTCTATTTTCTTTTCTCTATTTTCTATTTTCTATTTTCTATTCCCAAAAACTAATCACTTTTAAGCCATCCTGTAATACTCATTCTGGTATTTTGTGTTACCAAAACTTCGTGAACCAATTCATTGCTTTTAAAGAATACCGTTTTGCCTTGAGTTGGTGAAATTTTTTGATTGTTGTTTTCCTGATGAATCATTAATTCCCCACCGTCTGCTTCTACCCAATTACTGTTTAAATAACTAATCATGGAATATTTTCGGCTTGGATTATTTTTAAACTGATCTAAATGTTTGAGATAAAAATCGCCTGTTTCATACAAAGAATAATGAAATTCATAACCGGTGATTCCTGCATAACAGCTTTCATTTAAGTAAATAATAAAGGCATCAATTTGAGCAAAGAACTCGTTTTCAAAAACATTATTATGATTTTTGTCCAGCCAATAAATCGAATCGCTTCTGATCGCGCCATCATATGATAGTTTTTCTGAATTTCCAATTCCTGCTGCCATTAATAGACTTTTCTGATTGAGATCCAGTAAATTTTGTTTTAAATGATTGGCTAATTCAGCACTTAAAAAATGTTCTGATATTCCTACTTTGTTCTCAATATAACTCGCAATTAGATCTTCGAAACCATTTTCCATTTCTATTTTGGGAAAACTGCAAATGCAGCCAACGGAGCAAGGTAGACGAAATTAAACTGGTAAACGTCTTTTTAGAAATAATAAACCCAACAGGTTTTAAAAACCTATCGGGTTTGGTGCAATGTTGTCAAATTAAATCCGTTTTTATCCGCGTTTTTACGAAGTAAATCTGTTTTATCCGCGTCAAATTTAGACACTGATTTTACTGATTCGCTAAAGCGAAAACGCGGATAAAAAGAGATTGTTCAAATTACTTTCTTGATTTGACCAGGAAATAATTTTATAGATTTTACCTTAATTTAATGACATTTCGCTCGGGTTCGTTCTTCCAAAATAACAAACTGTATAGAAAATTGAAACTAAAATAAACAAAAAACCCGACAGGTTTTAAAATTTTAAACACCTGTCAGGTTTGAATAAGAGAGCGTTGAATTACAATTTACTGATATAACTTCCGTACATATCCTTAAACTGATGTCCTTGTGCAAAACGATCTTTGCTTAATTTTTTGTATTCGACTAATCCCCACAAAATAAATTCTTTAAAGAAATATTGATCGTTTTTATCTAATTGAGGTTGATATTTTTTCAATACAATATCTAATGGCGTTACTTCGTCAAGAATCTTTTTATAGTCCTCATCTGATGCATCGTCTAATAATTCGAAACCGCTTTCGGCAAAAAACCATTCGATCAAATCTGAATATGGTGTTTTTGCGTCTGGTTTTTCAAGTTTTTCTATTTTAGGTAAAAGCGTTGGAAATAAAGTTTTAATTGCTGAACCTATTAAATTCTGTGCAACTGCGGCGGCTCCCTCCTGCTCTCCTTCGTAAACTAATTCTACTTTTCCTGTAATCGCCGGAATAATCCCGATGAAATCAGACAAACGTAAAGTTGTTTTGTCAACTCCTGATTTTAATGCACGACGTTCTGCGGTGCTCATTAAATTCTCAAAAGCTGTAATACTCATTCTGGCACTTACGCCACTTTTATTATCGATGTATTCGCTGTCACGAGCTTCAAAACTTATTTGTTCTAAAATGTCTTTGGCTAAACTTGGCACGTGAACTAATTTGTGTTGTGTTTCGTCTAGTTTTGCTTCCTGTTCTGTAATTGTTCTTGCAATAGCAACGGTTTCAGGATAGTGCGTTAAAATTTGAGATCCAATTCTATCTTTTAACGGCGTTACAATGCTTCCACGATTGGTATAATCTTCTGGATTTGCTGTGAATATAAATTGCATATCTAATGGCATTCTCAGTTTAAATCCTCTAATCTGGATATCTCCTTCCTGTAAGATATTAAACAAAGCTACCTGAATTCTTGCTTGTAAATCTGGTAATTCGTTGATTACAAAAATACAACGGTTCGCTCTTGGAATCATCCCGAAATGAATTACGCGATCATCAGCGTATGATAATTTTAGATTCGCAGCTTTTATCGGGTCAACATCTCCAATTAAATCGGCTACGGTAACATCTGGTGTTGCAAGTTTTTCAAAGAACCGTTCGTTTTTATGCAACCATGAAATTGGTGTTTCGTCGCCTTTTTCATCGATTAAATCTTTTGCAAAACGAGAAATTGGATTTAATGGATCGTCATTAATTTCTGATCCCGCCACAAAAGGAATGTATTCATCTAACAACTCAACCATTTTACGTGCTAAACGTGTTTTAGCCTGTCCGCGCAATCCTAATAAGTTGATGTTATGACGTGATAAAATAGCACGTTCCAACTCTGGAATTACGGTATTTTCGAAACCATGAACGCCTTCAAAAACCGGTTTTCCTGATTTGATTTTTTCACGTAGATTATTTCTTAACTCGTCTTTGATACTTATACTTTTATATCCAGCGGCTTTTAATTGACCTAATGTGTTTATATTTTTTATTTCCATTTTTATGAAATATGTATTTTGTTATTTTATTGTTTTTGTGAATGGGATTGTGTCTTCACTTTGTGGAGACGCAATCCTGTGCGCCTCTACGATATTCGTTGTGTATAAAAAACCCTTCGACTCCGCTCAGCGTGACAATTAGAAACCTTTGTAACTTTGAGCCTTTGTAACTTTGAACCTAAAATTATCGAACTCTCTTCTTCCTATTCGTTTCATAATCTTCAAAAATCATTTCTCCCAAACCTTTTAGTCCGGTGTAAAATGCTTTTCCCTGATTGGCTTCGGTAAAATGATTGACAAAACGCTGTAAATACGGATCATTTGCAATCATAAAAGTCGTAATCGGAATGTGTAATTTTCTGGCTTGTTGTGCCTGTGTGTAGCATTTGTCTACGATATATTCGTCGAGTCCGTTACTATTCATATAATAGGAACCATCACGTTCGCGCACGCAACTTGGTTTTCCATCGGTAATCATGAAAATTTGCTTGTTGGTATTTCGTTTTCTACGCAAAATATCCATTGCTAGTTGTAAACCTGCAACTGTGTTTGTGTGATATGGACCAACTTGCAAATATGGTAAATCCTTTATGGGAATCGTCCAGGCATCGTTGCCGAACACCAAAATATCCAGCGTATCTTTTGGATAACGCGTTGTGATTAATTCGGCTAAAGCCATCGCTACTTTTTTGGCAGGCGTGATTCGGTCTTCGCCGTACAAAATCATACTGTGGCTGATGTCGATCATCAAAACCGTACTCATTTGGGCTTTGAATTGCGTTTCTTCGACAACCAAATCATTTTCGGTCAGCATGAAACTTTCAACGCCATTATTGATTTGGGCATTTCGTAAACTTTCGGTCAATGAAATACGTTCTAAACCATCGCCAAAATTAAATCCGCGGAATTCTCCTGTATGTTCATCGCCATTTCCGGCATGTTTAGTTTTGTGATTTCCGTTTCCGGAACGTTTCAAATTGCCAAAAATTTGATCCAATGCTTGTTGACGAATGGCACGTTCTGTTTTAGCAGTGATTCCAAAACCGCCGGTTCCATCCTCTTTAACCTCGTCTTTTATGTAACCTTTCTTTTTTAAATCTTCGATAAAATCATCGATTGTGTAGTTCTCGTCGGTCAGTTTATATTCTTTGTCCAACTCCCGAAGCCAGTCTATAGCTTCATCAAAATCGCCCGAAGTATGGGTGATTAGCTCTTTGAAAATGCCAAAAAGTTTTTCAAACGGAGACTGAAATGGGGCTTCGTACGTCTTAAAATAAAAACCTTTTTTAAATTCGTTTTTCATAATTCTAAAATTACGCTATTTTAGAATTATGAAAATAGAAACATTTATTAATTTTTAGTTAAAGTATTTGAATTAAATTAACTGATATTGGCAAGAATAATATCGATTATTCAAACTTTCCATCAACGTAATACCAAGCATTATTTTCGAATTTAAAAGTTGAAAATTCGTAATGTATTTGAGGCTTATTATCAGAATCTAAAAAGTAGGCTTTAAACTCTACTGTATTTTCAGAAGAACTTAAAATTTCTAGTTTTTGCCATTTATTATTTGTTGCCCATTTAAAGATTTCTGCTTTTGAATAATGCTTTCTTTCAGAAATATAAGTGGTGTCTAAAAGATAATCAGTATTATGAGTCGCATACGCCGAATATCTCGAACGCATTAAAAATAAAGCTGTTGGCGCTTTCTCGTTTTTTTCAAGATACAATCCGCAGCAATCTTTAAATAATAAACCCGTATCGCAAAAGCATTTTTTATTCTCCATCCACTTGCTCTTCGCCGTTTATTTTAACGTGCAATTGGTTCAACAAAACCTGATATCTGCTAATCTCTCTCAAGTCTTCATCTTCTTCGGCATGATCCAGCATTTCGTCTAAAGTTTCATTTACTTCAAGCAATTTATTGTTTGCTTCTCTGTTATTTTTTGCAGCAATTAAATCAATAATTTCCTGTACGCTTACTTTTAAATCTTCAAATTTCATATCTATGTGTTTTTTTTGCCACAAATTTCACAAATTAGCACAAATTTTTAATCTGTATGGAACACAAATTTTTAAAAAATTAATTCGTGTAGATTCGTGAAATTCGTGGCGAACTTTTTTAGTTTTCTTCTTTTTTGTCTTCGTTGAACTTTTTAATAATTTCTTTTAGCTTTTCTTTGCGTGAAATTACGGCCTGTTTAGCTTTGTCCTGCGCTTTATGAAGTTTATCGTTGTGCTTTTTGATGTTTCTGTCGTTGTTGCGTCCCATTATATTTCTCTTTTAATTTCGTCTAAAGTTTTTTCGGTGTAAATCAATTCGTTGATAATTTGCTTTCGTAAATCATCGATGTCATCATAATCAAAATGTTTTGCCCATGATGTTAATTGCTGCAGATTCCTGATTTGTTTGATGCGTTTTGTTGTTTCAAAACTGGTTCTTAAAATTGCTTTATTATCATATTTCGGATTTTTTTTATGCTGATATGTTACGTTATTTTTATCGAAGTCGGCTTCAATATAGTACAGCTTTTCTTCGGCATTATCAGGATAAAATTCATTCCAATTGGCAAAACCTATTTTTGTTTTTGACTCGGTTTCCGGTTCACGAGCCACTAAACGCCATTTGCTGTTAGCTAATCTTCCCCAATGATTTGAAACGCGATACATTCCGGATTCGGTATAATAATAGGTACTTCCGGCTTTGCTTTCAAACTGTTTCTTTAAACCTTCAATTTCACTTGAAAGTACTTCATGAAAAACACAAAATGTATTTTTGAACGAATTAGGATGTGGCTTGAAATTTTTTTGCATGTGCAAATATACTGAGATTGTCAAGAACTCCCTAAAACAAACATAAATTGATTAACTTTGTACCTTTAATTTTAAAATAAAAAGTCATGTCGAAGGATTCACAAGAAAAAATGTTGCAAAAAGGGGTTTATACCGGCATCATGGAGAAAGATGAAAACAATAATTATTTTTGTGGTGAATATCTTTTAGATTATAAAATCGCACATGCTAATCATGCTGTGGGTGATTTGATTACTATTAAGTCGGTTATTGAAAATCCGAGTGATATTAGTTTTAATAAATATCCAAAGAAGTCCAAGAATTTTCATAAAGCGAATCAGAAATCTGAGGATAAGTAAGATTTGTTTCAGGTTGAATTTGTTTCAGGTTGAAATGAGATTTTACCGCAAAGTTCGCAAAGATTTTTACCTACATTATTTTATGAAACACAAAATTCGCAAAGCTAAATCAATACAAAGCTTTGCGAATTTTTTGTTTTATAAACCGCTGAATTAAAAACTTTGCGTCTTTACGACTTTGCGCGATTAAATTTTAAGCATTGTTAAACTTAATTGAGAATTTCGCGCAAAGACGCAAAGGCGCAAAGCTAGATTATAGAAAGCCTTGCGTACTTTGCTTTTTTATAAACCGCTTAATTAAAATTTTGCGTGCCTTGCGGTTAAAAAATATTTGAAAACTAAACATCTTATGAAACCTAATGCCCTAGCCCCGATAAAAGTGGAAATCCTTTTGTGGCGGGGTTCGCCACAAAAGATTGTAACGGATAGCGGGAAATAGCTCCTTAATATTACTATGGAAGATAATACATGGCTTTTTAGTGCTCACAATCAAAACTTTAGATATTTTTAGAATATTTTTTGCTTCAAAAGTAAAAAGTTAAAAAAAAGTGTACCTTTGCAAAAAATTTGTCTTTTGAACAATTAATTTCAATTTCAAACTAATAGACAAGTAGTTACCTTATTTATGAAAAAAATAGTTGAATACCGCAAGTTACTAAACGTAGACAAAACTGCAGAGTTAAAAGATTTAAAAACGATCTATCGTAATGCGATGAAAGAATCTCATCCTGATAAATTTCAAGGTGATGATGCAGGTTTGAAAGAAGCAGAAGAGAAAAGTAAAGCTATAATTGAGGCATATCACTTTTTGGTTAGTATTAATCCTGAAACGATTAAGGCTAATTTACCGGAATATACAGAGACTATTGCAACTTCGGCAATTACTGATTATAAATTTGTTGAAGGTCGTTTGATCATCGATTTTTCTAACGGAAGTGTTTACGAATACATTAGTGTTCCTAAAGCTACTTACGTGAAAATGGTTAACGCTGATTCTCCTGGAAGATTCGCAAAAAGACACATTTTGAACTCTTTTACTTGGAGAAAGAAAACTAATCAAGAATAGTTTTATACCTAAATATTTACAAAAGCACTCTGTTACAAGAGTGCTTTTTTTATGCATATAAATTAAAAAATTATCTATTTAAACTCATAATAATAATATAATTAAGAGTTTTAAATCAAATCAAGCCCACAAATACACTGATTAGATGCGAATTAAGCCTAAAAAAACTATAACAAAATTTTAGGTTACAAAATTCTGTAAGTTTTAGATTTTTAGATACTTTTGTTGCACAAATCAATTAACTAATTAATTTTTTATAATGAAAAAAATACTTTTTTTACTAACCGCTTCTGTAGCGATTATTTCATGCAGCAAAGTTAAAGACGGAGAATACCTAATTACTGGAACTGCAACAGGAATTGAAAACGGAAAAACAATCATTCTTCAAGGTCAGGATCCTACTACTAAGATGGCAGTATCTCTTGACACAGTAAAAGTTGAAAACGGAAAATTCGAAATAAAAGGAAAAGTAACTGAGCCGGCTTTTCATACATTAATTCTTCAAGGTGCTAACGGACCAGTTCCTTTTATATTAGAAACTGGAGAAATTAATATTGCAATTGATAAAGATAGTATCCATAAATCTAAAGTTTCTGGAACTTACAACAATGATGAGTATGTAAAATTCAACGAGGATTTAACAAAAACTCAAAAAAGTTTAGTTGATTTTCAGAAAAAAAATACTCAGAAAATGCAACAAGCTCAACAAGCTCAGGATACTGCAACTATCAATGGTTTGATGAAACAATACATGACGCTTCAAACTGAAGTTCAGGCTAACTCTAAAAAGAAATATTTAGCTTACGCTGAAAGCCATCCAAAAGCTTACATCTCTGCTTTAATTATTCAAAGTATGGTTGCTGATCCTACTGCTGATATCAAAAAAACTGAAAGCTTATACAATGCTTTAGATGAGTCTTTGAAGAATAGTACTCCTGGAAAAGAAATTAAAGCAAAATTAGGTCAAGCAAAAATGCCTGCAGTTGGTGCGTCAGCAGCTCCTGTTGGTAGCCCTAACTGAAGAGCAGACTTTTCAGCTCCTAATCCGGAAGGAAAAGTAGTTTCGCTTAAACAAAGTTTAGGTAAAGTAACTATTGTTGATTTCTGGGCTTCATGGTGTGGACCATGCAGAAAGGAAAACCCTAATGTTGTAGCTATATATAAAGAACTACACTCAAAAGGATTGAATATTATTGGTGTTTCTTTAGATAAGGAAGCAGCAGCATGGAAAGAAGCTATTGCAAAAGATGGCTTAACATGGACGCATGTTTCTAACTTAAAATTTTGGGAAGAACCTATTGCAAAACAATATGGAGTGGAATCTATTCCTGCAACTTTTATTCTTGATGCATCAGGAAAAGTGGTTGCTCAAGACTTAAGAGGTCCTGAATTAAAAGCAAAAATCGTAGAGCTTTTAGCTCAATAATATCAATTTTCAGAATAAATAAAAAATCTCCCTCGTGGAGATTTTTTTTGTTTTAATATGATTTATAAAAATTACTTTAGAATATGGATAATCACAATTTACACAAAAGATATTTTTAACAGGCTTTTAAAGAAGTAAAATTAAAAAAGGTTAAAACTACCCATCTTTAACCAGATAAAGACAGAGAAATACTAGAAAGAAGCTAATATAAAGATTATTTTTTCCAAGATTAAGTTTTTATTTTAAAAGATAATTTAATCTCACTAATATAAATTAGAATCATATTTGTTCAACTTTGTTTTTCTTCTATTACGATAAAGTGGTTTAAACATAACTAAAGAAATCCTAAATCTAAGAGTAAAATCATTAGAACCCATAAAAGAATAATCCTACTTTTAAAAATAAATGCAAAAAATCTCTACTGGATATTTTTTTATTTTATTCAATTCCAATGATTTAAAAATTAATTCAAAAATAACTTAAAATTAACTGCAATTTTTGTTTGTAAACATCAAAAACGTTTATATATTTGCAACCGCTTAGCAAAACAAAGCGCATCAATACAAGCTTCGGGGAGATACTCAAGCGGCCAACGAGGGCAGACTGTAAATCTGCTGTGTAAACTTCGCAGGTTCGAATCCTGCTCTCCCCACAAAAGGGAAAAGAAGTGAAAAAGGCAACTTTATCAAACTTTTCAAAACCTGAAAAATGTATAAAACCTGCAAATCATATGATTTGCAGGTTTTTTGTTTTTATACTGCTTTTCAAATTTTTTAAAACTGCTCAAAATTTCTATGGCAGAATCGTGGCACTTTTGTCTGCCAAGAAAAACTGTCACAGAATTTGAGCTAAACCATTATATACAAATGAGTTAAGGAGATTAACGACTTGTTTTTTTGATGCTATAATTCTACATTTATTAATCTAAAAAAGTTGAATTATGTTAGAGAACAGCTTTGGGTTAGTTTTCTTTATGAAAATTACCAGCAATGACAGAAAAACTAGAACCGTCTACTTTAGAATTACGGTAGATGGTATTACAAAGGAAGCATCCACCAAACGCAAATAGGAACATTCCAGGTGGGATCAAAAAACAGAAAGGGCAGTAGGATCCAAAGAAGATGCAAAGTCTTTAAACTTCTTTCTGGATGCGCTTACTTTAAAAATTAATGAAATAAAAACAGAAATGATGTAGCTCCCCCTCCCCATGATTTGCCCATCATCCTGGCAGTTATCCCATTGCCGTTCTGAGCTTTTTCGACCAGTTCAAAATAATGAATCTTTTTATCGGCCTTATAGGAATGATTGGTAATATCGGCCAGTACCCAGAAACGCTGCGAGGCAAAACGCGCACTGATCGTATCATGGATCATGTCATTAAGTGCTGAGAGTCTGATATAGGGGTGGGGTTCCATTGGCCGGGATTTCTTATGTAGGGCTAAGGTACTAATATTGAGCCGGAATCTCAAAAAGGCAAAATAAAAGCAATTTTATTTTCATTCAAGACCGGTAAGTTTTGTGGCAAATCGTGGCATAACCTATTTGGAGTGAATACCTTTTTTGCCACAAAAATTTAAGACGGTTTTTTAAAGATATTTCATCATACTAGGTTTTGTGGCAGATCGTGGCGTATGTAGTTTTTTAAAAATAGAATTCCAGCAAAATGAATACCTGCCGAGTTTAGGTTCGAAACTTTTAGAAATGTGATACTAACTGTGAAAAAACTTATTTCTTTGTCTAAAACTTTGAAAATACATTCTCAATTATTCTTCTAAGACATAATCAAAATTTCCTCCTTTCGGAATTTTTAAAATTCCTTTTTCATTCATTTCATCTGTAGATTGTGTATAAATAAAATGATACCACCAAATAAAAAACTCCTCAAAAGATATTTCTTTATTGTAACCTAATTTGGTATAAATCTTTTTAATGTATTCTCTTTCGGTTTCTAAAATTTTTAATAAGTCTGGTAAATATTTTTTAGCCATTTCATCAAATAAATTATTATCTGATTTAGAAATTAAGTTCTGAAATGAATTTGAAATTAAATTTCGCCTGTTATTTCCATAAACATTTACATCTTTATTTTCAATTTTTTCAGATTGATTTCCATAAATTCCGAAAGATTCTATTTCAGGATTTGTATTCTCACTAATTCTATAATAGTAGTGTTTTCCATGCCTTGAAGGTCTGTTGTCTTGCTTAAGAAATTCTTTTTCAACATTATTAATTTGCCATGAATCCAATAAAACATTACTTAAAACCAGAAATGACCATTTTTCAAAAGATTGCGTTTTCGAAATCTCTGTTTTATCAAACTGTACTTTTATTTCGCTTAATTTTTTAATTATAGATTTTGTGATTTTTATTGAAATTGGTTTTGCATATTTGTAAAGCAATTTCCCATCATTTGCATCGGCAACAAAAATTGTTGGTTTATACTGATTATTAACTTTATGAAGCCAATGTTTGGATTCTAATAAAGTAATTAAATTTAATATTTTTTGATCATTTAACTTAGTAAAACGCTGAAAATCAATTGGAGAGAATCCCATATGGAGTGCAAATAAAAAAATATCTAAACTGTCTTTGTCTGTTCTGAAATCAGGGAAATTATCATCTTGGGAAATTAGAGATTGTTCAATTTTTATTTTAAAAATTTGATCCATATTATTTTGAGCATTAATACATGTTCCAAATAATAGAAAAATTATTAGACGTAATTTTAATCTTTTCATTTCCCTTTATAGTTATAGTTACATTTAATTCTAGCTAAAAAAAAGCTCAACCGAATAAACTTTACCCTGTGTGATTAACTTTTGTTGTCGCTAATATATAGCTATTTTTCTATAAATAAAAAGCTGATAAATATGAAATTGTAGATCATTTTTTACCTCCTACAATAACTATATTGAAAATGATTCCTTATCGAAAGCATTAGCTGACTTCTCTAATTTCCTCTATACTGAAATCATAAACAAACCTGCCTGTATTCAATCAAGATAATTTAATGTCTTAGAAACAAAAGAACTGACTTTAATAAATAAATATTTATTCTAAAAGTAAACTGTGTAAATCTTTTTACAAATTACAACGCCATAAACTAATTTTTAAACAAAATAAAACTTTATTTTTTTAATTTGAACTTAGCATGTCCCAATTGCCAAAATGCAAATGCAAACGCATCTGCATAATCATTATAAAGTTGTAAATACGAACTATCTACGCCATGTCCGCTCTTATAATCAACTGCGAAAAGCACCGGATTATGAGAAATTGTAGAGGAGCGTAATTTTGCAACAAATTTTCCAGACATCCATGGAGCTACCCGGGCATCATTCATTCCTGTAGTAACCAGACAAGCGGGATATTTAACTCCTTTTTTTATATGCTGATATGCATCCATTTCATAGAGAGCATTAAATTCTTCTCTAATTAATGGATTACCAAATTCCTTCATGTTATTTGGTCCATTAGGAGCAACATCCATTCTTAATGTATTAAGAAAACCATTTTCACAAATCATTACTTTAAATAAATCCGGTCGTTCAGTTATAGCTCTTCCAACCAAAATACCTCCAGCACTTCCTCCATAAATTGCAATCTTTTTATTACTAGTTATCTTATCTTTTATTAGAAATTCTGCAGTGCTTATTAAATCCTTCCATGTGTTAGGCTTTGTTTTCTTATAACCTCCTGTATACCAATCATTACCTTTTTCTCCCCCTCCTCGAACGTGAGAGACAACATACACTCCATCATTTAAAACCCATGATAAAAATATAGGTTGAAAAGAAGGGTTTGTTGATTCTCCATAAGCACCATAACCATCAATAAGGACATTATTCATTTTATTCTTTTTCATCCCTTTTTTATATATTAAAGAAACCGGGAGTAAAACCCCATCATGACTGGGTATTTCTATTTCTTGAACAATAAAATCATCAAATTCAGGATAAGTTACCGTAGGGCTCACATCATCTTCTTTAAAACTTTTTTTTACAACATCACAACGATATCTTTTTAATGGATTCAGCCACCCGCTGGTATAAATCCATAAATCACTCTGATACTTGTTTTTTGATCTAATAATAATCCTACCTGCTTTCTTTGGCAAATCTAAAGTTCTGTGTCCTTTATTATTGTCAACAAAATATAATTGCGCTTCCACTCCATTTTTTGTTGTTGAATATACAAGTCCGTCTTTTAAAATTTCATAATTTTGGATAATTTCTTTTTTATCTTCATCTACTATTATTTCAGAATTAACAAAATCAGGATTTGTTATTTTTGTTTTAAGAATTTTATAATTTGGTGAGTTTTTTGATGCTAAAACATAAATATCCTCATTGACAATTACAGGAGAACTAAACCCATCTTCTTTCTTAAAAAGAGGCTTCCAATTTATTTTTTTTTCTTGTAATTCTTCAATTTTCGCATAATAATAATCAAAATAAGCAGCTGCACCATCTAATTTTCCAAGTATGTATTTATCATTAAGATTGTACTCAACAATTTCAGGAAAATCTACTGGATCGATCTTTAAATCTGAATTATTTTCTTTTGAAAAAACAACTTTATTTATTGAGGGTTTATCACCTAATTTATAAATTACAGATTGAGTATTTAATATGTAATTCGAATCTCTTTTGTCTGCCACAGGTATATTTAGATAAATAATTCCTGAATCATCAGGCAACCAATTAATACCTCCTAATTCAGCAGGCCAACAGTTTGAAAGTATTTCTGGCAAAAGTAATTTTGTATCTATATTAAGAAAAGCAATCTCTGCTATTTCTTCTCCATTTTTAGAAAAGCTTAAAGCAACTTTTTTACCATCCCATGATGGTTTAAAATAAGTAATTGAATACTCATTAACAGATTCTTTTTTATATTCTACAGGGTCAAAAAGTAAAACTTCATGCCCCTTTTCAGAAGTTTTATAAAATAGTTTTGCTCTTTTATCCTGTTCCGTTTTCTTTAAATAAAAAAAATAATCATTCCCTGTAATTTTTAAAGAAGTAACACTGAAGGACTTTCTTTTTTCGATTTCAATAAGCTTATCAACGATCTCTTTCCTACCGGTAATATTGTTTAATATTTCCCTGGTTTTCAAACTATTTTCTTTAAACCAATTTCTAGATAATGTATCATTGGTATTTTCCAGATACGCGTAAGGATCATTTATAGTTTTACCAAAATAATTTTTGGATGTAGGTATTTCCGGCACCACAACATTTTGGGAAAAAACAGCATTCGCAAAACCACAAATTAAAATCAGGATAAATATTATTTTTTTCTTCATTGTTCAAAAAAATGAATTGTTTTAATGGATTATATATTTCAGGTCTGCATCTAAAATGTGCAAAGAAGCCTTATAATTAAATTATAAGGCTTCTTTTAATTAAACTTGAACCGGTGGGATTTTATTGCCTCCTGCTGTTCCGCCTGTATTGCCATCTCCACCAACAATAACTCTAAGATTTTTAAGTTCCGCAATTTTAAATTTTTCTAGCGAAAGTATTCTTTTAACCTCGTTTTTTTTCTTCATCTTTAATATTTTATTTTGAACAAATGTATTAAGCATATTTACTTACACATAGTAGTTATGGTCTATATTTATAAATTCCGACCAAAAAAAGACTTAACAATCTGATTTTAAAATAGGTAAAAAAAATCAAATTCCAGTAAGATCTTCGTTTAATTTCTTGATAAAATAAGAGGGGTGCAATCCTGTATTGCTATGAAAAGCTTTTGCAAATGATTCTGAATTATTGAAACCAAATTCTTCAGCCAAGGCTTTTACGGTATATTTTCTTAATTTTTTCTCTTTCTTTAATTTAGTTACAGCATACTGTATTCTTAAATCATTTAAATATTGGCTAAAATTTTTTCCTTTATATTGATTTATTGTTTTAGACAAATAGGTACTGTTAGTATCAAAACGATCAGCAAGATCGATCAATTTTAAATTCAACTCTAAATAACCACATTCCTTTTCAAATTTTATTAATTTTTCTACCAATTCCTTTGCAATTGGTAAATCAAAGGATTTAACATTACTTTTTTCAATAGGGATTGGCTTTATTATTTTATTTTCATTATCAGTTGAAGATAGTGTTTTTAATCCACTCTCAGAGTTATTAATTAAGTCATAGAATCGTTTGTCTAAAATTTTCTTCTCTTTTTTAATTTTAATTAAATAATATCATTAATGTCCGATAAAAAATAAAACCAAAAGAATTTATTTCTTATATGTCTCATTGTCAGTGTTTTAATTTTTTATTATTGTATTTTTTTAAAAACAGGTTATAAAATAAATGATAGTTGTTCT
>NZ_JAGYVZ010000026.1 GCF_018380615.1 Flavobacterium psychroterrae | reverse complement strand
TAGATAATTTTTTATTATATTTGACATAGATATTGTTTTGTTTGGCGACATCAAGATACTGAATTTCAGTATCTTGAACAATATCTAGTCCGTATTTTTTACTTGAAATAATTACACCCAACGGGTTCAATTACTAAATGTCTAAATTTAAGTTGCATATCTTTGCTAGGCACAATCATCTCAATCTGACGTAAAACAGGAGCGTTAGCATTAGGTTGCGCAGCCCCACCAGCCATGTTTTGAACCATCTTAAGAAATGATTTAGATTCAACATATACTCCCATCAACACATCATCAATTTCAGATTTTAATTTTAATCTTATCAGGTATGAAGCAAAAACTGCTTCAGGGCAATTTTTATTGATTCTTTTAGCATAACCTACTGTTGCTCCTGTACGTGCTACAACAATATCTCCTTCTCTAAGTAAATATTTTGATTTTTCTTTATCACTAATTAGGCAATAAGGAACATTTTCCCAATTAATATTGAATCCGACAATATCGGTTATTCTTAAAAATTTTGGCCCTACTGGTTCGTTACTCGCAGATTCTGTATATCCATATTGCATTGTTTCTGTTAATTCTCCGAAATTTTTTTCTTTCCACCCCTCAGGTAATCCAGTGACTTTATCAAATTTCGCAGTTTCATAACCCGGAAAGCGCATTTTTACAAACCATTCCTCATAAGTAAGTTGCGCTTTTTCTTCTAATAATTTAATGCGTTTCAGGTTGTTCTCAATCAAATTATCATATCCCGATAATATTGATGCTATTTTGCGTTGTGTAGGTAATTCAGGAACTTCAAATTTAATTGTTTCTAATTTTTCTAGACTTAAATTATCTTGAGCTGCTCCTTGTGAGATTTGTTTAATTCTTACCTGAAGTAAATCAAATAAATATTTCACAAACCGAACATCTGATTTATTATCATCGGCAATAAATCCAATTACACTATCAGGAAAACATGCTTCTATTGCTAAAATTGAAGAATCAGCAATATTTGCAGCTATTGTTATACATAAGGTATTCTTAGGCCAAAGTTTACTTTGCTTCAAACCGTCTTCAGAGTACATTGTAGTAAATGACGTGATTTTATAATTAGCCGCCTTAACATCAGCTGTTTGAATAAACGGATATCTGTCTCCGAATAAAAAATTAGCATTTCTAGGTCTATGTCTGGATTTTCCTCTGCCTACAAATCCTAATTCACTTAAACTAACTTTTTTCCAACCCTCTCTCATAATTGCACGCTTTGAATTTGATGCATCAATTGAGTTGCTTCTTCATTTAAAATTGCTAATTCATCATGAATTTCAATCATACGTCCTTGGTAATCAAAGTCCATATCAAGATTAACGACTACACCGACATAACGACCAGGAGTTAAGCTGTAATCTTGGGAAACAACATCTTCAAGATCTACGATTTTGCATAAACCTTCTACATCTTCATATTTTCCGGTTGGAAATTTTTCGTTAAACCAAGCATTGTTTTTACTTACTTCTGGTTTTTCACCACGAAATAACTGCATGATGGTGGTAAGACCTTCTAATTGTTCTTCACTAAAATCATTGATTGTCGTACTTACTTTACGGAAAGTATTACGTGCATCAATCATCAGGATTTTATTTTTGTTTTCTTTCTTCTTGCCTTTGTTGTAAAACCAAACATGACAAGGCAAAGAACGGGTGTAGAAAAAATTATTTCCCACTGAAACAATACATTCTACAGCTCCGGTTTCTATTAATTCCTTACGAATTCTTTTTTCAGCATTGCCTGCATCCGTAGCTGAGGAAGCCATGACAAACCCAGCACGCCCTGTTTTATTTAGATATGAGTAGAAATATTGCATCCACAAATAATTTCCGTTACTCACAGTTCCATTACCAGTAAGTGGTGCTCCAAAAGGAAGACGTTCATCTTCGGTTAAAAACTTATTTTTGGCATCGACCTTATCCACATTAAATGGAGGATTAGCCATAACAAAATCGCACTTTCTTGTAAGGTTGTGTGGGTTGGTATAAAAGCTATTGCTTTCTATGATTTTGCCTTCGATACCGTGAATGGCTAAATTCATTTTAGCCAATTTGGCATTGTTACTTTTCAGCTCTGTACCATAAACCGTAATGGCTTCATTGACACTTTTGTTTTCATGGTCCTGAATAAAATGAGCTGTTTGTACAAACATTCCGCCCGAACCACAAGCAGGATCGTGTATTATACCATGATTAGGCTGAATAAAATTGACAATTAAGTTAACCAATGATGGAGGTGTAAAGAATTCACCACCTTCTTGTGCACCTGCACCTTGCATAGAAAATTTCATCAAGAAAAATTCGTAGATCCGTCCAAAGACATCACCTTTAGCATGTCGAACCGCATCTTTATTGAAAACGCGAACTAAATCACGGAGTAATTTATCATCAAACTCCTGATAACTTTTAGGAAGAATACCCGCTAAATCAGGGTATTCAGCCTCAATCAATTTCATTGCATTATTAATAGCTTCCGCTATATCTTCACTTTCCGGAAGTGCAGCAAGGTATTCGTATTTGGCTTTTTCAGGTAAAAGAATTGCTCCTGCAGCGGCATAATCATCTTTGGTTGCTTCGCGTTGTGCGTTTGTACGAGGATTTATAGGTAAAGAATTGGCGATACTAATTTTGGCATCTTCATAGCGATTTTGTGCAAAACGCAATAATACTAATCCGAGCAAAGGATCCTTGTATTCGCCAGCTGTAAGCTTAGAGTTCCCTCTTAATTCGTCAGCGGCATCCCAGAGTTCTTTTTCTAAATTTTTTATTTGTTGTTGGGTCATGAAATATTGTGAAAACTTGTATTTAATCCGATTTTTATCGAATGGCTAAAGTATTGAATATTTCAGTAATAAGACTGTGGAAATCCGTAAAAGTGAATAAAAAATTGATTAAAACTCCAGTAGTTCGGTATTTCCGAATTACTGGTTCAAAGGTCAAAATCCCCCTACTCCTATATACATACATCCACAACCTCGTCTCCTTCAAATCCAAATCATTCTCAATCATTCTAAAAATCTCCTCGTTAACAAAACTTATTTTTACATCGATTCTAACTTACTACGTTCAATATCTAAGCTCTGTGAAATTTGCTGACTTTATAGCGATACTAATAAGCAAATAAATTTTAACTGAAATGTATTAGAAGGTTTACAACGTGGGCAACTGCGCAAGCAATTACGAACACTTTGTGAGTGGAATTACTAGATTAAGTTTTAAGAGCGTGGTTTTGACAAGTTTCTGTCATACATAATAATAGTTCCTGCCACAGCCACATTTAAACTTTTTTCTGATTTAAATTTTACCAAATGATGGCATTTAGCCATTACTTTATGAGATAATCCATGATCTTCTGCTCCTAATAAATAAACACAACGTCTTGGATGTTCAAAGGTCTCTAAATCAGAAGCTTTTTCATCTAATTCAACACCAACCAATCGCGCTCCTTTCGGTAAGTTTTCGAAAAAAGCTTCAAAAGTATCATAATGAAAATAAGGAATTGCTTTCACAGCATCATGAGTATCACAGGCTTGTTTAGCATATCGATTGCCTATGGTAAATATAAAAGTAGCACCTAAGTTTTGAGCCGATCGCCACAAAACACCCAAATTTTCAGGCGTTTTACCGTTTTGAATTCCTATCCCAAAATATTCATTTATAAAGTTATCATTCATAAGGGCAAAAGTACAAACTGTAAGTACATAAGTCAATTTTTTATTGGTCGGAAACGAAGACCAGCCTTACAAAATGCTCATTTATAAATCACTGATTGAATACTACTCCTCATACATCTCCATCCACAACCTGGTCTCCTCCAAATCCAACTCTTTCTCAATCTTCCTGAAAATCTCCTCATTAACAGAACCGGATTTGTGCATTGATTCCAGTTTATTGCGTTCAACATTCAAAAGATCAATTTGAATTTTGGTAAAATCGTTGAAAATTTCGCCACCCATAAGTTTTCCTTTTCCGAAGAAGTTGGATGGGAGTTCGGTTTTTTGGAGGCGGTTGAATTTTACTTCGTATTTGCTTTTGATGTTGTGAAGCAAATCGTCGTTGAGTAACGAAAAATTATCTTCGATATGCGTAATGGTTTGTGAAACGATAATATTTCTAATCTCGTATTCTTCGGCAAGAATAGAATATTTTTCGATTTTTAGTTTTTTAATCAGCCACGGTAATGTCAATCCCTGAATGACTAAAGTGGAAAGTATAACACAGAAAACAAGATAAATGATGAGGTTGCGCAAAGGAAAAACTTCTGTTTCATTCATCATTAAAGGTAATGCCAAAGCCGCTGCCATCGAAACCACGCCACGCATTCCGGACCAGCCAAAAACAATCATATTCCGGAAATCGAATTCTTCCTGCAGTCGGATTTTTTTACTTATAAATCGGGGAAGTAAAGTCGCCGGAATCACCCATAAAAAACGCACTACAATCACGACTACACTTACCGAAGCTCCCCAAACAAACAATGACCAACCGGAATAATCTCCAATTCCTAGTATGATTTGGCGCAACTGCAATCCAATTAAGATAAAAATCAATCCGTTTAGAATATTCGTTAAAACACTCCAAATTGTTCCCGTCATCATTCGGCTTTCGTGCGTAAAAATCGTTCCCGATCTTGCCGAAAGGAAAAGTCCCGTTGCAACAACGGCCAGAACTCCTGAACTCTCAAAATGTTCTGCAATTAAATACGATGCAAAAGGTGTCAGCAATGTTAAAGTTGCTTCGATAACCTCATCGCACACAAACTTTTTATGAATAAAACTCATAATATAGCCAACACCTAAACCTATCCCAATTCCTAAAACCGACATCACAACAAAGTTCAGTCCGGCTTGCCAAAGAACAAAATTTCCGGCTGTAATGGCTGTTAAAGCATATTTGTAAGCGACCAAACCACTGGCATCATTCACCAGACTTTCGCCTTCAAGAATCGCAATTAATCTCGGGTGCAAACCCAAACCTTTTGTGATTGAAGTTGCCGAAACTGCATCTGGCGGAGAGACTATTGCGCCTAATAAAAAGGCTAACGGCCAGGAAATATCATCTATAAGCATATGTGCCACAAAAGCCACGGCAACGGTGGTAAAAAGTACTAAACCGACAGCTGCCAATGTTATTGGGCGAATGGTTTGTTTAAAATCTGACCAACTGGTATACCACGCTGCATGATATAAAAGCGGCGGCAGGAATATAATAAAAACTACTTCGGGACTTAGTGCAATGACTGGAAGTCCGGGAATAATACTAATAACAACTCCGCAAAGTACCAGCACAATAGGAATAGGAAAATTGTATTTTTTACTGATAAGGCTCAAAAAAGCGACTCCAAATAGTAACATGATGATTACGGTAATATTTTCCATTTTTTTATTGTTTTGGTATTTCTGGTGAGAGTACGAATATAATATTTTTAAAGTTTTCTTTTTGCCCCAGATTAAGATGATTAAAAAGATTTTGTTTCTGTTTGCTTATATTTTTTTGCTCTCAGATTTTGCAGATTTTTTCTGATTTGTGTTTGCTTCTCTTTGTGTTTTTTTTAGTCAGTCCCAATAGCTATCGGGATAAATAGATTAACATTATCCTTGTAGACTTTAGTCTATGTAAATTCATGCAAAGTGAAACGCCTTTTTTCTACATCAAAAACTATGTTTCTATGTGTTAAAATTATACGCAACGAATAAAAAATCATTTTAATTCATTTATCCCGATAGCTATCGGAGTGGCAAAACAATTATACGCAACCAACAAAACTCCAAACCCTCAAAATCTCATTTAACCAAATTTTATCATACTTTCCATCATAAATATCGTAAAAAAAATTACATTTGAACCTTAAATTTATTGCCCTAAATTATGATTCAGAAAAGAAATTTTATTGGTTTACTTGCCTTATTAACAGTCCTGTTTTATGCACCGCTTACCTACTCTCAAACTGCACCGCCAAAAACAGAAAACCGTCCCAAACTATTTGACGATACTGCTACAGATAGTGATTATTTAATTTCTATTGAAAAGGCCGGAGAGGTACTGGAATCTGCTCATAATGATACGGAGTTTGACGGAAACAGTCATCATTTATTTGGAGATATTAAAAGAACACAAAGCAAACTTGACCTTATTTTATCGAGTTTAAAAGGTGCGAATCCTAATGTTCGTAACCAGCAAATGTATCGCATTGTCCTGAAAGAAATCGAACAGGAACTCGACGAGCAAAATACAGCTATCAACTTACGCAATCAAACGCTTGAAAAAATCAAAGACCGTGTGATTGATTTGCGCAAGGATAAAACCCTGATGGGACTTATAAAAGATACGATTCGCCGCAAGCAATTTAAAAGTGAATTGGCTAATCTTAAAAACAGATACCTGAGCACAGATAGTTTAATGACTAAAAATCAAGGTATTTTAAACAAAAACAAAAGGCTTACTGTAGAAAGAAAAATTGCCGTTTCGAATGCTTTAATCACTGTTGACAGCAAACTTGAACAATCAGGAATCAGTATGCTTAAAAAAGAATATCCTGTATTATGGAGTACGAGCGATTCTACATCAAAAAAAATAGTAGGACAAAATATTAAGGACAAAATCATCATTGAGGAAAATGTCGCAGCTTACTATTTAAGTTATAGAATTGGCGGATTAATTTTTCTGGTGTTATTGATGAGTTTACTGGGCTGGTATATTGCACGCAATTTAAAATACCTGAAAAACAACGGTCACGCCGAGAATCTGTCTCATTTTAACTTCAAATATTTAAATCGGGGCATTGTAATTCCGGTTGCAGTTGTAGGTTTAAATGTTGCGGTTGTGAGTAATATATATGCTCCGGCAATGTTTATAGAGCTAATTCAACTGGTGCTTTTGGGATTTATCACTTTACTGTTTAAAAACAACTGGAAAAAAACCTCGATGCAAAATTGGTTATTTCTATTAGCATTATTTTTTGTGCTTTGTTTCCTTGACTTGTTTATTGCAGTAGGATTTATTCAGCGTTGTGCATTTATTGCCATCAATATTTTTGCAATTCGTTATGGATTTGTTCAGATAAAAACGCTAAAAGATCAACTTTACATAAAAGGATTTTTTAAATGGGCGACAATAATTTTTATTGGCTTAAATGTTTTGGCATTGCTAAATAATATTTTCGGACGCGTTTCTTTGGCAAACATGTTAAGTATTACTGCTTTTATTTCGCTTACGCAGATTGTTGCCTTAAGCGTACTTTTAAAAATAGTGTTAGAAATTATTCTTTTACAAATTTATACAACGCGAGTTAAACGTGGTATTGAAAAGATTTTTGATTTTGAGACTTTATCAGATACCCTAAAAAAACCTTTCATTATTTTAATTAGTTATATGTGGCTTGTTGTCATTGCTTCTAATTTAAATATTTGGGAATCGCTGCGTGCCGGTTTAACTTCGTTATTAACGCATCCAAATACTATAGGAAGCATCACTTTTACTTTAGGAAACATTGTTTTGTTTTTTATAATTATCTGGGTTGCACATTTATTACAAAATTATGTAGCGTACTTTTTTGGAGAAGTTGATGATGAAAATGAAGAAAACATCAACAAAAGACAACATTCTAAATTACTGATTACAAGACTTGTCGTGTTAATTGTGGGTTATCTTTTGGCCGTTGCCGCATCCGGAATGCCATTAGACAAACTAAGTATTTTATTGGGAGCTTTGGGTGTGGGTGTTGGACTTGGACTTCAAAGTGTGGTGAACAATTTTGTTTCGGGTATTATTTTAATTTTTGATAAACCCATACAAATTGGAGACGTGATCAATATTAGTTCAGAATCCGGTCGCGTAAAATCTATGGGATTGCGTACAACCAAAATCAACTCAGCAAACGGTGCCGAAATTATTATCCCAAATGGTAATTTATTATCACAAAATATTACAAACTGGACGTATACGGACAATTTTAAACTAGTCGAAATTGCAGCAGAAGTTAGCGGTGATATCATGCCGGAAGAAATTAATACATTAATATTAGAATCTCTTGAAAGTATGGTTTTAGTCAATAATTCTAAAGCACCTCAAATTTATTATACTGCTATTGCTGAGGGAACATTCAAATTGCAAATAAAATTCTGGTGCAGTATTTACAGAACAGAAGAAACTGTAAGCATTGCACGTCAGGTATTGTTTAGTAATTTTAAAGCTAAAGGCTTAACGTTATCTACATAAAATAAAATTTAAATTATATCTTAAAAAATCCGTCAGACTAAATATTTGACGGATTTTTTTTATAATTTGATAATGAAAAATACCTGATTTTATAAATATTACATTTTTTATTTTGGCATTATTATTTATAAAATGCAAATCTTGTTTAACAAGTAGATCACACATCTTAAACAAATTTGAATTACGGGTATTAAAAATAAAAAAATCACGAATGAGGTCTTCAAAACGTCAAACTTATTAGATTGCACTTGATTAATTGTAATAAAATTAGTCTTATCTTAGCCAAAATATATTCATTTCAATTTTAAATGAGAGCAAAATCAGCTCCTGTTTTTAAATAGAAAAGGAACAATTTCAAACAAAAAACTCACTCAATTTTTATTTTATTCCAAAATGAACAAACAGAATTACAATCTTTTACTAGCTGATGATGACGAAGATGACTGCGCTTTTTTTAAAGAAGCACTTGATGAATTAGTATTGGCTACAGATCTTGTAACTGTTAACGATGGTGTAGAGTTAATGAATTTTTTAACTAAAACTACTACCAGTAATTTACCCGACATTCTTTTTCTTGACCTTAATATGCCCCGCAAAAATGGGCACGAATGTCTGACTGAAATTAAAGAAAAAAAGGAACTTAAAGACTTGCCTGTAATTATTTTCTCTACTTCTCTGGACAATGAAATTGTCGATTTAATGTACGAAAAAGGCGCTACCTATTACATTCGTAAACCTGGAGATTTTTCAAAATTAAAAAAGGTAATCGAAAATGCTTTAATTACAGCATCTCAAAATAATTTTAAGCAACCCATTAGAGCAGAATTTATTCTTCAACCCTAATTGTTTTTAGAATGAGCTTTACAAATAAAGAACATTATTTTCTTGCCGGTGGCGGCAAAATGGGAGAATTAATGCGCGCTAAAGACTGGAGTAAAACACTTTTGGGCAATCCTGAAACCTGGCCGCACAGTCTGCGTACCATGACAGCCGTAATGCTCAACAATCCTTTTGCAATGTACATTGTCTGGGGTGAAGATTTTACGCAATTATACAATGATACTTACAGCCAGATACTTGGTCCTGGCAAACATCCCGAAGCTTTAGGAATTACTTCACGTATTACTTTTGCAGAAATTTGGGATATTATAGGTCCTATGTTTGATGATGTAAGAAAAGGAAATTCTATTAGCAATCCTGATATAAAACTAATCTTAAAGAGAAACGGAATTGATGAGGAATGCTATTTTAATTTTTCATACACGCCCATTAAAACAGAAGATGGAAAAGTAGGCGGCGTTTTAGTTACCGTTATTGAAATTACCGAAAAAGTGAGAGCCACAGAAGCTCTTAAAGTCAGTAATATCCGTTTTAAAAATAATATTATGCAGGCTCCGGTTGCTATGTGTGTTTTTAGAGGTGAAAAACATGTAGTAGAAATTGCCAATCAACAAATGATTCAATTGTGGAGAAAAGAGGAAAAAGATGTAATTAATAAACCAATTTTTGAAGCACTACCTGATACAAAAAGTCAATATCTTGAAGATGTATTAGATAACGTATATAAAACCGGTAAAAAATTTGTTGCTAATGAGCAACCTGTTAAGTTTTCACGCAATGGCAAAATTGAAGATACTTACATAAATTTTGTTTACGAAGCGCTGAAAGAACCTGATGGAACAATTTCTGGCGTTATGGGAATAGCGATAGAAGTAACAGCACAAGTAATCTCCCGCGCAAAGGTCGAAGAAAGAGAACAAAAAGTAAGAGAACTGGTTGAAAATGCCCCTTTCCCGATTGCTTTATACGTAGGGGAAGAAATGACGGTTGAATTAGCCAATGACTCTATTATTAAAGTTTGGGGAAAAGGCAATGATGTTATTGGTAAATCCTTTAAAAATGTTGTGCCGGAACTCGATAATCAATTGGTGTTTGAACAAATTAATGAAGTTTTAACCACCGGAAAATCTTTTCATACACAAAATACTCCGCTTGACCTTACCGTTGACGGAACGTTAGGAACCTATTATTTCAATTATAGTTTAACACCTATATATGATGTAAACGGCAATATATACGGCGTAATGAATACGGGAGTTGACTTAACTGACCTTAATTTAGCTAAGAAAAAAATTGAGGAAAGCGAGCAGAATTTACGAAGTATGGTTTTGCAATCGCCTATTGGTATTTGTGTGCTTGACGCCGAAACTTTGATAAGCGAAATTGTAAATGATAGTTTTATTGAAGTTGCAGGAAAAACGTATGAACAAATTGCAGGAAAACCATATTGGGACACATTTGCCGAAGTAAAACCTTATTATGAAGATGCACTGCAAAAAGTGATCGATGATGGACTTCCCTTTTATGCAAATGAAGTCGAAATGCAACTTATAAGACATGGAAAAGAAGAAAAAATCTATGTAACTTTTGTTTATGCCCCACTGAAAAACATTGATGGCAAAGTAACAAAAATAGCTATTTGGGTTCTTGATAACACAGCTCAGGTTTTTGCCCGACAAAAAATTGAGGAAGCTGATAAACGTTTTAGAAATACTGTAAAACAAGCTCCTATTGGAATCACAATTTTACGTGGTCCAAACCATATGGTCGAAATGGCGAATGAAGCTTACTTAAAATTAGTTGGTAAAGACGAAAATACATTTGTTGGCAAACCATTATTTGAATCATTGCCGGAAGTACAAGAAATTGTAAGTCCGCTTTTAGATGGTGTTATTTCTACCGGTATTCCTTATCATGGCAATGAATTACAAGTACCAATAAATCGCTATGGAAAACAGGAAATTTTTTATTTTGATTTTCTTTATCATCCTTTAAAAGAAGAAGATGGAAAAATTTCGGGCATAATTGTAACGGCGACAGAAGTAAGTGAAAAAGTAGAAGCCCGCAAGAAAATAGAACTCAACGAAGAAAGACTAAATATTATTGTTGAAGCCAGTGAATTAGGAACCTGGGAACTTAATGTAAAAACAAAAGTATTACAATATTCAAAAAGATATCTTGAAATTGTTACAGGATATAAAAATGACGAACAATTAAGTCATCAGCAATTATTGAATCACGTTCATCCTGATGATTTACACATACGCGAACGCGCTTTTAAAGAAGCTATTACGTCAGGATATATTCATTATGAAGCTCGGGTAATGTGGCAAGATCAATCGATTCATTGGGTTGAAGCCAAAGGAAAACTTTTTTATGATGAAGATAAAAATCCTGAAAAACTACTGGGAACCGTAAGGGATATTACCGATGAAAAAAATCATCAGCACGAGCTTGAAGTAAGTGAAAAAAGATTTCGTAAACTGGTAATGGAATCTCCTGTTCCAAAAGCGATTCTTAAAGGGAAAGATATGGTAGTTGAAATTGCCAATGAAGCACTTTTGAAAAATATCTGGAGAAAAAAAGAAGAAGATGTTGAAGGGAAAAAAATATTCGACATATTCCCGGAACTCCGAGCTCAAAAATATGGCAAACTTTTACATGAAGTTTACACAACCGGAAAAATACACTCAGAATCTGAATCTTTATTATTAATTAACGGAAATGAGGGCGAACAAAAGTTTTACATCGATTTTGAATACGCGCCAATGCGTGAAGCCGATAACGCAATATCTGGCTTAAAAATCACCATAATTGATGTAACCGAAAAAGTAGAAGCCAGAAAAAAAATACAGGAAAGTGAAAAACGTTTCAGATCATTAACCGAAAGTATCCCGCAGCTTATCTGGGAAACAGATGAAAAAGGTAATGCCTTATTTGCATCAGGTAAATGGTTAGAATATACAGGAATTCATCCTACTGGTCTAGCCGAATGGAAAGCAATGATTCATCCTGATGATTTTGAAGAAAATGTCAGAGTATGGACTCGTAGCCGTGAAACAGGCAAACCTTACAAAACAGATGTAAGGGTTTTAAGAAAAGATGGAAATTACAGATGGCACTCTGTAATAGGTGAGCCTGTTTTAAATAAAGAAAATAAAATTATAAAATGGGTTGGCGCATTTACAGATATTCAAACTGAAAAAGCATTTACCCAGGAATTAGAGAAAGAAGTTACGGCGAGAACAAAAGAATTAGAGCAAAAAAATGTGGAACTGGAGCAAATGAATAAGGAACTTCAGTCGTTTGCCTATATTTCAAGTCACGATTTGCAGGAACCGTTAAGGAAAATACAAACCTTTGCAACACAAATTATCGAGAAAGAATCTCAGAATTTATCTGATTCCGGAAAAGATAAATTCAAGCGCATGCAAAATGCGGCGCAAAGAATGCAAACACTTATCAACGATTTACTTTCGTATTCGAGAACTAATATTCAGGAAAGAAAATTTGAAAAAGTAAATCTTTCTCAAATTATTGATGAGGTAAAAGAAGATTTAAAAGAAGAACTGGAACAAAAAGAAGGTATTATAGAAAGTAATGAAAGTTGCGAAGTCAGTATTATTCCGTTTCAATTCAGACAATTATTATACAATCTTGCCAGTAATTCATTAAAATTTTCGAAACCGGATATTCGTCCCGTAATAAAAATAACAAGCAAAATTGCGAAAGGATCGGATTTAGATCATGATGCTTTATCAAAAGATATTGAATATTGCCACATTAGTATTTCGGATAACGGAATTGGTTTTGAACCTCAATACAGTAAAAAGATATTTGAAGTTTTTCAGCGTTTACACGGAAAAATGGAATATACAGGAACCGGAATTGGTCTTGCCATTGTGAAAAAAATCGTAGAAAACCATAATGGGTTCATCACCGCAAAAGGCGAACAAAACAAAGGCGCTACTTTTGATATTTATATCCCGGTGATTCAAAATTAAACGAAACAAAAAAAACGGAAATAACTTTTAAAGTCATTTCCGTTTTTGTTTTTTAATTCTACTAATGAATTAAGATTTACTTATTTGATAAATTATCTTGTATAAACAGTGATAATACCAGTAGTTTTGTCTTTAATTTTTAACTCTTTGTTAGTAAGATTCATGATATCGCTAGTTGAACTTGTAGTACCAATAGTAAGCGTTAAATCATTATGAGATCTTACGTAAGTTCCTGTAGTTTCTACTAATGCACAATTAGAACCATTATAATCACCTATAACTGCTGCATTACTTACTCTTAGATCTAAATAATCTCTGTTACATCCAGCTGCGTTTTGTGGAGCGTCAATTAAAACTTCTTGTCCATTAACAATTGTTCCAGTTTGGCTTAGGTTGTATTTACCTTGAATTGGTACGATTGTTTCCCCGTCATTGTCATCACTGCTACAAGATGTTGCAAATAAACCAATGCTCAATAATAATGCGAATAATATTCTTTTAGTTTTCATGTTTGATTTGTTTAAAATTATTTATGCTAAATTACTTTTAAAGTCTATCAGAAATGTTCTATAATTTTCGGAAAGATTTACATAATTTCATTTAATAACTAAATAATCACTTACAAAATCCCTATAACACTAACAATAAAGTAATATTAACCTTTAAATACCAGCATTTTATACCAAATAATCATCTGCTTTATTTTTCTCACAAATTTATTTATTATATAATTAGGTCTCTGAAAAATTGTATTTTTACTTCATAAGCAAACAAATAACTGATTCAACTGTTCCAACTTATTTTAACCGTACAATACAGCGCCTAATATGTTTGTTACATATTGCCTGATTATACTTAATTATTATCTTTGAATTATGAGCACACTTACAAAACAAAATCACATAGGGCGAAAAATCAGCCGTATTCGTGAACTTCGGGATATGAAGCAGGAAGCTTTGGCGCAAGCAATGGGAACAAACCAACAAGCAATATCTGCAATAGAAAATAGTGAAACTGTAGATGATGAAAAACTTGCCGAAGTAGCAAAAGCCCTTGGCGTAAGTGTTGAAGCCATTAAAAACTTTTCGGACGAAGCTGCAATTAATTATTTTAATAATTTTACAGATACAAAAGACAGTAATGTAAATTTTGGAAATCACTGTTCTTTCAATCCATTAGATAAATTGATGGAAGTTGTTGATGAAAATAAAAAACTTTACGAACGTTTATTGCAGGCTGAAAAAGATAAACTCGAATATGTAGAGAAATTATTAAACGCTAAATAATACGTTATAACATAAAAAAAGGGAAGAGACTTCGTAATGAAGCTTCTTCCCTTTTTTTGTTTCTGAAAAATAGAAAATAAAATTACTTATATAGTTTATCTTTTAACATACTTATTCAGGATATAATGCGTCACAGGTCTTAATGGACTATTATTTTCAGGATGTCTTCCGTGTACATTAAAAAAATCTACTCCATTTGCTGTTTTTGCATACCATATAATAGCAACTCCGTTTTTATCAAAATAAGTTGTGGTATCACAAACTTTAATTTTTTTAAGATTAACTAAAGTTGGATCTAAAATTTCAATATTAACCGACTTACCAATACCTTCTATTTTCAATTCACAATCTACAATATCATAATGATCGCCAGACCATTGCATGCAGTCTTTATTTGGAAAAGCAAAAAAGACAACTACAAATCCAACAAATAAAAATATTGAAGCTATCAGAATAGCGTATTTCTTAGTTATGGGTGGTATTCCTCGTTTCGTTGGTTCTTGTGGTTTCTCTATTTTCTCTGGCTTCTTCTCTACATCTGCAAATGAACTTATTCCTTGTGGTGTTGAATGTATTACCTCGAAAACACCTTTTTCCGTTCCTTTTTCTCTTTCTTTTTCCTCAATAAATTTATCCAGAATTCGGGAACTATCAATTTCTTCCTTTGGAGTATTTGATAAATCTAATTCATTATCAACTAAAATATCATCTTCATATAAACTCAGAATTCTAAATTTATTAAAAGGTCTTCCACTATAGTCGACCAAAATTGCAGCCATATTTACTGCATCAATATTTGTGGGATCAGTTTCTCCTTTAAAAAAAGTTTCGATAGGCCTGAATTTATCACTTTGTTCATCAAATTTATTCCTTTTGTTTATATCAAAAGGCAATCCTAATAAAGAATTGAAAACACTTAAATCATCTTGAGTCCTATTTTGTTGCTGAAATAATTCCCAACATAAATTACGAAGTCTTGCTCTCGTAGGATTTTCTAAATAAACATGATGCGAGCTGTTTTTTTCTGTGTCATACTTCTTTTTAACAGCTAATTTATAATCTTCAAAAGTATTTTTTTGCATAAGCTTTAGGAATTTCAAGGATTTCTCACTTGGATTTTTACGGAATTTTACGGAATTGTCAGGACTTCAAAAAATACAACGGAATTCCCGGAATGCCCCATAAACAAAGGCTCATAAGCGTTGTTCCTTTGCCTAAGAAATTAGTTCTTGTTTCGATATCGTATTAAAACAAAAATACAAAACTAGTTCAATTAAAAGTACGGAAAACCGTAAGACGAAATTTATCTGGGAAGTATAAATAAATCTTACTGTTCTACGCACTTCACTTCCCAAAAACAATTTTGGTATTGCATTAACCAAACATCCGGAAAAGATCCGGACAGCAATACCCATGTCCAATTTTTAAATCTAAAAAAAGATGAAAAAGCTACTATTATTGGGAGCGTGCGCTCTATTGACTACTACGATTTCTTGTACTTCTGATGATTTCGAAGATACTAAAGCAAATATTAAACCTGAAGTACCTTCATATGCTGACGGGCCAGGTGATTTACCTATAAAAGTTCCGCCACCACCACAATAGTGGTTAATTAAAGTATTTAATTACAAATTTATTATTAATTTCGGGGAAAGTAACTTTTATGCTACGGTCCCCGTTTTTTTGTTTTCTTTTTTTTCTGCTTTTTCTTTCCTGTAAAGAAGAAAACATAAAACCTAATAATACATCGTCTATTAAAAAAGAAGCAACTAATCTTCGTGAAATAGGAATTACAAAATTTCAGAATAAAAATTTCAACAGCGCTTTTTATAACTTCAACAAATCTAAAATAGCTTTTGAAAGTATAAAAGATAGTGCAAATATTGTCTTTAACCTGATTCAAATGGCTTCAATACAGCAAATAAATGGAGATTATTATGGTAGTAAAGAAACGTTAACTGAAGCCTTACCTTATATAAAGAAGAAAGATGTTTACAGCGCAGCAATTAATAACTTTTTTGGCATTGCAGATAAAGAACTCTCCCTATATAATGACGCTATTTTTTATTATCAGGAAGCTATAAAAGATTGTAAAGATGAAATTTCAAAGCAATCTCCTTTAAACAATATTGCTGTTGTTTATATTCAACAAAAAAAATACGATAAAGCAATAAACATTTTAGAATCTATAGTAAATAAAGAACTCGCTCAAAAGGATTTAGCAAGCAAAGCCAGAATTATGGATAATTTAGGCTATGCCTATTTTAAAAAAGGTTTCAATGAAAAAGGGCTTTCATTAATGCAGAATAGTTTTGAATCAAGAAACAAGGTAGATGATCCTTATGGCAATATCGAAAGTAATTTACACCTTGCCGAATATTATTTAAAGACCAATGCTGAAAAATCAAATCAATACGCACATTCTGCTTATCAAACTGCCACAAAATTTCATAGTATTGATGAACGTTTGAAAGCGCTGTCTTTCTTAATTTCTAATGATTCAAAAATTGAAAGTTCAGAATATGCGCAAAAATATGTTGTCTTAAATGACAGTATTATCAAGATTAGAAATAACTTTAAAAATAAGTTTGCCAAAATTAAATACGATTCTAAAAAAGAAAAAGACGAAAACCAAAAACTTCGTTTAGAAAAAATTGAAAATCTATATGCTTTACAAGAAGCAAAATATCAAAGGATATTTTTTATAGCAGGGTTTATTTTTCTGGTAATTATAATTATACTTCTTGTTAGATATTATAAAAATCGAAATAGAATTGAAAAAATAAAAACTGCCTACGATACTGAAACCAGAATTGCAAAAGATATTCACGACGAATTAGCAAATGATGTTTTTAACACGATCATTTTTTCGCAAACACAATTATTATCGAATGAAAGTATAAAGGAAAATCTTATTCAAAAACTGGATCATATTTATAATCGCGTTCGCGGAATTTCAAGAGAAAATAATGATGTTGATACTCAGGAAAATTATTCGGCAAACTTAAAAGAAATGCTTTCGACATATAATAGTGACAAAACAAATGTCATTATTAATAATATCGAAAAAGTAAATTGGGAATTAATCGATGAGGTAAAAAAGGTTGCCATTTATAGGGTTTTACAGGAATTAATGGTGAATATGAAAAAACATAGTCAGGCATCTTTAGTGGTTGTAAAGTTTGAAAGCAACGGAAAAATAGTTTCTATAGATTACACCGATAACGGAAAAGGCGGTGAAAAAGATAAAATTATCAAAAATGGTTTACAAAATATGGAAATCCGTATTCTGGCAATAAAAGGATCCCTTACTTTTGACACTGAACCTGATAAAGGTTTTAAAGTAAAAATAACGCTGCCTAAATAAAGATATATGTTTAAAAAAGTAATAATTGCCGAGGATCTCGAAGATATAAATTTAGGAATCGAGCAAACCTTAAAAAGTTTAGATATTATAAATTTTCAACACGCAAAATATTGTGATGATCCTTTTTAAAAATCCGAAAAGCGATTCTGGACAATGATCCGTATGATTTATTAATTAGCGATCTTTCGTTTAAAAAAGATCATCGTGATGTAAAAATTACTTCTGGTGACGAACTTGTTGAAAAAGTTCGTGAACTTCAGCCCAATATTAAAATCATAGCCTACTCTATCGAAGATAAAAACTTTCGGATTAAATCACTTTTTGATAACGCAGATATTGACGGCTTTGTATTAAAAGGACGAAACAGTATTGAGGATCTCAAAAAAGCAATTCATATTACCTCAACTTCTGATCAAAAATTTATTTCGCATGAAGTTGCATCGGCGCTTCAGGAAAAAAATAATTTTGAAATTGATGATTTAGACATTCAAATCCTGAAACATTTATCAGCAGGAATTTCGCAAGATGATATTATTCAAATATTTAAAGAGTCAGGCAAAAAGCCAAATAGTAAAAGCGCCATGGAAAAAAGACTTTCTAAACTAAAGGACTTTTTTAAAGCAAACAATACAATACAACTGGTTTTTATTGCAAAAGATATGGGAATTATTTAAAATTATATTCTCCTGATTATTACTATTCAAAGCTCCTTCGGGAGCTTTTTTTTATGTTAAAATAGAAAGTTTTTGGGATTATGGATTTCCGTAAAATACTGGTTTTAATTGGGTTTAAATTTGAATAATTAAATCAATTTAAATTTAAAATTATGAAAAAATTAGTCGTTTTATTTAGTTTATTCTTCCTTGTTTTGGGCAGTAGTATTGAAGCCCAAAGTGGTCATTACAAAAGTGGAAAAGGTAGTTCTCATAAAGGAGGAAAGTATAAAAATTCCAGTACAAATAATCACTATAAAAAAAGAAAGTAGGATTTTTTGACTTCGATTGACATGAAAAAGGGTTCGTCAAAAGAAGTTTCCGAATTTAGAAAAAACTTTAATTAACTAAACCTAAAAAATCATGGGCTTTCGATTTCAAAAAAGAGTAAAACTTGGAGGAGGATTTGGATTAAACATAAGTAAATCCGGTATTTCTCCAAGTTTAAGAACAAAAATGGGAACATTTAGCAAAAGCGGATATTCTACAAAAACCGGTATTTCCGGGCTACGATATCAAAATAGCGGATGCATGATATTATTTGCATTTACAGGATTGATAACATTTTTAATTTATATCATATAACACTAAACAATAATGGGATACAGAAAAGGATATTATAGAAAAGACGGAACATATGTTCAGGGACATTTTACCAACACGAGATCAAGATCATATTCAAACAAAAATAAAGGATGCATGTTGATTGTTTTATTAGCAATGACATTGGGATTAGGGATTTCATGTTCTGATTCATCAGATGGATCAAATGAAAATACAACTGATATATCTGGTTCAACAGGAAATTCATCAAACTCGTCAAACTCAAATTGCCCAACTAAAACTTGTGGAGATTTTAAGACTCAGCCTCAGGCACAAGCAACTTTTGAAAGTAACAAAACTTGTTACAAGAACTTAGATGGTGACGGAAATGGACGCGCGTGTGAAAACCTGCCTAAAAAATAAAATAGAAAAACATGATAACACTAGAATTGCAAAGCCATTTTTTAAGATTATATCAAATGGCATTATCAGACGATCAATTTAATGTTTTAGAACTTCAGATGTTATATCACTTTGCTGATGAACGAGGAATTTCAAAAGATGAACTGGATAAACTTTTCCTAAATCCAATTAATACGCAATTGCTTGTACCTGAAACCTTAAATGCAAAAATTGAATATTTATACGATTTTACAAGAATCATTTGGGCAGATGGAAAAATTACCGATGATGAAGAAAATATGCTAAAAAAGTATTGTAGAAAATTTAATTTCCTGGACGAGAACATTAACGAGTTAGCGAGTTATCTCATTGATTGCGTTCAGAAAAACATTGGAAAAGAAGAAATTATTAATCAGCTAAATTCATAAATAATGAAGTCACTTACACAATTATTTAGTTTAAAAAAAGCAGAAGATGCGCTGGCAAATGCTTTTGAAGAAAATGAAAATGATCACGAGCAAATTAGAATTACGTATTATCAAAGTGGATTTGCAGCATCAATAAAGGCAACGGGAAAACCTATTGTTCTAAAAGCTTGTTTACAAAATTTATATATGAGTTTTGAAGATCAATGCCGAGAACAAAAAGTAGAACAAGACAGATTAAAGCAACCTTATAAGGAAGAGCAGGAAAAAAACAGAACGGAGCTTAAAAAATCTGAAGCTGCAATTGGAATCTACGAAAAGAAAGAACAGGATGTAAATATTGAAATTGATCAGATAAAAAACGAAATTATCGAGGTAAAACGCAATCCTGATAAATACGGAATTGAAGATGGTAAGGGATTAAAAGCGCAGTTTTATATTGGATTGTTTTTATTACTTCCTATAACACTTTATGTTTTAGTATTTTATATTTCGGCTTCATATTCTGCATTTTTTAAGGAATTTGCAAATGATAGTTTAACAGCTGCCATTTTTGATGCAAATGCTTTAACGAATTCTTTTAATGCAAGTTGGCTTGAAGGCGTTTTAGTAACAACAATTCCGTTTGTATTTATGGGTTTAGGTTATGTAATTCATATGGTTCAAAAAGGAAAAGGAATCAAGAATATTTTCAGGATCATGGCACTTTTTGTTACCACATTTTTGTTTGATGCTTTACTGGCATATCAAATATAAAAGAAAATATATGAGTTTAATAAAACCACAGATTCCGCTCCTTATAATTTAAATATTGCTCTTGGCGAAGCTGAATTTTGGATGATCATATTTGCAGGTTTCGTTGTTTACATAATCTGGGGACTTGTTTTTGATTTTGTAATGAAGGAATTTGAAAATATCGATAAAATCAGAGCATTTATAAGAGGTAAAAAAGAAAAATTAATCGACTTAGATAAACTAAAAGCAGATTACATCAATAAAGTAAATGACTTTAAACAGCAAATTGTTACCATAACAGGAAAAGTGGCTGAACTGCAATCTAAAATTGATGGTTTTGTATTTCCTGTAAAAGAATATCTGCATTATCATCATCAATATAAAGAAGGATGGTTTCAGGCAATTAATACCGAAATAGCTTTACCCTATACTGAAAAAACAGAATTATTAGAAAGCTGTGATCTTTTTTCAGAAGAGCATTTAAGTAAATTAAACTTAGTAGATCCTGATTTTCAACATTTAGTATATTCTAAAAACTAATAGCTATGAAAAACATTTTGACAGTAACCGCAATGTCTTTATTGCTGGTTTTAACGATCTCGTGCAAGAACGATTCTGATAAAGAAGAAAAAAAAATCGCAGTAAAAAGTCCGGCTGAAGAAAATTATAATATTAGTATTTTACTTGATTTATCGGATAGAATTAGTCTTCAAAAAAATCCCAATCCTACAATGGAATATTACCAACGGGATTTGGGATATATTAAATCAATTTCTGAGGCTTTTACCCAACATTTAAAATCGAAAAGAATAAGACAAATGGATGATAAAATGCAATTGTTTTTTAATCCGGAACCTCTTGATCCCGCAATAAATTCAATCGCTAAAAATTTGAGAATTGCTATTGATAAAAACAATGCTTCGAAGGATTTACTAAATTCAATTAACTCAAATTATGCTACGAAAACATCAAAAATTTATGATTCGGCAATAAAAGATAATAAATATGTTGGTTCAGATATTTGGAACTTTTTTGATAGTAAAGTAAAAGATCAATGTATTGAAAATAGTTACAGAAATATACTTATTGTATTAACTGACGGATATATGTTCTATGAAGGAACGGTAATAAAAGAGGGAAACCGGACAACTTATATTACTCCTGAACTGATTAGAAAAAACAAATTAAACACGCAGGATTGGGATAAAAAAATGCATGAACAGGATTTCGGGTTTATCAAAGCAAATGAGGATTTATCAAATCTGGAAATTCTAGTAATCGGGATAAATCCAAATCATAATAATGCATACGAAGAGAAAGTAATAAAAGCATATTGGACAAAATCGTTTACAGAAATGAAAATAAGTCGTTTTGAGATTAAAAATGCTGATTTGCCATCGAATATGGAAACTATGATTAAAGATTTTATTCTAAAAAAGTAAATACTAATTTACATCATCAATTTATTTAAAGAGGAACTTTTTTCGTCCTCTTTTTTTCTATTTAAAGAACTTCTTAAAATTCTTTTGCATTTACGGATTTCCATAAAATACTGGTTTTTATTGGTTTTACATTTGAATAATTAAAAACTCAAATAATAATAATAATAATAATTAAAACTTAAAATTATGGAATACAAAGTAGTACCATTTATCGCTTCAATTGATCCTAAAAAAGGAACTTCAAATCATGTTGCTGAACAACTTGAAAGCTTAATAAAAAACTTTACAAATCAAGGTTGGGAATATGTACGCTTAGAAAGTGTATCAACATTTGTTCATCCAGATAGTGGCTGTTTTGGATTTGGAGGTCGACCAGGCTACACAACAAATAATCAAATGGTTGTTTTTCAGAAAAAATGAAATATCTAATACTATTCATTATTCAATTGTATTGGAAATTTATTCCTCCTTCTAAAAGAAAAAGATGCATTTTTAAAAAATCCTGTTCCAATCATGTATTTGAAACAACTCATAAAGAGGGATTTATTAAGGGATTAAAAGCATTTCAATTTCGATATAAAAATTGTCGGGGAAACTTTCAAATTTTTAAAAATCCAATAAATAATCAGATACAAATGATTCTTCCCTCTCAAATAATTATTGACAGGGAAGAAATCGCTGAAAGGCTAATCAATTTTTAGTCAGTGCAATATTAAAATCCAGTATAAATACGCATTTTAGACAATGCATTTCTAATTAGATTAGCAACTAATAATCGATCCGGATTCTTTGATTTAAATCATACTAAATATCTGTTTTATAAATTTCACCCAACGCCTATGTCAAAAAACTACCTAACCTTAATTTTGTTACTCTTAATTTTTTCCTGTAAAAAAGCTTCTGCTCCTCCTCCACTTCAGATCAATTCTTTTTACAAACAAGTTGTCAGAATTACTCCGGATGACCGAAAAACAATTACACCGGACGAAGCCAAAACCTATCATATTAACAACACGTACCATTACGAATACAGAACCGGAAATCCGGGACAATATGAATACAATTATGATGTAAAAGGAATCAATATAAAAGGCGATTCGGTTTACGGGAACATCAATGTTCAGGGAAAATATGGCGCAGGAATTTTAATTTGTGATTCTATTGCCGATATCGAAATCAATACGGAATGGATTTCATACGGAAAACTAAAAGCCATTGACCTTAAAGGAAATGAATATCAATTAATTGTCAAATAAAAACTCTAATGAAATACATTTTAATCCTACTCTTTATTGTATTTACTTCTTTTGATTTGCCCGAAACTTCAGTTTATATCTGCGCTTCAACCGGTGCTAAAAAATATCATTTTAAAGAAACCTGCCGGGGTTTATCATCTTGTAGCCATGAAACGGTAAAAACATCCCTGAAACAGGCACAAGGTTTAGGGCTCACGCTTTGCGGATGGGAAGATTAAATATCTTCTTATTTTGTTTATTTAATCATTTGATAATAATCACTTTACGTTTAATTCACATTAGTTTTATTAATTTGAATAAAACTAAACGTTATGAAATTTTTCAATCTAAATTTTCTGGTTTCCTTCAAAGAATGGCTTTTTTTAAGAGCCATGCAATCGTCTTTCCTTCATTAATACATTACAATTAAAATAAAGGAAAACTTATTTGAATGAATAAAATTGAGAACTCATTTTTAAACAAAAACCAATTTGGAGATGATTTCTTGTGGGGTGTTTCAACCGCCGCTTTCCAAATTGAAGGGGCTCATGATGCCGATGGAAAAGGTTCCTCTATCTGGGATGTTTTTACAGCTCAAAAAGGAAAAGTAAAAAACGGACATCATGCGCTAACCGCTTGCGATTTCTATAATTCATACCAAAATGATATTGACTTAATACGCGAACTAAACATTCCGAATTTTAGGTTTTCGATCAGTTGGACCAGAATTATGCCTACAGGAATTCATCCTGTAAACCAAGCCGGAATTGATTATTACAACAAAATCATTGACTCTTTATTAGCTTCCGGGATAGAACCGTGGATTACGCTTTATCATTGGGATTTGCCCCATGTTTTAGAAACAAAAGGCGGATGGACCAATCGGGAATCAGTTACATGGTTTTCAGAATATGTGGCTGTTTGTGCACAACATTTTGGCGATCGGGTCAAAAACTGGATGGTAATTAATGAACCTTCGGTATTCACAGGCGCGGGATATTTTCTGGGAATTCATGCTCCGGGAAAAAAAGGCATTACCAATTATCTTAAAGCCATGCATCACGTTACGTTGGCAACCGCAGCGGGTGCAAAAATACTTCGTGATAAAGTTCAGGATGCTAATATAGGAACTACTTTTTCGTGTACACATATTGAACCTGCAACGCAAAACCAAAAAGATATTGATGCTGCAAAACGGGTCGATACTTTGCTAAACCGTACTTTTATTGAGCCTATTTTAGGATTAGGTTATCCGCAAGCGGATTTGCCTGTGCTAAAAAAACTCAATAATTACATTTTAGCAGATGATCTCAATAATCTTGCTTTCGACTTTGACTTTATAGGACTGCAATGTTACACCCGCGAAGTCGTAAAATCATCAATACTGATTCCGTATATTGGTGCCGAATTAATCAGTGCCGAAAAAAGAAATGTGATTTCAACTGATATGGGATGGGAAGTTTATCCGCCCGCACTTTACGAAGTCCTTAAAAAATTCAACGAATACAAAAACATAAAAAAAATCATTATTACCGAAAACGGTGCCGCTTTTCCCGATATTCTAACCAACGGAAAAGTATATGATATCAAACGAACCCATTATATTCAGGATCATTTAGAACAAATTCTAAAAGCCAAAAAAGACGGTCTTAACGTCGAAGGATATTTCGTTTGGAGTCTTACCGATAACTTTGAGTGGGCAGAAGGTTATAATGCCAGATTCGGGTTAATTCATGTTGATTTTGATACACAACAAAGAACTATTAAACATTCAGGATTATGGTTTAAGGATTTTTTATCTTAAAACTGATGTTTCAAAAACACAAAAAGCCTTTTGCAATTAAATGTGAAAGGCTTTTTGCATTTGAAATAAAATCATTTATCGCTGAACTCTAAAACTATATTGCTGTTTTAAGATTCCAACATGAAGCTTGCCATTATTTTTTAAAAATGCTGATACAATAATATATCTTTCTTCAGGATACTTTATCTCATAACTAAAAGTGGTATCTCTTACTTTAAACTGAAGTAAATGTTTTCCATCATCTGATATTGGCAGTTCTGCTGTTTCATATTCAGGCATTGCATTTGTTGCTTTTAAGTTAATATCCTGAACTTTCTTCTTATCCAGAAGTACCTCCAGTTTTAAGTTGTCCAATTTCATATTTGTGGGTTGCTCAAACGAGACAACATATTTTTTACAACCAAAAGCGGATAAAACAATTAATACTACTAGAAACTTTTTCATAAGGATATTTTTAAACTGATAGTTCTACAATGAACATTTATTATAATGTTTTATAAATATAAACCCGTTGGGTGCAATTAAGTTAAAATACAAACTGTATAAATTAGAACGCGGATAAAACAGATTTGCTTTGCAAAAACGCAGATTTTCGCAGATTTTTATATGGAATTAAAAAAGATCCGTGTAAATCCGCGTCGAAATATATGTTTTTTTTTAATTACACCCAACGGATATAAATATAAATAATTTTATTCCAAAATCCAGCGATGAGTAAAAATCCAGTTTTATTGTCTTAAAATTCAGTAATGACAGGAGGGGAATTTCCGAAAAAAAATTCACATTTTAAAGCAAAAAAAGCACTTATTTCATTGATTTCATTAGGTTTATACGCATTTTTTTCTTATCTTTAAGGTGTAAACAAACAGATATTAATATGATAAAAAACAAACTTTTTAAAGGTTTCAATTACTCCTCAAAAAATTATTCTTTTTACTTCTTCATGCATTTTGATTCTCAAAATGCTTCAAAGTTTCATTCAGAAACTATTCTGTCTCCTCTTTCTTCTGCACAAAATATAAAACAGCAGAAGACACTAACGCGACAGATCCAATCCCAACCATAATTATTTTTCCTCGATATATCTTCTGACCTATTTTTTCAGAAAATATATCTCCAAAATTAAAGAAAAGATTTCCTCTATCAGGAACTTCTTTCGACTCTTCATTTTTATTTTCCACAAACTAAATGTAATTCTATGATTGATTTTTTCAACACTACATTTTTTGTCTTTTTTTAATAGTCCAAGACAACCTTTTTAGGTTTTTTTGCCTCTATAATATAAAGGTCAGATTGGTTTTTGCGTTCAAATAACACGTTCAAACAATCCTAAATTCCCATGCAATGTATTTTGTTTTAAGGAATTTTTGGGAATCCCGGGAAAACGCGGGAATTCCGGGAATCCCTTATCAACAAAGGCCTCAAAGCGCCTTTACTTTGCAATAGAAATTAGTTCAAGTTTATATCTGCAGATTAAACAAAAAACTTAAAACTAGTTCAATAGCAATGTAGAAAACAGTAAGACTGAGTTTATCCGAGAAGTATAAAACAACGTCTTACAGTTCTACAAGCTTTACTTCTCAAAAATCAATTGGTATTGCCATTAACAAGCTCTGGATAAAGCCGGACAGCAATACCTATGTCTAATTTCTAAATTAAATAAAAATGAAAAATTTAATCCTATTTATCGCTTTTGCGCTATTGTTTACTATATTTTCTTGTACTCCTGACGAATACGAGACACAAACCAAACAGGATATACAAAAAACTGTTCAACCATTAAAAGCGACTTACGCTGATGGCCCTGGTGATGGTGGTGTGACAACTCCACCTACACCTGACACTGATCACTAAAAATATATTTTTAGTATCTAATTTATTACTATTTTCGGGGAAAGTAAATTTATATGTTACGGTCCCCGTTTTTTTGTTTTATTATCCTTCTTTTTCTTATTTCCAAAACTATTTCTTTGGTAGCGTATGGAATAGTAGAAATCGGTCGTTTTTATCTTTGAATAATTCTTTAGGAACAACTCCTGAAAGTCTTTTGATTTCTTTAATAAAATGATTTTGATCGGTGTAATTCAGTTCAGGAAAAAGTCTTCCTTCTTTAATATGTTCCAATGATTCCTTGAATCGTACAATATTACAATACGCTTTTAAGGAGATTCCGAAATGATCATTAAAATAACGGTTGATCTGACGGCTGTTCCAAAATACTTTCTCCGATAATTCTTTTACTGACATTGCCCCATTTGAGGCATAAATCAATTCAAATAATTTTTGCTTTCTGGGATCGATATCCGGCTTGATAAGCGAAATCATTTTAACGGAAACTTTATCGCAAAATTGGTCAAAATCATTTAGGTCCTCCTTTGTAATTCCCCAAAAATCTTTTGGCAAAGCATCAGCAGTATTTATTATTGAAGCCGCTTTTACATCTAACAAATATTCAATCGCCAGAAGTTTAAAACTTATAGCAAACAACAGTGCTTTTGGCGGAATCGCAGTTTGCGCAGGTTCTGTTTCCAAACCCATTCGCATAATATGAAAAGATTGTTCCGGCGAATAAAAAAACATAATATCAAATCTTCCGTTAGGCAAAACAACAATTTCATGTGGCGAATCTGATGTATTTTCAAGCATCCATAAATTTTCTACAAAATCAGAAAGCTCTGGTTGAGGTTTTATTATTTTTCGTATTATATCGTTACTTGCTGACAAATCTCTGTTTTAGTTTTAAACTCAAATTTCATTTTATAAAAATAATCTATTTTATAAGACCAACCCGTTGGATACAATTAATTTCAACACATAGAAACATAGAATTATTGAAGTCTTAAAAAAGGCGTTTCACTTATTTAAAACACACATAGCGGACTATGTGAAAGAAATGTATTTCTTTTTAAAGTTCTTTTTTACACATAAAATCTATGTTTCTATGTGTTAAATATTTTTTTTAATAAAAATACACCCCACAGGTTAGACTCGATCATTTAAAAATAAAAAAGCCTTTCAAAATTTACTCTTGAAAGGCTTTTTATCTACAAATTAACAGGCAATATTATTTCCATCCGCCTCCTAAGTCTCTATAAACATGGACAGCAGCATTTAATTGTTCTTTTTTGGTGTCAACCAGTTCTAATTTGGCTTCTAATGCATCACGTTGCGTCATTAACACTTCGAAATAATCAACTCTCGCCGATTTAAACAAATCATTAGAAACATCAATAGAAGTATTCAAAGCATCAACTTGTTGTGATTTAAGATCGTATCCTTTTTGAAGGTTTTCAATTTTAGAAAGCTGATTCGAAACTTCTAAATAAGCATTTAAAACTGTACGATCGTAGTTATATAACGCCTGAAGTTGTCTTGCATTTGCGCTAGCAAATTCGGCTTTGATTGCATTTCTGTTAATCAAAGGTGCAGCAAGATCTCCAGCTAAAGAATATAAAATTGATTCCGGAAATGTAAACAAATACGATGGTTTAAAAGCATTTACTCCCACTGCAGCCGAAATATCCAATGAAGGATAAAACTCAGAACGAGCTACTTTTACATCTAACTTTGCCGCAACTAATTCCAGTTCTGCTTGTTTTACATCAGGACGATTTGCTAATAATTGTGACGGAATTCCTGAACTTACAGCAGCAGGTAATAAACTTAAGAAGTTTGTGCTGGTTGTTCTTTTGATTTCCTGTGGATATCTCGCTAACAAAAAGTTGATTTTATTTTCCGTTTCTTTTATTTGTTGTAAAATTCCAAATTCCAGACTTTTTGAAGTTAAAACCTCAGCTTCAAATTTCTTAACGCCTAATTCTGTCGCTCTTGAAGCCTGCTTCTGAATTTTCACAATTTCTAAAGCATTACTTTGCAATGTAATCGTTTGTTTTACGATATCTAACTGGGTATCTAAAGCTAATAATTCATAATAAGAATCAGCAACTTCGGCAATAAGATTTGTAATTACAAAGTTTTTACCTTCAACTGTTGCTAAATATCTGTTTAACGCTGCTTTTTTAGAATTACGCAGTTTTTTCCAGATATCCACTTCCCAATTGGCATAAGCAGAAATGGTAAAATCACCAAGCGGATCAGGAGTTTCAATTCCGGGTTTGATTTCTGTAGTAGCATCACCGGCTCCCTGGCTTGTATATCTACCCACTTTTTCAACTCCAGCTCCGGCGCGAACGCCAAGTGTTGGTAATAAAAGTCCTTTTTTTACACGAATATCATTCTTTGCGATTTCAATTTCTTGTAAAGTAATGTTTAATTCCTGATTGTTTTTTAAGGCAACATCAATCAGATCTACAAGGTTTTGATCTTTAAAATAATCTTTCCATTGTAAAGCTGAGGTGTTGTTTGAATCCTGAGTTTGAGCTGTTGTGCCAAATGATTCAGGAACTGGCGTACTTGTAGTAGGTGCTGCCTCAGGCGCAGGGGCTTTACACCCTGCAACCGTAAGACATATACCTAATGCAATACCATATTGATATGATTTGAATTTATACATGATTGTTATCAATTTCTTCTGTTAATGGATTCTCTTCTTCATGTTTCACTAATTTGTGTTTCTCGGCTATTTTTCCAAAAATGTAATACAATCCCGGAATCACAAATACACCACAAATAGTTCCTATAAGCATACCTCCGGCAGCGGCTGTACCAATAGTTCGGTTTCCAATTTTACCCGGTCCACTAGCAAAAGCAAGAGGTAATAAACCTGCAATAAATGCAAATGAAGTCATCAAAATAGGACGGAACCTCGCTTTAGCTCCTTCCATTGCTGCTTCAAGAACAGTTCTGCCTGCTGCGTGTCGTTGTATCGCAAACTCTACAATCAGTACGGCATTTTTACCCAGTAAACCAATAAGCATTACCATGGCAACCTGAGCATAAATGTTGTTTTCTAATCCTGTTATTTTCAATAATAAGAAAGCTCCAAAAATACCTGCAGGTAATGAAAGAATTACTGATAATGGCAGAATAAAACTTTCATATTGTGCTGCTAAAACCAAGTACACAAATCCTAAACAAATCAGGAATACCCAAATTGCCTGATTACCCTGAGCAACCTCATCGGCAGAAATACCTGCCCAGTCAATGTCATAACCCCTTGGTAATTTTTTAGCGGCAACATCCTGAATTACTTTAATTGCCGTTCCGGAACTATATCCCGGAGCTGCACCACCACTAATTTCAGTTGAGGTGTACATATTGTGTCTTGTAATTTCAGAAAGACCGTATACTTTTTCTAATTTCATAAAAGCTGAAAAAGGAACCATTTCATCATGGTTGTTTTTAACATACAGCTTCAGGATATCATCCGGTTGTGCACGATATTCCGGTGCAGCCTGAACGATTACTTTATAGTTGATTCCGTATTTAATAAAACTGATTTCGTAGTTACTTCCCACAAGAGTTGACAAAGTATTCATGGCGTTTTCAATAGAAACTCCTTTTTGTTGTGCCAAATCATTGTCGACTTTCATCATATATTGAGGGAAACTCGCACTAAAGAAACTAAATACGTTAGATAACTCCGGACGTTTGTTCAGTTCTTCAACAAAATCTTTATTTACAGCTTCTAATTTTTTGAAATCACTAGAACCTGTTTTATCAAGTAAACGAAGTTCAAATCCTCCTGCTGCTCCATATCCCGGAACTGCAGGCGGTTGGAAAAATTCGATATTAGCACCCGGAATATCTTTTGATTTTTCTTCCAGTTCATCCATAATTTCCTGAACAGATTGTTTACGATCGTTCCAGTCTTTTAAGTTGATCAAACAAGTTCCTGCATTTGATCCTGTACCTTCGGTCAAAATCTCATAACCTGCTAATGACGAAACTGATTTTACTCCCTCGACATCTTCGGCTATTTTTTGCAATTTAACTGCAATATCATTTGTTCTTTCTAATGATGAACCCGGAGGTGTTTGAATAATGGCATAAAACATTCCCTGATCCTCATTTGGGATAAACCCTGAAGGAACCGTGCTGCTAATCAACCATGTTCCTGCACAAAAAACAAGAAGCGCAATAATAGTAACGGCTCTTCTGTTTACAATTTTAGCAAGTACATTTTGATATTTGCCCTGAGCAAGGTTAAACTTATTGTTGAAACCATCAATAAATACATTTACGGGAGTACGTTTTTTAGGTTTACCGTGATTGTTTACAAGCATCATTGCACAAAGTGCCGGTGTCAAAGTCAAGGCCACAATACCCGAAAGGATAATTGCTGTTGCCATTGTAATCGAGAATTGTCGATAGAATACTCCCACAGGACCAGACATAAAAGCAACCGGAATAAATACGGCAGCCATCAGGAATGTAATCGCTATAATAGCTCCTGCAATTTCGTGCATCGCTTTTTTAGTCGCTTTAAGCGGAGAAAGATGTTCTTCTTCCATCTTGGCGTGAACGGCTTCAATTACTACAATCGCATCATCGACAACGACCCCAATTGCTAAAACCAAAGCAAATAATGTAATTAAGTTCAACGAAATATCGAAGAATGTCATGAAAACAAATGTTCCAATTAAGGAAACAGGTACCGCAATTGCCGGAATAATAGTAGAACGCCAGTCTCCTAAGAAAAGGAAAACTACTAATCCAACTAAGATAAAAGCTTCGATCAAAGTATGAATTACTTTTTCGATAGATGCATCTAAGAATTTAGAAACGTCATACGAAATTTCATAATCCATTCCTTTTGGGAATTTCTTTTTAATAGTTTCTAATTTTGCTTTTACATCTTCAATAACCTGATTAGCATTACTACCAAAAGATTGTTTTAATACAATTGCCGCAGAAGGTCGACCATTTAAATTTGAATAAATATCATACATCGAACTTCCAAATTCAACTTTTGCAATATCTTTTAAACGTAACAATTCTCCGTTACTGGTAGATCTTACAACAATATTCTCGTATTGTTCTTTCGTAGTAAAACGTCCTGAATATTTTAATACATACTCAAAAGCCTGAGAACGTTTACCGGAACTTTCCCCAGTTTTACCGGGAGAAGCTTCTAAACTCTGACTTGATAATGCTTCCATTACTTCATCAGCAGATATTTTATAAGCTAACATACGGTCCGGTTTTAACCAGATACGCATTGCATATTCTCGTGTTCCCAGAATATCTCCTGATCCTACACCATTTACCCTTTTTAATTCTGATAATACGTTGATATCGGCATAGTTGTATAAGAACTTCATGTCGGTATTTTTATCCGTACTATAAAGATTCACATACATTAACATACTCGGAACCTCACGAGTAATCTTTACACCTTCTCTCACTACCAACGGAGGTAATTTATTAGTAACCGAAGCTACACGGTTCTGTACGTTAATTGCAGCCTGATTAGGATCTGTTCCTAAGTTAAAAACGACCTGAATACTCGCTTCACCATCATTTCCTGCATCAGAAGTCATATATTTCATTCCGGGAACTCCGTTTAGAGCTCTTTCTAACGGAATAACAACTGATTTAATCATCAATTCTCCGTTTGATCCAGGATAATCTGCCGTAACATTTACCATTGGAGGAGAAATCGAAGGGAACTGCGTAATAGGCAAATTCAATACCGACAAGATCCCTAAAAAGACAATGACTAACGATATTACTATCGACAATACAGGTCTTTGAATAAATTTATTAAACATTTTTATATTTTTTTAATGATTAAACCAAATTGGAATAGCATTGTAAAATGTGAAATATATTCTGTAAACTGTTACTGAATACTGACACTGAATTACTTATTCTGCTTTTAATCGTAAATTATTAACCACCTTTTGAGGAGCTATGTAAGTAAAGTTGATCTTGTCATTTTCTTTTACTTTCTGAACTCCTTCAAGTAAAATTTTATCATTTTCAGTAATTCCGCTGCTTACAACATATAAATCAGGGATTTCGCCAGTAATAGTAATTTCCTTAGAACTTACTTTATTGTTTTTGTCAACGATAAAAACGTATTTTTTATCCTGAATTTCGTAAGTCGCTTTTTGCGGAATCACGATCGCATTTTTAAGAGGAACAAGCATTTGAACTTGTCCGGTTTCTCCGTTTCTAAGTAATTTTCCAGTGTTTGGGAATCTTGCTCTAAAAGCGATATTTCCAGTTTCATTGTTAAATTCACTTTCTATAACTTCTACATTTCCTTTGTATTTAAAAAGTTCTCCGTTAGCTAAAAGCAATGAAACTTTGTTTTCAGCACGGTCTTTTATGTCCGTTTGGTATTGTAGATATTCCGGTTCAGATACATTGAAGTAAGCAAACATTTCACTATTGTCTGAAAGGCTTGTTAGTAATTCACCCTCGTCAATTAGACTTCCTAATTTTAACGGAATTCGGTCAATTGTTCCATCAAACGGCGCTCTGATTTCAGTAAATGATAAATGTAGTTTTGCTAGTGAAACTTCCGCTTTTGCTGATTGCAATTTTGCCTGGGCAACACTTAGTTCGTTTTTAGAAACGATATTTTTATCTGCCAGTAATTTTGAATTTTGCAATTCAATTTCAACAGATTTTTGTTCAGCCTGTGCTTTAAGTAGCTCAGCCTGATACATATTTGGCATAATTTTAAACAACAGTTGCCCTTTTTTTACAAACTGTCCTTCATCAACATAAATATTTTGTAAAAAACCTTTTTCCTGGGCGCGGATTTCAATATTACGTACAGATTTAATCTGTGAAACGTATTGCTTCGTAAACGAAGTGTCAATTTTTACCGGATTAGTTACAGTAAACTTTTCCGCCTCTTCTTTTTCTTCTTTTTTAGTAGTACAACTAGTAAGGCACACAAAGGCAATTAAGCCTGTGAACAAGATAATTCTTTTCATGATTTTATTGGAAATTAAGCGATTGAATGCTTGGAATACAGAGATTCCTTTAGATGAAAAAATGCATCAGGCAGCCTTAGTTAGAACTTAAATTTCATATAAGATGAAGTAGAAAAAAAATACATCAACAAGATATGCAGGATCACAACTTAGGTAACCGATGTATACTGTTGAATCAAATTCTTAAAACTCGTTGAGTAATGTAAATAGGATTTGAGTTGCCACAAAATGGCACGAAGATTTTAAAACGATTGTAATCATTTACAATAGTCTGGCTTGAAAAGGAAAGATACCAATTATCAAGTAAACTGTAGTTTGTTGCAAAAAACTTATTAGTAAGTCCATCTTTAAGATCATCACTTCCAAGATATTCTTCTTCAGCATCAATATCTGCATCTTCAATAATTGAAGATCCCTGATCCTGATTCGTAAATTTTACTCGGTGTTTTTTCTCAAGAGTATGCTTGTGAAAGTTTTGTGGAGTACCAGCATTAAGATATTGACCTCCGCCTAACAGAAGCAAATTCATGAATACTAAAAATACTATTAACTTTCTCATTTGGGTGCGAAAGTAAGCAAAGTATCGAAACAAAAAAATATTTTTTTATAAGCTTTAACATTTAACAAAAGCGAAAACGTTTTCATTGTTTTATTAAGTATCATTAATATTAAATTCTTATTTTTTTATGCGAAAAAATCATAAAAAAAAGACCACAAATTAGAATACTTTTAAGAATCAATCTTTGATAATCTAAAACCCATCAAAATCGTAAATAATTGATGCTCTATATATTATTCAGTAATTTCGTTGTTATTTCTACAGTAAAATTTCCATTATAGTAAATTCCTGTCCCTCTTTATTAAAAGTTTTACGAGTATCAATCATCTTAAATTTTTCGTAAAAAGTTTTCTTGTTTTTTCTGGCATTGCACCAGACTTTTTTCATTTTTTTCTGTTTTGCGAGTTTCAAAATATATTTTAAAAGCTCAGAAGCGATTCCTTTTTGCTGAAATTCTTCTAAAGTTGCTAATTTTCTAAACTGCATTTCCTGATCAGTAATAAAACAAGAAACAATTGAAACTAATTTTTCCTGATCAAAAAAGCCAAAATGCAATCCTGAATCATCTTGTTCTAATTGTACAAATTCAAAAGGCTGATCCGGCCACATTACTTCATGCCTGATTTGCCAGGTTTGTGAAGCTTTGATTTCTCTTATTTCCATAAATAGTATTTCTTCAAGAGTACAAATTTACTTATTATGCATAAAAAAAGGGAATCAATTTGATTCCCTTTTGTCTATTTTACTTTAACATAAAATCGTTCTATGTTATTGCTGGTTATTTTTTCTACACCGTTCTCTCCTGTTTTACCTACATTAATAACATGTAATTCATTTCCATCGTCATTTATATTGCAATTCCAGATTGTACCATCTGATAAAATAATATCAGAAAACAAAGAATCTGATTGTTCTTTATTGTAGTACGCTAATTTTTCGGTTTTAATCAGTTTCTTTTCCTGCGTTTTTGTATTCCTCTGATAAAATAAAATCTCATTTTGTGTTATTAGCACAATTTCATCAAAATCTTTATTTGTATAATCACTCGCTTGTTTTGCTGCCCAGACTGGTTTATCACCAATCATTTTCCAGGTACCCAAAGCATGGGTCATTATATTTTGCCTTAAAATCGTTTTTAGAGTATCTACTTTTTTAATAGACTCTACACCTATTTCACTATCAGGTTTAATTTTAGAAGCAACATAAAATAAATCAATTGCTTTTTCAAAATCTGCCTTTTTGTATGATGCAACAGCTAATTCATATCTGCTCTTTTGAAATGCAATTTTTGAATTGTTTTGCGCTACAGTTTTAAGAGCAATTAACAAAACGATAAATAGTAATTTTCTTTTCATTAACAATGTTGGTTTTATTTTTTGCAAACGTAGTTTTTTAATTTGAATTATGTTTACGGTTTCCCACATTTGTTTTATTTACAGAAAAAGAAAGGTTTTGATAACAAAAAAAAGGAAATCTATAAGTTTAGACTTCCTTTTTTACGATATTCGTTTTCTTACAAAAATTAAAAATCAAATTAATTTGAGAAAGAATACAGGATTTTCATCGCTTTATCGGTATCTTTTTTATTAACAAAAATATGATCGTGATAAAAAGCAGCTACCACATTACAGCTAATTTCATGCTCTGAAAGTGCTTTTGAAAATGCTGCTGTTAAACCTACAGCTTCTAATGACGAATGAACTGTAAGCGTAATCCATGGCATCACGACTGAATAATCCAGTTTTAATGCATCAGCCAATTCTTTTTTAAGAATTAGTGTAACGGCTTCTTTTTCTTTAAAAAACATTTCAACTTCATTGAGATTTACATTTTCTAAATTATCGACTTTACAAAAAACATAATCGCCTGAATTATATTCCGGTTTCATACTTTTGAGTAATTGCTGTAAATCTTTTTGTCCAGACATTCTTGAATTATTAAAATTATTTTACAGCAAAAGTATTATCCTCTGGTGTTGCATCCATAAAAATACCGCCATCAACAGCAATTTGTTTCACTTGTTTTTTACTTTTTAAAGCAACAGCAACAGTTTTAGAATTTGCTTGCCAAACTGAAGGAGTTTGATGCAAAGTTTCTATGGTATTATCTGAATAGGTGACAATTACATCAAACGGAATCGCGAAACCTCCAACATTTTCAACAGTAACTACATTTTTAGCGACATTTTTAACCGAGATATCGATATAATTATTGGTAAAAAACCAGTTATTAAAAAACCAGTTCAGATTTTTTCCTGAAGCAGTATTGAATGAATTAAAATAATCCCAAGGAATTGGATGTTTCCCGTTCCAATTGTCCATATAAGCATGAAGAGATTTTTTGAACACATCATCGCCCAATAAATCTTTTAAAGCGAGATAGGATAAAGAAGCTTTTCCGTAAGAATTATTTCCGTAACCTGCATCAGAAACCTGAGATGACATGGAGATTATGGGTTGATCTTCTTCGGTTGATTTATCTTTGATATATCCTTGTACTCTAAATTGTTTGTAAAATTTATCTGCAGCTTCTTTTCCATGTTCTGCAATTCCTATTAAATATTCAAAAGTAGTTGCCCAGCCTTCATCCATAAAAGCATAACGCGTTTCGTTGATTCCCATATAAAAAGGAAAATAAGTATGTGCTACCTCATGATCCTGAACCAATTGTGCAAAAACAGGATCGCCCATTTGCGAATCGTTACACATCATAGGATATTCCATATCTGCGAAACCCTGAAAAGCCGTCATTTTAGAAAACGGATATGGAACTCCCGGCCAACTGTGTGAAAAATAATCCAAAGCATATTGGTTGTTTTTTACCGAGTTTACAAAATCAGTTCCCTTGATATCATACGCCGCCTGAACGCTCGCACGACGATTTGTTTTTTTATCGACAATTACGCTGCTCGCATCCCATAAATAATGATCGCTTAAACCAAAACAAACATCTGAGATATTTTTGGCTTCAAATTTCCAAACGTTCCAGTCGTTTTGTTTTGTGACAATTCCGGTTTTCATTTCTTGCTCGTTTGCAATGTGCAGAATTTCATCTGTTGTATATGATTTTTTTAAACGTGCCGAAAACTCCGGTTGTAAAACCTCATCAGGATTTAATAAATCACCCGTTGCATAAACCACATAATTTTTAGGCGCTTTTACCGAAAATGTATAGTCATTAAAATCATTATAAAATTCCTGACGATCTGTGTGAGCCAGTCTGTCCCATTTATTATAATCATCAAAAACGCTTACACGAGGATAACTATAGGCTACAAAAAATGTTGTTTCATCTATTTGTCCTTCTCTTCCGCTCTCTTTTGATAAAGGATAATTCCAATCGATATTAATGGTTACCTTAGTATGTGGCGGAACCGGTTTTTTCATTTTGATATTCCCAACCGTTCCCCATTTTCTGCCATCTTCTTTATAAACTTCTCCGGCAATTTTTAATGACGTAATTGTTAATCCATCACTTAAAAAATCATCACTTACGCTTCCGCTTCTTGGCGAAGATGGCTTATGCAGATTGTTTACAAACCTGATTGGTAAATTTTTTAAAGTATCGGTACTATTATTTTCGTAAACAATGGTTTCAGTTCCGGTAACGATTTTCGTTTTTGGATCTACGCTAATTTCCATAGTATATTTCCCGTGGTTCTGCCAATAGTTTTTTCCGGGTTTTCCGTCCATCGAGCGCGTTCCTTTCGTGTAAGCATCTTTTATATTTCTTGGCATATAAAGATCTTGTGCAAAACTATTTTGTGCCAAAAACAAAAAGGCAATAAACAGTAATTGAAGTGATTTTTTTCTCATAAGTGGTTTCTGAATTTTGATTTAATATTGTTTATAATATTAGAAGATTTTTTTAACAATAAGTTACAAGAATCTCTAAAAATATTTTTATGTTTTGGTTAACTTGCCACAAAGGTACAAAGGACGCAAAGATTTTTTTAATTTGTTTGTCATTTCGATTTCTATGCTAATACAAATCTTTTTCATACGGGATTTGGTTTTTATTTCTCGCAGGTTTTACAGATTGAGCAGATTTTATTTTGACAAAGATGTCATTCTTCAAAATACCAAACTAAAGAAACTTAGCCTCTCAGAATCTCCGCAGCTTCAAATAGAAAAACCGCCTAATTCTAAAAGAAAAAGACGGTCTCTACAATTAATATATAACCTTAATAGCTACAAAATATAATCGGTATTAATAAAATTCGATTCCTTGCTGTTTAGCAATTCCTGCAAAATTTCATTATTATAAGCGATATCTTTTGAAGCCACAAATGTACGAATGGAGAATGAACGCAATGCATCAGGAATACTCAAAGTCCCTACTGCCGAGTCTTTACGGCCTGTAAACGGGAACGCATCCGGACCTCTCTGGCAAGAACTGTTCAGGTTTACTCGACAAACTAAATTCACTAAGGAATCAATGAGCGGAGCCAGAGTTTTAATATCCTTCCCGAACAAACTTACTTGTTGACCATAATTTGATTCGGCCATATCATCAAGAGGTTCATCAATATGTTTAAACGAAATAATAGGCACAACCGGTCCAAATTGTTCTTCGTGATACACACGCATATTTTTATCTACAGGATATAAAACGGCTGGAAAAATATAATTCTCCGTATGTTTTCCACCTTTTTCGTTCAGTATTTTTGCTCCTTTAGAAGTTGCATCGTCAATTAATCCCTGAATATATGCTGGTTTTTCGGCTTCAGGAAGTGGCGTTAACGAAACTCCTTTTTCCCACGGATTCCCAAATACCAAACCATCCACTTTTTCAGAGAAACGTTTGTTAAATTCTTCGGCAATTGATTCATGCACATAAAGCACTTTCAAAGCCGTACAACGCTGACCGTTAAAAGACAAACTTCCTGCAATACATTCCTGAATTGCCAGATCTAAATCAGCATCCGGTAAAATAATCGCCGGATTTTTAGCTTCTAAACCAAGAATCAAACGCAATCTATTTTTATTTGGATGTTGATCCTGTAACGCAATCGCAGATTTACTGTTTCCAATTAACGCCAAAACATCAATTTTACCTGATTTCATTATCGGAGAAGCCACTTCACGACCTCGACCGTAAACAATATTAATAACACCTTTAGGAAAACTGCTTCTAAAAGCGTGTAATAATGGTGAAATACATAAAACACCATGTTTCGCAGGTTTAAAAATAACTGTATTACCCATAATTATTGCCGGAATCAACAATGAAAAAGTTTCATTTAGCGGATAATTGTATGGTCCAAGACACAATACAACTCCCAGAGGTCCACGACGAATCATAGCATTCACGCCCTGAACTTTTTCAAAATGCGAACTACGACCGTTTAATTCCTTATAACTATCAATTGTATCCTGAATATATTCTACCGTTCTGTCAAATTCTTTTTGCGAATCGCCAAGGTTTTTGCCTATTTCCCACATCAAAAGTTTTACTACTTCTTCGCGGGTTTCCTTCATTTGTCGCACAAAATTTTCCATGCATTTAATACGGTCAGCAACTTTCATTGTTGGCCATAATCCTTGTCCTTTATTATAAGCTCCATTTGCAGCTTCAACAACTTCAGCAGCTTCTTTTTCTCCCATAAACGGGATTGATCCTAATAATGTTGGCGTATATTTTTCTGTAGAAGAAATGGTCGAAAAAACAGGCGTGGTTTGTCCTGTCCATTTTTTCAATTCTCCGTTTACAAGATAAGTATCCTGATTTATAATGGTTTTTATTTGATATTCTTCTGGTATTAAACTCATCATCTGGTAATTTATGTTTGGTTATTAATAGCGCTTAAAAGAAAAAAGAGGCTTTTTATTGCCTCTTAATTTGTTTTATGGATTTATGGTTTCGCCTTCCCAATCCAGAATTCCGCCAAGTAAATTGTAGGCATTATTGATACCTAACTCATTCATAACCTGACATGCTTTAGCACTTCTGGCTCCGGAACGGCAATACACGTAATAATTTTTATTTTTATCTAATTCTTCGATTTCATAAATAAAACCCTGACCTTTATTAATATCAATGTTTACGGCATTCTCAATATAGCCGTCATTAAATTCGTCTTCAGTTCTTACGTCCAGTATAACTGCATTCTCGTCAGCAGCAAGCTGATTAACCCAATCTTCTTGTGATAAATTCATAGTATCTGTTTTTTGTAAAATTAAGACGTTTCTATTAATTAAAAACGTGCCAAATGCGATTTCGATTATTATTCTCAGAAAACGTTTTAGAGAAAGTATAATAATCAGTGAAATACAAATTTACTCACTATTTTTAAAAATACAGTCTATAAAATCGATAGAAAATAGGATTTTTTCATTTTGATAAAATACATCTAAATATAGTTTTCTCATAATTATAACCATTTCAATCTGCTATCTTTGTAATAAATTATATGTTTTAATTTCTATTTGATAAAATCGTTTGTGAGCATTTATTTTTTTTGCCACAGATTATATGATTAAAGTGATTAAAAAAGTTGCCACGAATTACACAAATTTTCACTAATTAATTCGTGTAGATTCGTGAAATTTTTGGAAGAAAATAAATAACACATTATTGTCACATAGCTATGTGTATGTACTAAAAGTGAAACGCCTTTCATGATTTCTAAAAGCTATGTCTCTATGTGTTAAAAAAATAGCCACAGATTAATTCGTAAAATTAGTAGCAAAAGAAAAACCTGTGAAAACCAGTTCAATCCGTAAAATCCGTGGGCTAATAATACCAACATAACCAAATGCAAAACTCACTAAAAAACATATTCCCAAATTTCTCCCCCGAACTTATTTCGACTATCGAGGAAAACGGAAGCTTACAAGATTTTGAAGCCGGAACAGTATTAATGCGAACCGGACAATATATCAAAAACACCGTTTTAATTACCAAAGGAAAAATCAAAATCTACCGCGAAGGCGAAGATGGCGGCGAATTTTTAATGTATTATCTACAACCGGGACAAGCCTGCGCAATCTCGATGATCTGCACCGCCAAAAGCGAAAAAAGCCAAATCATGGCAAAAGTTGTCGAAGATGTTTCGGTAATGATGATTCCGTTGCAAATGATGGACAAATGGATGATGGAACACAGATCCTGGTACGAATTTGTAATTGAAACTTATCGAAGCCGTTTTGAAGAAGTCCTCGAAGTTGTTGACAATATCGCTTTCCGTTCTATGGACGAGCGGCTAGAATTTTATCTCAAACGTCACTCAGAAGCTTGTGGTTGTTCTGAAGTAAAATTATCACATCAGGAAATCGCAACCGAATTAAACACATCAAGAGAAGTCATTTCAAGATTACTCAAAAAAATGGAACAAAGAGGTTTAGTAAAACTAAATCGAAATCAAATCGAACTTTTGAAGTAAATGGTTAGGCCCACAGGTTTTACAGATTGAATGGGTTTTCGCAGGTTTTTTTCTTTTCTTCTTGATTTTGAAAGCCCTGTTTTGTCAGTTCGAGCGGAGTCGAGAACCCGCAAAGCATTTCGACTCCGCTCAATTTGACAACCAAAAAAATAAATCAGTGGAAACCAGTTTAATCCGCCAAATCCGTGGGCAATAAATCTAGTAACAAAAAAACCTTGTGTGATAAATGTTACTGTAAAGTTCTATTTATAAAATCACCTTTGCACAAAACAAATGCAAATGGAATATATAGGGTATTTTGCCTCGATAATTATCGGGATTTCGCTGGGATTAATTGGCGGAGGAGGATCGATATTGACCATTCCTATATTAGTATATTTGTTTAAAATAAATCCGGAGCAAGCCACATCATATTCGTTATTTATTGTGGGTTCAACCGCTTTATTTGGGAGTTACAGCCATTACAAAATGGGAAATCTAAAACTGAAATCGGCATTATATTTTGCTGTTCCGTCTGTGATTTCTATTCTAATAATTCGCGAAGTTATTTTTCCACAAATTGCATCGACATTATTTTCTATCGCTTCCTATTCCGTTTCAAAAGATTTTTTGATAATGATTATTTTTTCAGTATTAATGATTACGGCAGCAATTTCAATGATCCGAAAAAACAAACCCGAACTCAAAACCACCGAAACCAATTACATACAATTAAGTATAATAGGTTTCGTAGTCGGAATCATAACCGGATTTCTGGGTGCGGGCGGAGGATTTCTCATCATTCCTGCCCTACTCTTTTTCGCCAATTTACCCATGAAACAAGCCGTAGGGACATCATTATTAATCATCACCATAAATTCGTCCATAGGTTTTGCGGGCGATTTATACATAGGAACTCCCATAAATTATAGCTTTTTATTAGGCGTTACCGCAATGGCACTTATCGGAATGTTAATAGGAAGCCAGCTTTCTAAAAAAATCGACGGAGCAAAACTGAAACCCATTTTCGGTTGGTTTGTTCTTGTAATGGGGTTTTATATTATTACTAAAGAGGTTTTATTTTAAAGTTTTTTCTCTCGCAGATTTAGCAGATTCGGCAGATTTTTTTTGTCTAAATTTTAGTTTACTTATAGTAAATCTTTACCACAATTTTTTCATTTCGACGAAGGAGAAATCTCATCAAGTAACTCCGCACAGATAAGCAATAATCTTTGTCGATTCTGTACATGTGATTTCTCCTTCGTCGAAATGACAAAAACAAAAAAAATCCGTTTATTCATTTCGAGTAAACGGATTTGTATATTTTGTGCATTTTCGCCATGGCGAAAGGGCTATCCGCTATATTTTTTCCTTGCTAAAGAAGCAAGAAAAAGGATATCGCTACTATTCCAATGTCATTAAGTTAAGGGGAAATCTATAAAATTACTTAACAGTTTAATCAAGAAAGTAATTAGAAAAAATCTGTTTTTATCAGCGTTTTCGTGTTAGCGAATCAGTAAAATCAGCGTCTAATTTTTGACGCGGATAAAACAGATTTACTTCGTAAAAACGCGGATAAAAACGGATTTTATTTGTAATGATTTTATTTTTTTAAAAGCTTAACTTAATGACATTGGCTACTATCCCTAACGCAAACCTGAGTAAATTCTAAAAATAAAACTTGACTAGCCGTGGGTTTTAACCCACGGAATATTAAACGAATTATTCTTGGCTTTAGCCAAAACAAACTTAATAATTTGGCTAAAGCCATAACACTTAAATTAAAAAAAACCGCTGGTTAAAACCAACGGCTATTCATATATTAATTTGTGAAAATTTGTGTAATTAGTGGCAAAAAACCTTTAATGCTCCCCATACCCAACCTCATCCATTTTACCACTAAAAACGCGATACTGAATAATAAAATATATAATTACCAAAAACAAAGCGATAAAAAACCAGCTCATTCCGGCATTTAATCCGTATTCTCCGGCGGCAGTATTATAAATTGTTAATGACGGATTTACGTTATTGGTTGAAGGCAAAACATTTGGAAAAATCGAAACGGCTGTTGATGCAAAACCTCCAACAAGAAACAAAGTCGAAAACAAAAATCCCATTCCGTCTTTTTGCCATGAACGTACTTTAAATAATCCTAAAATTCCAACAAAAGTCATTAGCGGAAAAAACCAAAGAATCGGGTTTTCTACGAAATTATGAAACGGTCTCGGCTCAATAAAATGCCATATTTGCAACGAAATACAAACCAAAACCAGTAAAACAATATTCAGTTTGAAAACTACATTTTTAAGTTTTGGATTCAACGCCGAATTTGTTTTATAAATAATCCAGTTGGCACCATGAATTGTTAATGCCACGACACTTACAATTCCTAAAAAAAGCGTAAACCAATCTATAATTCCTAATTCATTCGCTTGCGGACTAAAAGTTGGATTCCATAAAGGTAAAAAGAAAAAATGTGCTTCCTGAGTCGAAACCCCATTGGTTACCATTCCTAAATTTACACCGCGAACAATATTCCCCAAAGCAATCCCGAAGAACAATGCCAAAAGTAAACTGGCAATCCCAAAAGCTTTGTCCCAAATGGCTTCCCACATTGGGTGATGCACTTGTCCGCGCATTTCTAAACCGATCGCACGGAAAATCAACAACCATAAAATCATAATCAGCGGTAAATAAAATCCGCTGAATGATGAAGCGTATAAAGTAGGGAAAGCAAAAAACAAAACGCCTCCCGCAGCAATGATCCAAACTTCATTTGCATCCCAAAACGGACCAATCGCGCTTGTAATTGCTTTTTTATCTTTCTCTTCTTTAGCAAAAAACAAATGAATTATTCCTGCTCCAAAATCGTAACCGTCAAGTACAATATAAACGGCCAGAATTCCCATTAAAACTACGTACCAAAAAAATTCCATAATTATATTTTTTCTGAATTAAGATCAACATTATGAGGTCCTTTATTGATGATTTTTCCAATTAAAAGCAAAAACAGCATTCCTAGTAAAAGATATAATCCTATAAACCCGAGTAAAGTAAACAAGGTATTTCCGGAAGAAACTGTTGGCGATGCTCCTGCAGAGGTTCGTAATAAATTATAAACCAGCCACGGCTGACGCCCTAATTCTGCTGTATACCAACCTGTTGTATTGGCGATGTACGGAAATGGCATCATAAACATCAACGACCATAAAATCCATTTGGTTTCAAATAATTTTCCTCTAACCAATTGAAAAAGTGCCAAAACCATCAAACCTATAAATAATGTACCAAGTCCTACCATTATATGATATGCGTAATACAATCCCGAAATATTAGTGGGATGCAAATCTTCTTCAAACTGATCTAAACCTTTGATTTCCTGCTCCCAATTTCCGTAAGTCAGAAAACTCAAGATATTAGGAACGGCTATTTTATTGTCCAGTTTTTTGTCTTTTACATCGGGCTGACCAATCAAGACAATTTCAGATCCTTTTTTCTCGGTATGAAAAATCCCTTCCATTGCGGCAAAAGTTACAGGTTGGTATTTCACGACATTTTTAGCCAATAAATCTCCCGTAGGAACTGCCACAATAATACTCGAAATCAATCCGAAGATTACGCCCGTTTTCAGAAATAATCGTCCGAAAGAAACATTCTTCTGACTTAAAATATAAAAAGCACCAATTCCAGCCACAACAAACGAACTCGTGACTAAAGACGCTGCCTGGTTGTGTAAATAAGAAGGCCATAACCAAGGATTCAGAAATAATGCTTTGAAATTCGTCAGCACAAATCTTCCGTTTTCAAGAATTTCATAGCCTACAGGATTCTGCATCCAGGAATGTGTCGCTATAATAAGATATCCGCTTGCCCAGGAACCAATCATAATTAATAATCCGGTGACAAAATGCCATTTATGTCCAATTATTTTTTCTCCAAATAAAAAGATTCCCAGAAAAGAAGATTCTAAGAAAAACGAGAACATTCCTTCCATGGCTAAAGTCTGACCAATGATTCCGCCAGTTAATTCAGAGAATTTTGCCCAGTTGGTTCCAAACTGAAACTCCATTGGAATTCCGGTGACAACGCCCATTGCAAAATTCAGAGCGAAGATTTTCATCCAGAAATGAGTGGCGTGATTGTATTGATCGTTTTTTGTTCGTAGGTATTTCCATTTAAAATAAACAATGATCAGCGAAAGACCCATTGTAAGTTGCGGAAAAAGATAATGAAAAGTAATTGTGAAGGCGAATTGCATTCGGTCATAAAAAAGCATTTCTTCCATAGTGGTATTTTATTTATGAAGTCCCACAAATTTACCCATTAAAACCCGAAATTCCTGCCTTTAAAAAAAGTTTATCGCCTGATATTTGTTAAACTTTTCAACAACTTTGCCAAAGTTTGTCATTTCGACGAAGGAGAAATCTCCGCGAGAAACTCGACAAAGATTTGATTCTCGTTGAGGAGCTACTTGCGGAGATTTCTCCTTCGTCGAAATGACAAGATTATGTCTAAACTTTGTGAAGAATGGACTAAAATCCATCCCTACAATATGTTTTGATCCTCCGGAACTTTTTCTAAAACTATCAGTCCTTCTTCAAAATTCCTTTTTCTACGCTTTCATTAATTAATCCTTCGGCGTAATTCCATATCGTTTTGGAACCTTCTTTTATGGCACTCTTTTTTTCGTAGACCTTTTCATAATTTACGCCAAACTCTTTCCATGTTCCACCATTATTTGATGTATTTTGAAGTAAAGGTTCCAATCTGTCCATTGATTTTGCGAATTTTGCTTCGTTAGTTTCTCCAGCTTCAAATTCTTCCCAAATAGCAATCATTTCATTAGCTTGTTTTTTTGGCAGCAAACCAAAAATACGATTTGCCGCCAATCGTTCTTCATCAGTATTATTATGATTTTTTTGAGTATCATATATAAAAACATCTCCAGCGTCGATTTCTACAATATCATGTATCAATACCATTTTTACGACTTTCAAAACATCTATTGGTTCATTTGAATGTTCTGCTAAAACAATCGCCATCAAAGCCAGATGCCAACTGTGTTCTGCGTCATTTTCATTTCGGTCGCTATTAAATAGTTTCGTTTTACGCTCAATGTATTTCAGTTTATCAATTTCCTTTATAAAAGCAATCTGATTCAATAAATCTTCTGTGTTCATAGCAATGATTTTTGTAGAGTTGTAAAATTACGTAGATTTTCTTTTCTCACCATATAAGTTATATAAGTTCATTTTAGCATAAGGCAAATTATGTAAAGCCTTATATTACTTATATGTTAAAAATTAATTTAGCATAAAGTGATTGCGCGAAGGCTTAAATTTACTTATATAACTTATATGGTGAAAATTCCATTTTTTACATAAAAATCAAATTTGTGTAACATTAGTCACCCTTTTTAATAAAAAAGTAGGTTACCTTTGTATTCCCATATTTTTAGAATACTTATCATGAAAATAGAACAAATTTACACCGGATGCCTTGCACAAGGTGCTTATTATATTACTTCAAATGGCGAAGCTGCTATTATTGACCCGCTTAGAGAAATCCAGCCTTATCTGGATCGTTTAGAACGTGATTCGGTTAAATTAAAATATATTTTTGAAACTCATTTCCACGCTGATTTCGTTTCCGGTCATATTGATTTAAGCAAAGAAACTGATGCACCAATTGTTTACGGACCAAATGCGGCTTGCGAATTTGATTGCATTTCTGCTAAAGACGGAAAAGAATTCAAAATCGGAAAAATTACAATCAAAGCCTTGCATACTCCGGGTCACACCATGGAAAGCACTACTTATTTATTGATTGATGAAAACGGAAAAGATCACGCTATTTTCTCCGGAGACACTTTATTTATTGGTGATGTGGGTCGTCCGGATCTTGCCCAAAAAGCAGCCGGAATGACACAAGATCAACTGGCGGGGATTTTATTTCATTCGTTAAGAGATAAAATTATGACCCTGGCAGATGATGTTATCGTTTATCCTGCCCATGGAGCCGGAAGTGCCTGCGGAAAAAACATGAGTAAAGAAACTGTTTCAACAATCGGGAATCAAAAAGCGACCAATTATGCTTTGCGTGCGAATATGACCGAAGCCGAATTTATCACCGAAGTTACAGATGGCTTATTGCCTCCTCCAGCCTATTTTAGTATGAATGTGGCAATGAATAAAGGCGGTTATGAAAGCTTTGAATCGGTTTTGCATAACGGAATGAAAGCAATTGATGTGAAAGATTTTGAGGCTGTGGCCGAAGAAACCGGAGCATTGATTTTAGACACCCGTAAAAGCGGTGATTTTTATAAAGGATATATTCCTCAATCTATAAATATAGGAATCAACGGTGATTTTGCGCCGTGGGTAGGAACTTTAGTTGCCGATGTAAAACAACCTATTATATTAGTAACAGAAGTTGGTCTTGAAGAAGAAACAGTAACGCGTTTAAGCCGTGTAGGTTTTGATTCGATTATTGGTCATCTTGACGGTGGTTTTGAAGCATGGGAAAAAGCTGGTTTTGAAGTGGATACGGTAAACAGAATTTCGGCTGAACAATTTGCTTCTGAATTTAATATTAAAGAAGATAAGATAATTGACATTCGTAAAGAAACGGAATATGAAGCAGAACATATTGATGATGCTTACAGTAAACCGCTTGCTTATATAAATGACTGGGTAAAAGATATTAACCCAAATGAGCATTTTTATCTACATTGCGCGGGCGGATATCGCAGCATGATTGCAGCTTCGATTTTACAAGCCCGAGGTTTCAGAAATTTTACCGAAATTGATGGTGGTTTTGGAGCGATTGCAAAAACCGATATTCCAAAATCAGATTTTGTTTGCCAGAGTAAAGTATTAAAATAAAGGTTCTGAGTTACTAAGGTTCTAAGATTTTTGACCTTAAGCTTAGTTACTCAGAATCTTCAAAAAATTAAATGACAAAGTTTTTTACCTTAGTAGCTTAGAATCTTAGCACCTTAGAACCTTAAAAATATGCTAGAAATTATAAAAGAACCTTGGCCTTGGTACGTTGCAGGTCCGTTGATTGGGTTGACTGTTCCTATTTTGTTGATTATCGGAAATAAATCTTTCGGGATTAGTTCTTCTCTTCGTCATATTTGTGCAGCTTGTATTCCTGCGAATATTTCGTTTTTTAAATACGATTGGAAAAAAGAAAGTTGGAATTTATTCTTTGTTTTCGGAATTTTCCTTGGCGGAATTATCGCAGCTTATTTTCTGGCAAATCCAAATCCGGTTGAAATTACTGCAAAGCTTTCGGAACAATTGAATTCTTACGGAATAACGGATCGTTCCGGTTTATTGCCGAAAGAACTTTTTTCATGGGAAAGTTTATTCACGCTTCGTGGATTTATTATGATTGTGGTTGGAGGATTCTTAGTTGGTTTTGGAACGCGTTATGCCGGCGGATGTACAAGCGGACATGCAATTATGGGGATTTCAAATTTACAATGGCCTTCATTGGTAGCGACGATCTGTTTTATGATTGGCGGTTTTATTATGGCAAATTTAATTCTTCCTTACATTCTTTCACTTTAAGATATTCTTTCACTTAAAATTTCAAAAATGAATACTTTAGAAAATAAAAATACAGATACAGAAGGAATCAACGGAAGTCAATTGAAGGATTCAGGATTCTCGAACTTTAAATATATGTTGGTTGGAATTCTTTTTGGAATCGTATTCGTAAAAGCCGAAATCATTAGTTGGTTTCGTATTCAGGAAATGTTTCAGCTACAATCCTTCTTTATGTATGGCGTAATTGGAAGCGCGGTTCTTGTTGGAATCATCTCAGTTCAGATTATTAAAAGATTCAATATCAAAACCATTCAGGGAGAAAAAATCGAAATTCAGCCTAAAACTTTTAGCAAAGGACAAATATATGGCGGATTGTTATTTGGATTTGGCTGGGCAATTACCGGAGCTTGTCCCGGGCCCCTTTTCGCTCAAATAGGCACCGGAGTTACCGTAATTGTAGTGACTTTATTAAGTGCTATTTTAGGAACCTGGTTTTATGGGTTAATCAAAGATAAATTGCCTCATTAATTTAGTTTATAATATCAAAGGAAGATGAGCAACATAACAGAACAATTAATTTTAAGAAAAGCAGATATTGCGGAAATACCTCTTATCTGGAATATCCTGCAAGATGCCATTGAACAAAGGCGACAAGACGGAAGCACGCAATGGCAAGACGGTTATCCTAATGAACTTACGATCCAGAATGACATAAAAAATGGTTGTGCTTATGTACTTACAGAGAATAACTCGATTCTATGTTACGCCGCCATAATATTCGATAAAGAACCTGCTTATGAAAGCATACAAGGCAAATGGCTTACTAATGGCGATTATGCTGTTGTACATCGTGTCGCGGTTTCAAAATTAGCAAAAGGGAAAGGTATTGCCACTAAACTTTTTAAAAATATAGAGGATTTATGCCTCAAACAAAATATTTACAGCATTAAAGTAGATACGAATTTTGACAATGTTCCAATGCTCAAAATTTTGGATAGATTAAGTTATACGTATTGTGGTGAAGTTTTTTTTAGAGGAGCATCAAGAAAAGCATTCGAAAAAAAGTTAATTTAATAAACAATTTCAATACTACTCAAACCCGACAGGCTCTTAAAAAACCTGTCGGGTTATTTATTAAAACGAATTATTTCCTCGCAACAATTACTTCTATACCTATTTCTTCAAGTTTCATTTTAGTTTCTGCATCAATACCATCATCTGTAATTAATACGTCGATCATATCTAAATTGCATATTTTACCAAAACCCCTAATATTCATTTTTGTAGAATCTACAAGAACTATAACTTTTTCTGAAACTGAAATCATAGCTTGATTCAGATGCGCTTCCAGAGCATTTGAGGTACTTAACCCGAAATCTAAATGAAGTCCATCTGCTCCTAAAAACAATTTATTACAAGAAAATTGATTTAGAATTGATTCAGAAATTGGTCCTACAACTGAGTTTGAACTTTTACGAATATCACCTCCAAGCTGTATTGTATCAACATTTGCTTCGTTACTAAGCTCCATAGAAACTTTTAAAGAAGGTGTAATAACTGTTAGTTTTTGAAACCCTGAAATAATTTGAGATAAATAATGAATATTAGATCCTGAACCTAAAATTATATAATCAAAATTATTAATATACTTTAAAGCTTCTTGTGCAATTTGCTTTTTTTGCTCTACTTGTAAACCTTCTTTATCGCTTATATTTTTTTCAAAAGCATAAATAGGCTGCTTACTTGCACCGCCATGTGTACGATGTAGTAACTTTTCATTTTCTAAAAAATTCAAGTCCTTTCGTATTGTTACGGTCGATACATTAAGAATTTCGCACAAATCGGCCACATTTACATGTCCTTTTTTGTCCAGTTCTTTAAGTATATCTTCTTGCCTTTTGTTTATTATCACCATAGAATCCAATATTATTTAGATTTTAAAAGTTTAAATATACAATAAAAAAAATAATTTAAAAAAAACCTTATTCTGTTAGCTCGGTTTCGTTTTGTTTCGTTAAGTTTGTTATACAGAAACAAATGACAATAAAAAGAAACAAAAACAAACACATATGAAACGTTCAGATCAAATATCGAAATTAAAAAATACTGAAAAGTGGGACGTTATTGTAATAGGCGGAGGCGCAAGCGGACTTGGAACTGCTCTTGACGCTGCCAGCCGAGGATATAAAACAATTTTAATTGAAGCAATAGATTTCGCGAAAGGAACTTCGAGCAGAAGTACTAAATTAGTTCACGGAGGTGTTCGTTATTTAGAACAAGGTGACATTCATCTTGTCAGAGAAGCGTTGAAAGAAAGAGGTTTAATGGCTAAAAATGCCGGACATTTAGTTAAAAATCAATCTTTTGTAATTCCTAATTATAATTGGTGGGGCGGTTGGTTTTACACCGTTGGATTAACCGTTTACGATTTACTTGCCGGACGTTTAAGTTTAGGTCGTTCAAAATACATATCAAAGAAAAAAACTATCGAAATGCTTCCTACCGTTGAAGAAAAAGGTTTGGTAAGCGGCGTTATTTATCATGACGGACAATTTGACGATTCGCGTTTAGCAATAAATCTTGCTCAAACAGCAATTGAAAAAGGTGCTTGCCTTTTAAATTATACAAAAGTGATCAATTTATTAAAAGACGGCAACAACCAGGTTATTGGCGTTCAGGTAATAGATCATGAAACAGGAGATAAATACGACATAAAAGGATCAGCAATCATTAATGCGACAGGGGTTTTCACAAATGCAATAATGAAATTAAATGATACTGTTTATAAAAAATATATTGTGCCAAGTCAGGGAATTCATCTTGTATTTGATAAATCATTTTTACCAAGCGATCACGCTTTGATGATTCCTAAAACAAGCGACGGAAGAGTTTTATTTGCTGTGCCATGGCATAACAGGATTGTAGTGGGAACAACTGACACATTAATTAAAAAACACAGTTTAGAACCTATTGCTTTAGAAAGCGAAATTGAATTTGTACTGGAAACGGCACAACGATTTCTTGCTAAAAAACCTACCCGAGCTGATGTTTTATCTGTTTATGCAGGTTTACGACCATTGGCTGCTCCTGAAGAAGAGGGAAAAAGCACTAAAGAAGTTTCCAGAAGCCACAAAATAATAGTTTCAGAAACCGGGTTAATAACAATTACCGGAGGAAAATGGACCACGTATAGAAAAATTGCTGAAGATATTATTGATAAAGCAATTAAAAAAGGAAAATTACCTGCAAAAGCATGTAATACTGAACACCTCTCTATTCATGGAAATAAACCCACAACTACTTTAGAAAGAGAAAATCATTTATATATCTATGGTTCTGATATTTCTAAAATAATTGAATTACAACAAACCGAACCTGAATTAAAAGAAAAACTTCATCCTGACCATGAATTTACAATGGCAGAAGTAGTTTGGGCGATTCGACATGAGATGGCAAGAACTATTGACGATGTTTTAGCAAGACGCGTTCGTTTATTATTCCTAGACGCCAGGGCAGCAAGACAATCTTCAGAAAAGGTCGCCAGATTACTAGCCAAGGAACTAGGACACGATGAAGCCTGGATTAGCAAAGAAATAGCACATTTTAAAGAAACATCAAAAGGATTTCTTTTATCAGAATTTCAATAAATATCTAATATCAAATACATACAAGCAATGCCAAATAAATTAATTTTAGCACTCGATCAGGGAACTACTTCCTCAAGAGCTATTGTCTTTAACCATAAAGGCGAAATTGTAAGCCTTTCACAAAAGCCATTTGAGCAAATTTTCCCAAAACCAGGATGGGTAGAACACGATCCCAATGAAATATGGTCGTCTCAAGTAAGCGTTGCTGCCGAGGTAATTGCAAAAGTAGGGATTTCAGGTAGAGAAATTGCAGCAATTGGGATTACAAATCAAAGGGAAACAACTATTGTTTGGGATAGAGAAACAAGCGAACCCATTTATAATGCTATCGTTTGGCAAGATCGAAGAACAGCAAAGTTTTGTGACGAATTAAAAGCGCAGGGACATGCTGAAATGATTCAAAAAAAGACAGGCTTAATTCTGGATGCTTATTTTTCCGGAACAAAAGTGAAATGGATTCTGGATAATGTTCCCGGAGCACGCGAAAAAGCAGAACAGGGAAAACTATGCTTTGGAACTGTTGATACCTGGTTAATATGGAAACTAACCCGAAGCAAATTGTTTATGACAGATGTTTCGAACGCAAGCAGAACTTTGTTATTCAATATTCATACTTTAGAATGGGATAACGAATTACTTGAATTATTTGATATTCCAAGAGCAATGTTGCCGGAAGTAAAAGAAAGCAGTGCCATTTATGGTGAAACTTCTACTACCCTTTTTGCATCAAAAATTCCTATTGCAGGTGTTGCAGGAGATCAACAGGCAGCACTTTTTGGTCAGTTATGCACCACTTCAGGAATGGTAAAAAACACTTATGGAACAGGTTGCTTCATGTTAATGAATACAGGTAAAAAACCTATTTCATCAACAAATAATCTATTGACTACAATAGCCTGGAAAATTAACGGAGAAGTAACATATGCTCTTGAAGGCAGCGTTTTTGTTGGTGGTGCAGCGGTACAATGGTTAAGAGATGGAGCAAAAATGATCAATTCATCTGAAGAAATAGAAGCTCTCGCTGCAAGTGTACCTGATAATGGCGGTATTTATTTTGTTCCGGCTTTAACGGGTTTAGGAGCTCCTTATTGGGATCAATATGCCAGAGGTGCCATTGTGGGCATAACACGAGGAACAACAAATGCGCATATTGCGCGAGCAACTCTTGAAGGAATTGCTTATCAGGTTAATGACCTGGTTAAAGCCATGGAAGCAGATTTTGGTGGTAAAGGAAAAGAAATGAGGGTTGACGGAGGTGCAGCAAACAATAATTTACTGATGCAATTTCAGTCAGATATTTTTGGGTCTAATGTTACTCGTCCTAAAACACTTGAAACAACAGCTTTGGGAGCGGCATATTTAGCCGGACTTGCTGTGGGGTATTGGGAAAGCATAGAGGAATTAAAGGAACAATGGTCTATAGATAAAGTGTTTACTCCAAAAATGGAAAAAACAGAAGTAACGTCTCTTGTAAAAAATTGGGACAAAGCTGTGGGACGCGCATCAAACTGGATTGAAGAATAAACCATTAAAAACATATCAAATTATGACTCCTTTTACAGCAGAAATTTTAGGTACTATGGTAATGATTTTATTAGGGAACGGCGTTGTTGCAAATGTATCCCTTAAAGGAACTAACGGAAACAATTCAGGCTGGATCGTTATTACTACAGCTTGGGCATTTGCAGTTTTTGCCGGTGTAACTATTGCCGGACCTTCCAGTGGAGCGCATTTAAATCCTATTGTTACACTTGGACTGGCTCTTATTGGTAAATTTAGCTGGAATTTAGTTCCTGTTTATATTATTGCTCAAATGATTGGTGCAATGCTGGGAGCTTTATTAGTATGGTTATCTCATAAAGATCATTTTGCAGCAACAGATGATGAAGGTGCTAAACTTTCTTGTTTTTCTACAGGACCAGCAATAAAAAATAATTTCTCCAATATAATGAGCGAAGCAATTGCAACTTTCGTTTTAATTTTTTCAATTTTTTATATCGCGGGACCAAGTTTAACCCTTGCAACAGATACAAGTGCAACAATAGGTTTGGGAACTGTAGGCGCTCTTCCTGTTGCAATTGTTGTATGGGCAATTGGCTTATCATTAGGTGGTACAACGGGTTATGCTATTAATCCGGCACGAGATTTAGGACCCAGAATTATGCATTCTCTTTTACCCATAAAGGGAAGCAGTAACTGGAGTTACGCATGGATTCCTATTTTGGGCCCAATAATAGGATCTTCTTTAGCAGCTGGATTATACTTACTTCTTAATTAATACTCTTATTTCAATTTAACTTTTTAATGAAAAAATTACTTATTTATTCTATGGTTTTAATCATAGGACTAGCTGGTTATGCTCAGGAAATTCCGCCCGAAATTACAACTACAAAAGAACCCGGTAGGCTAAATTTTAATGTTGGACTTGAAACCAGCCATCTTTGGAGAGGATTAATCATAAATCCAAGTATTACTATTACAGGAGATATTCATTACACCTTTGATAAAAAGCAAAATTTTTCCGTTGGCATCTGGGGAGGAAACGGGTTTGATGGCAAATATACTGAGATTGATTATTACGTTCAATACAAACACAAAGGTCTTACTGTAGGGTTGTGGGATTTATTCAATACTACAAATGTGGAGCATCCGGAGGTTTTTAATTATGATAAAAATGCTACAACACACCTTATTGATTTTAGAAGTTCGTATAGATTTCCGGAAAAATTTCCTTTACGTATTGAAGCAGACATTATCTTATACGGAAATGATCGGGAGTTAACTTCGGACTTAAATTATAAAAACAGATATTCGACTTATGTTGAGTTAGGTTATCCAATTATAAAGAATGAACAAATAACTTTAGACGGTTATATAGGCGGTTCTTTTTCGCTTGACGGAAAATCAAATTTATATTCGACAAATTTGAATCAGAATTTCAATATTGTAAATGCAGGTTTAAAGGCATCAAAAGAAATCTCTATTCTGCAATATAAACTTCCTGTTTATGCAGGAATAATGTGGAATCCTTCTGAAAAATACACTCGTATGCAAATAGGCGTTTCGTTATTTTAGGTTTACTATTTTGTATAAACAATCAAACCCGACAAGTTTTCTTTAACTTGAACTGCCCCCAAAAAGTTAGACACTATTTGGGGGCATTTTTATGGAAAAAAGAGTAAAATATGATTATGAGTTTAAGCTTGGCTGTATAAATAAAGTTTTAAAAAACAACATTCCAGTTTA
>NZ_JAGYVZ010000025.1 GCF_018380615.1 Flavobacterium psychroterrae | reverse complement strand
TTTTTGAGGTGGTCACTTTGAACCGGAACCAACTGATCTCTTTTACAAGAATAGGGTGGTCACTTTAAACCGGAATCAACTGATCTCTTTTACCGGAATGGTATGCTCACTTTTGCCAGAATTTGCAGCAAAACGACATTTATCAAATTAAAAGACTGCTCACTACAAAAAGCGGCACTTTTTCATACTACAGCCTTCAGGAAATGGAGAATCAAGGATTCAATATAAAAAAAATGCCATTCTCCATTCGAATTCTATTGGAGAATGGATTGCGAAATTTTGATGATTTTGCCATTACTAGGGAAAATATTGAAACACTTCTGGGATGGAAACCTGAGCCTTCCGATAAAGATATCCCTTTTAAACCCGCGCGTGTTCTGATGCAGGATTTTACGGGTGTTCCAGCCGTGGTCGACATAGCTTCACTAAGAGCAGAAGTAGCCCGAAGAGGTAAAAATCCTGATGAAATTAATCCGCTTATACCAGTAGACCTTGTCATTGACCACTCGGTTCAGGTTGACTATTTTGGGACAGAATATTCCTATTCACGCAATATGGAGCAAGAATATAAAAGGAACTCCGAGCGCTATGAATTTTTAAAATGGGCGCAGCAGTCTTTCAGCAACTTCAGCGTAGTGCCGCCGGGAATGGGAATCTGCCATCAGGTGAATCTGGAATATCTTTCCAAGGGAGTAATTGAGCGAAATGGTGAAGTTTTTCCCGATACCTTAGTTGGAACAGACAGTCACACTCCTATGGTAAATGGTATTGGGGTTATAGCATGGGGTGTTGGCGGTATTGAGGCTGAAGCGGCGATATTAGGACAGCCCATTTATTTTATAATGCCTGAAGTAATAGGACTGAGACTGACTGGTAAAATACCGCTGGGATCGACTTCAACCGATATGGTGCTTACTATTGCAGAGCTGCTTCGAAAATACGGAGTTGTAGGCAAGTTTGTCGAAGTATTTGGACCGGGACTAGACAGTTTAAGTGTACCGGACCGTGCTACCATTGGGAACATGTCCCCGGAGTTTGGCTGCACGGTAACCTATTTCCCTATCGATGACAAAACACTGGAATATATGCGCCTTAGCAACCGTTCTGAGGAGCAGGTTAATCTGGTAGAGGAATATTGCAAAGCAAACCTGCTCTGGCGTACGGGTGATGAATCCATAACCTATACAGATGTTCTTGAACTTGATCTCTCTGCAGTGGAGCCCACCATTGCCGGTCCAAAAAGGCCACAGGATAAAATTCTCCTAAGAAACCTTGAAAATTCTTACGCTGATCTTATGGACAAGAATTTTAACCGAAAATATTCTAAACAGCAAAAACAGATTTCACGATGGTTTGGGGAGGGCGGTTCACAGCCAATCCAGGGTGAGATTCCAATTCCTGCCCATGCGAAAATTGAAGAAAAGATAGAAAATGGCGAAAAAAGCGTAGCTGTTACTTTAGGCTCCGAACAGTTTATACTCTCCGATGGAGCAGTGGCTATAGCTGCTATTACCTCCTGTACGAATACCTCTAATCCTTTTGTTATGATTGGCGCGGGCCTGGTGGCGAAAAAAGCCAGAGAAAGAGGGCTTAATGTTAAACCATGGGTAAAAACTTCACTTGCACCAGGTTCAAAGGTAGTAACAGATTACTTGATAAAAGCAGATCTGCTGGCAGATCTTGAAGCGCTGAAATTTCATGTTGTTGGATATGGCTGCACCTCCTGTATAGGAAATTCCGGTCCCCTGCCTGCTCATATTGCCAAGGCAGTAGAGGAACACGATCTCGTTCTTGCATCAGTTTTATCAGGCAACAGAAATTTCGAAGCCAGAATACATCCACAGATCAGAATGAACTTTTTAATGTCGCCGATGCTTGTGGTTATTTTTGCCCTTGCAGGACGTGTCGATATAGACCTAATCAACGAGCCGGTCAGCTATGATGCCAATCTGCTTCCAGTGTACCTTAAAGATTTATGGCCCTCAAATGATGAAATCAAAAAGGTGCTAAGTGAAGTTCTTTCGGCTAAAGAGTTTTCCGAGAGCTATGCATCTATTTTTGAAGGAAATCAAACATGGCAGAAATTAGTAGTGCCAGAGCAAAAATTATATCTCTGGAATGATGATTCAACATACATTAAAGAAGCTCCTTTTTTTAAAGATCTTCCTGAAAAACCAAATCCAATACAGAATATCAGCAATGCCCGGGCACTGCTGGTTCTTGGAGACAGTATAACAACAGATCATATCTCTCCTGCGGGATCATTTAAAGAAAATTCCGCATCGGGAAAGTACCTTCTGGCAAGAGGTGTGGAAAAAATTGATTTTAATTCCTACGGCTCACGACGCGGTCATGATCAGGTCATGGTCAGAGGTACATTTGCCAATGTGCGCATAAAAAATGCAATAGCAGAAAAAGAAGGAGGATTTACACCTTACCTTCCAACAGGAGAAGAAATGAGTATTTATGAAGCTTCTGTCAAATACAAAGAATCAAAAACTCCTTTGATTATACTTGCCGGAAAAGAATATGGCAGCGGATCATCCAGAGACTGGGCTGCAAAAGGTACCTTCCTGCTTGGCGTTAAGGCAGTCCTGGCTGAGAGTTACGAGAGAATTCACAGAAGCAATCTGGTAGGTATGGGTGTTTTGCCTTTACAGTATAAAAGTGGCCAAAATGCAAAAAGCCTTGGACTGACCGGCAGGGAAATTTTTAGCATAACAGGAATTCAGGATGATATCAGCCCTTTAAAAGAACTTTCAATTACCGCAGAAAAAGACAATGCAGAGATCATTAATTTTACAGTCATAGCAAGACTGGATTCTAAAATAGAAATCGAATATTATCGAAATGATGGTATCCTGCAATATGTACTGAGACAGTTTCTTCAAAAAGCATGATGTTTATTTCAAAGACAGATAAACTGAGAATCAAATTTTCCTTCCAAAATAAAATGGATCTACTGATCCAAGGCGAGGAAAATTTGATTTTTTTATGATATTTCTGTTTTTTGAACAAAAATTTAAACATAACAATCCTTGCCTACTGAGTCAATAGATTCATTACTATCTAATATGGAGCTCTTTATTTTTTAACTTTTGAAGCTTCAATTATTAGATTTGAAACCTCAGGTGCATGAGACATATAAACCACATGACTTGACTGAATCTCAATAATTTTGCTGTTTGCCCTTTTATACATTTTTCTTTGTAGATCAGGATGAATGTTTTTATCCTGCAGTGTCACCACAGCAAAGCTGGGTTTTGTTTTCCATGCTGCGTTAGAAAGAACAGTTCCGAATGATGATGCAATTATAGGAACCTGTGATGCCTCCATAAAATCACTTTCTTTCTGGCTTACATCAGCCGCAAACCCCGCATGGTATTTTGCTTTGTCATACCACAGATAACCCTGTTTATCCGGGCCGATAATCCCATTTTCTGGTGCCGGAGGATAAGTCGATGCCCACGTTGCAGCACTCTCTCCAACGTCAGGCAAAAAAGCTGCAATAAAGACAAGGCTGACAACTTTTGGATCGATACCTGCCTCTGAGATCACAACACCTGACCATGAATGTCCAACTAAGACCACAGGTCCTTCCAGCTTATCCAATACTCTTTGAACAGCCGCAACATCATCAGCAAGCCCGGTCAGGGGCAGCTGTGCAATTCTGACGTTATATCCTTTTTTGCTCAGAATTTCATATATACTCTTATAGCCCGATCCATCAGCAAAGGCACCGTGTACCAGAAGTATATTTTTACTTACCACCACCTGGGCCGCAACTTCTTGAACCGCCGAGAAACTCAAAGTCCAGATTGCAACTGCAATCAAACTTTTTACAGATTTAAATAGAATCATTTTCATATGTTTTTATTGTTAAATTCTTTTTGTCAATGTTGACTCTGCAAAGTTGCGACTCATACCTCAGGCAGTGTTAGGCATATATTCCTTAAATGTTAACCATTTTTCCTGTTGATATTATTTTCACATTTATCGTGATTAATTTTTTATTTTACAAAAAAAATTATGCCCAAATAATTTGATGTATAAAAAAAATGGCTACTAAATTGGTTCTATCCAAAAAAAAACTCTCAAAAAGTATTGAGAGTTTTATATTAAAGTATCCAAAGCTGCACGGTCAAGTTAACAGCTAATTATAAATCAAATAGCTGCATTAGATTCAATTTTCTATTACCTGACTATTGTTCTCCAGCTAAAGGATAGTCGGTATAGCCTGCAGCCGCTCCAGTGTAAAGAAATTCACTATTTGGAACTGCTATATCAGCTCCCGTTCGATATCTTTCAACTAGATCTGGATTAGCAATAAATGGCATGCCGTAGGCTATAAGATTGGCATTATCGCTGCGCAGCAGAGCATCACCAGATTTAGAATCAAAACCTCCACCAATCATTAACGTACCTTTAAATAGTGGACGAAAATAAGAAGCAACATCCTCAAATGCCTCCGCATGCGTTCCTGCAACTGATCCCACAGGGCCCCATACGTGAAGATAAGCAAGATCATACTGATTTAAAGCCTCAGCTAAATACCTAAATGTTGGCTCTGTATCGGCATTAGGCTTTAATGTGCCAGAACTTGTTGCAGGACTGATCTTCAATCCTACCCTTCCCTTTCCCCATACACTTGTTACCGCTTCTATAATTTCAAGTACAATACGACTTCTGTTCTCAGGAGATCCCCCGTAAGTATCCGTTCGCTTATTTGTAGCGGAGCTCAGAAATTCGGGTAGAAGATATAAATAGCCGCCATGAATTTCAACACCATCGAAGCCCGCTTTTTTTGCATTAAGACTAGCCAGTCGAAAATCTTCAACAATTCCTTTAATATCTTCTACCGTCATTTCGCGAGGTACGGGTGTATCCTTAAAACCGTCTAACGTATAAGTCTTTTCCCCAGGATTGATAGCAGAAGGCCCCAAAGGAAGTTTCCCATTCAGATGATCCTGATGAGATACAGCCCCAACATGCGAAATCTGCAGAAATATTCTTCCACCTTCTTTATGCACGGCCTCAACCACCGGTTTCCAAGCTTGGGTCTGCTTATCATTGTAGATTCCAGGAACATTAATGTATCCTATTGCATCCGGGCTGATCCATGTTCCTTCAGTAATAATCAAGCCTGCGGATGCCCTCTGCTTATAATAAGTAACCATTAAATCATTGGCAAGAAGTTCAGGATTTGTGGCCCGCCCCCTTGTCATAGGAGCCATAACTATACGGTTTTTTAAAAATAGATCACCTAGTGTGTAATCGGAAAATAATTTGTTGTCCATTATACGTTTATTTTATTTTTTATTATATCTCTCGAGTTTTAGCTCTACGACGGAGTCAGCTGCATTTAAATACAGTTGAATTATGATTATCCTTAGTAAAAAAGCAAACTTGTAATTATTTTGAAAGCTGAATGGATTGTCTCAATAATGAAAACTACATGCATCTTTGCGATACATTAACATTATCCTTTCTTTACGGTCGTTTCGATTAATTGAATATGTGCATCTTCGATGATATGAAATAAAAGCTTCTCAGTTTCAAAAAATAGTACTGTGTCGTGGGATTCGAGCACAATACCGTTCACTTCTAACTTTCCATCAATAAGATATACCATAACACCGTGGCCGTGGCTGAATAAATTATACTCAGGTTTTGTTTTAGCATCAAACCTGCCTTTAGACAGCCATGCATCCTGCAGCACAATAAGCGACTCTTTTGCACCATCCGGCGAAATCTGTAGTATCCATTCATTTCTCTTCAGCTTATCAGATGCAGTCTTTGTCTGTATATTGGGCGTAGTATTTTTTTCCCTGGGCTCAATCCATATTTGGAGATTGCGGGCAAACTTTATGTCTGATGGGTTCCCTGCGGAATGCCTTATTCCTGTTCCGCTGCTGATTAATTGAACATCATCTGCTGTTAGCTCTGCTTCGGCTCCTTTGTCATCTTTTTGAAACTCACTTCCTTCGAGTACGATAGCGATAACTTCAATATTTTGATGAGGATGAAGTCCTAGAAAGCCTTCTGGACTTACAATATCATCGTTAAATACCACTAAAGGTCCAAAATTGTCTGGTCTTCCTGTTCCAGGTGTGCCGTTACTCATAACCGACTGAATCCTAAAGAACTCATTTCCATAAATTCCCCTCTCGGATCCAGCTAAAAATATTGTTTTTGAATTGTCCATACTTTTTTAATTAATGTTGTTCAATAGACTAAATATTTCCTTTGTAAGTATTTATTATTTCTAAAGAAAATTTTAAAGTCTTATTGGTTTAATGTTGAGTACAAAATTCAGCTAAAACTTGGTCTTTCCACATTGATTTATGATAATAAATAAATTGATCTAGATCAAGATTTTGGACCTCAATGCTATAAATACCAGCATAGAAAGTCATTCCATAATTTAAAATTCCAACGGCTTATTACAGTGATCCGATTTATCACCCACAAATATTTAATTGGTATGCTTACCTGAAGTTTTTAGGATGGGAAAAATAGTTAACAATTAAGGAAAAGATGACTACTGCGAATTTAAAGCCAATTCGCAATTTTACACTTAATATAAACATACTGCCAAACTAAAAGCAGTTCTAAATTTTAAGCTATGACCACTCTATTTCACACAAGAATTAAAAACATCAATGTGAATCAATCCTTATCATTTTTTTTACTATTTATTATTAATATAGCGACAGCACAGATAAATGTAAGGGCAGATAAACCGGTTGCTTTACCGGTACTAAATAATTCATCGGTAAAAATTGATCCGGCCAAAGGCTACCTTGTTTCCGAAATAAAGGACAAAGTATATTATGTTACAGACGGAATTTACCAAATGATGTTCATTGTTACAAGCGATGGCGTGGTTGCGGTTGACGCACCCCCTTCCATTGGAAATAACATATTGCTTGCCATAAAAGAAGTTACTGACCAGCCAGTAAAATATGTTATTTATTCACACAGTCATCCCGATCATATTGGATCGGCATCATTGTATCCTGCAACCGCACAGTATATTTCCAGTACTACATCTGCAGATGAATTAAAAAAACATAATGAAGGCAAAAGTCAGATTCCTTTTGGGGCTTTTGTAGGAGGCAAGCCGGTTCCCCAGCCGACAAAAGTATTTAAAGACAGTTTTACACTTAATGCGGGCAATAGGATAATTAAAATTCTGCACACTCATCAGTCAGCTCATAGTGCCGATGATTTAATCATTTTTCTTCCTAAGGAAAAGATTGTTATGGCTGTTGATATCATATTTCCAGGATGGGTCCCATTCGAACAGGTAGCCTATGCACAGAATATTGATGGATACCTGGAACTGCATAAATTCCTACTAAATCTTGATTTTGATACACTTGTAGCAGGTCACTGGTCAAGACTCGGCACAAAACAGGATATAACTGATAATATGAATTATATAAATGATATCATTTCAGCACTGCAGGAAGGTTTTGCTAAAGTTGATTTCGGCAGCACCGTCTCCAAAGTAAACACGTCCAATATCAATCTAATGATGGAGACCTACTTTGACGCTGTAGCAAAATATGCTTCCGATAAAGTAGAATTAAAATGGAAAGACAAACTCTCAGGATCGGATGTCTGGACTTACAGCCATGCAAGAAAACTGCTTTCCTTTGTGCGCGAATCGGGAGTTTCCATGAATATGCCAAAATAAATCAAACCTTAAAAAGTATATCATGCTAAAAGAAATAGTTCACATATTGAAAAATGATTGTCCTAATTGCTATAAAGGCAAAGTATTTAAAGATAAAAGCTTTTATTTCAGCATGGGGTTCCCTAAAATGTATGATCACTACAGCAATTGTGGTTACACCTTCGAGAAAGAGCCTGGATATTTTTTTGGTGCTATGTTTATAAATTACGGCTTGACGGTTGCTGAATCTTTGATAACATATGCTATAGCACATCAGTTCTTTAAAGAAACCTTTGATGCACGGATCCTTCCTATAATTGCTGCGGTAATAATCCTTCTCTGTTTTTTAAACATCCGTTTATCGAGGATGATCTGGATTTATATTTTTAAGGATTATTCCCTTTAGTGTAATTTCAAGGGCAGGTTAGCCGCGGCTTGAGGAAAGAAGCTTTTCGCAACCTCCACCATATCCAAAGCCTCACGGAGTAATTTTATCTTACCATTTACTGCTTCAAGCCTGCCCATATAAGCCTGATGGTATGGGAGGCCAGTTGCAGCTGTAGTGCAGCGAACATCATATTCTCCAAATGTCTGATCTGGAGTGTCAATAAGTATTCTTATATTTTGAAATTCAAAGCCGGGAAATATTTCAGGAACATCCTTTAAAAAATTATATATTGCATCCCTTCCCTGCCATTGCCATGGCATTCCAAGACTGTTGAGATAGGGAAGTTCGATAGCTGCATCATCAGCAAATAACTCTATTGCAATCTCTGGATTATTGATGTTTTCCAAATAGCTTAAAAGCAGTTCTTTTGGAGTTTTAAATGTGCCCATTTTTATTGTAGATAATTTAGATTTATACCTCAGCGCTTTTTAACTGCACTGAGGTATAAAAATTTAAGCTTTTTTATTTTTTTGTCCAATGGCCAAAGGCAGTATATGCTGCTGGAGAACGTTCTACATTCATTTCTTTTAAAACCTTTTCATATTCTACAGCATATGGGCTTTTCATCTGTACATTCAAAAAGTGATCGATATTGTCATTCCATACCTCATACACTAAAAACTCTTCCGGTTTTCCCAATTCCTGATGCAGGGTCGCTTCTACGAAATTTTTCTCGTGGCTTATAGTGTCAAAAAGGTTAGTTAAGACAGATTTAAATTTTGCGGCATTTTCAGGAGTCGTTTTAAATTTTATACTTAGTACTAACTGATCTTTAGTTATTTCTGGCTTCCCCTTTGCTTGTTGAGCCTGCATACTGATTTGAAATAAAAAAAGCATCGATACTGCCATTGCGGTTTTTTTGAAACCAAAAATGATGTTTGTGAAATTTGTCATGTTTTTATTTTTTTACAATACAAAATTACATCGTCACTTCTTTATTTAACTTGATATATAATAAGAAATCAATTGATATATCTCAATTCTATGGTAGCATTGACTGATAAAAACCAATAAACTTGCCGTAAAAATCGCTCAAAATTATGAAGCAAAATACTTGCTATTTATCAATAGGTTTTAAATTTTCCAACATTGTTGGAATAAGTTCACTTACAGTAGGATGAATATGAACAGAATCGCGAAGCATAGTATAAGGTTTCTTAGCATACATTAAATTGGTTATTCCATTGATAATTTCATCTCCGCCAACCCCAATAATGCAAGCTCCCAAAAACAGATTTGTTTTGGCATCAATTACTGCCTCCATGAAACCCAGGGTTTCCCCTTTCTCTTTCGCACGGCTTATCTTTGACATGGGACGATAGGCCACCAGAACTTCGTATCCTTTATCAATAGCTTCTTTCTTGGTCATCCCTATTCTTCCTAATGGCGGGTCAATAAATAACCCGTAAGTAGAAATCCTGTCGCTAATCTTCCGTTTATTCTCTTTCAATAAAAAGCTTTCTACAATTTGAAAATCGTTGTAAGAGGTATGGGTAAAAGCCCCTTCTCCATTACAGTCCCCAATTGCGAAAACACCCTCTACATTTGTCTGGCAATAATCGTTGACTTTTATATAATTTTTGTTATTGACCTCAATACTGGTATTCCCCAATTGCAAGGTATCAGTATTTGGAGAGCGACCAATAGCCAGCAACAGATGAGATCCCTTAATTTCACTGCCATCCACTGTGAGAGATATTTCTCCTGCACTGCCTTTTACTTTAATATCTACTGCATTAAAAAGAAGATTTACACCATCTGAGCTCATTATTTCAGCTACTGCATCACTCACTGTTTGATCTTCTCTGTTAATCAATTTTCCATTACGCTCTACGATAGTGACTTTACTGCCAAACCTGCTGAACATTTGACCAAATTCTAAACCGATGTAACTTCCTCCGACAATTATCAAATGTTCGGGAAGATCGGTTAGTTCCAAAATATTTTCATTTGTATAGAAGGGAATATCCTGATATTCACTTGGAACTACTGCCCTTGCCCCTACATTGATAAATATATTTTTTGCCGTCAGGATTGTTTCTCCTACTTGTACCTGATAATTACTCAAAAAATGAGCTTCGCCTCTATACAAAGTAATTTGTTCATTATTACTGATGCCCTTTTCAATACCGGATCGCGATTCGTGAACAAGTTTGTCTTTCCTTGCTTTTATTTTTTCGAGATTGGCCTTCGCTCCGCAAGGAATCTCAATGCCCAGCTCATCGCCATGCAAAGCATCCCACATCCTTCGTGCACTGGCGACATATGCTTTAGTTGGAGTGCACCCATTATTAACACAGGTTCCCCCTAAAAAGCTCTTTTCAACAAGAGCAACTTTGCCTTGTTTTGCTAAGCTGAACACCAAAGGAATACCTGCTTGTCCGCTGCCTATGACTATGTAATCAAAGTTTTCCATAATAATCTAATTTTTAATAGTTAAAATTGGTATGAGTAATTGCTTTGACAGCCAATAACCTTAAGTCTCAAATAAACAGTACGGCAAGGCTGGGATGAAAAAATGCATTTAATTATAATAGAAGATCACCATTATACCTGTTTCCACTAAATTAAGAATTTTTACGTTTAAAAGCTTATTTTATTGGTACGATCAATACTGAATTCAAATTTGCAGAGATAAAAATGAAAAAAGTTAGACAGATTTTCCAAAGCTGTTAACCTTTTTTCTAAATTAACTCAACAGCAATAAAAGTGCTGCTTAAACTAAATTTTCTCCGGACTTTTAAATTTATCGTTTATTTTTTTTATTTTTAATTAAACGACACGATCTTTATATTGCATTTCCAACAGGGCGGATTATGCTATCTAAAAAGCATTTTTTAGTAAGGAGGCTTAAATAGTATTCAAATATGCAATTCTTCTTAAATTTAGAAATCTAATACTGTGGAGATTGATTTTATATAATGCAGTGAGTAGTAAGATTACTTTTAAACTAGCAGGGAAATGAGAACAGATTTAGAAATGGAAAAGCAGCTTGCCGCTAAAGAAGCTGTTAAGTTTATAACAGATAATCAAATAATCGGACTGGGGACAGGTTCCACCGCTTATTATGCAATAATTGAAATTGGTAAACTGATCAATACTGGCCTAAAAATCAAGGCCGTACCAACATCCAGCAAAACCAGGCATCTCGCAGCATCGTTAAATATTCCTTTGCTTGACATTGAGTCAGTCAGTTCAATTGATATAACGATAGATGGTACGGATGAGTTCACCGAAGATTTGACATTAATTAAAGGTGGCGGCGGTGCTTTATTTCAGGAAAAAATGGTTGCCTCAATAACTACACTTTTGATAATTATTGCTGATTCTTCAAAAAAGGTAGATACCCTTGGAAAATTTAAGCTCCCCATTGAGGTTAGCTGTTCTGCATGTGAAAACGTTATGAAAGAAATTCAATCTTTAAATGGATCCTCAGAGATACGAAAAAGTTCAAACATTCCATTTCTGACCGATCAGGCAAATTATATAATTGATGCTGATTTTGATTAATAGACAATCCTGTTATGCTCTCTGATAAACTAAATCAGATTGATGGGATTGTGGGACATGGTTTATTTATTAATCTGGCTAAAAAGGTAATTATGGGCACCAATGATTCAACTATTACATTTAAGAGCAGCTAAAGTTTGAAATCAGCAAATTATCAAGCTCTTCTTTGTTCGATAATAATTATTCTTTATCTATGTGGCTTGACAGTAGAGGGACAAAAATAGCAGTATCAAAGAGAATTGCTGCTAAGGATTTTCATCAATGTATTTTTTGAGTCCAGAAATTGTGGTAATATTGAGTTCCTGGGCTTGTTTTTTTCGCATCATCAGCGCATAAGTATTGTTAAAGCCAATGGGTTTCAGCCACTGCAGTGCATATTGTTTTTGAAACTCTGCCTGGACATAGTTATAAGTTTTGATCTCATCTTTAGATAATTTTTCAACTAATTGGGCTGAAGGCTTAAGCAGTACTAAAAGTCCCGTCCCGGTATACTCGGGATAAAAATCAATTGCGTCGCTCATCAGGCATCAAAGCAGATCTTTGTCCCGCCTAGCCCCGTTTTGGTAACGACCTTATAATCTGTAAAACCCTCGATTAGCATTCGATATAGCTGCGCCAATATATACTGCTCGCCAAAAATCTTGGATCCAATACGCACAGTTCCCCGAATACCACTTCTTGGTTTTTTATAAAGTCCCTGGGAAAGCAAAAAATCTTCTGCTACCTTTTCAGGTGTTTGATGAAGCATCTCTGTTTTATAATTCAGTTTGGTCATAATACTGTCATTAATCTTACCGGCAAGCAGATTTAGGGTCTGTTCAAGTCCCGGAAATTTTTCCAGAGTTTTACTTTTGATTATTGGAGCTGCATAATAAGGCGGAAATATTTTTTTATCGTCTTTTAATACAACCAGGCTGAATGCATTAATTCTCCCGTCAGTCGAATAACCGCTAATAACATCAAGCTTGCCTTTAAAAGCTGCATCATACATTATAGCATCAGAGACCACCAGTGGATTCATTTTTAGGTTATAGACAGATCTCAGCCCAAGATCACCATCCTGACGCCCCATAAATTCAGGGGTAAATCCTGCAGTAAGCTTGTTTTGCGTTTTGGGCTCAAAGAGAAAATACAGACCAAAAACGATAACTATGCCTGAAATTACATCCCTTTGCGCAGTGACTCAATTGCCGACTTTTGGAAATAACCGATAGCCATGCCCACAGCTATAGCTAGTAATGCGGCAGGTATTGCACCGGCCAGAATCATGTTGCTGTTGTTTAGGGAGATGCCTCCGAAAATAAATTCACCAAGACCTCCGGCGGCAACAAAGGAAGCAAGTGTTGCAACACCAACATTGATAACCGCTGCAGTACGAATGCCTGCTACAATAAATGGCAAAGCTAGGGGGAGTTCGACTTTAAAAAGCAATTGGTTATTATTCATTCCCATAGCTTTGCCGGCTTCTGTAACGACAGGATTTACCTCTGTTATTCCGGTGTAGGTATTACGCAGTATAGGCAGCAGTGCATAAATAAGCAGCGCCACAATTGCCGGAGTAGCACCAATACCAAAAACTGGTATCATAAAGCCCAATAGCGCAATGCTGGGAACAGTCTGCAAGACACCGGCAGTACCCAGCAAGGGTCTTGCCAGCCCCCTTTTTCTTGCAATAAGCACTCCTAAAGGAACTCCTATGGCAATGGCCAACAAAAGTGACATAAAGGTAAGCCAAAGGTGCTGCCCAACCTGAATTAGGAGCTTTTGATGATGTTCCAGTATAAATTGCCAAAGGTTTTGTTGTTATGTCATGCCTTTTTTAATTTTCTGTAATGATTAAAAGCCTGCGAAAGCAGCTCATAATCTTTGTTAAATTTATTGTCCGAACCAAAAATCTCAAGAGCCTGCAATACTGTTACAGACTTGCTTAATTGGTCTTGCGCCGCCACTGAGAGGGGCTCTTTTATAAAAACAATTACATCTGTAACATCCGCAATTTTATATTCTAATAGTAAACGATTGTGGGCAAAAAAATCTTTCACAAAATTATTGGCAGGGTTATACAGCATCTCCCTTGGAGTGCCTATCTGAACAATGTGTCCTTTATCCATAAGACAAATTCTATGTCCTAGTTCAAAGGCTTCCATAATATCATGTGTCACTAAAATTATAGTTTTGTTTTGAAGCTCATCAAGATTTTTAAACTCACTGTGAATTGCTGATTTTGTAATGGCATCCAACGCACCAAATGGTTCGTCCATCAAAAGTATGGGCGCATTGGCAATTATAGCCCTGGCTATTCCTACTCGCTGCTGCTGCCCTCCGCTGAGTTCATGGGGATAATGATTCAACAATGATGGATCAAGGCGCAGTTTTTGCATCAGCTCCTGTGTCCTGTCATGAATCCTTTTTGTGTTCCATCCCAAAAGATCTGGAACAATAGCTATATTTTTTTTAATGGTGTAATGTGGAAATAAGCCTGCGTGCTGCATTACAAAGCCGATAGATTTACGAAGGTCTTCCGGTCTACCACTTCTAATATTTTTGCCATCAATAGTAATAGTGCCACCGTCTGTTTCAATAAGTCTGTTTATCATTTTAAGGGTTGTGGTTTTGCCACAACCGCTTATTCCAAGCAGAACCAGGATTTCTTTATCATATGCATCGATGGATATAGAATCGACAGCTTTAATTTCGCCAAAATTCTTAGAAACCCCCTTTAAACTTATCATATAAAAATTATATTAATTATCTGGCAAGACGTATGCCCATAAACTGCCATTTGTGATGAGGATGAAAAAAATTTCGGTACGTATTGCGGCTATGCCCCTTGGGAGTGGCAACCGAAGCGCCACGAAGTACCGTTTGGTTGATCATAAACTTTCCGTTATACTCTCCGATAGCGCCATCTGCTTTCTTAAACCCGGGATATGGAAGATAGGCACTATTTGTCCATTCCCATCGTTCTCCCCAGTTAATTTCTGATGAGGCCACTTCCCATTCTGCTTCAGTGGGAAGACGCATACCTTTCCATGCAGCGTACGCTGCTGCCTCATAAAAATTAACATGGCATACAGACTTAGCAGGATCAATTTCATGCAGTCCGCTTAAAGTGTAATTCATCCACTTTTGATCGATATAATGCCAGTATAGCGGAGCTCTCGCGCCACTTTGTCTTACCCATTCCCATCCCTCTGAATGCCAGTATTTGAAATTGGTATATCCTCCATCAAGCATAAATAAAAGATAATCCTGATTTGTAACAGTCTCAACAGCAATTTGGTAATCTTCCAGATATATTTTGTGTCTGTTTAGTTCATTATCAAAACAGAATCCCTCACCCTTAAACCCTATCTCATAAATCCCACCCTGCACCTTAATAAATTCAGTATTTGTTTTATTCCTTTCTATGAATACAGTATCGGGCTGGTAGACCGGAAAAAGCGGATTATGTCCCAGTATGTACTTTATATCGCTGTAGAGCAATTCCTGATGTTGCTGCTCATGGTTTAGTCCAAGCTCCAGTACAGTGATAACATCAAGCGGCAGAAGAGCACTCTTAAGAAAAGAGTCCATATGTCGATCTACATAGGCTCTGTATTGATAGATATCCGTGACGGAAGGCCTGCTTAAATTACCCCGGTCGGTTCGGACTACCCGAGCACCTAAACTTTCATAATAGCTGTTAAACACATAGTCATATTGCTCATTAAACGCAACATATCCGCTACTGTATGGCTTGAGGATGAATGTTTCAAAGAACCATGTAGTATGACCTAAATGCCATTTGGGAGGGCTGATGTCTACCACGGGCTGAACAACATAATCCTCAACTTCCAACGGTTTACATATTGTCTGAGAGTGTTGTCTGACTTCTTTATATTTACTTTTTAATCCCTCTGGGTTCAATTTTGCTGTGTATTGTTGCATAAAATATATTTTTAATGATCAGACCGCCAGCCATACCGCATCTGTGAACCATGATTTAGAATCCATTATATAGTTTAGTGAAGTAAAACCTGAATTCCTGGCTAGCAGCTCACATTCGCCCAATGAATATTTTTGCGAAAGTTCCATAAAAATAGGCTCATCTTTTGTAAAATGAACAGGCTCCCCGCTAACCGTTACAATTGATTTTTCAGAACTGATCAGATAACTTCTGCATGCTCCCTCTATAGGATCATAGGTCTGGTAATGCGTGAAATTTTCAATTATAAAATCCGCATTGAGCTCGCGATTTATGCGCGAAAGCAAATTGAGATTAAATGCTGCAGTGATTCCTGCTTTGTCATTGTAGGCATCCAGTATAACTTGTGGATCTTTTTTAAGATCAAACCCCATCAGGACAATATCTCCAGGCTGGAGGTAATTCCTAAGGGTATGGCAAAAAGCATATGCTTCCTCTTTTTCCATATTCCCGATATTACTTCCTAAAAACAAAATGACTTTCCTTTTGGGAGAGGAACAAACAGCTAAGGAAAGCATATCAAAATATTCACCCTCATAACCAATTACATCCAGCTGCGGAAAATTATTCCCTAGCTTATTATCCAAATAGGAAAGGATGTTTTTTGATATATCAATAGGCATATAAGTGAAATCAGCTTTTAGAGTTAAAAGATATTCTAAAAGATGGGAAGATTTAGTAGCATCTCCCGCCCCGAGTTCTATAAGATCAAACGATGCTCCATCTTCCATTATTAGATCAGCAATATCATGGGTTTTATTTTTAAATATATCCATCTCACAATCTGTGATATAATATTCGGGCATGAACATTATTTTCTGAAACAGGGCATCACCCGCCTGATCGTAAAAATATTTCGACTGTAGTTTTTTTGGTGTTCCGCGCAGCCCTTGAATGACATCTTTGCTGAACTGCTCCAGGGCTGGATTTCCCTTGACATTATTTCCATTTAAAACTTTATGAGTTTGTAACACCATAATGCAGATTGTTTATGATTACACAAAAATTATTTTCCTGAATTGTTTTTTTCTTACAAAAATTCGATGCAAAGATATCGCCAAGATTAAAGATACGTTTTATCGGTCATTTATCATTTTTTTTTAAATGAAATTTAATACCCTTCTTGAGAGTCGATTACGAAGTAATTCCTTTGCTTTTGCATTTACAAAACTGAAAAATAGTATATAATTAACATTTTAGCAGCACTGGTCAGATTTAATACTTTAGCAGTAAAGCATTCTTGGACAGATCATTGCAATGGCTATATTTTTCATAACTTCCGAATAAAAATCTGGAATTGCGCCTTCTCTAACCTCCAACTAAACCATTAAAAATCATAGGTCTGATTACAGAAAGTTCAATTGCAATCAGCGAAAGATTAACTACTAAAACTATAGAAATAATCGTATGAATCTGTGGCTGTTAACATCTATCCTTACGTTAATTTAAAGTTGCCATTTTGACTACATTAAATTCATACTTCCTGCAACGGAATGAGAAATTTGAGATTTTGTTAAACATTAAGCTTCTACTATACTTTTAATTAATAAAACTTTTTTTGGTATAAAGGGAAAAATCGTTAACTATTAGGGAAAAGATGCCAACATTCTACGAGCAGCAATTATGCAACTTTACCATTACATAAATTAGATTATAAAATTTGTAGCATAAGATGCATATATACTTTTAAGCAGAGTCCTGTTTGCAGATGCCCCTTAGAGACAACTAATTTGGACTTCTGAGTCAACTTGAAACACAATTTTCAATCTAATTTTGCATTGTTAAATAAATAAAAATACAACATGAAATTAATAGATAAAATCTACGTAGACGGTGCATTTTTAGAACCGCACGGTACAGAAACTTTAGATCTTTTCAATCCTGCAACTGGTGAAAAAATCGGACTAGTGCACTTAGGTGACCAGGTAGACACTGAACAGGCAATAGAAGCTGCAAAAAATGCTTTTGTAACCTTTTCAAAATCTACACTACAGGAACGCGGCGAAATTCTGCAGCGTCTTCATGATGCGATTCTTGCTAATGAAGATGAGCTCAATAAAGCCGCAGTGGAAGAATATGGATCTCCAATCTCAGCAACTAAGGGAAGAACTAGATATGCGGCACAGATATTTCTCGATACCAAAGCTGCCATGGAAGGATTCGAATTTGAAAAACAGCTGGAATATGCAACTATTGTAAATGAGCCTTTGGGAGTTATAGCAGCAATAACACCCTGGAACGCGGATTATACGCACATTTGCGGAAAACTTGCTCCAGCCATTGCAGCAGGTTGTACGATTGTTATTAAACCAAGTGAAATAAGTGCAATCCAGACACAGATTCTAACTGAGTGTTTTGATCAAGCAGGGGTTCCTAATGGTGTAATTAATATTGTCAATGGAACCGGGCCTGTAGTTGGGGCTGTAATGACGGCGCACCCTGATATTGCAGTTGTAACCTTTACAGGCTCTACTCAGATAGGGAGAGTTATAGGAAGCAAAGCTGCAGAAACTATGAAAAGGGTCACTCTGGAACTGGGAGGAAAATCCCCTAATATCATACTGGAAGATGCAGATCTGCAAAAAGCCATACCGTTGGCCTTAGCAATAGGTTTCAGCAACAGCGGACAAGCCTGCCATGCGGGAACAAGAATCATAGTTCCGGAAAGTAAATTGGAAGAAATAAAAAGCCTTATAATAGAAAATGTGAAAAATATTAAGATCGGTGATTTATGGAATGCCGAGTCTTATATTGGTCCAATGGTAAGCCAAAAACAATATGATACTGTTCAGCGCTACATTCAGTCTGGCTGGGATCAAGGGGCTGAAATACTTGTAGGAGGACTGGGTCATCCCGAAGGACTTGGAGGGTTCTATGCAAAGCCAACGGTTTTTGTGAATGTAAATCAGAGTATGATCATTGCTAAAGAAGAAATTTTCGGTCCTGTACTTTGTGTTATAACATACAAAACAGAAGATGAAGCCATAGAAATTGCAAACGATACAATTTATGGACTCTCAGCCTATATCAGCTCGGGAGATGTAGAAAAGGCGAAAAAGATGGCACGCAAAGTAATCTCAGGTCGGGTACTAATTAATACCGCTTTAAATAGGGAGTCAAAATCTCCATTTGGAGGATTTAAACAATCTGGCATAGGCAGAACTTCATGGTCATACGGCATTGAAGAATACGTAGAACCTAAAGTCATTGCGTTATAATAAACCAAAAGTTTTCTTTTTCCAAACCAGGCATTTGCCAAACTGTGCAACGTCTGATAAACGGTAGCTGAGATAATAAAAGAAAATTAAGTAGTAAGCAGAATTGATACTCATTATAAGTTTCAATTCTGCTGAAATTAGCATTACAAAATAATATTTAAAAAATGATAAGCACCAACATACTGTATTCCTGCTATGTAACCCGAAATTTATCCAATGAGCAGTTTATTCCTGAACATATTTTTCTCTACCAGTTTTCAGGATCTCTGACCATTAATGATGCGAATAAGGAATATTCGGTACAAACAGGCGAGTTCTGTCTGGCAAGAAGAAACCGGCTGGCTAAATACATCAAGATTCCGCCGCCAAATGGAGAATATAAGACTATATCAGTGCGTCTTGACCAGTCTTTTTTAAAGGATTTTAGCAAAGAGTATGGATACACTGCAGATGCACCAGCTACAGACGATGCCGTTATAAAGATAAACGCGCAGCCAATTTTGCTAAATTATATTCAATCACTCTCTCCCTACTTCGATCTTACTGATGGGAAAAATGATCATATGCTGCTTATAAAAACAAAGGAAGCTGTTTTATTGCTGCTTAAAACAAATCCCGAATTGAAAAATATATTATTTGATTTCAGCGAACCTGGAAAAATAGACCTAGAAGCTTTTATGAACCGCAATTTTCAATTTAATGTCTCAATGGAACGCTTTGGCTATATGAGCGGCAGAAGTTTAACTACTTTCAAACGAGATTTTAAAAAGATTTTTAAAATTTCTCCAGGGAGATGGCTCTTGCAAAAGAGGCTTCAACAGGCTTACTTCCTGATAACTAAAAAAGGCCAAAAGCCATCAGAAGTTTACCTCGAAGTCGGATTTGAGGATATTTCTCATTTTTCACGTTCCTTCAGCAAGGAATTTGGGGTTGCCCCTTCAAAAATACTTTCAAATCCATAAAATAAAGGTAATAAAGTAAGCATCATATATGATAATAATTTTAGAGTATTCATACAGATTATGGCTACTAACACTCAGTTTCCAACTGCTTATATTCTCAGTAAATTGTCAGTAAAAATCATGATCATATGTCAGCAAAAAAATAATAGCGTATAAAACAGGCGGAAATACCTGTAGTAAAATCTTACCTAATAATTAATTTCACAACAACACTTAAATAAAATTAAAACTACAATAAAGTAAACTTATCAAAATAGTTTTCATTAGAATATCCGCTTTAATTCTTGAATAGGATTTTGCGTCAAATTTTAACCTGATATAATTTTATTAATTTATGAATATTGGTATAATAGGAACTGGAAATAATGTTTTAAATTTTGCAATCGATGCAGCAAATTCAGGCTGCAAAGTATATATGAATAATCCCTATGGAAATCATCAGCTCAAAGAGGTTGTTTCCACAAAAAAGAATATAAAATTGGTAGGACCACTCGAAGCGGTCGTTCCTGAAATCATAATATTTTCTGTCCCATATGATAACTTAGAGAACATCATTAAAAGTCTACCAGATATGACCGGAAAGATTATCTTGAAGCCCAATAATCCTATTTTTTACGCATCATCTCCTTACGCACAGATATTCGAAAATTCAGCAGCAGCAAAAAAGACTGCATTACTTCTTCCAAAAGCACACCTTGTAAATCTCTACTGTGAAATGCCGACGATCACGGACGTTCCAATAACTAATCACGAATTAAAATCAAGGATTTTCTTTTCAGGTGATAATTACCATGCAAAAAATAAAACAAAGTCTCTCTTGAAAAAACTAAATCTTTCTGGTATCGATCTGAATGAAAAAGCTAATTTAGTGCATCTATAAAGTTACAATTGATCGTAATAGTTAATCTGTCTCGAAGCAGGATTTGAAGATATCCCCAATTTTTCCAGATCCTTCAGTAAAGAATTTGGTATTACTCATTTAAATGTTGCTTCAACTCACTAGATTAAATTTCATTAAACAAAATCAAATTCATTTTATCATACTAAGAAGCTCAAGCAAATCCTTATATTGCTAACCTTAAAAAAAAAAGCCACTTTTTATATACTGTTTATTGACTGCTCTCCATAAGCATACAATCTATTGGCTTTAGGTTCTTCCCTTTCCACAATATAAGATTTTACAAATTCTCTGGCATTCTCAACGGTAATTTGCTTAAACCAGATTCCGCAGGGTTGGCTTATAAGTATAGGCCCATCATTGCATCTGCCGTTACAAAGTGTTTTGGTTGTAAATACGGATTCCGAAAAACCAAATTCCTCAAGCGCAGAGCGAATAAGAGCAGTACTTTGTTCGGCACCTTTTTGTTTACAGCTTCCCCCATTACATATAAAAAGGTGAACATTAATTTTAGTCAAATCTTTAATTGCCATTTCGCTGCTGATTTAATTGTACTTGTTTTGAAAAATAGATGTAAAAATAGAATGCCGCTATTAGAGTAAAAAAAACAATACCAATCAGGGTCAGCATATTTTCCCCTAGAGCAAGTCCAGGGATAAGTAATGAAAGAATCTTATACGAACCCACAATTAATGATAGAATTACAATTATCCATCCAATCTTTCTGCGGTAATCAAATACAGAACTTTCATTAACGGAACGTTTCATAAGAAGAAACATTATTCTGCTATCCATAGTATCGGTAAGAATCATTCCCGCTGAAAATGATATGCCCAATGCAAATGCACTTAAAACATTTAGCTCGCTGGAGGCTGTATAAGCCCAGGCTGCAGCCTGTGTATTGGTATCAAAAACCATGGCAAATAAAATACCGATCAGGATAATGGCAAACGGGCTGCTGCTATTTTTAAGACGTTTTGGTATAAACATAAATTTTACGCCCCTAGGTCTGTAATCATTTGCTTTGAGCAAGATTCTCAAGTTCATTAGCCCTACTATAACCAATACAAGTCCAGGTAACCAGTCCAAAATTTTCCAGATATCATTTGAAAAATTCCATGCATGACTATATAAACTTATCATAACTGCTATTGTGGTCACTACCGAACCATGTCCTATGGCAAAAAGAGTTCCGGTCCATTGCGCTAATTTTTTATGAGAATCAGAAAGCCTTACGCTCATCGCATCGATTATTGCTATATGATCCGGATCAAAACCATGCCGCAACCCTAGTAGAAACATTAGCATAATTCCTGAAAATTCCATAGTTTAAAGTATTACATTATACCTGGCTGCAACTTCTTTAGTTTTTTGTGCAATAGCATCCGGCGTTAATAATCCCTTTTGAAGCAAAAGATTTGAAGCAGAAACGATCCATTTTTCATAATAAGATAATTTACCTGCCATCTCTGTTCCAATATTCTCTGTCCCTCTTCTTTTTTCTTCAGTATTAACAATTTTATGATAATCCAAAACATCCAATAAAGCATGACAACGCTTCTCCCATGGATATAAATCTCTCTCAAAAATGTTTACTTTATCCCCGCTGCATCCGGTACCACCGATGTCATTGGGCAAATGCTTAACTAGGTTTTCACTTGACATAACTTAGGTTTTAGTTTTGATTAATTTTAGGTATTGACACTCCTATCATTGTATCTCTTGTTACTAGAGCTTCAAGCTCTTCTTCTGAAAAACTTTCAGTACCTGAAGGCCTGAGGGGAAGTACCATATAACGCTGGCTTGCTGTTGAATCCTGAACCAGAACTTCTACATCATCAGGGATCAAGGTGCCAAATTCAGCTAAAACGGCCCGCGGCTCACGTACTGTGCGGGAACGATATTCTTTACTTTTATACCAGTCGGGCGGAAGTCCTAAAATCGGTCTTGGATAACAAGAACAAAGTGTGCATACGATAACATAATGTAATTTTTCAGTATCTTCTAATACCGTAAACTCCGTATTATCATAAATAGTTATCCCCATTTCCTCTGCCGCTGCATTACCATTGCTTAACAGTCTGGATCTAAATTCAGGCTCAAGCCAGGCTTTTACAACGAGCTTGGATCCCAGAGCTGGTGAACGGGAATCCAAAAGCTCTATCTGTTTTCTTACCTCGTCGGCTCCAATCAAGCCCTTTTCGATCAGTAATTCACGAACACTAATTTCAAGGATCTCATAGTAGCCAGGCTTTTCTTGTATTATGATTGGCGTATGATCATGTGCATGATCGTGGTGGTGATTTTTACTCATGTTCATTTTCTTTAATTGATTTTAACCAAGGCTCAAAGACTTCTATTTCCAAACTATCGCAATCTTCTCCGGTATAATCCGGCCACAGCAATTTTTGTAATATCCTTACCTGGTAATACCAGGTTTCATCACCAGCATTTTTCCCAAAAGCTTCGAGCTCTGGGTTAATATGCCTTCCTAAATTCTTGACAATAGTAACGGTTTTCCCTCGTAAATACATGGGCACCCTATAATGGCCAATCGGAAACTTCTCGTCAACTCTTACCACATCCCCTTCTTTAAACAGGGCTGGATTGTGTTCTACTGTTACCATAATTAAATGCTTATTATTACTTAATATGTTTTTCTATCCGGAGATGATACTGTAAAGTCATCTGGCTTTTACTATTATAAATTTTGCCTCTATCTCAACAATTGTTTTTGTGCAACACATTTGGTCTGCTTTCAACGATCTAATATGTCAATTAAAAAGCACTTTAAAGCTTAATACAGGCATCCTTGGGTAATTTAATAAGACCAAAAGCTGCCTACAATATTTGTTTTATGAGTCCAGAAAGGTCGACCGCGCCTAAAACTTCCCTGGCAAAAGCATATCTGTTTGATATAAAATCAAGAGTATTGTATGCAATGGCTGTTCTACCTATATCCTCCTTCCAAGCAACTACTTTTAGGGGAAGATCCAGTGCTACCAAAGGATTTAAAGATATTAATGCGCCGCCTACTTTAGGATTTCCAAACAAAATAAATTCCAACTCTGGTAACTCTAATCCTGCCATTGCTGCTTCTGCCTGCTGGTCAATTCGCGCATAAATTGTGACTCCTTTTACCAAAAGCAATGACTCTAGTCTGTCTATTATTTCTTTTACCCCTAGGGAAGAATATTGGATCTCAATATTGTTATTGACTATCATAATTCAGTTCATTGGTTATTACTGGCATAATTATCTCCCATTAAATAATTAATTTATGCTACAGTACAAAGTTGCTTTATAAGATGAGGCTGTAGTTAGTCTTATTTTCTTTATTTGTTAACTATTTTTCCCAAATGCTTTTAAAATTAAACGCCCCATTCCCTATCACATCAATGAATTTGCTATTATTGTTTAATTGGCTAGCAGAATTTATTTGCAAATACAATTTCTGTTGCAATCTCTGTTAAAGATTTAAAACCGTTTAACGAATTCTTAAAATTATTAAACAGAAAATATAATTATTATTACTTTAGTATGAAAAATCGAATGGTTATGAAAAAAGAAAAAACTATTTTCTCTAATATTGAACTTGATCGCATTATTGAAATGGCATGGGAAGACCGAACAACCTTTGACGCCATAAAGTTTCAGTTTAATTTATCTGAAGCTGATGTCAAGGTTTTAATGAAAAAGGAACTAAAATTCAGCAGTTATAAATTATGGCGAAAACGAGTTGAGAATTGCAAAACAAAACATTCGGCAACACGTGTGCAGGGTATTGAACGCTTTAAATGCAATTTACAACGTTCCATCACTAATAATAAAATATCTAAAAGATAATTCACGAATTGGAATTGTGAAAGTCTTTCGGATATTAGTATAACTAAATCCACAAAATAATAAATTAGCTTCGCGTAATAAATAAATTGCCATGTACCACGATTTAAACCTTTTAAAAAATATAGTGGACAATACTCCGTTACCTATCGCAGTATATACCGGTCCAGACTTGAAAATTGAATTTGCAAACCCCGCCATGATCCTGACTTGGGGAAAAGGAGAAGGTGTAATAGGGAAAAATTATTTTGATATTCTTCCGGAAATTCAAAACCAGCAGATTTTTGATCAGGCACTTGCGGTACTTCAAACCGGAATTACTTTTCACGCCAAGGACCAAAAAATTGAATTGTTGATCAATGGTGAGATCAAATCCCATTATTTTAATTATAGTTTTATACCTCTTGCAGATACAAAAGGAAATATTTACGGGGTAATGAATACAGGAGCCGATGTAACAGATCTGCATCGGGCCAAACAAGAGATGCAAAATTCAGATGACAGGCTTAGACTGGCAATCGAATCCTCCGGTATGGGTACATACGAAATAGATCTTGCAACAAAAAAAATAAAAACCTGCGGAAATTTTAATTCTATCTGGTCCATTGAAGGGGAAGTATCCAATGAACAGCTTATTGCAAAACTTCATCCCGAAGATCATGCTTTGCGGGAAAAAGCACATGAAGAAGCACAGCTTACAGGAAAAATCTCTTATGAGGCAAGAATTGTAAATGATGACAGTTCCATTCGTTGGGTAAAAATTGACGGTAAAATCATCAAAGACGAAAATGGAAACCCAATCACTATTATTGGAATTATACAGGATATCCACGAGCAGAAAGAATTTGAGGAGGAATTAAAAAAACAGGTTGCTGAAAGCACAGTGGAATTGCAAAGGTCCAATGATGACCTTCTGCATTTTGCCAATGTGGTCAGTCATGATCTGAAAGAACCAGTGCGAAAAATAAAAACCTTCAACAGTTTTTTAAGAAATGACTCTGAAATCATTTTTAATGAAAATTCAAAAAAATACCTAAGTAAAGTAGATCAGTCCGCCCAAAGAATGCAGACAATCATAGAAGGTATACTTGCCTATTCAACTTTGGATAAAAAAACACAGCCTGTTGAAAAAATAAATCTTGACGAGATTATAGAAAATATAAAAACAGATCTGGAACTCATAATAAATGAAAAAGGCGCTATATTGGTTATAAGTGAACTTCCTGAGATAGAAGGAGCTACCATACTTATCCATCAGCTTTTTTATAACCTGATTCATAATGCACTTAAATTTTCGAAAGCAGATCAGCCACCACGCGTAATAATTACTGCTGAAGTTATAAATCATGAGAACGGGATTGAATTACTTGAAATAAAAATCAAGGACAACGGCATTGGAATTGATCCTATTTATGCCGAGAAGATATTTAATGCATTTGAAAGACTGCATTCCAAGGACGAGTTTGAAGGAAATGGCCTTGGTCTTGCACTTTGCAGAAAAATAGCAAAGAGACATAACGGTACTATAACTGCTATTGGGGAGAAAGATAATGGTGCTGAATTTATAGTAATCCTTCCTCTCAAACAGGCAGCTACTTATCTTTAGTATTTTTGCCGGCTGTTATTCCTCTATTTTTTTCGATTTTGATTATAATTCAATACGTCTGATTCGATTTCCTGTATTGTTTTCTTTTTCCCTTTAGAGATCCATTCTAAAAGTTCTTCTTCAAAAAAGTACAGCTTTTTACCATATTTATAGCACGGAATTTTTCGTTGCCTTACAAGAGCGTAAATTGTAGGCTTTGCTTTTCCTATCAGCCGGCTTGCTTCTTCAATACCAATAGGAATACTTTTTTCTTTAGATTCATATACCTGTACATTCTGAATCATAAGTTTAATCTCAGCAATTTCTTTCACTAAGTGTGCTACTGCTTTGGGCAGGTTCTCAAAAGAGATTTCGTTTGTGTCCATTTCTATTGTTTTTAATAGTTATGGTGCAAATGAAAAAAGTGTTTCTGCTGTGTCTTTCTTCACAACAAAAACACTTGAAAAACACAGTGCTTTATAACTTTTGGTATTTACAAATCTGTAAAATCTTCTATTATCTTTATAAGTCCTTTCTGTTCGTCATCTTTCAGATGCGTTTTAATACTCTTCACTTCAACATCTTTTAAAGCGTCAGCAAAAGTCAGTTTTAAAAATTGTGCGGCTCTGTCCTGTCTGCTGACTTTAAAACAATTCCAGATATTCCAGCCAAAATGATACAGATCGAGATTAGACAGATCCTTTACTTTTACCGGTTTAATCTTCTCTAAATTCATTTCTTCAGCATATATGATTATATTATTGCCTAATTGTTTCAGATCATCATCCGACGCATAAAGCGCGAACTCCTGATGCGCATAACTAATGGCAGCATCAATTCTGGCCTCTTTTTGATTTTTGACTGCATTTTGCCGCTCCTCCCTTATCTGTTCAATATCTCTGGCTAAATTTTTATTCTCAGGCAATTCGGGCTTAATTAAAACATCCTGCCGCTCCTCTTCCATCTTTTCAAGGTCTTCACTTGGAATATAGTTTTCAGCCGATTCATTTTTTTTAACCTTCAAAAAACGATTCAGTACGCGGGCGGCCAATTCGTTTAGAAATAAACTTAGAATTGCAAACATTAAAACTCCAAATCCAGTGCTGATCCAAAAGAAAACGCCGGCAGTATAATCATCAGCACCTTTTTCCAGCAGCACTAGTCTTCCGATTATGCCGACAAAGACACAGACTAAAAATACAGACAGGTAAACTGTAATATATTCGAAGTACTTTATTTTCATTTCTCTTTTTTCTTTAAAGATACCAATTGTATAGCTTCTGATGCTTTGTTCTTCTTTTCATCTATTACTTTTGCATAGATCTGAGTAGTTTTTATGTTGGTATGCCCCAGCATTTTACTGACCGTATAAATATCTGTCCCGCTTGATAGCTGCAGCGTTGCAAACGTATGGCGGAAGCAGTGGAAAGTAATATTTTTTTTAATGCCTGCCGATTCAACCCATTTTTTCAGCGGGCGTGAAATCCATGACGGGTCCGGCAGATCCTCAAAAACAAGCTGCGCGGGAAGCCTCGGCTCTCCGCAGAGCTGTAAAGCCTGCTGAGAAATAGGCATATATTCAACTCCCTTTGTCTTTTTCTGCGTAAAATGTAGTTTCGCTATATCATTTTCCAGACTAATCTCTTTCCATCGGAGCTTCTGAATGTCGGAATGCCTCAGACCTGTAAGCGCGGAGAAAAGCGCAGCCCGTTTAAGGACGTCTTTTTCACAAGGCGTTGCTGCCAAGACATTCAATTCTCCAATTGTGAGATATTCGCGTCTTGACTCCTGCTCCGGGATGCCTTTTATTTTTGAAGATAAATCAACTATTAAATATCCATCGATGAAGGCCTGCTTCAAAGCTGCTTTAAATATGGCAAAATAGGTTCCTGCAGTGTTGCGGGAAATGGTTCCTTTTTTACTTCCTCCGCACGGAGCTGATAGTAAAAACATTTTAAAATCTTCAGCCATTCTGCTGTCAATCTGGGAAAAAATTAGGCTGCCTGTCGAATAGCTTTTTAAAAATTCTCTAGTCCGCTCCCAATGGATCTGAATGGATTTTGAACTGCGAGCGTGTCTTTTAGACGCCACTGCATCAATGTATTTAATAAAATCCTCTTTTCCTTTCTCTTTCTGTTCAGCCAATAGGTTCTCAACATCACTGTACAGATCTGTATTATCGTATTCTTTCTGCCTGATTTTGCGCACTCCGTCAGCATACAGCATTATTTCCCGGTCGCTTTCGCTTCTGCACATTATAATTCCGTTATCGCTGCGTCTGGGTTTATAGGATTTTATTCCCTCTGCATCTGTGCGGGAAGATCTTTTTTTGTCCCACTCCACTGTTGTTACGATTCTGTTCAAATATTCACGGATTCTCTGTGGAGTTTTCTTTCCAGAAACCTCAACAGGATAACTTTCTATGTAAACATACCATTCTTTTCGGTCTTGTGCCTTTCGTAGACGAACAGTAACCTTGGTTTTTGCTAATTGTTTCATATGAAATCATTTCCGTTATACAAGTTATCAATTTCACTTTTTGGAGCATATACATGCTTTCCAATCTGTCTGGTCGGAATTGAATATTTCCTGATATGGCTGTAGACAGAACCTTCAGATATTTGAAATCTATCAGCTATTTCACCGATTGAATAGCAGTCCTCTTTTTCAAGGCTGTATAGTTTTTTCTTCGGTGCGCAGCCTGCGGCAGGCTGCGAGCAGGGCCGAACATCCCTACCATAACTCTGCGGTCTATTCTTATAAGGCGGGTTCCCAGATTAACTGAAGGAATTTTTCCCTGACCGACAAGCCGGTAAAGGGACTTAATGTGAATGCCAAAAAGCATGCCAGCTTCAGGAACAGAAATAAATACCCTGCTATCGGGTATTTTATCCGTAATAGCTTTGAGCTCCCCTTCACTTTTAAGCCGTATCATCTTCTGTTTGTATGCTTTTTTACTGCATACATGCGAGCAGTAAACAGAAGTCACGGTTTTAGGCAGAAATTCCTTCCCGCAGTTAAGACATTGTTTATTAGCTCTTTTCATCATCTTTGTCTCCTAATTAAGGTACCACAAGGGTATACAAGTCCCACTTTGTCTCCTTTTAAGTGACAGGTACAAATATGGTACAAATATATGATAAAAAACGAATAAAAAACAGCACCATTAAAAATGACGCCAAAAGAAAAAGCGCTGTAAACATAATGTTTACAGCGCTTTAGCACTTATTCTTAACTGATGTTAATCAGTACTTATTTGACTTCTTCGAATTCAACGTCTTCAACATTGTCTCCAGATTGCTCTTGTTGTGGAGCAGCTTGTTGACCTTGTTGATCACCACCTTGAGCATACATAGCTTCTGTAGCTGTTTTCCAAGCTGCATTGATGTTGTCAAGAGCAGTTTGAATAGCTGGAATGTCTTGAGATTGGTAAGCCATTCTCAATTCAGTTAAAGCGTACTCAACAGCAACTTTATGGTCGTCAGCTAATTTGCTTCCTAACTCTTTCAACTGAGATTCAGTTTGAAAGATCATACCGTCTGCTTCGTTTAATTTCTCAGCTCTTTCTCTTGCGATTTTGTCAGATTCAGCATTAGCTTCAGCATCTTGTTTCATTTTTTCGATTTCTTCAGATGTTAATCCAGAAGAAGCTTCGATACGAATATCGTGAGATTTTCCAGTTCCTTTATCAGTTGCAGTTACTTTGATGATACCATTAGCATCAATATCAAAAGCAACTTCAATTTGAGGAACTCCTCTTGGTGCTGGTGGAATACCATCTAAGTGGAAACGTCCGATAGTTTTGTTATCAACAGCCATTGCTCTTGCTCCTTGTAATACGTGAAGCTCAACAGATGGTTGAGAATCAGAAGCAGTAGAGAATACTTGAGATTTTTTAGTTGGAATAGTTGTATTAGACTCAATTAATATAGTCATAACACCACCCATAGTTTCGATACCTAAAGATAAAGGAGTAACGTCAAGTAACAATACATCTTTTACATCTCCAGATAAAACTCCACCTTGAATAGCTGCTCCAATAGCAACAACCTCATCAGGATTAACTCCTTTAGACGCTTTTTTACCAAAGAATTTTTCAACTTCGTCAGCAATTCTTGGCATACGAGTAGAACCTCCAACAAGAATAACTTCGTCAATATCAGATGTAGTTAAACCTGCATCTTTTAATGCTTTAGCAACTGGCTCCATAGAACGTTTAACTAATGAATCAGTTAATTGCTCAAATTTAGCTCTTGTTAATTTTTTCACTAAGTGTTTTGGTCCTGAAGCAGTAGCTGTAACGTATGGCAAGTTGATTTCAGTTTCTGAAGAAGAAGACAATTCAATTTTTGCTTTCTCTGCAGCTTCTTTCAAACGTTGCAATGACATTGGGTCAAGACGTAAATCAATACCTTCTTCAGCTAAAAATTCATTAGCTAACCAGTCAATAATTTCGTGGTCAAAATCATCTCCACCTAAGTGAGTATCACCGTTTGTAGATAATACTTCAAATACACCGTCTCCTAATTCAAGAACAGAGATATCAAAAGTACCTCCACCTAAATCGTAAACAGCAATTTTTTGATCAGTTCCTTTTTTATCTAATCCGTAAGCAAGTGCCGCAGCAGTAGGCTCATTGATGATACGCATAACTTTAAGACCAGCAATTTCTCCAGCTTCTTTCGTAGCTTGACGTTGAGCATCGTTAAAGTAAGCAGGAACAGTAATAACCGCTTCAGTTACAGTTTGACCTAAATAGTCTTCAGCAGTTTTTTTCATTTTTTGAAGAGTCATTGCTGACAATTCCTGAGCAGTATATAAACGACCGTCAATATCCACACGCGGAGTATTGTTGTCACCTTTTACAACTGAATAAGAAACTCTTTTTGCTTCGTTTGTAGTCTCAGCAAAAGTGTGTCCCATAAAACGTTTAATAGAAGCAATCGTTTTTGTAGGATTCGTTACCGCTTGTCTTTTTGCAGGATCACCTACTTTAATTTCTCCACCTTCAACAAAAGCGATGATAGATGGCGTTGTTCTTTTTCCTTCTGCGTTAGGAATAACAACTGCTTCGTTACCTTCCATTACAGAAACACAAGAGTTCGTCGTACCTAAGTCAATTCCGATTATTTTACCCATTTTTTATATATTTAATTTTGATATACATTTATAACTTACGTGGCATAAGTCAATCTTTGTGCCAATATAAAAAACCAAAGTAAATTGTCAGTTTTACTGTCCGCACATTTAAAACTATCTGACAACATGACATTTTCAAAACCTGACATTCGTGGCATATCAGCACTTTACGTGTCATTATCAGGAGCTGTTTCCTGCTATTCGCTATATCTTTTCCCGGCTAAAGAAGCCAGAAAAAGGATGCCGCTCCTATCAGGGCTAGTCTTTTAGGTTTCATTATAAGTTTATCTTAATTTGATAGCATAATGTCTTTCAAAATTTTCAATTAAATACTTACATTAGCCACTTCCTAAAAATTCAATATCAGCCAAAATGGAAAATTACAGCATCATTATTTTTATACTTGCCATCGTAATTGGTCTTTCAGCTTTTGCTGACAAAATAAAACTTCCCCAGCCTATTTTACTTGTGATAGTAGGAATTGCAATTGGTTTTATTCCAACAATGGGCGAAATAGAAATAAATCCTGAAATTATATTTCTGATATTTCTTCCGCCATTATTATACGACGCATCTTTCAATATATCTCCTAAAGATTTCAAAACCAATATTAATACAATTAGCACACTTGCAATAACATTGGTCTTCCTGACTACATTCTGGATTGGCGTAGTTGCTCATTATATGATCCCTAATATTACCTGGCCTTTAGCATTTTTATTAGGCGCAATACTTTCTGCAACTGATGCTGTTGCAGCCATAAGTATCACAAAAGGACTTGGAATTCCACATAAAACCATTACCATACTCGAAGGCGAAAGTTTAATTAACGATGCTTCGGCATTAGTTGCGTATCGTTTTGCAGTTGCTGCCGTAATGGGTTCTGCTTTTGTAATCTGGAAAGCAACTTTACAATTTCTACTATTATTAGGCGGCGGTTTTTTGGTCGGTTTTGTTATGGCAAAAATCCTGAGCTTTATATTAACCAGAGTACATAAAAATGTAAACGTTACTATTAGTTTTATGTTATTAATGCCATTTGTAACGTATTTAATTGCAGAACAACTGCATGTTTCCGGCGTAATTGCCGTAGTTATTCTAGGACTTGCGATTGCTCGTTTCAGCAAAAAAATATTTCCCGAAAGTCTAAAAAACCAATCCAGAAGTTTATGGGACATTTTGATTTTTCTGTTAAATGGTTTAATCTTCATTTTAATCGGACTCAACTTTAGATATATCTTAAAAAATATCGATACCCATATGATTTTACCCTATATAGGATATGCTATTATCATAACCATTGTCGCTTTGCTTATTAGAATGGTGAGAATCTTTATCCAGAAAATAAATCTTCAAAAAGCATTTATAAAAGGAAAGCGAAAAGTCAGTGAACATGCTTTATTAGATTTCAATAACAGTGTAATTCTTAGCTGGTCCGGAATGCGCGGAATAGTTTCTCTGGCAATTGCTATTGGTATACCAAAGGAATTAGAAAACGGAACTCCCTTTCCGGAACGAAACGTAATTATATTTATCTCTGTAGCCGTCGTTTTATTAACCTTAATTGGTCAGGGACTTACTTTGCCCTGGATTGTAAAAAAACTAAATGTTAGAGAAGAAAAAGAATCTTCATCTTCAAAAAATTTACTTCCCTAAAAAAGCATTTATTTTAATTATTGAATAAATAAAATCATTCCGTTTTTTGTAATGTTTTTTCTATATTTTTACCCGTAATAATAACCAATCAAAAAAATACCACAATCAATGAATGACAATTTAAAATACATTACTAAACTATTCAGCACCGCAACATTTAGTTTTATTAAAATTAATATTATCGGACAAATATTAATTGCTTTAATATCCGTCCTAAGTCTATCAGCCATTATTTATCAATCATCTTCTGGTCCCGGATTGGGTCATGTAAACGGAATCGCGGTAGTATTAGTGTTATTTGCTCTTAGACCTATCGGATTTAGTTTAGTTGTTCTTGGTATTTTCGCACTTCCTTTTCTATTGTTTTCACTTGGAAATAAATACATAATATCAAAAACCATAAATAAATTAATCTCAGACAAAGGCGAAGTTTTACTTTATCCAATCATTGACAAAGTTCTCAGCAAAATAAAAACAAACCAACCTGATTTATTAAAAAAAGGAACTGATAGCACAAAACTGAAACTAAAAGTATTACAGGAAATCAAAGATTCTAAAGAGAACAAATGGTTAAAGAAAATCATTATCTATGGTTTTAAAAAAGTAAGTCTGGACGATGTTGATTTTTCAGATGAAAAAGTAAGCTTTTCAGATATTATTAAAGAAAAAATCATAACAGGTTTAAAAAATGTTTCACAACCAAGCAGAAACTTTTTCTGGATTATTCTGGGGATACAAATCACTATTTTAATTTTGATTTTTACTCAGATTATATAATTTAGAATTTTAAACAATCAAAATATCCAACAAATAATATGAATCAGGAATTAGAAAGTCATTTTGATGAATTTGATAAAGAACTCATAATCAGAAGACAACTTTTGCCATGGTGGATTAAAACTTTTTGTTGGATATTTATGATTTTGACCGTTTGTGCTATTTGTGCCGTTATCGCAAACATTTTTGTACCAAATATAAACGTATCGCTTTATGGTTTTTCAAGCGATACTGCTTTCTCAGGAACTGGAATATTTATAATTGCGGTTATGCTTTTAAAAGGATTTGCCGCATATTCCCTTTGGTTTGAAAAGCCCAACGCAATTTCAATTGGCAAAATGGATGCTGTTTGTGGAGTCGTAATTTGTATTATTTCAATGTTTGTGCTCCCTTTTACTACTGAAAATGGTCATTTTTCATTACGCATAGAAATTTTACTTCTTATTCCTTATTATATGAGATTAAACAAAATTGAATATGAATGGGATAATTTAGAAAGTCTGTAAACTAATATTCTAACCCAATAATAAACCAAAATGAAAAAATCTGTCTTATTCTTATTTTTCCTTTTTAGTCTAAATTTGACTTTTTCACAGCAAAAATCAATCAGTAAAACTACCAATAATAAATCGGCAAAAGCCATCCGAAAACACGATACTTTCAACGAAACAATTAAAATAACCAATAAAAAACTCCTATTGTTTATTCCAAAAGGTTACGAAGCAATTGCGCAGCAAAACGGTGATTTAAATCTGGACAAAATAGGTGATTGTATTTTAGTTTTGGGCAAAGCAACCGAAGAAACAACGTCAAATATGGATGAAAATAAACCGGACAAGAGACCTGTATTGCTTTTATTAGGTCAAAAAGACGGAAGTTTTAAACTCGCTTACAAAAATGAAAATGCGGCTTATTGCATTGATTGCGGTGGTTTGTTTGGAGATCCTTTTAATGCAATCGCCATCAAAAACGGCTATTTTTCTATTGAACATCGTATTTCTGGCGGACATCATTGGGAACACATCACAACTTTTAAATTCAATAAATCCAAAAATAACTGGTATTTATATAAAGATCATTTTATAAATTATATTCTCAATCCAAGTTCTGCACCAGATGCCGAAGCTTTAATTACGGATGTTGATAAACTCAAAACAGTTAAGGATTTTGGAGAAATTTCATTTCAGCAATTCAACATTTATTCTGAAAAAGGATATTAATGCAATCCGACTTAAATAACTCTTTCAAGTTTTCTAACAAACAGTTTCCTTTTTTATTTGTAATTTCGATTTTTATTAAAATTAATACTTCATTAGAAGAAAATTATCTCTCCTAAAGAATTTAAAATACAAAATATAAAATGGCTTCATTTATTAAAGAATTATCATTTCGCTGGTCAGATCTTGACCCAAATTTTCACGTTCGTCATAGCGCTTATTACGATTTTGGTGCGCAACATCGTATCGAAATCCTTGAAGAATTAGGTTTAACTTTAAAAGTGATGCAAACACAAAGCTTTGGACCTGTTTTATTTAGAGAAGAATGTATTTTTAGAAAAGAATTAAAACTTTCTGATAAGATATTTCTTCACACTAAAACTTCAAAAATGAAAGCCGATGCTTCACGCTGGTCCATCATTCACGAATTTAGAAAAGAAGATGATACACTTTGTGCCGTTATCACCGTTGACGGAGCATGGATGGACACAAAACTTAGAAAATTAGCTTCTCCCACTCCTGAAATTGCTATTGAAGCGTTGAGTATCTTCCCAAAAAGTGATGATTTTGTAGGGCTTTAAACTAAATCAAAATGATTACAAATACAAAAACCGTTACATTAATTTGTAACGGTTTTTTATTTATAAAAACAGATTATTTCTTATTCAGTCACAATTTTAAAACTGCGATTTAAACCTTCGCCCGAAATAGTAAGCATATAAATTCCTCTCACTTTTTTATTGGCAATATTTAGAGAAAAAACGCCATTTCCATCAGAATATATTTTTTCCTTAATAATAATTTTTCCTGTCATATCGCTCAAAGTAGCCGTTGCAAAAGATAAATTATGATTCGGGATATTAATGAAAATTTGATCTTTTACAGGATTAGGATAAACAATTACATTGTTTTTGTTTTGGCTAAATTCATCCGTACTCAAAAAAACCTGAGTGTACAAACCTAAAACCTCGCTAGCATTCAAAGGATAATTAAATAGTTGAAGTTCATCAAACTGACCTTTATATGGCGCCGGAGCCGTACCGGATGATAATTCAAGTTCACCAATGTTTCCTATTATCAAATCAGTTGGTTCAGCAATTCCGGTAACTGTCGATTCATCAAGTTCAGCCGAAAAAATGCCATTAGTATAAATTCTCATTTTATGTGCAATTACATCTCTCATAATAACCACATTGACCCAATCTCCCGTAAAATATTTTGCTGCAGCCGTGGTTAATTCTCTTTTTGTGACATCATCATCAATTGCAAAACGCAATAAACCGCCTTTAACTTCTATATTATATCTTTTTCCAGTTGCACCAGTTGTGGCATTTTTGGTAAATGATCCTTTGCATAATAAATAAATACTCGTTGATGAAGAACCTGGCAATAAAGCCGGAGCAGCTTTCATCCAGAATGAAACCGTAAACGAATTTTTATCAAATAATAAATAATCCTGATTCGGGATATTGACCATTGATTTATTATTTAAAGATGTCGAAAAATCAATCGCATTATTTGCCTTTCCGGGAACTCTTACAGTTGTATTATCAAAATTTGCATCTAATAAACCGTGATTCGCATACCTTGTAATATCTTCAATTTGTTCGCCTTGTAATGCTGTTTCCTTAAACGGCCAATGACCAACAAGACTTGGCGTTATGGCACGAAAACTCCAAACATCGCCCGTTGCAATTCCTTTAGTATTTGAAGCGTCAATTCTCCAATAATAATTTATTGCCGGATTTAAACCCGTAACCTGATATGATGGATTAGCGACATACGAAACATCAGCCAACTTGGTTAAATTTGAAACATCTGTTCCAAAATATACAGCGTAATTAATCGTATTTGAACTTCCACTCCACTTTAAAGTTACATTTCCGTTTGATAATTCAGCATTATTAAATCCCATTGCAGGAGTTGGAGAAATTGCTTTTGTTGGCGCTGACGGAATTGGCGGTGTAGTTATCGTTGCAATTGTATTATAAACAGAGGATCCTGAACTATTTGTTGCCTTAATACGATAATAATATGGAGTATTGGGGATCAAATTTGTTTCGACATAACTTGTCGTATTAGCTCCTAAAGTTGCAATTAAAGTAAAATCAGTTCCGTTTGAAGAACGTTCTAAAACATAATTCTCTTCATTTGTGGCATTATCTCCCCAATTCAGAGTCAAAGAACTTGAAGCCGGAATTTCGGTAGAAACCAAATTCGTAAAAGTAATATCAGATGGCGGAATAATAAAATCAGGAGGAGTTTCATTTGTCAATCCGTTAATATAGACTTCAATATTCAAATAAGGCGCATGATTTGTACTTACCAATAAAGCATCGGCAGTATTTTTATCAAGACCATTTGCATCTTCCCAGGCATCAGGAATTCCGTCATTATCAGTATCTAAAGGAGCCGGAGCGCCATAAACATGTCCTGCGCCACCGTTTATAAAACCAAATTTCTGCGTTAGATCCGTTTGAACGTAAACATAAGTCGCAGTTGTTCCTTTAGACATTAAATCAGTAATCATTAAATCTTCAACCTGATCTCGTCTTGGGTAAGAAGCGCCAACATTTTGCACAATTTTATTATAAGCATCTACAGCTGAAAGGGTTGTATTTTTCATAGGATAATCATATGGCGTGGACAAAATCGTCGATGCACTTCCCGTAGGATATCCCGTTAAATCTGCCGGAACCAAAGTCCCATTTAAGATTCCGTCCTTATTATTATCAAAATAATTTCCGGCACCGTACAAAGAGAAATTATCATTTCCTCTATTAAACGGCGTCGTAATCGTTGTGCTGGTATTTGGTCCGCCAATAAAATAATTATTGATGATATTAACATCAGAACTTCCTGCGGAATCTCCGCCCATAATATAAGCGTCTCCAGATTCAGTGTGTCCGTAAGTATTGCCGTAATTCCCCCAATTGTAAACCACATTATTTACAAACTCATTGATTCCTTTTATTTTGTTGTTTCGGGTTTTATTGCAGATGTACAAATTTCCAATCAAACTTATTTTTCCGCCGGAAGGCTGCATCAATCCTCCAGCCGAATGATTATGACGATGCAATCCCTGCCCAATAATTGAATTTTGAATCGTAATATTATCCGGACTTATACCTTTATTATCCCAATTGATAGAGAAAACTTCATCAGTTCCCCAGGTAAAAGTCATGTGGTCCAAAATTAAATTAGCACCGCTTGAAATTCCTGATGCATCTTGATTTTGAGCAGTTCCGCCGTAACGAATCCTGAGATATCTTGCGATTGTATTACTCGCTCCTGAAAATGAAACGCGTGGTCCTAAAAATACAATTCCTTCACCGGTTGCAGTTTGACCCGCAATAGTGGTGTTGCTTGCTACAGCAATCTGAGTTTGCAAATTGACAATACCACCAACTTTAAAAATCACAAATCTGCCTTCCTGACTCACAGCATCCCGAAACGAACCCGCTCCGCTATCGTTTAAATTTGTCACTAAATAAATTTGTGGATTTGCAGCACCTCGTGCGCCAGTAGTAAAACGTCCGAAACCTGTAGCTTCAGGAAAAGCTAACGTTTGCGCTTTTAAATCGTAAATGGTTGTGAGTAAACCAAAAATCATAAAAATTTTAAGCAAATGCTTAAACCTTAAGGTAATTCTTTTCATAGTAAACGGTTATAATGGTTAAATAGTTATAACCAAATTAGCCATAAGCCCAAAAGAGACCGTCCTGTCCTATCCTGATTTACAATTCTAAATATCAACACGTTAAACATTCCACAATGAAACTGAATCATTAAATACTCAAATCAATTTAAAATCAGAGAATATGTCTTTTTGCATACTTTACTTTAAAGATTGTAACAAAAAATCTTATTACATAATAATTTACTGATTGTAACAATTATAAATCCTAGAAACAGCTAAACTTCGTAAATTAGCTTTTCCAACTTTGAAATAGATTATAAATCAAAGAGTCATTTCATATAAATTACTAATCCAAAATTATAATAGCTATTTTCGGATTTTTTCTTAAAAATTAAAACGTATGATTGATTACATTAAAGACTTTAGAATTGGGATTTTCATTGCCATAATAGCGGTTATTACTGTAGTTTTAGGCGCCATTACAGATAAAGTATTGCGTTATTTTTTGTACAGGAAATTAAGTAATAAGGAATATGACGCCACGGGTTTTAGATTTTTAAAACACTTAATCATAACCGTAATTTATATTTTAGGATTTGCCTTTGCTTTGATTCAAATTCCTGAATTTAAAATCATTGGACATTCGTTTTTAGCCGGAGCCGGAGTTATTTCGTTAGTGGCGGGTTTGGCTTCTCAACAAGCCTTAAGCAATATTGTAAGCGGAATTTTTCTGGTAATTTTCAAACCTTTCAGAATCAATGATAAAATCACCATCAACAATTTTGTTGGCACAGTTGAAGATATCAATTTAAGACAAGTGGTTCTAAAAGATGCTGAAAATAACCGAATCATAATTCCAAATTCGGTTATTAGCAATCAGATTATTGTGAATACGAATATGCACGATACAAAATGCTGTAAAATAATTGAAATTGGAATTGGTTATGAATCTAATGTCGAAAATGCATTAGAAATCATGAAAGATGAAGTTGCCAAACATCCGTTTTTTATTGACACCAGAACTGCCGAAAATAAAAAGCAAAAAACGCCTTTAGTAATCGCTCGTGTTGTTGCACTCGCAGATTCAAGCGTAACATTGAAAGCCTGGGCCTGGGCAAAAAATTCTACAGATGGATTTGTAATGTATTGTGATTTATTACAAAGTATCAAAAAACGTTTTGACGAAAACAAGATCGATATTCCGTATCCGCAACAAGTCGTGACTATAAAAAATAACGACACAAACATTTCTAAAAAATAATTCTGTTATGGCAGCTTTGCAAATTGTACCTATTAAAACTTTACATCTTTTTGCGATATTAGATAAATTGTTAATCGAACTTTTAAAATCATTAACTGAGGAAGAATGGAATATGCAAACTGTTGCCAGAAAATGGACCGTAAAAGACATTGCTTCCCATTTACTCGACGGAAATTTAAGAGGTTTGTCGATATCCAAAGATCATTATTTTGGAGAAAAACCTGAAAATATAAATTCCTACGAAGATTTAGTTGCTTTTTTAAATCAGCTTAATATGACATGGACAAATGCAACAAAACGACTTAGTCCTATTGTTTTGACACAGTTATTAGAAACTACAGGAAAGCAATATTCAGACCATTTACAAACATTAAATCCTTTAGAAAATGCTTTATTTTCAGTTGCATGGGCTGGTGAAGAAACGTCGTTAAACTGGTTTCATACCGCAAGGGAATACACTGAAAAATTCCTTCATCAACAGCAAATTAGGAATGCCGTGGGTAAACAAGCGCTTTTAACAAAAGAGTTATTTCATCCTTTCATCAGTACATTTATGTATGCATTACCACATACTTATAAAGATACAGAAGCAGAAAAAGGGACCATTGTTACGCTAATTGTAAATACTGAAATTGGCGGTCAATGGAATATCATTAAAGAAGAAGATCATTGGCGATTCTTTGAACAATCTGATATTAAACCAACTGCAACTATTAAAATTGATCCAATTGATGCGTGGCTATTATTCTCAAAAGGAATGGCTCCGGCTGAAGCTAAAGAAAAAGTTGAAATTTCAGGAGATAGAAAATTAGCTGAAATTGCTTTGAATATTATAGCCGTAATGGCATAATTCCCAGTAGATATTTTCTGATAATTTTAAGATTTTATTTTTTGATTTTAAAATCGTTAACTTTAATTTTATAAATACTCGAAAAACGAAATACATTCAAAAAATGAAAAATATAAAACTTATTCTTTTACTGCTTCCGTTTTTTTGCTTTTCGCAGCAGGAAAATGTAAAAGCGCTGGATATTAATTTAACCAATTATGAATATCCGTTTCCCGTTCAGTTTCTAGAATTGAGCAATCAGCGCCAATATCTTAAAATGGCGTATATGGATATTAAACCGGATAATTATAACAACAAAAATATCGTTTTACTGCATGGTAAAAATTTCAATGGCGCTTATTGGGAAACTACAATTAAAGCATTGACCAAAGAAGGTTTCAGAGTAATTGTTCCGGATCAGATAGGTTTTGGAAAATCATCTAAACCGGATAATTTCCAATATACTTTTCAGCAATTAGCAGAAAATACTAAAAAATTACTCGACCATTTAGGAATTCAAAAAACAACCATTCTAGGGCATTCTATGGGCGGAATGTTAGCGACAAGATTTGCCTTGATGTATCCTGAAACTACCGAAAAACTGGTTCTTGAAAACCCAATTGGTTTAGAAGACTGGAAACTTGTTGTGCCTTATAAACCCGTAGATTGGTGGTACGAATCTGAATTAAAGCAAAATTATCAGAACATAAAAAGCTACCAAATGGCGAATTATTATGATGGAAAATGGAACGCCGATTTTCAAAAATGGGCTGAACTTGGTGCAGGCTGGACAACAGCTCCGGATTATGCAAAAGTAGCCTGGAATTCGGCTTTGATGTATGACATGATTTTCACACAGCCTGTTTTATACGAATTCAAAAACATCAAGAGTCCAACGCTTTTAATCATCGGAACAAGAGATAAAACCGCAATAGGAAAACCTCTGGTATCTGAAGAAGTTAGAAAAACAATGGGTAACTATCTCGAACTAGGCAAAAAAACTCAAAAGACAATCCCGAATTCAAAATTAGTCGAAGTTCCTAACACCGGACATTTACCGCATATAGAATCTTTTGACCAGTTTATAAAACCATTAATCGTATTTTTAAAACAATAATTTTTTTTAGCCACTAATTTCACGAATTAACGCGAATTTTTATTTGTATAATGTTATAATTCGTGAAATTCGTGGCAAACTTTAACTTAAAAACTAAAACACATGTTTACAATCGAACAAATAAAAGAAGCACATGCGAAAGTACAAAGCGGTGCAGATTTTCCAAATTATATACAAGACCTTATAATTCTGGGCGTAAAAGGATATGACACATTTGTCAATAATGGAAATGTAGAATATTACGGCGTAAATGGTTACACGGTTTCATCAGACGAAAAATATCCTGAAATTCAGATTGCGCCAGTCGCTAATAAAGAACGTTTTATCGAATTTTTAGTAATGCATCAGGACGGTCAAACTGATTATTTAACGTTTTGCAATCATGCCGCACAATCCGGAATTGCAAAATGGCGTATTGATATTCTTGAAATGACTTGTACCTATTTCGACAAAGCAAATAACGAAATATTGATCGAGAAAATTCCGGGTTAATTTCTCAAAACAATTCAATTACACTATAATGGAACCAATTATAAACCCTGAAGATTTACTAAAATTAAAAGATTCGTCTGAAATTATTTTAGTGGATGCCAGAGCAGGAATTAATTCTGAAGAAAATTATCAAAACGAACATTTAAAAAGTGCCCGTTATGTCGATTTAAATCGGGATTTAGCAGCAGTAGAAAATGATCCGTCAAGCGGAGGAAGACATCCTTTGCCAGCATTCAAGAAATTTTCTAATGTACTTTCAAACCTCGGGATTTCACCTTCAAGTCACGTTATAATTTACGACGACAAAAACGGATCAAATGCAGCTGCACGATTTTGGTGGATGTTGCGTGCCGTTGGTCACGAAAAAGTTCAGGTTTTAAATGGAGGTTTGCAAGCTGCAATAAAAATTGGTTTTCCTGTAAGTTCAAAAATTGAAGATTTTGAACCAACAGAAAATTATCCAATATCAGAATGGAAATTATCTCAGGCACATATAGATGAAGTAGAAAAAGCCCGAAATAATGACCAAAATATTGTGATTGATGTTAGAGATAAAAATCGGTTTGATGGTTTGACAGAACCTCTGGATTTAATTGCCGGACATATTCCGGGCGCAATAAATGTTCCGTTTAGCGAAAATTTAGATGAAGATGGATTTTTCAAATCAGCAGAAGTTTTAGCTAAAAAATATTCTGAAGTTTTAGGTGATAAAAAACCACAAAATATAATCGTGCATTGCGGTTCCGGAGTTACCGCCTGCCATACTTTATTAGCGATGGATTACGCCGGAATTCCTATTCCTAAATTATATGTAGGATCCTGGAGCGAATGGTCGAGAAATGATCGCGAAATGGCAACAAAAGAAACCAAATAAACAGCAAAACATACCTCAAAGATATGTCTGCTTAAAATACTTTTTTGCCACAGATTTCACAGATTAGAATGATTAATCCTTTTTAATCTTTTAATCTGTGGCAGAAAAAATTCAAAACTAAAAATACCTTAAAATGCAGCATTGGGATATACTTTTATCGAATCAGGTAAATAAAAAAGCTTTTATACAAACTTTAATTTCCGGCGAAGCCAAAGGAGAATTAGCCGTTTTTAATAACCAGAAAGGAATTCTGTTTTCAGACATTGCAATTGAGAAATTCATCAAAAAAGAATACCAATACGATATTGTAGAAGCATCACCGGAATCACACAGACAATTGAGAACTTTTTCGTCCGGCGAACGCAAAAAAGAATTTCTGAAATACTGCATTAATCAAAAACCTGATTTCATTATTTTCGATAATCCGTTTGATCATTTAGATCAGGCTTCGCGTGTAATTTTAGCCGAATCTTTAAAAGATTTAACAGATGAAATTGCCATTATCCAGATCGTAAATCGTGTTACAGATGTGCTTCATTTTGTTCCAAACAAAGCGCAAATAAAAGACAATACATTTGAATTACATCCTATTTCAAAAACCGAAAGTCATTTTAAAACCTTAAATACATCGGCAATTCCAAAAGCGGTTGAACTACATTCCTTCCACGAAAGTGTATTAATCAAAATGGAAAATGTTTCGGTAAGCTACGATGATCGCAAAATTGTTGATACTATTTCCTGGACAATTAAGCAAGGCGAATTCTGGCAGTTAATTGGTCCAAATGGTTCCGGAAAAAGTACAATCCTATCTTTGATTACAGGAGATAATCCAAAAGGTTTCGGACAGGATTTACATTTATTCGGAAGAAAAAAAGGAACCGGTGAAAGCGTTTGGGATATTAAAAAGCAAATTGGAATTTTCGCGACTTCCATGACTGACTTATTTCAAAAAGGGCATACTTTAGAAGAAATGATTCTGTCAGGATTTTTCGATTCTATAGGTTTATATATTTAACCTACAACTTTACAAAAACAAACTGTTGCACAATGGCTTGAAGTAATTGAAATGAGCCATTTGCGTAAAAAACGTTTTATCGATCTTTCTATTGGTCAGCAAAGAGTTGCACTAATTGTTCGTGCCGTTTTAAAACATCCTCCATTATTGATTTTAGATGAACCTGTAGAAGGTTTAGACGATGAAAATGTCGATTTGGTCATTCAGCTAATCAATACCATCAAACAAGAAACAAATGTTACTATTTTATATGTGTCACATCGCATGGAAAATGGTCTTGCTCCTACTTCGGTTTTTGAACTTTTGCCAACTGCAACAGGATCAATTGGTAAAATAAAATACCATTCGGAGTTAAATTAAAAACATAAAAATGAAAATTAAATATCTCGCATTATTATTGTTTCCGCTAATACTTATTTCGTGTTGCGGGACAATTTCAACCACCAAAAAAGAATACAAAATAAACGAAAATGCCACATTAAAATCAGAATGGAAATCAAATCCAAAAGAATGGTTTCTTGAAAAAGATACATTAAAAGGAATTGGCGGCCCAATGCATTGGGCAGTCATAGAATCTAAAAAGGAACTTCCTGAGAATTATGAAATTGATTTTAAAGTAAACATGACAAAAGAATCCTTGTTCGAGATTATGTTGAACATCGAAAAAGAACAATATATTAGAACTTATCTCTATCAAATTGATCAGAATATCGTGATTGGCAGAGGAGTTTACAAAAAAGGAAGTGACGAATATGAAAAACGTGGCGGTCCTACTCTATTTAAAAAACCAATGAAACTAGAAAATAACAAATGGTACACGGTAAAAATTAAAGTGCTGAATAACCAATTACATTTCTCTGTAAATAACGAAACCACGTTAGAATGTTCCCTTGAAAAAAGCAACTTAAGCCAACAGGGAAAACTAGGTTTCATCACAAACGGCGAAGTCAAAATAACCGACTTAACAATTAAAAGTCTTTAATAAAAGTTTTTAAACCATTAAGAAATTAAGAAAAATAAGTTCAAAGCTTAATATCTTAATGGTAAAAACAAAAAAAGCTCCGACAGGAGCTTTTTAATTATAAGAAATTATCTAATTGACAAATTATCTAATTAATTCTCTTCCTCTTCCATATTATGCGTCTTTCCGTAATTACGCCATTTCTCAATACAATTTTGAAAATCTTGCGGTAATTCAGTATCAAAACGCATCATTTCGCCAGTTGTAGGATGCACAAAACCAAGTGTTTTAGCATGCAAAGCCTGACGTGGTAAAGCTTTAAAACAATTTTCGATAAACTGTTTGTATTTTGTAAACGTAGTTCCTTTCAAAATTAAATGACCGCCATAACGCTCGTCATTAAATAACGGATGCCCGATGTGTTTCAAATGCGCACGAATCTGGTGTGTTCTTCCCGTTTCTAATCTGCAGGAAATCAAAGTAACATAACCAAAACGTTCCAATACTTTATAATGCGTAATTGCCGGTTTTCCAATTTCAGGATCAGCAAAAACAGCCATTTGCATACGGTCTTTTAAGTGTCTTGCGAGGTTTCCTTCGATCGTTCCTTCCTCATCGGCAACATTTCCCCAAACAAGAGCAATATATTCACGTTCAGAAGTTTTAGCTTCAAATTGTTTCGCCAAATGCGTCATTGCAGCTTCCGTTTTTGCCACAACCAAAAGTCCGGACGTATCCTTATCAATTCGGTGAACCAAACCTGGGCGTTCGCTGCTGTTCATTGGCAAATTATCAAAATGATGCGCCAAAGCATTTACCAGAGTTCCAGTATAATTTCCGTGACCCGGATGAACAACCATTCCCGGTTCCTTGTTAATCAACAACAAAGCATCATCTTCATACACAATATTTATCGGAAGATCTTCCGGCAGAATATGGTTTTCAAATGGCGGATGCGTTAACATAACCGTCACAACATCAAGTGGTTTTACCTTATAATTTGATTTTACAGGAATATCATTTACAAAAATGTTTCCTTCAGTAGCGGCATTCTGAATTTTATTTCGTGTCGCATTTTGAATCAAATTCATTAAATACTTGTCAATACGCAAAAACGCCTGACCTTTAGGGACTTCAAATCTAAAATGTTCGTATAATTCGTCTTCCAGATCTAAATTTTCAATATTATTGTTCATCTTTTGGGGTTTCAGTAGTTGGCGCAGCTGTACTGTCTGTCGCCTGACTTTCATCTACATAACTTGCTTTTCCGTCACCTAAAACCAAATCGATTTTAGACGCTTTCAGCACGCGGTCTCCTACTTTTAAGTTTCTACCTTTATAACGCATCTCTAAAACCATATCTTTTCCAAGATTAGGGATATAAGTAATCGTTCCCTGTTCAAGCCCTAAAGCCTTTAAAGTTGGAACCGCTTCACGATACGTTTTCTCTATTAAATCAGGAATTTTTACAGATGAAAATCCTGATGCATTAATTTTAATATATATTTTTCTTCCCACTTTTACCATCGTTCCCGGCAACGGATCTTGCTCAACAACACTGTATTTAGGAAATTCACTTCGGTAATCTACACTATCCAAAAGCACATAGTCCAAGTCTAAATCGTCTAATTTTGCTTCAACCTGTTCCTCCGTCAATTTAGATAAATTAGGAACAGCAATTTCATGTCCATGATCAGTTGTAAAAGTCAGCCAATGCATAAACAAATAACCCAAAACTGCAATAATTGCAGCCGCAATCAAGATTTGTACAAAAAACACACGGCTTGTTAAATACTTACGTAAAGTCATAAATTTATTTTTAGTTGTGGCAAAGATAAACCTATTTCGTTTCAAAAAAAATGATAATTTTGTTTTAAACAAGAAAGTATTCTGATTGTCATCCTGAGCGAAGTCAAGGATGATTTTTGGAATTTGGAATTTCAAAATTGGAATTTAAATTTTCCGGAGCTATTTCCTGCTGTACGCTATATCTTTTCCCGGCTAAAGAAGCCCTAAAAAGGATGCCGCTTCCATCAGGGCTAGGACTTTAGGTTTCATAAAAAAATTATTTTTCTTTTTGTCATTTCGAAGAAGAAATCACACTATTAACTCATGCAAAGTGCGTGCTCTCTGGATTTGATTTCTCCTTCGTCGAAATGACAAACTGAACGAAATGGCACGCAGATCTAACAGATTAAGGCAGATAGACACAGATTTAAATTCGCGGAAATTAGTGAAATTCGTGGCAAAAAAACAACTAAACAAATAAACGGTTAAGCAACTAAACAAATAAACGATTAAACATCAAAATCAATGAAAAACATAGCCATCATAATGGGCGGATATTCAAGCGAATATAAAATTTCACTTATTAGCGGAAACGTCGTTCACCAATATCTTGACAAAACAAAATACAACGGATTCCGTATTCATATTTTTAAAGAAAAATGGGTTTATGTAGACGAAAACAACGCCGAATTTTCAATTGATAAAAATGATTTCTCTGTAACCGTAAATGACCAAAAAATTACTTTTGACTGTGTTTTCAATGCAATTCACGGAACTCCGGGAGAAGATGGGTTAATGCAGGCGTATTTTGAATTATTAGGTATTCCGCAATCGTCATGCGATTATTACCAAGCGGCACTTACCTTTAATAAACGTGATTTATTATCGGTTTTAAAACCATACGGAATCAAAACAGCAATCTCTTATTACCTGAATAAAGGTGACGTTATCAATACAGCCGAAATCGTCAAAAAAGTAGGGCTACCATGTTTCGTAAAACCAAATAAAGCAGGTTCAAGTTTCGGAATTTCAAAAGTAAAATCAGAAGCTGAATTGCCAATTGCAATTGAAGTAGCTTATAAAGAAGACAATGAAATCATCATAGAAAGTTTCCTTGACGGCACCGAAGTTTCTGTTGGAGTAATCAATTACCAGGGAGAAATAAAAGTTTTACCAATCACCGAAATTGTTTCTGACAATGATTTCTTTGATTACGAAGCCAAATACGAAGGAAAATCACAAGAAATCACACCAGCCAGAATCTCTGATGAATTAACACAAAAAGTAGCAGAAACGGCAAAACGTGCCTACGAAGTGTTGAAAATGAAAGGTTTTTCACGAAGTGAATTCATCATTGTAGACAACGAACCATATATGCTTGAAATGAACACAATTCCAGGTCTAACAACCGAAAGTTTGATTCCGCAACAAGCCAAAGCCGCCGGAATATCTCTTGAAGATTTATTCACCAATGCAATTGAGTTAGCGTTGGCTTAAAAAGTTACTAAGGTTCTGAGATGTTAAGTTAATAAGATCTCAGAGCCTTTTTTAATGTATTAATATTATCAGACTGAGCGGAGTCAAACTCAATAACTTAGCCCCTAAACAAAAACCTTTGCAACTCTGAGCCCTTTAACCTAAAAAAAACTTAGCAACTCAGAACCTTAGCAACTTAGTCCCTCAAAAAAATGAAAGAAATCTTTGAATGGAATAGACTTTTTTACAACAATCTTCCCGCAAACTTTGCATTGGAAGTAATATTTCGTTCAACAGTTATGTTCATCATTTTATTGCTGACATTAAAATTAGCTGGAAAACGAGGTGTAAAACAATTGTCAATTTTCGAAACTGTAATTATTATTGCGTTAGGTTCTGCTGCCGGAGACCCTATGTTTTATGAAGATGTAGGTATTGTTCCTGCAGCAATCGTTTTTACCGTAATTATCATTTTATACCGATCAGTAACCTGGCTTACCGGAAAAAGCAAGAAGTTTGAAGAATTTATAGAAGGCAAAACAGAATGTTTAATCAATAACGGAAAATTTTCTATTGCCACTTTCAAAAAAGAAAGTTTAGCACAAGACGAATTTTTCTCTGAACTTCGAATAAAATCTATTGAACATCTCGGTCAAGTAAAACATGCCTTTATAGAAACCAGCGGAGAAATAAGTGTATTTTTTTATGAAGACGATGAAGTAAAATACGGACTTCCTATTCTACCCGCAGCATTCAATAAAAAAAGTAAAATAATTTCTTCAGATGGTATTCACGCCTGCACATTTTGTGGTCATACCGAAGAACAAAAATCAGGAACTGCAAAATGCGAAGTCTGCAAAAAAGACGAATGGGTTCCGGCTTTAAAAACACTCAGAATAACGTAAAAATAAATTCCAAAATTTAAATTCCAAATCCCAAAAAGCTTCAAAATATTCAAACTTTGAACCTTTATCACTCTGAACCTTTGAACCTCAAAAAGAAAAGAAATGAAAAAAGCCATATTCCCGGGATCATTTGATCCAATTACCTTAGGTCACGAAGATATAATTAAAAGAGGAATTTCTTTATTTGATGAAATCGTAATTGCTATTGGTGTAAATGCCGAAAAAAAATATATGTTTTCACTCGAAGAAAGAAAACAATTCATAGAAGAAACTTTTAAAGACGAACCAAAAATTTCGGTTATCACTTATGAAGGCTTGACGATAGATTTAGCAAAAAAACAAAAAGCCCATTTTATATTAAGAGGTCTTCGCAATCCCGCCGATTTCGAATTCGAAAAAGCCATTGCACATACCAACAGAAAACTTTCTAAAATAGAAACGGTATTTTTATTAACCGCTGCAAGCACATCTTATATAAGTTCAAGTATTGTTCGCGATGTATTGCGCAATGGCGGAGAATATGAAATGCTGGTTCCAGATGCAGTAAGAGTAAAAAAATAAGGTTTTTAAAAGTACACAGACATTATCATAGATGAAAATAAAAGCTATTATTATTCTTATAATTTGTTCCGTTTCAGTTCTGGTTTCCTGTAAAAAAGAAGAAAAAGTAACAAAAGTTAAAGACAAAATTGAAATTGATAAGAAATCCAAATTGGATAGTCTGGCTGTACTTTACAAAACAAATAATAAAGACAACACAGAGGAAATAAGAATTACCACATACGGTTCTATAGAAAACGATAAATATTTTTTAGCCGGAGATAAGAATTTTATTCTAGTTTCACAATATTTAAAAAAAGGAAACGATTTTACACTTGTCAAAAAAGACACTTTATTTTCTAATAAGTTTACCTATACTAGAATTGGCAACGAAAGCTTCCAAAAAGCAACCATTGATAATAAAGAATATCTTCTTTTATCTGTCAATCAAACTGAGATGGGAAATGCTGTTACAGAGGAAAACGTAGCTTTTATAATGTTGGATATTAAAACACTCCATTTTTATAAACTAGACTATACTGGTGAACCAACTCTGCGCAGTAAAGAAGCGATAGATGGAGAATTTATTGAAAATGAAAGCCTAAATTCAAAACCAGAAATTAAAAAAGTTCTTTATCAATTTGCTCATAAAAGTAAATGGGTATTTCACACTTCAGAAGATCAGGATCATTACACCAATTATGTGCAAAAATGGGAGGCTGACAATAATGTTTCTAATCATTTAGCAAACGGCCATTCCGAAGTTTCGGATACTACATATAGTACTTATTATAAAGATAATTTATTCAAATTCACAGGGAACTACGAAGAATCAGAAAGTATAGAGAATAATAATTTCAAAATTGTATCCTATTTTCGAGGCAACATCATAGCATTTGATAAAAATAAAAAAATGTATTTTCCAATTTATACTGAAACTTGCGTGACTGGCTGTGATAAAAAAATAAAATTTATTACTGAAAACAGCATTGAAGTAAAATATTACGAATATTCTCCATATCCTACTTCAATTATTAACCTTGACCAAATAATATTCAAAAACTAGAATTTTAAGTCTTAATATAAATTTGCACCCCAGACTTATTATAAGTAATTTCGCATTTTAAATAAACACCAAACAATGAGCATCGAAAGAGAATTAAACAAACGTAGCGGATCAAAATGTGAACTTTGTGCAGCTGAAGAAAACCTAAAAGTATACGAGGTATTACCAACTAAAAAAGGCGGACTTGACGAAAGCATAATGGCGTGTGCGACTTGTATTGACCAGATTGAAAATCCTGATAATGTCGATTTAAATCACTGGAGATGTCTAAACGACAGCATGTGGAACGAGAACGTTGCTGTACAAGTTGTAGCGTGGAGAATGCTAAGCCGTTTACGTTCTGCAGGCTGGCCTCAGGAATTACTTGACATGATGTATTTAGACCAAGATACGCTGGAATGGGCGCAAGCAACCGGAGAAGGCGAAGAAGACGAAAATAAAATCATTCACCGTGATAGTAATGGTGTAATTTTAGAACACGGAGATTCTGTAGTTTTAATAAAAGATCTAAAAGTAAAAGGATCAAGTATGGTTGCCAAACAAGGAACTGCCGTTCGTAACATTCGTTTAGACCATGAAAATGCTGAATATATTGAAGGAAAAGTCGATGGTCAACAAATTGTGATTATCACGCAATACGTGAAGAAGATATAGCTTCAGTCGCAGTCACAGTTTTCAGTTATTTTACTCACCGAAAACTGTGACTGAAAGCTGCAAACTAAAAAAAGGCTATTCAAATTCTTGAATAGCCTTTTTTAATATATTTAAATTTCCTAACCACAGATTTTTAACTTGAAACAAATAAAACCTGAAACCTGAAACTAAAAAAATTATTTTTGAAATAATTTATTAATCTGATCTTTTAAAAGTGGCTCAGAAACGTTGCTTGCAGCAGAAGATGCATCTTTGCTTGAAACCATAAACTGAACTGTAGCTTTCTCAGGAAGAACACTTCCTGTGTAATGCAACCAAATATAGTTATTTGGCAATTCTAATTTAATATCATACAAAGGATTTGCAGTAAAACCATTTACAATAATACTATAAAGACTATTATAATCATTATTTACATTCTTGAATGTAAATTTTCTCAAGCTTGATGATTCATCATCATTCTGGATACTTGTATAATAAACAGTATATTCATCTCCAATTTTTTGAATATAATTGTTATTTACTTTTCCTAATCTTTCAACTGGTACAGTTTCAATAACTTTAATTTGTGCAAAAGAAACAAAGCTAAACATCAAAATGGCAATCGTAATAATTCTTTTCATAATTAATTTGGGGTTTATTATTTACGGGCGCAAGAAACGCAGAAAATATGATAAATTAAAGCCTTATCATTTAATTTATTAACAATAAATTAAGAATCTTGTTCAAATCATAAAAACAACAACGTAAAATACTGAAATTCAAATATTTAAAACTTACTCAAAAGCTTTCATATTATCAAAAAACAGTCAAAAATTCGGTATTTTGAAGCTTTTAGATACAGAAAATGGTAAAAATTTTACTTCTCTTCTTCTTTCTTAACCACTTTTCGGGCAACTTCAATTTTAAATTTCTTGCCTTTCATTTTCTCTTCTTTAATATTGTCCAGTAAATCTTTCACTTTATTAAATCTTACGGCAGCGAACGAAATAAAATCTTTAACCTCAATCAAACCTAAATCGCCTTTCTCCAATTTTCCTTTTTGAGAAAAGAATCCAACAATATCAATTTTATTCAGTTTAGTTTTCTTTCCTCCGCTAATATAAATAGTTTGGTATTCTGGTGGTTTTGGTAAAGTAGTTGAATTTTCGACTTTCAAAACTTCCATTCCGTAGTCAATATAATCGAGTTGTTTTTCACTTTCGTGAGTGATAATATATGCGGTTCCGGAAGCTTGCATACGTGCAGTACGTCCGTTACGATGTGTAAATTCGTCTTCTTTAAGAGGTAAATGATAATGAATTACGTGTTTCATTTCAGGAATATCTAATCCACGAGCCGCTAAATCAGTTGTGATTAAATAGCTCATACTTCCGTTTCTAAACTGAATCAAAGCACGTTCACGTTCGTCCTGATCCATTCCGCCATGATAATAAGTAGAATAAATTCCTTTTTCGTTCAATGTATCACTAATACGTTCTGCCGCATCACGGTGATTACAAAAAATAATAGCCGATTGTGATTTTAAAGAACAAATCAAATTATATAAACTTCCTAATTTATCTTTTGCCGGAGAAACCACCATTTTCATCGAAAGATTAGTTTTTTCTTCGTGCTCAGGAATAAAATCTAAAATCGTAGGATTTACAACTCTTGTATATCTCGGAATTTCAATATCTGAAGTTGCAGACACTAAAACACGTTTGTTTAGTTTGGTTAATTTTCCAATGATATAAGACATTTGCTCATGGAAACCTAATTGCAATGATTTGTCGAATTCATCAAGAATTAAAGTCTGAATTTTATCTGTGCGGAAAGTATCTCTGTCAATATGATCAGCGATTCTTCCAGGAGTTCCTATTAAAACTGCGGGCGGATTACTCAAATTCTTAATTTCAGTATCAATCGAGTGACCTCCGTAACATATATTTACTTTGTATTGCGTTCCCATTTTCTTCCAAACCTGCTCGATCTGCAAACCTAATTCGCGCGATGGTACTAGAATTAAACATTGAACCGAAAGAATTTCAGGCTGTAATAATTCTAAAATAGGTAACAAAAAAGCCAATGTTTTTCCTGATCCTGTTGGAGAAAGCAGTAATACATTATTATCGTTTAAAATTGCGTCTTGCGCAACTTCTTGCATTTCGTTTAGGGTTTCAATTCCTAAGTTCGAAAGTATGTTATTGGAATGGTGATTTTTATTCATTTTGCAAAAGTAGTCAAAAAAAGTTGTTTCAGGTTTTCTTTGTTTGCTTCGCCTATTCGACTTTCAGTCTCGGGTCAGGTTTCAAGTTGAAATGAGAATAGAGCAACTTTGGCATTTTACCGCAGAGAACGCAAAGTTTTTTAATATAAATCATGTTGACAAACACAAAGATCACAAAGCTTTGCGAACAAATAGAAATGTTTTTAACACAGAGCGCGCAAAGTTTTTATAAAAGATTGTGTTTTGATTGTGCTGAGAAAACACAAAGTTCACAAAGCTTTGCGAACAAATAGAAATAGGAAAATTTCACTCTCAAAGTATATAAAAGACAAGGCTTTGTGAACTCTGTGTTTTTATACCATCTTACGAATAAAAAACTTTGCGTTCTCTGCGTTAAAATGCCAAAGCAACTCTACTCTCATTTCAACCTGAAACATGAAACCTGACCCGAGACTGAAAGTCGAATAGGCGAAGCAAACAAATAAAACTTTATATTTGACTTTTCTATTAAAAACCCAAAACCATGAAGCTTTTTACCTTTTTCTTTTTACTTTTCACAATCACAATTTTCGGGCAAAACAATAAAAAATACGATACTTTTTTTGAGAAAGGAAACGGGAATCAATCGGCATCGTATGAAGAAACTATTGCGTATTTTAAACTTTTAGCGCAAGATTTTCCAACAATTCAAATCAAGGAAATGGGATTGACAGATTCCGGAGAACCATTGCATATGGTGGTTTACAATCCTGACAAAGAATTTGATTTTGAAAAGATTCAGAAAAACAAAGCGGTTCTGTTTATTAATAACGGAATTCACGCCGGAGAACCGGACGGAATCGACGCAACAATGCAATTTTATAGAGATTTAGCCATTGGAAAACTAAAAGCGCCTAAAAATACCGTTTTGGTTACGATTCCGGTTTATAATATTGGCGGTGCATTAAACCGAAATTCAACCACAAGAGCGAATCAGGACGGACCCGAAATTTATGGTTTTAGAGGAAATGCCAGAAACTATGATTTGAATCGTGATTTAATGAAATCTGATACCAGAAATACGAAGAGTTTTGTGGAGATTTTCCAAAAGATAAATGCGGATGTTTTCATTGACAATCATGTAAGCAACGGATCTGATTATCAATATAAACTAACGTATATTATGACGCAGCATAACAAGTTAGGAACTGTTTTAGGCGATTTTTTGAATAACGAAATGATGCCGGCTTTGGTTAAAGATTTACAGCAAAAGAAAATCGAAACAACGCCTTATGTAGATTCATTTAAAGATACTCCGGACAAAGGTTTTGGTCAGTTTGTTGATAGTCCGCGATATACAACGGGTTATACTTCGTTGTTTAATACGATTGGTTTTGTAGTTGAAACGCATATGCTGAAAAAATATGCCGAACGTGTAAAAATGACTTACGAATACACAAAATCAACATTGGATTTTACTGATGCGAATTATAAAAAAATCAAAGAGCTTCGTGTGAAAAATCTGGAGCAATTTCAACCCAAAAAACCGTATACCCTTAAATGGGAATTAGACAGCACAAAAGCCACTACTTTTTCGTTTTTAGGATATGAAGCGGGTTATAAAAAAAGTGAAGCAACAACAGGAAATCGTTTGTATTACGACCGAAGCAAACCGTATAAAAAAGACGTTCCGTACATTAAGGAATTCAAATCTGTAAAAGATGTTTTGATTCCATCTGCTTATATCATTCCGCGTGGTTATTGGAATATTATTGACCTTTTAAAGAATAACAATATTACCTATTCTCAACTTAAAAAAGATACGATTATTGAGGTTGAAAGTTATAAAATTGCGAGTTTTAAAACGGTTCCGAATGCTTATGAAGGACATTATTTACACCAAAATACAACTGTAACTTCTAAGATTATCAAAATGGCTTTCGCCAAAGGTGATTACTTAGTTCCAACAAACCAAAAAGGCGTAAAATATTTAGTAGAAGCTTTTGAACCGGAAGGTGTTGATTCGTTCTTTAACTGGAATTTCTTCGATCCTATTTTACAGCAAAAAGAACATTATTCAGAATATATTTTTGAAGATACAGCGGCGAAACTTTTAAAAGATAATCAAGCATTAAAAGCCGAATTAGAATCTAAAAAACAAAATGACCGCGAATTTGCTAAGAATTCTGAAGCGCAATTAAACTGGATTTATAAAAATTCAGCACATTATGAAAAGGCGCATTTGCAATATCCTGTTTATAGGGTTTTGTAGTTTTTTTTTACCGCAAAGTTCGCTAAGATTTAATTTTATGTGAGATTTAAAATGCAATCCCGATAGCTATCGGGACACAAAGCTGTTCGTGTAGATCTTTGTCAAAGTTTTAAACTTTGACAAAGATTAGTCACTTTAATTTATATTATGGATTTCCGTAATACTACAATACTTTAAGCTTCTATATTTGACACTAAAACAATAGTAGAACTTAAACGAATTAATTATGAAAAAAACTTTATGGATAATATTAATATTAACCCGTTGGGTGAAATTAAATTATTTGATTTTTAATATTATTAATTGGTCTGTCAAATATAAATTTGTTAATATATTGAACCAATGTAAGTGCTGCTATTTTTGCTAATATTCTTGTTTTAAAA
>NZ_JAGYVZ010000024.1 GCF_018380615.1 Flavobacterium psychroterrae | reverse complement strand
TTTAAAACTTTATTTATACAGCCAAGCTTAAACTCATAATCATATTTTACTCTTTTTTCCATAAAAATGCCCCCAAATAGTGTCTAACTTTTTGGGGGCAGTTCAGATTTTTAAATCTTTCGGGTTTTTTGTTTTTATTTTTTTGTTTCAGGTTTCATGTTTATTTTGTTTCAGGTTTTGGCTGAGCATAATTTTACCGCAAAGTTCGTGGAGTTTTTTTTATAAGTTTGCAGTTTTAAGTTCGCAAAGCTTTGTGTGTTTTGCGGTTAATTACACGTTCATTAACTTGAAACCTGAAACAAAAAAACTAAAACCTGAAACTAACTTTCTTATTCAGGAAAATTTGGTGTAAGCCTTTATTAATTTCTCATCGTATTTGTTTGCCTTGTATCCTGCACCATTATATCTCAAAGCAAAATCTGCCCATCTTTTATTTTTTAAATAACCAATCAGGTTATTTTTTTCTAAAAACAGACCGAAAGCTTTTAGATGTTCGCCTTCGTTCAAATACATTTTTTCTACAAACTCATCTATAGTTTCATAACCAATTGTGAGCGCGTTAAAACCCATTATTTGATATAAACCCCAGGACGCAGCACATTTTGCAGCATCGCTAATTTTTTTGTCAGCACTTAATGATATTGCTTTTTCTAATCGTGCATATTCTGCCGTTCCTCCTAAATAGTAGGATCTTGTGTATTTCTTAAATAAAATATCCTGACTATTATTGCTGTAATCGTTGGGATCGATATTTCGTTTTTCGAGTTCTCTCCAAAAAATATGACCTTCAAACAAAATTTTCGGCCTTCCGTCGACCAGAAAACCCTTTCCTCCGCTTTCCACTTCATTAACGGCTTTAATGACCGCCAATTCCAGATTGTGTTCATTTGCAAAGTCAATTAAATTTTGTTCAGAAAGTAATTTGCTGTTGGACGAAAATCCTCCTTTGCTTTTTTCCATCAATAGCGACCAGGTTTTTAAACCCACAATGCCATCCACAACTAAATTATTTGTGAGTTGAAAATTCTTTACGGCTTTATCTGTTTCAGCATCAAAATAATCAGAAACAATGACGCCGTATTTCAGTTCTTCCAGAAGTTCATTTAAGTAATAAACTTCAGTTGATTTTGTGCCTAATTTTATCGTTCTCATGACTTTTTATTTATGATTATTTTTGATGATGTCAGAAAGTTAAATACATCGTTTCTGGAACTTATCAAATTGTCATTTTTATCAAAATAATTGACCTTATAAGCTATCAGAGTATTGTTGTTAAGACTGTTTTTTATAATAAAATTGAACAGAATTGGTGTTGCAAATTCAGCTTTTAAACGTTCAATTGTAAATTTACTTCCCGTTTCCTGAACCGTCAGTTCAATCGTTATTTTGCTTGTTGCCGCGCTTTGGCTTTTAATTTCTACCTGAATATATCTGTTATAGCTTGTTGATTGCGAAACAACCTGATTAAATTCTGAACTAATATTTTCGATATTTTCGAAGTCAAAAAACACCTTTTTTAAAGCTTCGGAATTCGTTGGATTAACAGCCGTAAAGTCCAGAAATTTAGAATCATTGCTAATTAATTCCGGATAGTTTTTAAAGAAAGTACTATTTAAATAAGTGGCATTTTGATTGTAAACCAATAAAATAGAATTGAGTTTGCAATTTGAAATCGACTGATTGTTGATTTTTATTTTCTTGGCTTCATTATCAATTATAGCTTCGACAATTTCGCCAATTGTGTTTTCGATATTGAGTTCGATAACACTTGTGTCTTTTATTTCCTTATGCTTAAAATTGATGTTCGCATATTGTGTAATTGTATTATTTAATGCGTTTATCATAATACTTGCTTCAGATAAATCGTCGGTGGAAAGATTGAACAGAAAATGTTTGCCATCTGTAGCAATATCAGATTTCTGCAAAAAATAATTCCCGCTCACTTCATATTCTGCAGCAATATCATTAGGAAATAAAAATTGAACTTTATCAAAATAATCCATATTATCGCCATCAATAAAATTATTATTCAGCAATGCGATTTTTAATTTGGCAAGATCAAAATCAGAAAGATTGGGACCAATGGCAAACTGAAAACTAATTTTCGAAATTTCTTCAGATGTACTTGTTCCATCTTCATAGGCATGAAAAATGGTCGAAATACAGGGTTTCATAGTATTTAAATCTTTTGAAAGGTTATAAATCTTTGAAATCAATAGAAATGTATTGGGCTGAACCATAGATTTATAAATTGAAAGTTTATCAAAATTAAATCCCGAAACAAATATTTGCCTGAACTGTGAAAAGTCTTCGTTTAAATTGAAAGGATTGTTTATAAATCCGCCATCTATCGTTTTATACAAACTTGATACAGCATTTACAGAAAGCGGAAAATTTAAGGTTTTATTGATTTTTAGCAAAAAAGTACTTTTTACAAATTCTTCCTGATCTCCTGCTTTTATATTATTTTCTTTCTGAATATCAGCGATAACTCGTCCTGGCGTCGCAGTATTTATTGTTGCTGATTTCACCATTAACGGACGATTTATGAGTGTTAGTTTAGGTTCTAACAATGATCTGGTTGAAACTAAATCTTTTTTAGTGATGTTTTGACTTCTTAAAACCGTAAAATCTCTTGCAAACAAAAAGTTCCGTTTTACTTTTGAATATCCTTTAAAATCAAAGAATAAATCAACATTACATTTCATATCACTAATGTTTGAAACAAGATTCATAAAGGCAATTTTTACGGCTTCGTCAATCAAATCAAACTGAATTTCCTGTGTTGTTGCATTTACAATTCCGTTGATTTTAACGATATCATGATTCACTTTTAAATTTAAAATCGCTTCTCTCAGGTTTAGAACAATGCTTTTTTGGTTTGCTTGTAATGGTTTAGTTTTGATACTGTATTTTAAAGTCACTTTTCCCGCTAATCCGCTTTTATTCCCTGATTTATCAAGTACATTTTCATAATAAAATAGAGTTCCGTTATTGGGTTCTGCTTCTATTTGAGGAAAAAACAATGTGATTTCATTCTTAAAGTAATCCTTGAAGGAATCATTCTCTGTAATCGCATTATCTCCTTCAATTAAAGGAAAGTAACTTTCAAATATTGGAAATCCAATTATAACAGGAATTGGTTTTATATCTATTGAATGAATTATAGGATGTTCTATAACTGTAAATTGTGGTTCTCTTTTGATTGTTGCAGTCGTAAACGAACTGCTGGGTTTTGATGGTTCAAGATTGAACCTGTTGATGGGAACTAATTTAGTTCCTTCAAGCTTAAAAGTATTTAAATCTGGCATGATTGGTCGGTTTTAGGATTAATGATTAGAAAACAAAAGGGACAAAAAATGTCCCCTTTATCTATCAAAAAAATTATTCTGAAAATGCAGCTCGGATTTTTTCGATATCAGCATTTTGCGCTGCGGTTCCTGTTGGAATTTCAAATAAAACATCACCTTCTAAATAATCAATTTTTTGATAATCTGTAGAGATAGAAACCTTTTTAGCTTTTTTACCAATTTTACCGTTACAAGTATATTTTACTTTGTATTCTGTTGGTTTAATTGTATAATCTAATTCATACCAGGATCTGTACGGAATCGCATCTTCAAAATTATCAGCTGTAAATTTGAATTTTTTCGAAGACATTTTATCCACTTTTAGTGTGACTTCAAGCGTATCACATTCATAAAGTTCTTCGGTCGATAATGTATAATTGATCATATTCATCACCGGAAGCGGCACGAATATTTTTGTTCCTTCAAACTCAAATTCCCTAACGCTGTCTTTCAATTTGATACGTTTGTCTTTTTCATACATAACTTCCTGACGTACTTTTATTTTAGTTGAACCGTTATGTTTTACAAAATCAAAAACAAATGCGTTTTTCTCTCTCGATTTATCGTTCCAGGTTGCGGGGAAAATAGCATCAATTTCTTTTCCGGATTTGCTGGTATTTTTCACATACGGAGTTCCCTCGGGCGCAATCATTCTTCCGGAGCTTTTCCAAACGATTTTTCCTTTAGAATCAGGATAACCAACTTCTATAGAAACCTGACTTACAGGACTATCATTGACAATATCACTATCTTTATCCAGTTTGATTAATCCGCCGTTTAGAGATGCAATGACCTGAACTTTTTGAAAATCTTCGTCAAGCGGCACTTCTACAATATATTTCTTCAGGTCTTCTTTTGCTGCCGGACCTGTTTTTAATGTCAATGGAGTTAAGTTTCCGCTAATTTTTGAATCTAAAACTTCAATGGCTGAGAATTTTATTTCATCCGTAAATTGAACTTGTCTGATTTGTGTTCCGGATTTCAAGCTTACTCCCACGCTTCCAATTCCGAAAAGGATTCTAAAAAATCCTCCAGGTTTTTCAGGCGTTGCTGCCGGAGTAAATTGTTTTTCGGGTGCATCGAATATTTGCTTTTGAACCATTTGAAAAGCAAAATCTCTTTGTTTTGTCAAAAGAGCTTCTTCTACTTTTTTTCTTTCGTCATTAGTGAATTGATTATCCGTAATAACCTCACTTATGATTCCACCCGTTGTCAGAATCTTTTCATATTCATGTTCCCAGTTTACATCTACAAAAGACCAGCTTACGTTTGCTTTTGCCGAAAAATAAGTGTGTACTTTTTTTACATCAATAGTAGTTTTAATTGTTGTAGTAGGCATATAACCTTTATATTTCAGGTTATTTTCAATGACAAGATTGTTAGTTCCTGCTTCTAAAGCATTTTTTACTAACGAAGCACTATTACGCCCCATTAAGATCGAAAATGCATTATCACCAAGTCCAAAAGTACTTCCTGCACCTTCTCCCTGAATATTAAAAGTCCATGGGTTTGCTCCGCCAAAGGGATTATTAGGTGATTTTTCGCCTACAACGTGCATCGCAATCTTGTTTTCGGTCAACTGAATAGGTCTTACATTGGTTTCATTAAAATCTCTGTCAACACCTTTTAAAAAAGAGAATAATCCAAATAGTTTTGACTGTCTTTGATTATTATAGTTCGTATGAAGCGTCGTTTTTAATTTATCAATGGCTTTTTTTAATAAGGCTTCGGGCAAATCAATTGTGCTTGTTAATGTGGTGTAGGCTCCGGCTTCTTCTTCAAGTCCTTCGGCACCAATTACAGTTGATGAATCAGCTTCTCCTTTAAAAACCTGCATCGAAAATTTGAATCTTCCATCCGGATGTTTTGAAAGTCTTGGATATTTTGGATAATAATAAAATTGCATTGGCAAACCAGCATCTCTTAATAACATATTATTAGGATCTGGTGAAAAAAGTACTGCAAAATCTGCTCCGTCTTCTTTTTCTAAAAGAATTTCTACTGTTCCGGCTCCTGCATGAGGATAACCTAGTGGGGTTGGTTGTGACATAATTTAAAAAATTTTAGTTATTACTTATTAATGTTAGTGCTCATTTTTATCGCCATACAAATGCCTAAAATGAACGATGTAAAATTCATTTTTTATAAAATACTATGAAACAGCACTTTAACCCTATTTTTTGAATAAATTTACCCTGTGAAAAAAGGGTATATTTCCCCTTGTCAACTTTGTAGCTTTAAAATAATTTTGACCCTGAGTTTTATTAAAACTTTATAAGACAATAAATTAACCTTTAACCATTACATTTAAATTTTAAGATTATGAAAACAGAACCAGGAAGACCGACTCAGTTAATTACAAAAAAATTCGGTCAGGAATTACATTCGAACTTTATGAGGTACAGAGCCAGCATAATTGCGAGATATATTAAAAAAGAAGATTCAAATGCTGTTTGGTTTTCTATAGAAGAACTGGAAAATTATATCCATTACATCAAGACCAAAGGAGAAAAAACAGGTTATACTGTAAACGGAATCCGATTTTATTTTGGAGTTTATCCTGAAGACAGAAAATATGAAGATAAAGCAGGTTTAATGACTTTGTTTTTAACAGCAACAGGTAAAAGAAAAAGAATCAGTACAACAGGCATTCAGACTTTTGCACTTGTACGCGAAAAAGAAGATGCAGATATAACAACTATTGAACCAATGAATTACGGCAGTATTGGAAGACCGCCTTCATTAACATATTAAAAAATTATGTTTGAATTTTTACGATTTTATATTGTCTATTTAGCTTTATTTTCCGGAAGTATCGGATTGATTTCACTCCACAAACTTCCCGGTAAAAAGGCTAAATTGTTAGTTGCTTTAATATGGTTTTCGGCTTTGGTAGAAGTAATTGGCTATCATTTTACTGAATGGACGGGCGTGCTCAATTATTATGTATTCAATTTTTACATGTTATTTAGTTTCTGCGCCTACATTCTTCTTTTAAAGAGCCTTTTACTCAAAATCAATCATAAAACAATTGCATCTTTAAGTTTGATATTATTTATATTTTCATTTTTTCTGAATATCCTGTATTTCATTGATGATGTAAATCATTCCTTTATTTATAGTTTTGCTATTGGAGTTCTGATAGTTATGATATTATCTTGCTTATATTTGATAGAAATTTTTAACTCAGACAAAATATTAAATTTTAAAAAATCAGTATTTTTTTGGTACATCTTAGGCATCTTAGTCTTTCATGTGCCTTTTTTACCTTTTATGCTGGCTTTAAAATGGTTCCTGATCAAACATGATGAATCCATATTTAGTTTAGTATTGTTTATTTTGAATTTTCTAACGCATAGTTGTTTTATTATTGGATTTTTATGGAGCGAAAAGAGGTACAACTATTAGTCATTTCATTAGGTATTGTATTTTTTACTTTACTGGTTATTCTGCTTGTGATTTTCTTTTATTTCTTAAAGAAGAAGAATACTTATTTGGTCGAAAAAATGGAATCTGAACTCTATTTTCAATCAGAATTAGTTAAAACCCGAATTGAAATTAAGGATCAGACGTTAAGCGAAATCAGTAAGGAATTGCACGATAATATTGGCCAAATTGTGTCTGTAGGTATTATGCAGCTTAATATGTACATCAATAGCGGAGAGCCGGTTCATGAAACTGAATTGACTGACCTGAAACAAATCCTGTCTAAATCATTAGATGAAATCAGAATTTTATCCCGAATCATCAACAAAGACAACTTACTGGAAACTAATTTCATAGAAGCAATAAAACAAGATTTAGAGCGAATAAAAAAGCTTAAAAATATTCAATATAATTATAACTTTACAGGAGAAATTCCTCACATCAATCAAGAACATGATTTATTTATTTACAGGATTTTTCAGGAAACATTGCACAATAGCCTGAAACATTCTCACAGTGATTTATTTGAAGTAAACATCACCACAACAGAGAATGTTTTTTTATTAAAATTCAAAGATTTTGGAATTGGATATGATCCGCTTACTATAAATTCCGGAATTGGATTAAACAACATGAAGTTAAGAGCTAAATTAATTGGTGCCACATTAATTATGCAATCAGACCCGGCAGGAACAACTGTAACCTTAAAATATCCTTTAACAAAACCCAATGAAACCTAAAAACAAAATTATTATTGTAGATGATCATTTGCTTTTTTCGCAATCATTGCAGCTTTTGATCAATAGTTTTAAAGATTTTGAAGTAATTAATCGCTTTGAAAATGGAAAAGTATTTATTTCATACTTACAGGAAAATATCGACGCTGATGTTGATTTAATTTTACTTGATGTAAATATGCCTGTTTTAGATGGTGTAAGTACCATGAAATGGATTAAGGAAAACAGACCGGAACTTAAAGTTATCGCACTATCTGTAAATGATGATGAAGAAATTATTATAAAAATGCTAACTAACGGTGCCAAAGGTTATTTATTGAAAGATACATCACCGGAAATATTTAAGGACGGAATGATTTCGGTTATTGAAAAAGGTTTTTATTTTACTGAATTAGTTTCAGGAATGCTCGTAAAAAAAGCCAATAACGAATCTACAAAAATTAATTTAAAGGATAAGGAAATCATTTTTATAAAACACGCCTGTACCGAAAAAACGTACAAGGAAATCGCCTCAGAAATGTGTCTAAGCCCAAAAACAATCGACGGTTACAGGGAATGTTTGTTTGATAAATTAGAAATCAAAACCAGAATAGGTTTGGTTTTATATGCTATTAAAAACAAAATTGTCTTAGTTTAAATTCACTAAGACAATTTTGACTGTTTTACTTTAAATTACAGGCTTAATGAAATTTAATCAATAAGTGATTGCTGCAAATATTGGATGCTCATTAATTTTTTGTCTTCCGTTAAGAAAAGTCAATTCCATTAAAAAATTGCATTGTACAATTTCTCCACCTAATTTCTCTACTAATTCACAAACTGCTTTAGCGGTTCCTCCGGTCGCTAAAACATCATCGTGGATCAAAACCCTGTCCCCTTTTTTTATTGCATCTGTGTGCATCTCTAAAGTATCTGTACCATATTCTAACTCATACGAAGCCGAAATAATTTCATAAGGAAGCTTTTTTGGTTTTCTTACCGGAACAAATCCCGCATTTAATTCCTGTGCCAATAATATCCCGAAGAAAAAACCGCGGCTTTCCGCTCCTACCACCTTATCTATTTTTTGTCCTTTTAATGAATCTACTAAAATTGACAGACATTTTTTTGTTGCAATTGGATCATTTAATAGCGGAGTGATATCTTTAAACAAAATTCCTTCTTTAGGAAAACCCTGAATATCACGTACATAATTTTCAATCTTCATTTTTTTTTAATTTTATGTTATTTTATGCTTGTATATCTCACATTTCTTTCTATCTTTGCACCCGCAATAAGCGCTCAACAAAGCTACGAAAAATTAGCTGAATTGAAAACAAAAGGCCTCGTGGCGCAACTGAATAGCGCACTTGATTACGGCTCAAGAGGTTACTGGTTTGAATCCAGTCGAGGTCACTACTCGGGACAAAAGAAAAATATCATCTTTTGTCCCGTTTTTTTTTGCCCGTAATCTGTTGTTTACCAGATAGATACAGTTAACCATTTCATTGACTCGGGCGGTGCGGATTTTCTGTTCTTGAAATGTGAAATTTTCGGGAAAAATTAAACCAATTAATTCTCTTGAATCAGCTAAAGTCCCGCCATCAAAGGCTTCACCTAGCTTTAAAAGGTTTTCCAATCCAGTCGTCGTTAAATGCTCTATACTAGCCTTGTCGTCCTCTACATTTCCAATGCCTTTTTCCAACTTACTGATAATTGCATTGTATTCAATTTTCATAAGATTGTAATCTTCAGCATCGATTTTCTCGGTAGCTAATAAATTTCTGGCCACAGATAATTTCTTTTCATAAACTGCAATCTGCTCAAGGGACTTCTTTTTTTCTCCTGCTATTACTCCAGTATGCTCTCTATAACCTTCAAGCAGAACCGCGGTATATAGCTTCTTAACTTCCTCTAAAGGTTTAAATTTATTTAAATGTTCTTTAAAAATCTTGTTAGCTATTTCAGAATTCACTCTCCATTTACATACTTTATCACAGTGATAATAGTAGTAATATTTATTCCTTCCTTTACATTTACTTCCTGTTAACTTCTGACCGCACTTTGGACAAAGAAAAAAACCTCGCAAAGGAAAATTCTCAATAGTTTTAATTTTTGGCCGATAGGTTCTTGCTTTACTATCAAGAACGTCTTGAACCCGATAAAATAATCCTTCACTGATAATTGGCTCATGCTGTCCATTGACCCGGGCTAATTGGACATTCATTCGGAGGCTATGAGGCTGCCTTTATAATTACACAGACAAATTTATTTAAAACCGCCATCGCTGGTAGCAGCATAACGGATCTGACAAGTTTTTTTCTGACTGTCAACCAAAACACCGGAAAACCCTATATGTGGCGGTTTCAAAACCAACAGTGGTGGATGGGAAAAACTCCATTTGAAGCACCTGAATTTTTCCATAATAATTCTCCGGTACACAATGCACAAACAGTAAATACACCTTTGCTGTTATGGTCCGGAAAAGCAGATAAGCAGATTGATGTGCGTCAGAGCCTGGAGTATTATTTGGCACTGCGACGATTGGGAAAGAAAAATATCCTGTTGCTCTATCCAAACGAAGGACATGTTTTTACTGATAAGGAGAATCAGATTGATCTGTCGCTTCGGCTAAAGCAATGGTTTAATTACTATCTAAAGAAAGACACCTCTGCGCAGTGGATTAGTGCGGGTCTACAATAATAGGCTCAAATTAAAAAATACAATGCAGTTCGGTTGGAACTGCATTGTACCTTTGTTGCATTCATTTGTTGAATACATCAATTTTGTTTGTACAGCGTAACATTACAATTGCCCTGAGCGTTTACATCAAAGGCTTGCTGCCCAGAAGCACTATGGAGACAAATAGTACCACTAGTGTCATTACAAGGAACTTCTACCGGCTCGCATTCATCATCCTCATTTAGAATATAGGCAGGTCTGAATGAACTGCTGTTGGAGACACTCTGCATTGAAGTTGTTACAAAAGCTCCCGAGATTCCCAAGGCAATAACTGCAGCGGGAACCATGTTTTTCAAAAATGAATTTTTCATAATAATAAATATTAAATTAAAAATCTGACCTACTTTTTTTTACAGGTATTCAGTCTATTTTCCTGATATCGGCCGATATATTTTCTGCTGTCATAAGTTGTTATCTATAACACCGTTTATTTCTCTTTTATAATATCGCGCAACTTATAAACAACAAGTTCATTCTCCATTAATGCATACAGGTGCTCATCGGTGACAAAGAGTGACAAAAGCTTTTTATTCTCAATTTTATCAACCGAAAAACTCATTAAATAAGCATTTTTATTTAAGTCGTACACATCAATAATAAATGCGCGTTTCCATAGCTTTTCATCTTCAAACTGGCCTTGTGTTTTGGAATTAACAAAAAGGAGATTTCCTGATATCGCTGCATGTGCGTTCACAATTAGTGGTGGTGCTGACATCTTTCTTATTGTGCTGTTTTTAAGATAAGCTACCTTTATCTTTGCCCTTGTAATAGTATCAATAGTATGTCCGCGGTAATCTAGAGCGACATTGGTCCCAGCCACAATAAACTCATTGCGGTAATAATAAACATAGACCATTTTTTTCAGCTTATTACTGAATAGCAACATTCCGTCTGTATCAAATATACCGTCTATCTGTACCTGCAGGAGTTTTGAATTATATCGGGTGGCAGTGGATTTGTTTGCCCTATAAACACCAAGTGTATGCGAACCATCTTTGCCGTTACCAGCCCGGATCATCACAGTGGTGCTGTCAATGGGTTCCGCTAAAGTAAAGTAAGGAAGTTCCTTAAGTTCTTTGCTAATTTTCCAATCCATAGTTTTCCCGCTGAATATAGCTGGAACAGTACCGTCCATTAAATAAAAATCAGGGGCGCTTATCTTAATTTTGACCATCGTAAAACGAAGCTTCTTTGAATCAAAAACTATCTTTATGATCTTTCTGTCCTGCAATCTGGAATCCATAGATAAAATTTTAAGCGGGGTGGTATAATTACCAAGGTAAATTCTGTTGTTGCTGAAGCCCGCAAAATAGTAGGAATTAAATTTTAAATCCATACTCCTTTCAAACATAACCGGATGCTGGGGAAACCTTCTTATGAAAGGGTTTTTATTATGCATACTGTCTTCAGAGATAAGAAATAATACGATAATAACTACAGTGCTTAACAAAACATCTAGCAGCATAGCTTTACCTGTAAGTGCCGGGGTCAAATTTACTGCGGAAATCGTACCTGTGTGGCTTCTTAGTATAACGGCAATACAGGCAAGCATAATAAATATTAGATTAAATGCAAGGTGCACATTCCAGCTCATTTTCTCTAAAACACCCCCGCATGAACAGGGAACAAAATCACTAAAATGCAGTATTATAAAAATATAAACACTAAACATCGTCATCAGACTTAAGGCTGTAAAAAGACCCAGAGTGCGCAGTTTTGGCAGTACAAGAAATACAGCGGTCAGCAGTTCTGTAAAAGGCACCAGCCAGGAAACCCAAACAGCAAAAACACTCAAAAGGGGAGACTGCCCTAGCTGAACTTGAAAATTTTCAAAATCCAACAGCTTGCTCACAGCGGCATAAACAAAAAGAAGTATATAGAGAAGACAGATAACCTCTACTAAGTATTTTTTAAATCCCTTATTTGTATTGAGTATCATAACTAGTCGATTTGAATTCAACAATGTAAAATTGTGAATTTCAAACTTATAACACTTGTACTATTGGGAGCAAAAATTAATTATGAAGGATTAAAGTGATTGAATGGCAAAAAACCACCAGCTTTACCTCTGCCGAGTTCTTTAGGAGAAAATCCAAACTGCTTCTTGAATGATTTAGAAAAATTAGGATAGCTGTTAAAACCGTTCATAAACGAAATATTTTTCAAAGGAATATCGGTCTGCTCTATCATAAGGTAGGCCCTTTTAAGTCGCTGTTCGGTATAAAACTTGTAGACACTTGTATGGAAAAAATACCTGAATCCGTCTTTGAGTTTAAAATCATTTGTCCCAAAAAGTCTAGCAATTTCCTTTATTGAAGGCAAAGGCTCCGCCAAATTCGCTAGTACGTAATCGTAAACTCGCTGCATCAGGCGCGCATCGGTTTTCTTAAAATTATGCTGCTTTTGTTCTTTTGTTTCGTATGATTCCGGAACAGCGTCATCAAGCTGGAGAAAGGGAGCTATGAAACTAAGTACTGTAAACTTACCTTCAGACAATCTTGATACCGAGCATTCGGCACTGACTATCAGCTTTTTATATGTTATGAAATTTAGCGTAATGATTTCACCTGACAAAAGAAGCTCCTCCAGCGCTTTTTTCTCCAGATCAGACATTTCCGTGAAGTCGTCCAGCAGAAATTCCTGTATTGGCTTGCTGAGCATCTCTATTGAATCATAACCCAAAATTTTCAAAGCCCCTTGATTCACATCCTTTATAGAATGATTTTCATCTAAGATAAAAGTTGCAGGTGTCACCATCCTGTGAGTAATATATGGATTGACAAAACCTGAATGAAAAGCGGACTCTTTAAGTTCTTCCGCTACCATGTTGACAAGGACGACCAATGTTTCAATTTCGTCGTCATAACTACTTAAAGGGATCTGGTTATTGAAATTGCCCCGTGCCATTTCAAATAACATCTTGTGCATCGATACCATCCGCTGGCGGTTGTGAGGGCTTTTCATTTGTGTTAATATTTAATACTTGTATCTATCTGTCTAAGAGTGGTCCTAAACGAAATCCGTTAGATAATCCAATGCCTCTTGCTCCACGGTAAAAATTCGCGTAGGCACAGACGGCTTGCTAATTTCAAGATAGAAAGTGCTCATAGTCATGGAAACATTTTCACTACCAATGAGAGCGACTGCTTTTGCAAGCAGTGATCCAGATTTTGCGAGATAGTCTCGGGCTGCTTTGTCAATTGAGGCAATTCCCCTGGTATCACAAAAAACAGGAAGATTTCTTTCATTTTGAAATGCAATCCTGTCTGCAACCACGCGCATAGCGACTTGCAAATCTATTGCAGTATTCGGTTTATATTCGAAAAAGAGGATTCCCTTTTCAATCCAAAACCTTGCATTTTGATTCTCAAAAGATTCATGTGAGGCAATCATAACCTGTTTGTTTTTAAACTTGAAATTTAACAAAATTATAAAGATTTAGAAACATTGTCATTGTCAAATATGGATTATTTCTTGCAAAACACTGTAATTTGTTGTCAAATCGGGAATTACCCTTGCCAAATTGGGAATAAAATATCTGCAAGTAAAAGCGCTTTCGATTTTTATAATGAATTTTAGGTATCTAATTCTCAAACAATTACAAAAACACAGATCTAAACCTAAAAATTTAATAAAAGATGGCAAAAATTAAACACAATAATTTTATCGATACAGTAGACACTGTTTTTTCTAGCGCAAAGGATCAGGGAATGTTACACCTATACACTGAAGGTGACTATCTTAATGGCCGGACCATAAAAATTAACGGAAACGAAATGCTCCATTTCGGAACTACGGGATATTTAGGACTCGAACAGGATGAAAGGTTAAAAGAGTCTGCAATAAATGCTATAAGAAATTATGGGACACAGTTCCCTCTTTCGAAAACGTATCTTTCGCATCCTTTATATGCTGAATTGGAAAGCAAGATCGAACAGATGTACGGTATACCGCCAATTATCACTAAGAACAGTACTCTTGGACATATGGCCATCATTCCAACCCTGATAAGAGATGAAGATGCATTAATTCTAGACCATCAGGCGCATTGGAGTGTGCAGAATGCTTGTCAGGTTTTGAAGCTTAGGGGAATACCTGTCGAGATGATACGCCATAATAATCTCGAGATGCTTGAAGACAAAATTCGGATGCTCAGCGGTAAATTGGGTAAAATATGGTACATGGCGGACGGTGTTTATTCTATGTACGGCGATTATGCACCAGTAAAGGATCTTTTAAACCTTGCCCGAAAATATCCGCAGCTTCACCTCTATTTTGATGATGTACATGGAATGAGCTGGAGAGGAAAAAATGGAACTGGGTTCATCTTTGATGCTATTGAAACACTGGAAGAAAACATTGTCGTTGTCAGCACGCTGAGCAAAACTTTTGGTGCCAGCGGAGCCACCTTTTTCTGCAGTGATCATAAATTACGCGAAAAGATTAAAACTTTTGGCGGCCCCCTTACCTTCTCGGCTCAACTTGAACCTGCATCAGTTGCCGCTGCAATTGCATCCTGTGACATACATCTTTCTGAAGAAATATATGAGCACCAGGCTCAACTTGCCAAAAAAACAGCACATTTCAGCATGCTGCTTTCAAACAGCAACCTACCCCTAGTCGCTGAGAACGATTCTCCAGTTTTCTTTCTTGGAATGGGCACACCTGCTACTGCTTATAATTTTACCAAGCGCCTCTTCTCAGAGGGCTTTTATCTCAACCTGGGCATATATCCCGCAGTACCTATAAAAAACACCGGAATCCGTATTACGATATCTGCGCATAATAAAATTGAAGATATTTCAGATCTTGCCCGTGCAATGGACCACCACTTCCAGAAAGCAGTGGAAGAAACCGGAAGCAGTGATGAAAAGATACGGCAGGCTTTTAGAATGGATATTAAAACAAAGCTACATGCTCAAAAACAGCGAACAGAGCTGCTGCATATTGAAGAGCAAATAACAATAGAGAATATAGACAAGCACGAATGGAACAAGTATCTGGGCACTCACAATATCCTTGATTGGGACGGAATGCAGTATTTGGAGCATACTTTCTCAAGTAGCCAAGATTCGGCCAATAAATGGGATTTCTTCTATTATATCATCCGTGATCAGAACATGCAGGTGGTTTTAATGACATTCTTTACAGTGGGACTTTGGAAAGATGATATGCTGGCTACAGAATCTGTATCAAGACACCTTGAAGAAATTAGAAAAACAGACCCCATGAATATGACCTCCAAAGTACTAAGTACCGGCTCGTTGTTTACTGAGGGAATGCACTGTTATATTGACCAGAGTCATCCTCTGGCCGAGCAATCATTTCGAATGATATTGAACAAGATGGAAGAAACATACAATTCTTTAGGGGCTGATATGGTCGTACTGCGTGATTTTGAAAATGGATTCAAGTGGGATGAAATGGTTAGAAACCAAGGGTATTTCCGGATTGATATGCCAGAATCCTGTGTTATTGAAAATAAAAACTGGCCCACAATTGAGAATTATAGTTCCCTGCTTTCAACCCGTTCACGCCAGCATTACAACAGGGAAATACTGCCATACGAAAAATTCTACGATGTAGAAATAAAAGATTACCTCCATCAAGAAGAAATAAACAGGGCTTACGAGCTATACTGCAATGTAAAGGATCGCAACCTAGCCATAAATACCTTCACATACAACAGGCAAGTATTTGAAAATATGAATAGCTCTCCAAACTGGGAGTTCATAATTCTTACACTCAAAGATGCCCCTGAAAACAATTTTGTTGGGATAATGTTCTGTTATAAAAATTCAGGAAAGGTATATGTACCTGAACTTATTGGCATGGACTACATTGCAGCAGAAGGTTTCAATCTGTACAGACAACTTTTATACCAAACGATCAAAAGAGCGCGAGAGCTTGAAATTGAGCGAATTGATTTCGGCATATCGGCAAGCTTTGAGAAGAAAAAACTTGGCGCTTCTATAATACCGAAGGTCGCTTACGTACAAGCCAGGGATAACTACGCTATGGAACTGATGCAGACACTGCAGAATGAAACCAATACCGCGCGCTGATATAATACATTTAAATTCTCCAACGAAAAGTAAAGTCATACCGTATCTGGGCAGAACTGCCCCCACTTTTCCTTGTACAAATAAATCTAAATTCTGTTGCCATGATAAGATCTACATGTGAGAACGTACTTCAGGTTATTCGAAAAGCAGAACAGGAATTCAGCTTAGACCCTGAACATATAATTGAAAAATCCTACCACATGACTACCGTTCTTCGAAGCTTGCTTTGTACGGTTAAAAAAAATGTTTTAGAAAAAGGATTCTCCGATGAAAATGAAGAGATTAATTTTTTTAAAAGTATCAAACCCCAAATACTAGGAAAACTTATTTTCTACAATAAAGTTTTCCGAATTGAAGCATCCTGCCCGGTTGTAACGGGAAAAATGCATCATAAATATTTTTCCAATGAGCTCAATCTTCTCAAGCAAGAATATAAAGAGCACTTTTATAACACTGATTTTTATCGCTACTATCGCACCGGAAGAACCGAATGGGACCACCATTTTTTTTGTAGGGGAAAAATAGACCTTCATGAAGGAGTTAATAGTTTTGTTTTTGAAATTGACACTCAATTCTCCACCTACTATGATTATAAGGTAGCTCGAATAATTGCTAACGAACTGCTTTACAGTTACCTTGTTTCCAAAATTGAACCTGACATCCAGCAGACCAGCATTTTTTCAGACGGAAATGTAGCTAATAGAGATTTTTTCTGGACAGATTCAAAGAATGCTCTGATCGAATTAATTTACGCACTTCATGCATCGGGCAGTATTTCTCATGGAAAAGCCGGCATTCGTAAAATAAGCATGGTTTTCCAACTACTTTTCAGGATCCAGCTCGGCGATGTCCATCACGCCTACCATAGGATGAAAGACAGGGCTGATAGCAAAAGCATTTTTCTGGATCAGCTGAAATTATCGCTTAAACAGCACATGGAAAAAGAGGTCTAATTTTTTTAAAAATTGCAATTTTCTTGCCAATGAGGTGCAATTGGCATCAAATGGCTACTGGCATATAATTACTTCTATATGCTCAATTATCCCAGTAAATCAGCAACTCATCTTAATATTTTATTCAGTTAAAATTTTCATAAAACAGCATTTTACATTGGCTGATATTGGCAATGAAAAACTTTTGCTGGTGGCAATTTTGCATCACTAATGTAAAACACACAGCCATGAATATAGACAGAATGGAATTCATTTCCTGGATGGAACGAATCATAGAACGTTTCGATCTTTTGAGCGCGCATATCAGTGAACTTGAAAAAAAACGCGGAAGTGTTGACGGCGAAGAGCTATTGGATAATCAGGATATATTACAGATGCTTAAAATAAGTGGGAGATCACTCCAGCGCTACCGATCAATCGGCAAGCTCCCCTACTATACCATCAGTGGAAAAATATATTATAAGCTATCAGATGTACACCAGTTCATCAGAGAAAGTATCAATGTCCGAACGCCAAAAAACTATGCCAGAGAGTGAAAAATAACGCCAATAGATTCCAGCTTTTAATTAGCACCTTTTCACCTTTTAATTTCGCAAATGAATTTAAAATTTAAAATTATGAGCGAAAATATTAAAGATGCATTTAACACTCCCGAAGAATTATCGGATATACTGCTGGTATTCGATAAAGAGAAAAAGAAAATTCTGGCGGTAAAAGGTATTGACCAAAATGGCAATCTGGAAACTGTTGACCCTACGCGCAAGAATCAGAATCAGTTCATGCGGGTAGACAAGCAGGGAGATGTCTTTTCGAATTTCTTTTCAAATTTTTTCAGCCAGCTGAAGAACCCAACTAATTTTTCGTTCTTCAAAATCCCTGCTCTGCTGGCTGTTGATACTTCAAAAGAGATGCAGAAACATTTAGATCATCCTACACCTGAAGGTGAGCAATTAATGAAACAGCACGAAGTAAAAGATTATAAACAAAAAAATGAAGTTAATATGGAAACAGCACAAACAAATCCGGAAACAAGTGAATACAAATACAAACCGGAACAAATCGATTGGGAAACATTAAACCATTTGGGTTTAAGTAAAGAAAAACTTAAAAAAATGAACCTGCTTGATCCCCTGCTCAAAGGATACAAAACAAATGAGCTTGTACCGGTAAGTCTTAATCTCGGTACTGCAGTTACAAGAATGGATGCCCGTTTGTCGCTTAAACAAAACGACGAAGGACAGGTTGTTTTGGCTATTCATGGCATCCGAAAAGAGCCTAATCTGAATTATCCTTTTTTCGGTCACGAGTTCAGCAAGGAAGATAAAGACAATCTTATGCAAACGGGCAATATGGGACGCGTAGTGGATCTCACCAATCCGAAAAACAATGAGATCATGCCTTCCATTATCAGTATAGACAGGCTGACCAATGAGGTGATCGCACTGCGCACGGATTTCATTAAAATTCCCGATGAAATTAAAGGTGTAAAACTAAGCGAAGAGCAAAAACAAACTTTATTTGAAGGTAAACCGCTTGCATTAGAAGGTATGGTTTCCAAGAAAGGAACAGCCTTTGATGCATCTGTGCAATTCAATGCAGATAAACGTTTTGTTGAATTTCTCTTTGACCGAAATGATTCTAATAAACAGACACAAGGCAATCAGCAGAACCAAACTCAGGGAGCACCTAAAAACTTTAGAGATAAGGAACTCAATAATGAGCAATACCAAAAGCTTAAAGATGGTCAAACTGTTTATATCAGCGGCTTAGTGGATAAAAAAGGGAAAGAATACAATGGATATATCACCTACAACAAGGAAACCAATAAAACAGATTTTTCATTCCAAAATCCAGATAAAATCAAAGAACAAATAAAACCTTCTGAAGCGCACAAAACGCAGACCGCTGTCAATTCCGAAGGCAAAACTAACGAAGCTACCAAGAACATACAGGAGCCATTAAAATCAGGACAAACAAATCCCGATAACAAGAAACAACAGCAGCAACAAGAAGAATCTAATACACCTTCTAAATCAAAAGGGCCTAAAATGTAATAAGATATGATAACAATTATTACAGAGAAGCCCAGTGTAGCAAGGGAAATAGCCGTTATAATCAGAGCCACCGAAAAAAAAGATGGCTACCTGACAGGTAACGGCTATTTTGTTACATGGGCACTGGGCCATCTTGTAGGATTAGGAATGCCCGAAGATTACGGCATCACAGGATTTGACAAAGCATCACTGCCGATACTTCCAAACCCTTTTTTACTGACTGTCAGAAAGGTCAGTAAAAATCAAGGGGATTCTGTAGATACAGGAGCGCTAAAACAACTGAGAATCATTAGAGAGCTCTTTGACAACAGCGATAATATTATTGTCGCCACCGATGCAGGACGTGAGGGCGAACTCATTTTTAGGTACATATACGAATACTTGAAGTGCAATAAACCCTTTAAGCGACTTTGGATAAGCTCCCTTACCGAAAAAGCCATTAAACTAGGTTTTGATAATCTCAAAGACGCAAAAGAATTTGACGGATTATATCAGGCAGCACAAGCCAGGAGCCGTGCCGACTGGCTAGTGGGTATCAATGCCACACAAGCGCTCTCCATTGCATTAGCAAACGGGGTTTATTCACTCGGAAGAGTGCAGACACCTACATTAGCTTTAATATGCAAACGCTATCTGGAAAACAGGAGTTTCAAAGTAAAAAATTACTGGCAGATACAGTTGTCCCATAACAAAGAAATGATAGATTTTAAAAGTATCTCAAAAATCAAATGGGAAGACAAAAAACTAGCCGCTGATGTGTTGAAAGCCATTGCGCGAAACCAAACGGCAATAATTACATCCCAAGTGACCAAAAGCGTTACAGAGCAACCGCCCTTATTGTTCGACCTTACCGGCCTGCAAAAGGAAGCCAATAAAAAATTAAACCTTTCGGCCGAAGAAACCCTCAACATTTCCCAGAGCCTTTACGAACAGAAATTTATCACATACCCACGTACCGCAAGCAAATACATTCCTGAAGATATGTGGGCAGAGATTCCCAACCTTGTAAGAGCTTTACAAAGGAGGGAAAATATTAAACAAAACCTATCTCAAATGAAATGGCGCCGTTTTAATAAACATATCGTGAACGATTTGCGTGTCACTGACCATCATGGATTATTAACTACTGATAAAATGCCATCAGCCCTAAATCCAAAGGAAAATGCGATTTATAATATGGTTGCCTTTCGATTACTCGAAGCCGTTTCACAACCCTGCATCAAAGAGATAACTGATGTCGACTTACAGGTACTGCATTATGATTTTACATCAAAAGGCTATAAGATTATAGAATCCGGGTGGCGTTCCATTAGTGGCAGTTTCCTCGATGATGATACAGAACATGTAATGGATTTGCCTGAGCTGAAAAAGGACGATGAACTTAAAATAAAAGAAGCTTCCGTTCTGGAAAAGAAAACTAAACCGCCTGTGCTTTACACTGAAGCAGGCCTTTTGTGAGCTATGGAAAGTGCCGGAAATGATATCGAAAATCAAGGTGAGCGCTTTTTTAGTAATTTCAGCATCATTTTCAAACATAGAATTTACCCATTTTTCAATTATTGGACCTATGATTAATATGCACGGAATGACTATTAAGCAAGACATAAACCAGGATTTAGTCCATATTTTTAAAAATTTAATTCCTGCCAATTCTGTATTTAGCGTTATTAAGGTAAAAGATATCAATCCAGTGGTAAAAATGCCCATAATAAGCGCAAAAACAATCTTTTTTTTCATTCTATTTATGATATTAGAGAAGAAAAATCCATGCTTTTCACATAGATTTTTCTCTTGATAAATTTTTGATTGGTGTGCTTCAACAGAAAGATCATTATAATTTTCCTTCATAAACTTCCTTTACCTATGGTAATGCTGTGTTACCAAAGAAAATGAGGGAAGGTGGATTTTCATTATCCGCATTTAAACCCCGAATTGTTTTAAATGATAATCAATATGTTTCGTCAAAAGTTTACTCCATTGCTTGTCTGTCAAATGCCCGAAAAGAACGTGTGGTGTCCAGTTTTCGGTACTTTGTGTGTTGCAGGCCTTGGTTAAAATTTCAAGTAGCAAACTCTTTTCTTTCTCCAAATCAAAATGCTCTTCTAGTGGTATTGCAAAACCTACAGGTTTTTTAATCCTTTCGGCATAGTTGGTTTCCAACTTACCAAAAACCATTTACCCATAGTCCTGGTCATAAAAGAACTTTCGTCGGGCAAATTAAAATAACCCATCGAACTTCCGCAAGCCAGATTCAGATGATGCAACATTTGGTCTGGCGACATTGTACCCCAAACTCTTTGCGATTCGGGTGTGATTTTATTGATTCTCTCCGTAAATAGGGCAAGCGTTTCTTGGGGAAAGAATTTTTTTGGGTTTATTTTTGTTTCCTTTTCCATTTTATGAATTGTCTTTGAGCTTCGGCTTAAAACATTTGCATTATCTTTTTTTGCAAACACGGAAGCCGTGAATACTAATGTAAGCAGGACTGCTAAATTTATTTTATTGTACATTTTTTTTGAGTTTAAAATTAAAAACTAGCCTAGAAAAAAGTTGATCAGCCTGTCTGTCAGCTTTCCAAAAGGCGCGTGAAGTATATCCATACCATTCCAACGGCCCTGCTCGTAGATGCCTTTTGCGTGGCTGAGCGTGCGGAAGCCTTCTATTCCATGATAAGCGCCCATCCCGCTTTCGCCAACACCGCCAAAGGGAAGGTCATCTTGGGCTATGTGTGAAAATGTGCCATTTACAGTTACGTTTCCGGATGTTGTACGGCTTAGCACTTTTCTTTTCTCCTGGCTATCATTTCCAAAATAGTAGAGTGCCAACGGTCTTGGGCGTTCGTTCACGTAAGCAATTGCATCATCAATAGTACCATAGGGGATTATAGGCAATATAGGCCCGAAGATTTCTTCTTTTGCAATCTTCATCTCCTCTGTTACCCCAAGCACAATTGTGGGTGCCAAGGTATGCGGACGGCTGGAAGCCTGTTCTGGCCGGTAGCCAACTTCAATAATCTTTGCGCCATGAGCGCTGGCATCATCAAGAAGGTCTTTCAATATTTTATATTGCTGATCGTTAATTATCGAAGTATAATCCTCGCTGGTCGGGCCATCCGGATATGCTGTCTTGACACTTTTATCATAAGCGGCAATAAAAGCATCAATTTCAGTTTTATGCACCAGCATGTAATCAGGTGCAATGCAAGTCTGTCCGGCACTCAGCAATTTTCCATACACAATTCGGGATGTTGCTTTTTCAAGAGAATATCCTTTAGATAAAATAACGGGAGATTTTCCGCCCAGCTCCAATGTAACAGGAACAAGGTTTTCACCTGCGGCTTTCATAACAGAACGCCCTACCGAAGTGCTTCCCGTGAAAACTAAATGGTCAAAAGGCAATTTAGAAAATGCCGCACCATCGCTATTTACCAAGATCACTTGCTCTTCAGGAAAAATTGCCTTAAATATTTCTTCAATCACAGCATTGGTGGCAGGCGTATATTTTGAGGGTTTGAGCATCACGCGATTTCCGGCAGCAATTGCAGTAACAACAGGCATCAATGATAAATTGATCGGATAGTTCCAGGGCGAAATAACACCCACTACGCCAAGCGGCTGGTATTCTACACGAGCAGAGCCAAGCTGCGTGTGCAGTGCTACATAACGGCTTCTAGGCCGCATAAATTTACGCAGGTTGCTGCTCAAATAATTGATGCCCTGAATGATACCTATGATTTCTACTATATCCGTTTCGTGTTTCGATCGATGTCCGAAATCAGCATTTATAGCATCTTGAATTTGTTTTCTGTTGCTTATAAGTGCATTCTTGAAGTTTTTCAAGTCGGCTCTGCGCCGTTCGAGTGTAGGAATGCCATCTCGTAAGAAAGCATTGCGCTGGGCAGAGAGAATAGTATTGAGCTGGTCTGTTGATGGTGGTATATTTGTCATGATTTTTTTAATTTAATTGGAAAGAAGCTGCATGAACTTTATCACGAGACTTTAGTTCAATGTAATTCTAGTATTTAAACGCCAAACTGTCTTAAATGATAGTCAATGTGTTTGGTCAGCAGTTTGCTCCATTGCTTTTTGCTTAAGTGACCAAAAGCTACGTGTGGCGTCCAGCTATCAGTACTTTTACTATTGGAAGCTTTGTTTATTATCTCTAATAGTAGAGCCCTTTCTTTTTCAAAATCAAAATGTTCTTTTGAGGGTATTGCAAAACCGACAGGCATTTTCAAACCTTTTGGCATATTTGGTAATAAATCCACCAAAAGCCATTTGCCTACAGTCCTTGTCGAAAAAGTACTTTCATCCGGTAAATTAAAATAGCCTAATGAACTTCCACAGGCCAGATTCAAATGGTGCAGCATCTGATCGGGTGACATCGTGCCCCAGGCTCTTTTAGAATTTGGAGATAGGTTGTTAATTCTTTTCGTAAATAGGGCTACTGTTTTTGCCGTAAAAAAATCTTTACTGTCAATTTTCTCTGGTTCTGATGTATGAGTCATTTTATCGTTATTAGGGTTATACAAATTTATAACAGTCAAACAGCTTCCTTGTAACACAAAAGTTGGAATGTCTGACACAAAAAGACAGTTAATAAAAAACACTATGAATTCATCAAACAGAACTCCTTGATTTGATACAATTGAAACCTCCTGCTCCTAATATCTATCTTGAATTGCTATTATTGACACATATAATTTGCCCAGCACAAAAATCAGGCGCTTCCAAGGGGATTAAATGTCCATAATTTGGGTTGATTACAATTTCTCCTTTCACAATTTCTTTCAGGTTCGAGCGTACTTTTTCATTCAGGAAGAAAGAGGGCTTGCCAAGGATAATTTTACAAGGAACTTTTAGTGCTTTTAAATAGTTATCAATGTTTACAGGCAAGGCATAATTTGCTACTTCCCAATCGATGGGAAAAATGAATTCGTAGCTTCCGTCTTCTTTCTGTCTTAAACTTTCTGTGGAAAACAGTTTCAAATTTTCTTCCTTCATCCGTTTGAAACCTTTGCTTTTTTGCAGAAATTCAAAATATTCATAAGGGCTTCCCCAAGTGGATTTCTTTTTTAGTGCGGATTTAAAAGGTTCTGCTTTTTTCTTGATGAAATAAGGAATCAGGCTGATGTATTTTTCATCAAATTTTGTCACAGAAACGGGTTCAATCAAATAAAGTTCCTTGAACAAATCGGGACGTTTTACCGCTGCAATGAGGCTTGCTGTTGCTCCTTGCGAATGTCCGATTCCTACAATAGGCTTGTCGTATTTCTCATCTAAGAAAGCAATGAGATCATCTGCATAAACTTCCCAATTGACGGGTTTGACCTGTGGTTTTGCATTTTCCCAGGTCGCTCGAAAAGCCAAAGTTGTCAGTGAATATTTTGCAGATAATGAATGCAATAATGGCAAGTAAACCCCAGCAGGAAAACCATTGCCGGGATAAAAATGAGCCTCTTCTCCATCAGTTGCAATGGAGCAGTAATGTGCCGCTTGGCCCTCAATAGTGATGTTTTCCTTTTTCATTAGTAGTTCTATTTTCCATTTCCTGTGCTCGAAAGCCGCCCTTTCAATTGCCTGCTCAATGTCTTTATAAACTTTTCCCTGTCTTTTTTAGCCTCCTTCAAAAAGACTTTTATTTCTGGCAGGACAGTAAGATGCTTGTCTGCCCAAAATTGAATTTCTAAAAGGACAGGCAATAAGTCAATTCCCTTTTCGGTAAGCATGTACAACACTTTTGCCTTACTGCCTGGATGTTCCAGTTTCTGAATCACCCCACTCTCTTCAAGTGTCAAAAGTCTAGCTGCTAAAATATTAGTAGCTATTTTTTCATCTGATTTTAAAAAATCTCCGTAAGTATTTTTATCAGAAAACACCATGTCCCTGATGATTAATAATGACCACTTATCCCCAAATATATCCAGCATACTGCTAATAGGACAGCCTGACCTGTTTACTTTATTTTTCATTTTTTTTAATTCTTTTTAAAAACCACTTGCAAATTAAAAGTAATTATTTACATTTGCACTTGCAATTCGCAAGCAAATTTAATCATAAAATTTTAAAATATAATGAATTCTGATACACTTTTTGAAAATTACGACTTGAACGGATTACAATTGAATAACAGAATGGTAATGGCACCAATGACCAGAAGCCGGGCTGATAATCCTGAACATGCAGCAACTGAACTGATAGCGGAATATTATGCACAAAGGGCCACAGCCGGCTTAATCATTACCGAAGGAACTTACGTGAGCAAAGATGCCGTTGGTGTAATTAACGTGCCAGCCATTTATTCAAAAGCACAAATTGAGGGCTGGAAAATATTTACCGAAGCCGTACACAAAGCAAACGGGAAAATATTCGCCCAACTTTGGCACACCGGCAGAAATTCACACCCGGATTTACACGATGGAAAATTACCATTGGCACCTTCGGCCATCAATCCCAATACACAGGCGTTTACAGCAGAAGGTTTTAAAGATACCGTAACTCCTAAAGAAATGACTTTGGAAGACATCAAACAAACAATCGCAGATTTTAAGCAAGGCGCAATCAATGCTTTTGAAGCTAATTTTGATGGAATTGAACTGCACGCTGCGAATGGCTATTTGTTTCAACAATTTTTCTCTAAAAATTCAAATATCCGCACTGACAAGTATGGAGGCTCTGTAGAAAATCGTTCCCGGTTTCTTTTTGAAGTTTTAGATGAATTGAAAAAAGTAGTTGATCTTTCCCGCGTAGGAATCCGTTTCAATACTTCTCTGGACGGAATGATGGGCATCAATACTGATGACGAAACCATTGAATTATATGACACTATCATCAAGAGATTAAACGATTACAATCTGGCATACGTTCATTTAATGCGACCATTCACCGATGTTTCGCAAAATAAAAATGCGATTGTAAATGTAGCCAGACATTTTCGCAAAATCTACAACGGAACCATTATCATCAACAATGGTTTCAACAAGGAAAGTGCTGCAAAAATAATCAGCGAGGGCGATGCCGACCTGGTTTCTTTCGGAACTCCTTTTATTGCCAATCCCGATCTGGTAGCCCGATTTAAAACCGATGCCCCGCTAAATCAGCCCGACCAAGATACTTTCTATACACCGGGAGAAAAAGGATATACAGATTATCCAGTATTGTAATATTTCGGGCGACCAAGCATATGAAAGATTATCGAATTAAATAAAAAATACTAAAAAATAAACAAATGAAAACATCAGGAAATACCATTTTTATCTCTGGCGGAAGTGCCGGAATTGGCTTGGCAATGGCTAAAAAACTAAGTGCCGCAGGCAACAAGATCATCATCAACGGAAGGAACGAAGAGCGCCTTCAAAAGGCATTGGGCGAATTAGAAAATACGGTTGCTATTCAGGGTGACTTGTCTGAAAAAAGAGATCGTATCCGCATTGCGAAAGAATTGATTGAAAACCATCCGGAAGTGAACATCATCATCAACAATGCGGGTATTGCGTTTTTAAACGATTTGAATAATCCGGAAGTCAAGTCTGCGGAACTAGCTGCCCTGGAAATGAACACCAATTATTTAAGTGTTATTGATTTTACAGAATTAATGTTGCCACAATTACTCGGTCAGGAAAATGCTGCCATAGTAAATATCACTTCTATTGCCGCATTTAGAGGAAACCCGTACGGGCCTACTTACGCTGCAAGCAAAGCTGCATTACACAATTATACAGAAGGCTTAAGAGATAAGCTGGCAGAAAATGAAAACGTAAATGTTTTTGAAGTGTTTCCACCATTAGTAAATACAGAATTTTCGGCTGCAATTGGCGGGGCGAACGGAATTCCGCCTGCAGAAGTTGCCGACGAATTGGTCCTTGCTTTAGCAAAAGACCAATTTGAAGTACCTGTTGGAGAAAGTAAAAAAATCCATTCGGCAATTCAAGAAGCAATCACAAAAATTAATAATTAAAAAAATGAAAGCAATACGATTTTACGAAACAGGGAGCCCAGAGGTCCTTAAATATGAAGAAGTGCCTACACCCCAACCAAGTGCCTTTGAAGTGCTTATTAAAGTGGAAGCCGTAGGTGTAAACTTCGCTGATATCATGCGCAGGAACGGGAAGTATTACCCAGAACAGACTGCCGGGCCTTACACTATTGGTGCCGAAGTTTCAGGTACCATCATCGAAATTGGTTCGGATGTTGCAAACCTAAAAGTAGGCGATTTTGTTGTGGCAACTCCTTCCACTGGCGGATATGCTCAATACGTAAGCGTGCCGGAAGGATTGGTAATTCCATTGCCTCTAGGGATTACAGCTTCACAAGCTACTACTTTGATGGCACAAGGATTAACAGCAGCTTTATCAATCAAGCATGCGGGCAGGATGCAGGCTGGAGAAAGCATTTTGATAGAAGGTGCTGCCGGCGGAGTAGGCTCTTTTGCAGTACAGTTGGCTAAATTATACGGAGCCGGCAAGGTAATCGCTGCGGCAAGTTCCCCAGAAAAAAGAAAAATTGCGGAAGAACTTGGTGCCGATGCTTCTGTAGATTATACGCAAGAAGGTTGGAGCGAGAAAGTAAAGGAATTAACCGATGGAAAAGGGGTTGATGTAGTAATCGAATTGGCTGGTGGAGAAACGACCGGGCAAGCCTTAAACGCAATGGCACAATTTGGAAGAATGGTTTATTTGGGGCAATCCAGCGGAGAAGTTCCAAACATAAATCCTTGGGATTTGACAGTTCCCAGTCATTCTGTAACAGGGTTTAGTGTTTTTGCGTATCTTGGATTGCCTGAATTACTGCAAAGCACTTTAAAAGAAATCATAGGTTTTGTACTAGCAGGACAATTAGACCTTCAAATTGGTGCCGTTTTGCCTTTGTCACAAGCAGCTGAAGCACACCGATTGGTAGAAGGAAGAAAATCTACCGGCAAGGTAGTTTTGACTCCTTGGGAATAACAGACAAAAAAGATAATCGGTAGAACTTAAAAACAAAAAAATGGAATTAAAAGGCAAAACAATATTGATAACTGGCGGAACTGCCGGAATTGGACTGGAAGCAACAAAGCAATTTTTAGAAGCAGGATGCAAGGTTATTGTAACTGGAAGAAATCAGGCCAAGCTAGACGAAGCAAAGACAAAATACCCATCGATAACTGCCATTCAAAGTGATGCGGCAGTTGAAGCCGATGCACATTCATTATTCGAGCAGGTAAAAAATTTAGGGGGAATCGACATTCTCTATAACAATGCCGGTATTATGGGGGGAGCTGATAATTTCGGCTTTCCAAAAGACAAACATTTTGAAAAGGCCGAAGCTGAAATCAATATCAACTATTTGGGCGTAATCCGACTGAATAATATTTTCATGGAGATGCTGAAATCCCGAAAAGAAGCTGCAATTATCAATACCTCTTCTTTTCTGAGCTACGCACCGATGATTACCTCTCCAACGTATTGTGCCTCAAAGGCTGCAGTTCGTTTTTACACGGTTTCCTTGCGGGAGCATTTGCAGCTGATCAATAGCAATGTAAAAGTTTTTGAATTGCTGCCTCCAGTCGTAGCTACTGAAATGACCGAAGAATATGATGTAAAGAGAATGCCTCCCGAAGAGTTAATTAAAGGGTTGATCTCTGGAATCAGAAAAAACAAATACACCATCCGACTGGGTCTCACCAAAGCAGTTTATTACATGCACCGTTTTTTCCCTTCTTTGGCACAAAAGATATTAAATCCTGCAAAGGGTAATGCAAAACTGTTAAAAGCATAACTTTATAATTTTATACCGCAGTCCTTAACCATAGGCTATTAGAATGATTACGTTCTGATAGCTTATTTTTTTAAATTAAAATATCTATTTTCCAAACTCTTTTATCCGTTGATCAGATATATTCTCCAACTCTGGTTTACTTGGAGTGCAAATTCTGGCAAAAGTGAGCAATGTAATCTTTGCTCATGGTTCCCGTTTTGGAGGCCACAGTTTATTTATCAAAGATCATAAATTGTATTATGTTTATAATTTCCTTGGCATTACCGAACAGCAATTGGTTTCTGCTGAGCCTTTAAAACCTGGTAAATATACTTTTGGAATGGAATTTACCAAAGAGAAAGCCGGTGAACACCATGAATCAATTGGAACTGCAAAATTGTATATCAACGACAAACAGGTTTCAACAGGTTCAATGAAAGCTCAGGTAGGTAAATTTACTCTTGTAGGTGATGGTCTTTGTGTAGGTTATGATAGTGGCGATCCGGTAAGCAAACAGTATATGGAGATAATACCTTTTTTGCCACAAGAAGTTAAGGCTATTTATTTTTACTTTAAATAAATTATTCAATAAAATTTTCCTGAAATCATTTGTGAAATCAAATAATTTTTCCATCACTCCCCAACGGGACATCCAAACCAAAATACTGAAGACATCTAAAGACAGCCTCTACTTCCAGTAAGCCAATCTCTTCAAATCTTCCAAAAATTTTATAGAAATTTGTCCTGTTCCTTTCACTACAAAGCCAAATGGCGTCAATTGAAGACAATTGACGCCATTTTTTATTTAAAAACTAATTAAATAATAGATTAGCTTATTTTTTTGAATCAGGATCAAAACCTGGAGATTAAGCAAAAGATTAAATAATCTGAAGAGAAAAAAAATCTATTTTCTCACGCCTCCAAACTGCCTTCTAAATGCTTTTATTTTTACATCCAGAAATTTTTACGTAAGACATCGCTTTAATTTTGGAATTGTTCTGAAAAAATGGCTTCGGCCATGATGCTAAAATTCAGCTGGAAGTAATTATAGATTAATTTAGCACCCAGATCTACGAAGAAATTACCTGAGCGGAATTTCATTTCAAATTGAGTACGATCAATAACCAGTTTACCAGAAAGCGATATACTATTTTCACTTTTCTCTACCTTAACCTCAAATCCGACAATATTAGAAATGCCTTTTATGGTAAGATTTCCTTCAAGATAGTAAGTGTTAGGCGACAATTCTTTTACATTAAAAATATCAAAAAATGAATTGGGAAATTTTTCAATTGAGAAAAAATCATCAGAGGCAAGCTCACTTGCCAATTGTAGGTTTAAGACTGGGTCTGCTACATCCAGAATTTTAATTGAAGAATTGTCAATAATAATAAATCCTTCTCTTATTTTTCCACCTATTAATGTGAATATACCATCTTTGATGTCAATTGTACCATGATGAGAGCCGGTTACTTTTCTACCGGTCCATTCTACATTGCTACTTGAGTTCACGATTTTAAAATTTGTTGTTTCCATTTTTATTGTATTTAAAAGTACAATACAAAGGAACGGCTACTATTAAAATTTGTTACGTGATGTAGATCACTATCTGATGGTTAAAAAATGGAATTATATTATCTTACTTCGTTAGGTTTAAAAATAATTAAGCAAATTAGCGTGGATTTTTTTCAAAGTTAATTTGAAAAGTTAATTATACGAAAAAACAGATTGCTTTGAAATTTTAAAAAACCATAATCTTACTAAATAAGAAGAAATGTGTGATAATTCAAGTCTGTCTTACAGATATTTATACAATGTTCACTCCTCCTCAGTTTCGATTGAAACCCCAAAAGAAATAGAAATATTGTGGCACTTTAATTCATCATATACACAACGTTGATTAGATAAAACAGTACTTTTACAATAGGTAATGAATAAAAGCATGAAAAAAAAGAATGAGGATATTCTAAAATTAGATCACGTTGCACCTGCCGCAGTATATAAGGAACAATTTCACATTGTTCATCACCCCGCCAAATATCCTGTTACCGATGTTCCGCATCGCCATAATTTTTATGAAATATTATGGTTTCCAAAAGCAGACGGCATGCATTTTATAGATGATGCAACCTTTAAAATGACCGGAAATGATTTATTTTTGATTTCGGAAGGACAAATGCATTACTATCAAAACGTGGGCGAAATCCAGGGTTACATGCTTGTCATTAAAGATGTGTTTTGGGAAGATGCACAAAGCATTAATAATTTCAAAACATCACTTTTCAATCATTTGCTTATTAACGTTCATTTGAAATTATCGGATGAACGAGCAGCTGATATTACTGATTTGTTAAATAATATTTTAAAAGAATACAAACGCCCTGATTATATGGGAAAAGCAGAATTGATGACTTCGTACCTTAAAATATTACTAATTCGGATTAGTAATTTTCAGCAGGATATTGCTATGCCATCTTCGCATGCCAACAATAATGATTACATTTTATTTCAGCGTTTTATTGACCTTTTAGAACAGAAATTTACAAGCCATCATGAAGTTGCTTTTTATGCCAATGAACTTAACATCAGTACCCGAAAATTAGCAGACATTTGCAGATTGTACAATAGCCGAAACCCTAAAGAGCTTATTGACAACCGTATTCTGATCGCTGCCAAGCGCCAGCTTCAGTTTGATTCAACATTAATAAAAGAGATTTCAGCATCGCTTAATTTCTCAGATCAATATCAGTTTAGTAAATTTTTTAAAAAGCTTGCAGGTATTTCTCCTGTCGAATATCGAGTCCAATTTGCAAAAATTGACATCTAAAACTCCTATTTTACCATTTCTTAACCTTCAAATTGTCCTCAACTTTGCTTTGTAAAAAGAGCTAAAGATGAAAACAATACATTGTCACGTTACGTTAGCTCTTTCCTTAAAATCTAAATAGAGAAATTATGGAAATTCATGCTAAAAGTAATTCCGAAACTGCATTTGCCAGTATTGCAAAAGACAAACACAAAATTCTAATTCATTCCCACGGACATAGTTTTTTTAGTGATGAATCTGAAGAATCAGGTGGACATTCATTGGGAATGAATCCGCTTTCGCTTTTACTTTCCTCGTTGGCTGCCTGTACAGTTGCCACAATAAAAAGATACGCCGACAATCGTAGTTGGCATCTTGACGGAGCAGAAGTTAAAATTACTTTCAAAAAAGTCATTCAGAATGAGAGTGTCAGCATTTCAAAAGAAATAACATTACATGGGAAATTATCCCACGAACAAAAAATAAAACTTCAGGAAATAGGATCGCATTCTGCAGTACATCAAATATTAACTAATAATGTTTTTATTGATACAGAACTGTCAGAATAAAATCCATTTCATCTGATTTCACTTAAAATTCAATTTTCTAATACTTATTATTATGAACAATCAAATATACCTGTCTGCTGGTAATGCAGATTATATGAATGATTTATATGAACAATATAAAGAAGAACCATCCAATGTTGAATCCGGATGGCAACACTATTTTCAGGGTCTTGATCTTGGATTATCCATCAGGGCAAAAAATAATCCTTCGGCTTTTTCAGAAGAAGAAATTTCTACTACGCTTGCAACCGAAATGAAGGTTATGAACCTAATCGATGCCTATCGCAGACGTGGTCACTTATTTGCTAAAACAAATCCGGTACGCGAACGCAGACAACATTTTCCTGACATCAATCTAAAGGATTTTGGACTTGACGATCAAAATTTGGATGAATTATTTATTTCAGGAAGTGAAGTTGGACTTCCAAATGGCAGTTTAAGAGCTATTATAGATTTATTACAGCAAACATATTCTCAGTCTATTGGTGCAGAATATAAATACATTCGCGATCCGGAGAAATTAGCCTGGTTGCAAACCAAAATGGAAAGCACCAGAAACAGAACTGAATTTAATATTGAAGAAAAAAAACGAATTCTTGGTAAATTGAATCAGGCAGTTGTTTTTGAAAATTTTCTTCATACCAAATTCGTAGGTCAAAAACGTTTTTCGCTTGAAGGCACAGAAAGCCTTATTCCTGCTTTGGATGTAATGATTCAAAAAAGCACTGAACTTGGTGTAGAAGAAATTATAGTTGGCATGGGACATCGAGGCCGACTCAATGTTTTGTCTAATATAATCGGGAAAGATTATAAAAAAATATTCAACGAATTTCTAGGGAAAACGATCCCGATGGCCGTTTTTCAGGTGATGTTAAGTATCATCTTGGTTATAGCAACACAATTGAATTTTCGAATGGAAAGAAAATAGAACTCAATCTTGCTCCTAACCCTTCTCATCTTGAAGCTGTAGATGCAGTGGTTCAGGAACAGGTTCGTGCCAAAATTGACACTAAATACAAAGGCGACAGTAAAAAGATTATCCCAATAACTATTCATGGCGATGCCGCACTTGCAGGTCAGGGCGTTGTGTATGAATTACAGCAAATGTCTTTGCTTGAAGGTTATAAAGTTGGTGGAACTATTCATTTGGTAGTCAACAATCAGGTTGGTTTTACTACCGATTATAAAGATGCCCGTTCCAGTACGTATTGTACAGATTTGGCGAAAATTGTTTTGGCACCCGTATTTCATGTAAATGGAGATGATGCCGAAGCTGTATCACATGCTTTTAACATGGCTCTGGAATACAGACAAGCTTTCAGCGAAGATGTTTTTATTGATATCCTTTCGTATCGTAAATACGGTCATAATGAAGGTGATGAACCTAAATTTACCCAACCAGAATTATACAAAGCTATCGATACGCATCCGAATCCAAGAGAAGTATATATTTCTAAGTTATTAGCCGAAAAAAGCATTACTGAAAGTTATCCTGCTGAAATTGAAAATGTTTTTAAAGAAGAATTACAAATCCTTCTGGAAGAAGCTAAAACACAAGAAGGCCTCTCATTACCAAAATCAGCATTTACAGATGCTTGGGAAGGATTCGGATTTGCTGATGACAACACAATTGATTCTCCAACGCCGACAGCGATATCAGAAGAAGAATTATTAGAGATTGCTTCTAAAATTACAGCGTTGCCTACGCACGGAAAATTTCTCAAAAAAACAGAACGATTATTTGAAGCCAGAAAAAAAACAATAGAAACCAAAACATTTGACTGGGCCATGGGAGAATTACTCGCCTACGGATCATTACAAAAGGAAAATTTCGATGTTCGAATTAGTGGTGAAGATGTAGAACGCGGAACTTTTTCACACCGACATGCCGTATTGACTATGGAAGAATCAGGTGAAGAATACATACCCCTAAAGTCTTTAGGATCAGGTGGAAAATTTGAAATCTATAATTCTTTATTATCAGAGTATGCTGTACTTGGTTTTGAATACGGATATGCTATGGCAACGCCACAATCTTTGGTTGTTTCGGAAGCCCAATTTGGAGATTTCGTCAATACAGCACAAGTCATAATCGATCAATATATTGCGAGTGCCGAAACAAAATGGCAAATCCCTAATGGTTTGGTTTTACTATTACCACACGGTCTTGAAGGTCAGGGTCCGGAACATTCTTCGGCCCGAATTGAACGCTTTTTAGAGCTTTGTGCTGACGATAACATTCAGGTGGTAAATTGTACCACTCCGGCCAATCTTTTTCACGTGTTGCGCCGTCAACAGCATCGCAATTTTAGAAAACCACTCGTGATATTTACTCCAAAAAGCCTTTTACGTCATCCAAAATGTGTTTCGGCAATTGAAGCTTTTACAAAAGGACATTTTATGAAAATGATTGACGATGACTTTGTTGCGCCGGAAAAAGTGAAAAGAGTTTTATTTTCCAGTGGAAAAATTTATTACGATTTATTAGAAAAACAACAGGAAGATTCCAGAAACGATGTGGCAATTGTTCGTATAGAACAGCTTTATCCTGCTCCTCTAGCGCAAATGGAAAATCTGATGGCAAAATACCCAAATAGCGAAGAATTTGTATGGGTTCAGGAAGAAGCCGAAAATATGGGCGCATGGCCTTATTTATATAGAAAACTGTGTAAAAGCAATTTAAAACTGGAATTGATTTCACGTAAAGAAAGCAGCAGTACCGCTACAGGATATGCCAAAATGCACGAAAAACAACAGTTAGCAATCGTTGAAGCTGCGTTTTCTGACAAAAAAATAGCATAATAAAAATAAATCTAAAGAAACAATGTTAACCGATCTCATTAATAAAGACCTTAAAGTTCTGTTTTGTGGAATTAATCCCGGCTTAAAATCTGCCTGGGATGGACACCATTTTTCCGGACGAAGCAATCGTTTCTGGAAGGTTTTTCATCAATCTGGTTTTACGCCTTATCAAATTGAACCATCAAACGATGCCACTATTCTGGAATTCGGATATGGATTGACTACCGCCGTCGAAAGAGCAACGGCTCGTGCAGACCAGCTTTCAAAAGAAGAATTTGCCGATTCTGTAGAAATGTTTAAAATCAAAATGGCAGAATATCATCCGAAATATATCGCTTTTTTAGGAAAAGCAGCTTACATGGCTTTTTCAGGGAAAAAGAAACTTTTATGGGGATTACAAACGGAAGATTTCTGCGGAGCAAAGGTTTGGATTCTTCCAAATCCCAGCGGTTTAAACAGAGGATTTCCACTTGATCAACTCGTTACTTCTTATTCAGAATTATATCAATTTATTTCACAAACTAATAAAAACTAAAATGACAACCAATAAACAAATAAATAGTAAAATTGTTATACCGATAATGGCTATTGCATGCGGAATTATGATTGCAAATTTATATTACAATCAGCCTATCTTAAAAGATATGGCATTAGCAGCTCATGTAAGTGATGCGAAAATCGGAAAAATATCAATGCTCGCGCAGCTTGGATACGGATTAGGAATGTTTTTCATTATTCCTTTAGGAGATAAGCTTCGCAGAAAAAGTCTGATTCTGGGCATTTCTGCTCTGGCTTGTCTTGCTTTAATTCTAATATCTTTAAGCAGTTCATATGTCGTGCTTTGTATATTGAGTTTCTTAATCGGTATTTTTTCGACACCTGTGCAAATTATTCTGCCCATGTCAGCAACTTTGAGTACAGAAAACAGAGGTAAAACCGTCGGGAAAGTTTTTGCCGGAATTTTAGTCGGAATGTTGGCAGCAAGGGTATTTAGCGGCCTAATCGCTGACGCTTTTGGATGGCGCTATGTTTTTGGATTATCAGCCGTTCTTGTTTTTGTCTCAATGATTTTACTAAAGGCTTTTCTTCCGGATATTCCTTCTGCATTCAAAGGAAATTATTTAAGCTTAATAAAGTCAACGCTATCGATGATTCCAAAATATCCATTATTACGTCAAACCGCTTTATTGGGAGGTTTTACTTTCGGAATATTCTGTTCGTTTTGGACCACACTTACCTTTTTCCTGAGTGGCGAACCTTTTCACTATAGTCCCGGAACAATAGGCCTTTTTGGATTAGTTGCTATCGTGGGCGCTCTTATAGCACCTTACTTCGGGAAATTAGCAGATAATGGAGGTGCTTTTAAATCATTAGTACTAACCATTTCAATGATTATCGTCAGTATTATTTTACTGAAAATTTTTCCTTATTCAACAATGGTTTTGGCTTTGAGCATATTGATGCTCGATATAGGCGTACAAGCTACCCAAATAACCAATTTTACCAAAATATACAGTCTGCCTCAGCAGGAACACAACAGAATCAATACAGTTTATATGACTACCTATTTTGTTGGCGGAGCGATTGGAACCTTTTTCGGATTGTTGTGCTGGAGACTTGGCGGATGGGAATTAGCAACTTCACAGCTGTTGTTGTGGGGAATAATAGCAATAAGTATCGTATTAATATCAGAAAAAAGAAATAATAAAAAGAGTAAAGCAGAAAATGCAATAAAACCAATAATATAATCTGTTAGCATTCGCTGACAAAAAAATAAAGTCATGTCAAAAGCAGCAAAATTTATAGTGATCATTAATGAAACTATAACTTCAATGGAAAACAATTCGATCCTTTTTTATTCGAATTTATTTGGAAAATCTAACTCATTAGGAGAAAAATATGCTAACGAAAATCTTTCGGGGCAAAATTTCTCAAAAATACAAAATGATTTCTTGGTTGAAATATTAGCCATAGGCGAAGAGAAAAAACCATTATCTTTTTTAAAGATCGATTCAAGAAGACTTATTAATCAGAATCTTGAAGCAAACAAAGCAATTCGTGTGAGTGATATTGTTTATTTTAGTTTAGAAGACTTAATTTTACTTTTGAAACGTGCTGAAGAAGTTGCCGTTCAGAGAAGACACGATTTAATCTGGATCGAAGCTTTTGAAGTAGATAGTATTTTAATTAACACAGCACAATCTCTTGGATATGAAAGATTCGACTTTGAAGAGAGTTCTTATGACAAGGATTATCCAAAACGAATCTATTTCAAAAAACAAATTCATCAATCAATTTGATTGGTGAATTTGTTTTTTGAAAATTTAAACTTCTAAAAGCATATTTGTATTTATTAAAAGCATTAAATTAATTGATTTGAAACTACAATCATCCTATTATCTTAATCAAGAAGTACTTTTCCTGGCCAAAGATCTGCTGGGAAAAGTACTTTTTACTCAAAAAGAAGGACAAATTACGGCCGGTGTAATTGTAGAAACGGAAGCCTATTTTGGTGAAATAGACAAAGCCTCTCACGCTTACGGCGGAAGACGCACGAACAGAACTGAAATAATGTACAGTGAAGGTGGCGTTTCTTATGTGTATTTATGTTATGGCATTCATCATTTGTTCAATGTGGTGACTTCTGTTAAAGGCGAACCACATGCTGTATTAATACGAGCTATTGAACCGATGATTGGTACAGAAATTATGGAATTGCGACGTAACATGTCTATTAGTAAAAGTGCCATTTCATCTGGTCCGGGTTCGGCGGCGAAAGCTTTGGGAATTGATAATTCATTTAATCATAAAGATTTAGGCGGAGAAGAAATCTGGCTGGAAGATTATGGCATTAGATATCCGGAAGATGATATTATAGCGTCGCCGAGAGTTGGTGTTGCGTATGCACAGGAAGATGCCTTTTTACCTTGGAGGTTCTTCATTAAAGGCAATAAATATGTCAGTAAGCCGAATAAGATTTAAACTGATTTTTTACCGCAAATAGCGCTAAGATTTACGCCAGGTTCGCAAAGCTTTTTAATATTAAGCTTTGCGAACCTGGCGTCTTTTCTTTTTATACTTTGCGTTTAAATTAAGCTGCTTTTTCAAGAGAAAAATTTAAAATTAGGCGTACCCTTTCTTTCTTTTTTCTATTACGAGTGTAAAATTTGAATAGTAAAGGAATAATAGCAATTAACAAAGCAAGTGCGAGTAATACAAGAGCAAACAAAGTAAAAATAGCTCTATTAGTTAACAACTGACTTTGTAAATTAACTGCCTGTGATAAAGCAGAATTTGCCAAAGCAGCAGCTTGATCTGCTGAAAATCCTTTGGAAGCATAAATTCCTTTATTTGAATTTAGCCATTCTGTTGTATTTGGATTTTCTGATGTAACATAACCCAAAAATCCTTCTTTAAAATATTGATTATAATATATTTGCAAATTATAAAATCCGGCAAATGAATTTAGAGTTGCCGTAAAACGAGTATAAGCTGCAATGATCAAACCGCTGCTTCCTGTATGTCCAGGAGCTGATGAAAGAACAAAGATCATTATCGGAACAAACAAAAGTCCTGAAGCGGCTCCCTGCACAAACACAGGAACGAGTAAATCTGTGAAAGATAAGTTTGGCGTTAACAAAAAGGACATCCACAAATTGAACAATCCCAATAATGCAAATCCTGGCGCAAAAAAAGCATGAACCGATACTTTTTTAGTAACAATGAAACGAATCGAAAGTACCAGAAAAAGCACCATTCCGGTCATATTGCAAGCTGCCAATATAATGATTTGAAGCGTACTCCATTTCAATACACCACCTGCATAATTGTAAATAAGGTTTATACTGTCTTTTCCACCATAATAAATCGCCAATATACAAAGCCCGACAATAAAATTGCGGGATTTAAAAACGCTTAAATGAACAACTGGCCTTTTTGCAATATGCTGTCTATAAGAGAATAAAGCAATACCTATTATAGCAATGAAACTACTTACACATATTCTTGAATCAGTAAACCAGTAATATTTTGATCCATAAAGAATAGTATAAGCTCCGGCAAGAGCTGTACAGCCAAACACAATCATTCCGGCGAAATCAATCTGATATAAAGGATAACGTCTAAACCCCGATTTACGTTTTAGAAATAATAAAACTACTACTAACATGAGTATCTGAAAAAATATCAAACAATAATACGTCCATTTCCAATCTGATGATTCGACTAAAACTCCTGAAACCATTGCAATCAAAACCGTATTACTGAGCATTGTTCCGTAAAATACTGCAGATCCTACGGGTCTGGCACGTTCCGGATGCAGTCTCGAAAAAATTAATGTTAACGTACAAACAATAATATTCCCGGCAAAAACACCTTGAACGAAACGGATACATAAAAACAAGAAAATATCCTGACAGTGGATACAAAGTACATTCAGTATTATGGCCGTCATAATATTAAACAGCAAATAACTTCGCGTTTCAAAATAACGTAAAAAGCGAAATTGCACCGGCAAAATAGTTATAATACCGGCGTAAGTAGCCATTACTGCAAACCAAATATCTTCGGGTTGTGCACCAAGATAAGAAACCATATAGTTTTGAGTCAGCACGAACATTCCCAATTGAACAAGTGCAGACAAAAGCAACAGGAACAATCCAATACGCGATACCCACTCCCAGCCTGCTACCCAATCCTTAAAATAGACAGATTTCATGATTATGATCTTTTTTTAACCGCAACAGTTACATTCATTCCTCCCATAATCCTTTCCTCCTGTTTATCTAAAAACTCGATTTTTACCGGTACTCTCTGAATAATCTTAACAAAATTTCCTGTAGAATTATCTGCAGGCAAAAGCGAAAAGCGTGATCCCGTAGAACCTGCAATAGCAACAATTTTCCCTTTAAAAACCTTATTTTCTATTGCATCTATATGTATTTCTGCAGGTTGTCCCACGTACATATTTTCTACCTGCGTTTCTTTGTAGTTGGCGATAATCCATTTTTCTTTTTCGTTAATAATACTAACTAATGGCTGTCCCAATTGAATCTGTTGGCCTTCTAAAATATTTTTACGTCCGAGTCTTCCCGAATAAGGTGCTCTGATAATCGTATACGATAAATTAAGTTTTGCCAGTTTCAATCCAGCTTCTTTTCTTTTAATATCAGCCTGCAGCAATGCAAAATGAGTTTTTAATTCTGTTATTCGCACCTCGCTTGTTTTCAATATATTTTGTGAAGCACTATAATCACTTTCTGCCACATCATAATGTGCTTTAACCTGCTCGAATTCTGCACCGGTTACAGCCTCTTCTTTTACAAGATTTGCATAACGTTTTATGTCCTGTTGCTGCTGAATATATCTGGCATGAGCCGATTTAATCTGATCGCGGTTGACGCTTGTTCCTGTTTCAGCAGATTGTATACTTGCCTGAAGAACCGTTAATTGTGCACGTGCATCTTCTGCAGCGGCTTCTGCAACTTCTAGTTGGGCCATATATTCCCTGTCATCCAATATAACAAGTGTGTCACCCTGTTCTACCAATTGATGCTCGTTAAACCGAACGCTTTTAATATATCCACCAGCTCTGGCTGAAACCGGATTTATGTAAGATTCAACCTGAGCGTCATTCGTTTCTTCATATTTTGAGCTGTAGTTCCAGTAATGGAAGAAATATCCGGAACCCAATACAATAATTAGCAACGCTATTACTTTGATGGCGATATTTCCAGGGTGCAGCTTATGATTCTTTGTTTTCATTTTTTGAGTGTTTTACAAATTTCCGCTTGTGTATAAAATATGATAGTAAATAGCCAGAGCATCTGTTTGGGCTTTCACCACATTCAGTCTTGATTCCTGATAAAGATTATCAGCATCAAGTAAATCGGTTAATAAGGAAAGCTGATTGAGATATTTTGTATTTACAATACCAAAGTTGACTCTGGCTTGTTCTACAGATCTTTCATTTACTGAAATTCTTCGAAGTGCTTCGATATATTTGATATAATACGATTTAACCTCTATACGAACATGATCAGTATGTGCCTCATGCTGCATTTCTAATTCGTTTACCCTTAGTTTAGTTGCTGTGACCTTACTTTTATTCTGATAAAGTGAAGAAATACTGTACTGCATTTTTAGTCCCACAAAACCAAGAGAATAGGCTTGGTTAACCGGAGGAAAAAATAAATAATTAGGATAATTCACTCCATAGTTGCTATAAAAGGTCAGACTTGGCTTGTTATTACTTTTGACGCCGCTTAGTCTTGCACGTTGGGTCTCAATATTTTCAGCTGATTTTTGTACATCAAAAGAAGAAACTTCGGCATTTTCAATAAAAGGTTTCAACGACATTATATCCGGTTTAGACATTCCAGCCGAATCCGTTGGAAGAATAACTACAGAATCCGGAACATTCATTAAATTGACCAATTTTTGGTTGGCGATTAGAATATCATTTTCGTTTTGCTGCAAGGAAAGTCCAACATTCGACAATGCCACTTCTGCACGAAGCACATCACTTTTGGTTACTTTTTGATTTCTGTAAAGCGAATAAATGTTGTTAACCCTGGTCTCTGCCCGTTTAAGCTGATCGAGAATAAATTTATGAAGTTCATTAAGTCTAACTAAATCAAGATACTGTGTTGCAGTCTGCAAAGCAATATTTCCTGAAATTTCGCTGGTATTTAATCTGGCGAGTTTAAGGCGTGAAGTTTGCTCTTTTTGTACCGCCTGTTGTTTTCCACCATTGTAGATGTTAAACAAAACATCAATTCCTAAAGCGGCACTATTAGGTGTTGGTTTTCTTGGCCCAGATGTGGAGTGGCTCAATCCGTCGGTGTAGAGTGTCAAATCGGAAAAACGCTGATAGGAACTTCCAACATTTATAACAGGCAATGCAGCTGCATAAGTATCTTTTTGATCTTCATTTGCTGCCTTCTGCTCAATATATGCTGCATGAACCCATTTGTTTTGGGCTTTTGCAAATTCAACTGTTTCTGCTAATGAAAGTTTATACTTTTCCTGCGGAACATCCTGAGCCTTAATGCTATTAGAAAGGATTAAAAAGATAAACAACCATATGGAAGTGAGGAATAAAAATCTGTTATTTTGGTTAAAAACATGCACTCTTAAATCAAGTGATACAATATAATTTTTTGAATTTTTCATAACGAAAACCTTTAAAGTTTTAATTAGACAAAATTCCGTTAATTAGAAGGCATAAAGTCGCCAATTTCACCTCATTGTTCGTCGAAATGGCGTAATTTTAAGAAAATTATAATTCTCAATTTAATTGAATCTTTTTCTATATTCAATTGGCGACAACTTTGCATTAGCTTTAAAAAATTTTCCAAATACAGACTGGTCTGAAAAATTCAACATCTCGCTAATTTGTGAGACGGTAAGTATTTTATTCTGAAGTAAAACTTTTGCTTCCAAAATTATGGCATCATCAATCCATTTTCCTGCAGATCTGCCTGTTATCTTTTTAATAGCAGCTGATAATGACTTAGGAGTTAAATAAAGATGTGCGGCATAAAAATCAAGTTTATGTTCTTGCATATAATTTGCATTTAATAATTGCCTGAATTTGGCAAATAAAGGATGGTCCTTTAAAGTTGAAGAGGCTTCTGAACTAAGTGCTCTGTAATACGAATCAATTTCATAAACTAATGAAAAAATGTAATTGCGAATTAATTCATCTTCATAGAAATTTCCAGCAAGTTTTGTCAATTGAATGAGTTCGAAGACTTTGTTAATTTTAGTGTAATAAGATTCTTTTAGTGGTAAAACATGAAGTCCATTATTTCCAAAAAAATCATATTTAAAAAGGAAAAAGAGATCGGAATATCGTTCCAACAGAAAGGTATCTTTAAAAAAAATCACTTCCATTTTTAAAAGATCACTGCTTTTGGTAAAGTACCGTATAACATTTGGTCCCAATGTAACTATTGACGGGCCTTCAATATCCCATGAGAATAATCCTGCAGTAAGTTTTACACCGCCTTCTTTTATATAGGCAATAGCATAACTTTCAGCACGATAAGGTTCTTCATGATAAGGAAGATTTCCTGATCCCACAAAAAGATAGTCTTTTCTACTTTCGGGTACTGAAAAAAGCTGACTGTGTCTTGAAAGTGAAAAAGTTTTCATATGTTTTTCAATTAATATACTTCGTTTAACATAAGCGAGAAAGTTGTTATTCTATACTAAATATATGACAATACTTATTACCTGATAGTGTATATGCCAATGATATAATTCAATTATAATATACTACAAATCGCTAAGTTAAGAATTGGCTTTTTAAATCACACGTTCGCTTATTCGAATGTGATCTAAGTCACGTAATAATTTTTAGCATCAGCTGTTCCTTTGTGTTGTCGCCTTTAATAATTTAAAGTTGCCATTTATATAAAAAATAAGCCCAATGGATATTATAGAAATTAATAAAGTTTTGTCAAATCAAGTACGGATAAACATTCTTAAATGGCTAAAATTTCCTAAAGAAAATTTTCCGTCGCCACTACCGTTTCCTGATTTTGGTGTTTCTGTGGGTCTGATACATAAAAAGGCTGGACTGTCCCAATCAACCATATCAGAATATTTGAATATGTTACATAGATGCAACCTTTTAATTTGCACCAGAAATGGAAAATCAACCTATTATAAAAGAAATGAAAGTGAAATTTTAAAATATTTAGTAACATTGTCAAATGAACTTTGATCTATTGGAAAAGTTTTTAATTTATTATTAAGATGGCATAAAAGAAACTAAACTCACACGAATTTTAATTAATCCCCAACAAGACATCCAAACCAAATTACTGAAGCCATGCAAAGACATGCCCTACCAGTAGTAAGCCAATCTCTTTAAATCTTCAATAAAATTTATAGAAATTTGTCCCGTCCCTGTCACTTAACAGCCAAATGGCGCCAATTGAAGACAACTGAGCCTTTTTTTTTATTGTAACCTGACTAATTTATTATGCTAAGGAGCCGTAATATGCCATCTTTTATTACATCAATATAAAAAGGTGCGTATTTAATAAAGCTGAAAGTCCACTACATCAATTGGGTTTCAATGTGCAGTTTTCTAAAACAAAAAGGCCTCTCCAGTGGCCCTAGCCCCGATAGCAGTGGAAATCCTTTTGTGCCGGGGTTCGGCACAAAAGATGGAACGAATAGCGGGAAAAAGCTCCAAAAAAACAACATTAAAACCAAAACAATTTAACCTACCTCCCTGATTACCTAATAGCTATTTTATAAATGCAGCCCATTATTCTGTAAAAAAAATCACAACTATCGCTTTACATTTGATAAAGGACAACCCGCAAAGGACAGAGAAGTGAAAAATGGCGGCAGGCACGGCAGTACCGGCCAACCTGCCCGAGGCACCCCCTTTAAAAAACGAGAGTAAAAACTTAATTTAAAAAATAAAATCATGAATTCAGATACAAAGGAAAGTAAAGGTCAGGATGACCAGAATTTTCATTATTTCCTCAACATCACCGTAACTAAGTGTAAATCTTAATTTAAAATACACTGCCTGAAGAATGATATATTTTGGATAACAATGACCTTTAGTATTCATTTTTTGATGGGTTTAAAATTATAAAGATAAAGTTATTCCTAAATGCGACAGAACCAAAATAGCACTTAGTTGCAATACTATGAAACAATCAAAATTATCATTACATTAACACTTTATTTTTTTAAAAGGCTTCTTTAGCCCTAACTTTGCATTTCTACAATATCATTCAATAAAATGTTCGCAAAACAATTTTCAAAAGCAAAACAAATCCTAATACTGGGGCAGGAAAAATTAACCCGAAAACAGTTTATATTTCTATCAAGTGTATTAATTGGAATTTTATCGGCCTTTGCCGTAATTTTTTTAAAAAGCTTCGCTCACTCGGTATATTCATTTGCAACGTACATTAACAGCACACTAAAATTAAGTTTTATTAACAGCATTCTGCCTATTATTGGTATTCTTTTGACTGTTTTTGTTGTTAAAAGAGTATTGGGAGGAACCTTAGAGAAAGGAACTTCTCAAATTTTATATATAGTGGCACGAAAAGCCAGCATTATTCCCAAAAAACAGATGTATGCACAGATTATTACCAGCTCCCTTACCGTGGGACTTGGAGGATCTGCAGGTCTTGAAAGCCCAATTGTGATCACCGGCGCGGCTTTTGGCTCCAACTACGCCCAGCAGTTCAAATTAAGCTATCAGGAACGCACGCTTTTAATAGGTTGCGGGGTGGCAGCCGGTATAGCCGCTGCGTTTAATGCCCCTATAGCCGGAGTGCTTTTTGCCATTGAGGTATTACTGGTAGACGTTACTATTTCGGCCTTTACCCCCATCATGATTGCAGCTGCTACCGGAACACTGGTTTCCACCATAGTTCTTAATGAGAATATATTATTGACTTTTAGAGAAAAACAAACTTTCGACTACCATAATATTCCCTTTTATGTTTTAATGGGGCTGTTTACCGGATTTATTGCTGTTTTTTACGCCCGTAAATTTTTAAAAACCGAGCACTATTTTGCCCATTTACAATTTGGCATCTATAAAAAAGCATTAATCGGAGCCTGCATTTTAGGGCTGATGATCTTTATATTTCCTACGCTTTTTGGAGAGGGATACGAAAGTATCAAAACCCTGGCTGATAAAAATCCTGGGAAACTTCTTGAAAATACGCTCTTTGAAGATTACGCCGACAATAACTGGGTCCTGCTGGCTTTTGTAGGTTTGTCCATGACACTTAAGGCTTTTGCTTCGGGGATTACCCTGGGAAGCGGCGGTAATGGAGGTAATTTTGCTCCTTCGCTTTTTCTTGGCTCTTATGCAGGCTATTTTTTTTCGAAATTTTTAAATCTTACAGGCCTTACCGATCTGCCGGTGAGTAATTTTACACTTGTGGGTATGGCAGGGATTCTAAGCGGGCTTTTTCATGCACCTCTTACTGCTATTTTCCTTATTGCAGAAATAACCGGAGGTTATGATTTAATGATTCCTCTGATGATTGTAGCCTCTGTGAGTTTTGCTGTTTCAAAGCGTTTTGAAAAACATTCCCTGGATGTAAAGAATCTGGCAAAAAAAGGAAATGTTTTTACCAGCAACAAGGATACTAATATTCTATGCACGCTGGAAATCGAAGATCTTGTCAAAAAAGATTATCTCACTGTAGAAATGAATCAGGACCTTGAAAATGTTGCCGAGCTTTTAGCGCACTCCGACCAGGTTATTTTTGGTGTCGTAAATAAGGAAAATGATCTGCAAGGACTTGTTTATTTTAACGATATACGGGAAGTAATTTTCGATAACCTCAAAACTAAAAATATCATAGTGCGAGATATTATGGTCCAGCCTGTTGAAACTGTATATATCTTTGACAGCATGGAAACCGTTATGAATAAATTTGAAAAAAGCAATAAAGTATTCCTGCCTGTGCTTAAAAATGGAAAATATTATGGTTTTATAACCAAGTCAGACGTATTGGAGTCCTACAGAAACAGGCTGAAATCGATGATTTTTGAATAAAATCTTATCTTGCGAATAAGGTTAATTCCAATTCTAGCCCCATATTAATTAGCAGATTCTCCCAATAGTTACCCGAATTAATCTTAACTTAGCTACACTTGTCCCTAAAATAGGGTTTATAGATACTAATTTTAGAGATTATGAATAAAATCACAGATTTACTCAACCTTCGCGATGGAGAAGATGACAGGGCGAAAACATTAGAGGCTGTTAAGAAAAACATAACCTTCAAAGGAGCAAACCTTTGGATTTTGGCCTGTGCCATCATAGTTGCTTCGGTGGGATTAAATGTAAACTCAACGGCTGTTATCATTGGAGCAATGCTGATTTCCCCTCTTATGGGACCAATAGTAGGAGCCGGATTTGCCCTTGGTATTTACGATTTTTCATTACTTAAAAAGTCACTCAATAATCTGCTTATTGCAACTGTGGTAAGTCTGGTAGTTTCAACCTTATATTTTTACCTGAGTCCCTTCAAGGACGTCCAGTCCGAATTACTGGCCAGGACCTCCCCTAATATCTATGATATCCTTATCGCCTTTTTCGGGGGTGTTGTAGGGGTAATTGCCGTTACAAGATCTGAAAAAGGGAATCCAATTCCGGGAGTTGCTATCGCAACGGCGCTTATGCCGCCATTATGCACGGCCGGATACGGGCTGGCTACGGCGCAATGGACCTTTTTCCTTGGTGCGTTTTATCTCTATTGCATCAACTGCGTATTTATAGGAATCGCTACATTTTTAATTATTAAATCCCTTAATTATCCGGCAGTCAAACAGGTAGATGAAATACATCAAAAACGCGTAAAGTATACCATTGCTTTTTTAATAACAGTTATGCTGGTACCCAGCGGTTATCTTGCTTACTCCCTTTACAGGGAACAGCAGTTTAAAAAAAATGTCAATCTTTTCATTGAGAGTGAATTCACCGATAAAGGATATACTATAGTATATAAAAAAACCGATTTTAATTCTAAAAGCAAGAAGCTGGAACTCGCTTTCCTATCCAGACGTTTTTCTAAATTAGAGATCAAAGATCTCATCAACAGGCTAAACCATAACAAATACCTCACAGGTACCCAATTGCAGATTCGCCAGGACAGCACCGATCGTTTTAATACGCTAAAGGGTGATATCCTGAATCAGATTAAAAGCAGTGAAAATGAAATGAATGTTAAAGATGTCAAGATCATGCAGCTGGAAAAAGAACTGAACAAAAACAAATTTGACAACCGCCAGATTTTAAAAGAAACCAGGGTCTTATTTCCTGTTATAAGTTCACTCGCCATAACAAAAACTACATTAATCAATCAGAAGGACAGCACCAGTATCATAACCGCTGTTATCTATGATGCCGGTAAAGATCTTAATAAGGCTGAAAATCAAAAATTGCAAAAATGGCTTAATGAAAGACTATCAGTTAAAGATGTAGAGCTTTTCAGGAAGCCTTAACTATTCTGAAAAGTCTTTTTCTGCTTTTTATTGTACAGACTCAAAATACAGAATCCTAAAATACCGGCAATTGTGGAGGCAATTAGTATGGCGAATTTGGCCTCATTCTGATGCAGTATGTCCTGAAAGGATAGTAAGGCAATAAATATAGACATTGTGAATCCTATTCCACCCAATAGGCCAAGTCCCAGTACATGCATCCAGGTCGTAGATTCGGGAAGCGCTGCGATTTTTAATTTTACCGATAACCATGACATTATAAAAATACCAATAGGCTTCCCCAGAAATAATCCAAGAATAATACCAAGTCCGAGATTACTTGCAAGACCCCCTACCATGGCAGACTCAAAAGTGATATTGGTATTGACAAGGGCAAAAATGGGCATGATAATAAAATTAACAGGACGCGTGAGTGTATGTTCTAATTTTTCAAGCGGAGAATCAGTATCTTCCTCATTGGTTGGTATTGTCATCGCCACAAGTACTCCGGCTATGGTAGCATGTATTCCTGAGTGATGAATAAAATACCAGATAACCACTCCAGGTATCAGGTAAAAAAGCAGGTTTTTAATCCCCATCCGATTAAAGATTATCAATAAAACAAACAATGCCCCTGAATATCCCAGATAGACAAAATTCAATTCTGAGGAATAAAATATGGCTATGACTAAAATAGCAATAAGATCGTCTACAATAGCCAGCGCAGCCAGAAATATCTTAAGTCCCGAAGGTACCTTACTGCCCAAAAGGGATAAAATTCCCAGTGCAAAAGCAATATCAGTAGCCATAGGAATCCCCCAGCCTTTTGAAGTCAGCGAATCCCCGCTGTTAAAAAAGGCATAGATAAGAGCAGGAACCAGGACTCCGCCGACTGCGGCGAGAACCGGCAGAGAGGCCTGCGAAAACGAAGAAAGCTCCCCTTCTATTATTTCCCTTTTTATTTCCAGTCCCACAAGAAGAAAAAAGACAGCCATCAGTCCGTCATTTATCCATAGTAAAACCGGATAACGAAGGTGTACTGCACCTGTATTAAAACCAAGTTCTATATTAAGAATTTCTTTAAAACTATCCGACCAGCCTGAATTAGCAATCAAAAGCGATACAAGTACGCAGATCAGTAAAAAAATTCCGCCTGCAGAAGAGGAACGGAAGAAATGAGAAAATATCTTAAGGTTTATGAGTTTTGCCATAAATACAAATTTAGCTTTTCAAAATTGCCTCTGCAAATATTTAGATTGAGAAAAATTGTATTTTTTTAATATCCAACTGTTTCTTTCAAATAGCACCTTTTAGGCTTGCGTTATTTTATTATAATCATCTAATGATTTATTAGGATCTGCGGTGGCGTATTCATTTTCCGGTTCAGGAATGACATGAATTTTTGAATCACTTAACGATATTATTGCCGAACAAACATATATCCCAATCTTGCCCTCACTATATTTAAAATCCAATAAAGTCATCCCATATATTCGAGCATCATTACCCCTGAGAGGATTTCAGAAGACGGATTTACTTTATCGAGATCCTTATACTTAGGGGCTGTTCCATGCGTGGCTTCAAAAATAGAAACCCCTGTGGCGTAATTAATATTGGCACCGGGCGCTATGCCTATTCCTCCCACTATAGCGGCCAGAGCATCTGAGATGTAATCACCGTTAAGATTTAGTGTAGCAATCACATCATACTGATCGGGCCTTAAGGGGGAAGGACATAGAAAAGTACCTTATAGAGAATGATCCTTCAAAGGGGTCTCAAACGGATATGGATACCCAAAAAAGCGATGAGGCTCAAAATAATTCCTTCGAAACTATAGCGCCCGAAAAGGATAATCCAGTTGAGAGGGAATTCGAAATTGGGCAGCTTGGCCGTGAGGAGCTAAAAGAAGATGAACGCGCCAGGGATGAATCAACTCATGGTGCACCGCGCAATACTAAACCTTCTGGGCGAAAATTCTAATGTACTGAGATCAAGGAAATGTAATAGGATTAAATAAGCCAGTGAGAGTAGATAATGCCAATGAAATTACATAATAGCTAAAGGCATTCAAAAAAATCCCCGCCTGTAAATTATATAACACCATAAAGGCAATAATCCCCTACTTTTACCCGTTACAATCCAGCAGCAAAAACAGCGCATAAAAGCAATAGCATATCAGGGCCTGCCCCTGTAAAGGAGATTACAAGAAATGAAGAAGTTTGAAATAAAAAATGCAGATGGCAACCAATGGCTGGTATCCCACAACGAGTTCCCGAAATTCACCTGCTGCTTTGAGAATAAAAAATTCAATTACCAAAGAACCATAACAGGACTTTCCGACCCCATAGGCGATCCAGATGAAATCCAATTACTGCAGAAAATGGAAAAATGGCTCCGGGAGTACCATAAGGAGAAAATAAACGGATGAGCATAAAAAATTAAAGGCGCAGGTGATTCACCAGGTATCTTTTTGTAATCAGTCCATCTCATTTGGATCTGTTTATTCCCTAAAGACTCCTAAAATTATAAATTCAGGAAAGTACAGATGCGTATTATACAATTACCAGCATCAAAGCTATAAGAAGATCCCTTTATTAAAGGTCACCTTTGAATACGAAAATTATAAGTAAACATAAAATGGAAGATTATGTTTATGGACACCCCGCCATGTACATAACTGTATGTGGCGGGTTTTCCATTTCATTCTTTCATTATATCAAATACCCTACAACGTTTTTTTCGTAAATTGCATTAATTACATCAAAGTGTTACCATGCTGTCAGGGAAATTAAAAAAAATATGGAATTAACAGAATAAATTAAAGCTTCAGTAACATGCTGCTCCAATCGGTCAATTATAGCTATACAACCAAACTAAAAATGGCTGTACTTTTTTCTCCAGATAAAATACAACACCAGAATACAGCGCCAATAGTCAAAATACAATCTATTACTCATTGTGTCGGATATTGATTACTAAAAAACAAGCGCGATATTCTAAATTTATTTATAAAAAGTAATCCGGATGTTAAACAGATTGATTTGTTTATTTTTTCCAAAATAAAGTTAAACAAATTATTTGCTTTTTTATAACTTAGCAATACAGCGAGAGAAGATTCTATGGAGTGCAACAAAAAAACCTATGTTGTAATTGTACAAAACTTTTCCGATTTTCTATAATAGTAATCTCAAATAACACGCTAGCTTCGTAACCACCAAAAACAGATAGCCATGTACCGACATATGAGTCTCTTAAAAGATATCGTTGACAATACCCCTTTGCCAATTGCCGTATATTCAGGGGATGAGCTTAAAATAGAACTAGCCAATACCGCGATGATCAAAGCCTGGGGCAAAGGTGATCAGGTACTGGGAAAAAACTACCTTGAGGTACTTCCCGAGGTCAAAAAAGAAGATTTTTACCAGCAGGCCACAACAGCGCTTAAAACCGGCATACCCTTTCATGCCAAGGATAAAAAAGTAGACCTTGTGATCGACGGGGTGCTTAAAACACACTATTTCAACTACAGCTTTATTCCCCTTGTTGATCCCAACGGCCATATCTACGGAGTGATGAACACCGGGGCCGACGTGACCGATATACACCTGGCAAAACTGCAGTTGCAAAGCGCTCAGGAGAGGCTCCGCATTGCAATAGACTCCTCGGGCATGGGAACGTATGAAATTGATCTTGCCACCAGAAAAGTAAAGACCTGTGGGAATTTCAACAACATAGTCGGCATTGAGGGGGAAGTATCAAATGAGCAGCTAATTGCAAAACTACATCCAGCAGATTTACCCCTACGCGAACAAGCACATCAAGATGCCCTGAGTACAGGGATCGTATCTTATGAGAGCAGGATTATAAGCAAGGATAAGACCTCCCGCTGGATTAAAATTAACGGCAGGGTCATCAAAGATGACAATGGCAATGATACGGCCATTATCGGCATTATCCAGGATATCCATGAACATCGGGAATTTGAGGATGAACTCAAAAGACAGGTCGCCCAAAGTACCGAGGAGCTCAGAAGATCGAATGACGATCTGCTGCATTTTGCCAACGTAGTGAGCCATGATCTTCGGGAACCGGTCAGAAAAATTAAAATTTTCAATACCCTGCTTCGAAATGAAAAAGATACTAAATTTAATGAGAGCTGCAAAAAATACCTTACAAAGATTGACCAGTCAGCGCTAAGGATGAACAATATCATAGAGGGCATTTTAAGCTACTCAACAATCGATAAATCCCAGCAGTCTATTGGGGATATTGACCTGTCGGAAGTTATTGAAAACATAAAAACCGACCTGGAGCTCATCATCAAGGAGAAAGGCGCCATACTCAATGCAACAGTGCTCCCTGAAATTGAAGGTGCACCGATTCTCATTACACAGTTATTTTATAACCTGATACAAAATGCGCTTAAGTTCTCCAAAGCAGACCAGCCTCCGCGTGTTATTATTACCAGTGCCTTGGTCACTATTAACGGCGAGGATGCAGTGAAAATTACCATCAAGGACAATGGAATAGGTATGGATCCTGCATTTGCCGAAAGGATTTTCACAGCCTTTGAGAGATTAAATTCCAAAGACCAATATGAAGGAAATGGTCTGGGACTAGCACTTTGCAGAAAAATAGCTAAAAGGCACAACGGCACCATAACGGCCACGGGCGAGAAGGATAATGGCGCTGAATTTACAGTTACACTACCTCTGAAACAGACCAAAGCTAACATTTAAAATTTAAATATACAGGAGATTTGTACTAAAATGGATCCTTTGAAAAAAATCACATTCTTTTTTTTAATTTTCCTTTTACAGCGGGAAGAGTTCCTAAAAAATAAATCCTAATAATATACACCACATCCATAAAACAAAAAAAAGGCATCTGCGGGGTGCAGATGCCTTTTATAAGCTAACTGTTATAGTATATTATGCTATCACTACGTTTACTGCGTTTGGACCTCTGCGGCCTTCTTCAATGTCATATCGAACTTCATCGTCTTGACGAATGTTTTCTGATAGACCTGAAACATGAACAAAAACTTCGTTTCCTCCATTGCTAGGAGTTATGAATCCGAACCCTTTTTCTTCATTGAAAAATTTTACTGTACCCTCTTGCATTTTAATGTATTTAATTACCCATAGGTACCCTTTTAAAATTAGAACTGGCTGAAATTGAGATTTTTATTCTAAATATTATTTCTGCATCCCAAAAATATGGATAAAAGTGTATTATAATTACAATACGCAATGAGAAATACTATTATCTAGTCCTTATCGGAAATATTCTTTTCAGAAACAAAAAATATATTTTTAACCGGATTTATCAAAACTTTTGTCCAGTGCAGTAGGAATACTTTTTTCAGAATCAAAATAAAGCCGGTAAAAGAACTTGGTTTCTGCACATATAGGTTTGCCCCTTTGCTGAAAGTCTCTTCAATATCATTGGGGTGACTTGAAGTCGAAAGCATAACCGCTGGGATATCCTTTAGCTTTTGATCACTCTTTATTTCTGCCAGCGCCTCCTTGCCTCCTTTAACGGGCATATTGATATCTATAAAAACAATATCAGGATTTGGTTCATCCGGATCTCTCAGGGTGCTCAATAATTCCTCTCCGTTCTCTACCGTAGTTACTTCAGAAGGGATATTTGCTGCATCAAGAGCTTCCAAAAAAAATTCCTGATCATCCTTGTCATCCTCGGCCAATATAATTTTTACCGGCTCTTTTTCTTCCAAATCATTAGAAGTTAGGGCAGAATTTTTAGGACTTGTCATATTGAAGCGGTTTTACAATCACCAAAAGTAATATATAAATGCTTAATAAAAATTTCAACAAAGCAGTAATATTAAAATATAGGGATTTTTTGATTTAGCCTTCACAGAACATAACCGCTAGGGCATTAATTATATTGGAGTTGTACAATCATTATTCTTAAATTGTGTAACATAACTTGCCGGGCACCGCACTACCTTAGTATCAACCATAAAGCCAATAAATGTGCAGACCAATATAATTTTTCTACAAGATATACTACAACATACTCCAATACCCACTGCAGTTTATTGTGGTGATGATTTACTAATTTCTTTTGCAAATACCGCCATGCTTACTTTATGGAATCAAGGGGAGCATGTGATTGGCAAAAAGTTTACCGATATCATTGCGGATTTTTACAAAGATTCGATTAGCGAACAAATTCTTACGGTAATGAAAACGGGAATATCTTTTCAGTCCAATGACAAAAAACTTGATGTCCTTATAAATGAAGTATGGACACCACTTTTTTTTAACTATAATTTCACCCCACTTCGCAATGAAAAAGGAGTTGTTTACGGCGTGGTACATACCTGCACAGAAGTCACTAAATTACATGAAGCCACAAGTCAAATAGTGAATTCCGATGAAATGCTAAGCATGGCAATAGAAGCCTGTGGCATGGGAACCTATGAAATCGACATAATAACAAACAGGATCAAAACTTCTGATAATTTTAAAAAACTATGGTCGATCGACTCTGAAATTACTGTACAGTCACTGGCATCTAAACTGCACCCGGATGATCGCTGCCTTCAGGAAAAAGCCCATAAAGAGGCCCTTGAAAACGGAGTAGTCTGCTATGAGGCCAGAATTATACAAAAAGACAACTCGGTGAAATGGGTTAAGGTTTTTGGAAAAATCATAAAAGATGAAAAGGGTGATCCCTCAACAATCCTAGGAATTGTTCAGGATATACATAATCAAAAAGAAATTGAAGCAGAACTCAAAAGAAAGATTCAGGAAAGTACACTGGACCTCCGGCGATCTAATGATGACCTGCTGCATTTTGCCAATGTAGTGAGCCATGATCTTCAGGAGCCGGTGAGAAAAATTAAGATCTTCAATAACATGTTAAAAAATGAGATCGCAAAGCAGCTGCCGGACCGCTCTGTTACGCACTTAAATAAAATTACCCATTCTGCAAATCGTATGCAGTGCATTATCGAAGGGCTCCTTGCCTACTCTACAATAGACAAAAGCACCCAGCCTGTTGAAAAGATTTTCCTAAACGATTTATTGGAGAACATCAAAACAGATCTGGAGCTTATAATAAAAGAAAAAAATGCCATTTTAATAGTAAGTGATCTTCCTGAAATCCAGGGAGCCCCTATTCTTATTCATCAACTATTCTACAATCTTATCCAAAATGCGCTCAAATTCACAAAAGCCAACCAGTCTCCACGAGTTATTATTACATCAGCTATAAAGAATATCGATTCGGTTGAATCTGTTGAAATTTCCTTCAGAGACAATGGTATCGGGTTGGATCCTATGTATGCACAAAAAATATTTGCTGCTTTTGAAAGACTTCATTCCAAGAATGAATACGAGGGAAACGGGATTGGCCTGGCACTCTGCCAAAAGATAATTAACAGGCACAATGGAACTATAATGGCTAAGGGAGAAAAAGAAAATGGTGCCGAATTTATAGTTACCCTTCCTCTTAAACAGACTTCCGAAAGTATCTAGAAATAGCTATTGCTTCATAGAATATAATTACAATAAAATATTGTTGCGACCTAAACTATTGGCTTTATTTCCAGATATATCTGTTCTTGTTAAAAAATTACACTTCGATTTTTATTATTACAATTTTGAAGTATTTTTTTTAAACCTCATTATTACAAGCATGTGTATTTGACTTAAGCGTTAAATAAACAAATTGATACAATAAGGCAACAATCCCCAACGGGACATCCAAACCAAAATACAAAAGCCACCTAAAGACAGCCTCTACCTCCAGTAAGCCAATATCTTCAAATCTTCCAAAAATTTTATAGAAATTTGTCCAGTCGGGGTCACCACACTGCCAAAAGGCGCCAATTGAAGACAATTGGCGCCTTTTTTTTAAAAAAACTTTTAATCAATACATTACTTAATTTTTTGTTTTCGTTTCCTTTTTTTATAGGACATAAACGACAAAATATTTTACGACAAAATATTTTATTTTTTACACCTCCTGTAAATTAGAAATACAATAATTAGGTTCAATTTTACCTTCTCCAAAGACAAAATTTGCCCCGCGACAACCCTAGCCCCGATAGCAGTGGAAATCCTTTTGTGCCGGGGTCCGGCACAAAAGATTGCAACGCATAGAGGGAAAAAGCTCCTGAAAAATAATCCTAAACCCAATAAAAATATTAAATACAATTGGCGATGCTAATCATCCCCGATTAGATTCCCCTAACAATTCCTGATACCCGATTAAACCTATCTGACTGATTACCTGATAGCTATTTTATAAATCACGATCATAGCTTAATGTAAAACTAAACTTAAAATATACAGACTGCATATAATAGACTTCGGACAGCACTGCCCTTTGGTATCCATAAGTTTAAGAATTTAAAAAAGGTAAAGATAAAACTTAGCTAAAGAAGTGAGAGAACCCGCTACTCCATTTTCATGCTGTTTGCGTTTGCGTTTTTTTAAAATCATGACCATTTCTTTTGAAAAATTTTATTGACGGAATATAGAACTTATATTAGAGATTCTAACTGTTTGAAAATGCTTTCAATTTTATTTCGTCCTTAAGACCTGAAAAATCCTTGGAAAAGTACATCTCAAGAAAGTGTCGACACTCATCCCAATTAACAAATTTTGTTTGTATCTTTTTATCTTGATTTTCTCCGTAAATAAGGAACAAATCTAAATCTTTATGGATCTTAAGAACATATTCCTTGTCATTATATCCCACCCAGAAAGTAGCGTGTTCTTTGCCAATTTTAATTATTTCTTCAATTGCAATATTAGTATCTTCAATTGTTGCATTATCTACTGATTCCCCCCAACCTTTCTCTATCCAAAATTTTGTAGCCATATTATCATTTTAAAATCTTGCCTAATTTATTTAAAAATACGACTACATATGCTAAAGTTTATCATAAATCTTTTTGCTGTATTAGCTGTATTTGTTTACTTAATTTTTTTAAAAGTATATATTAGGAACAAAAAAAAGGTATTTCTGCAAAATCAAATGAACTTGTATCATGGTCAAAATATATCCACATTAGCCTAATATCCAATAATCAATTTAATTTAATGTTTACCTTTTAAAAGTCCCAGATTGCCACTTTCCTGTAATCTGCAATATGAATGGTTGTCAAACAACCATCTATCTTGCCCATGCATTAATTACTTGTCAATGCATTCTAAACGCTTATTACATTTAAACTTTTAACAATTACGTGCACAAGGGCATATGTAACTAAAAATCATTAAGGCCGTAAATTATTAATCCTGAAATTGATATAAAAAGTATCCAAAAAATAAGCTGGCTTAAGATTGACAATAAAAAAGTTTTAGTTTTGGACAATTTATTAAAGAATTGAATGTTTGTCCAAAATGCAAAAACAACATCAATAAAATATATTAAAATTCATTGTTGTCCGATAAAAAAAGAAGCCAAAAAGATGGCTTCTTTAAATGAATCGTAAATTTGTGTTTCGACATACAAAATACGATGAGTAAAAGTAATTATTTTTCTAGTAAATCTGTTTTCG
>NZ_JAGYVZ010000023.1 GCF_018380615.1 Flavobacterium psychroterrae | reverse complement strand
GAGTAGTTAAGCCCGCCTGCGCAGATGGTACTGCAGTTATGTGGGAGAGTATGTCGTCGCCTTTCTTTTTAAAATCCTCATCATTATTTGATGAGGATTTTTTTTTGTTTTAAAAAACTTCATTTTTTCTATTTCGTAACATTAAGAATCAATGCGAAAACGGATCAGGTTCCAAAATTTAGTGGACAGCCTCACCCAAAGGAAACGCCATAATGATTATTCATAATTAAATTTATTTATGTGAAGTTCTGTTAAATTACAGTCAATTTTGACTTTTAAATTAATGCGTGTTAGCCTATCTAAATGTGAATATGTATTTTTGTATTAAATATTATAATTTAAGTATGAAAAAAAGTATTGTATTGTTGACACTGTTTGTTATCTCAAATTTAAGTGCTCAACAGCGTCCTAAGTTGGTAGTAGGTATTGTAGTAGACCAAATGAAAATGGAATATTTATATAGATTTTCAGATGATTTTTTACCGAATGGATTTAAAAGATTAATAGATAATGGGTATGTTTTTCAGAATATGCATTATAATTATATGCCAACTTATACAGCTCCTGGACATGCTTCAATTTATACAGGTACGACTCCTGCGACGCATGGAATTGTAGGTAACGAATGGTTTAGCAGAACGCTTGGAAAAGAAATGTATTGTACTGACGATGCCAGTGTAAAAACAGTGGGTGATGGAACACCTGAAGAGGGTGCAATGTCACCAAAAAACCTACAGAGTACTACTATTACTGATGAAGTAAGAATGGCTACTAATTTTCAAGGAAAAGTTATTGCTATGAGCCTTAAAGATCGTGGAGCTATTTTGCCAGCAGGTCATTTTGCAAATTGGGCTTTTTGGTATAGTAAAACTGGTTCTTTTATCTCTAGTAGTTTTTATGGAGAAAAGCTGCCGGAATGGGTTTCCCAATTCAATAGCGAGAAACATTATATGCCTTATATCAATAAAGGTTGGGATTTGTATAAGCCAGCTTCTACTTATAATGAGAGCTTACCGGATAATAATCCATATGAAGGAAAATTATACGGAAGTGTTGCGCCAGTTTTTCCTTATGATTTAAAAAAGATGTATGAGAAAAATGATGCTGGAATTTTAAGAGCAACTCCTTTCGGTAATGATTTGTTGGCTGAATTCGCCATGAAAGCTATTGAAAAGGAAGAGTTAGGTAAAGATAATATTACTGACTTTTTAACAGTAAGTTTTTCCTCTACAGATTATGTAGGTCATTTATTAGGACCGCGTTCTATGGAACTTCAGGATACTTATTTAAGATTGGATCAAACAATCGCTGACTTTTTGAATTACTTAGACAAAACTGTTGGGAAAGATAATTACTTACTGTTCTTAACCGCCGATCACGCTGGTGCTGAAAATGTAATTTATTTAAAAGATCATAAATATAATGTAGATAATTATCCATCAAAAGACGTGAAAAAGAGTTTGCAGGATTTTTCAACTAAAACATTTGGAGTTGATTTAATTCAAAATTATTCTAATTTTAATGTTTTTTTTAATAAACAGATTATAAAAGATAAAACTTTGGATTTAGTAAAAGTAAAACAAGCTTTTAAAGAATTCTTAATATCACAACCGCAAGTTAAAAAAGTTTATACTGAAGAAGAGATTTTGGCTAATTCTGGTAACGATTATTACTTGAATTTCGTAGCAAAAGGTTACGATGTAACTCAGAATGGTGATTTGGTTATTATAGATAAGCCTGGTGACATTGAATACTCAATTACAGGAACTTCACACGGTACACCGTACAGTTATGATACTCATGTACCTGCTATTTTTTACGGATGGCATATTAAAAAAGGGGAATCGTATGACAAAAAGGCTATTACTGAAATTGCTCCAACAATAGCACAGAAAATTAAAGTTAGCTTTCCAAATGGAACTGAAGCAAAAGTGTTGCAAGAGGTTTTGGATGAGAAATAAATAGTTTTACTGAATAGTAAACAAAAAACCTGTCATTAATTATGACAGGTTTTTTTTGGTCAAAAAAAAAGCTTTTCAATTAAGAAAAGCCTTTTAAATAGTGTTTTAGTAAGCACCTATTATAATGTTAGCACTATGCGTTTGCTAACACTATTTCTTCATTGAAAGGAAGATTCCAAGCTTCGGCAACTCCTTTATAAAGAATTTTTCCGTTAGCAATGTTTAATCCTTTTTTCAATTCTTCGTTTTCGTTACAAGCTTTTTCCCAACCTTTATTTGCTAATTGTACAGCATAAGGCAAAGTAGCATTAGTTAAAGCTAATGTCGATGTGTAAGGAACAGCTCCCGGCATATTTGCTACGCAGTAGTGAACGATATCATCAATAATAAAAGTTGGATTTTCATGAGTTGTCGGAGTACAAGTTTCAATACATCCACCTTGGTCTACTGCAACGTCAACTACTACTGTTCCGGGACGCATTAATTTAAGCATGTCACGAGTAATCAAGTGAGGTGCTTTTGCTCCTGGAATTAAAACTGCTCCAACAATTAAATCAGCTGTAGTAATTGCTTTTGTGATGTTGTAATGGTTAGACATTTCTGTATTTACGTTTGCAGGCATAATATCATCTAAATAACGTAAACGTGGTAAACTTAAATCCATGATAGTTACCTGAGCGCCTAATCCAGCAGCCATTTTTGCAGCTTGAGTTCCAACGATTCCTCCACCTAAAACTAAAACTTTAGCTGGTGGCACACCTGGAACTCCGCCTAAAAGAATTCCTCTTCCTTTTAATGGTTTTTCAAGATATTTTGCTCCCTGTTGAATAGCCATACGACCAGCAACTTCAGACATTGGAACTAATAATGGCAAACTACGATCTGTTTTTTCTACAGTTTCATAAGCTAAACATACAGCGCCTTTTTCAAGCATAGCGTGAGTTAATGGCTCTGATGAAGCAAAGTGAAAGTAAGTAAATAATAATTGATCTTTTTTAATTAAAGGATATTCAGAAGCTATTGGTTCTTTTACTTTAATGATCATTTCAGCAATCGCATATACTTCTTCAATAGTTGCTAAAACTACTGCACCAGCATCAGCATATTCCTGATCAGTAAAACCACTTCCTAAACCAGCAGTTGCCTGAACATATACAACATGTCCGTGTTTTTTCATTTCAGAAACACCTGCAGGAGTTAAAGCCACACGGTTTTCGTTGTTTTTTATTTCTTTTGGAACACCTATTATCATTTTGTTATCGTTTTTTGTTTATTTAAATTCTTTTACAAAACTACAGATAGAGAATATATTATTGATTAAAGACTAATAAATAAGAAAATATTATTTTATTTGATACTTTTACAGAAAAATATTCTTTTTGAGAGCACTTCGACTTCCTTAAAAAGAAAAAACGACTAAATTTTATTAATCATAGAAAACGTTTTCGTTATGGCTTTAGATGAAATTGACAAAAAAATCTTACGACTTTTACAGGAAAATGCGCACTACACTTTAAAAGATATTGCAAACAAAATAAACTTGTCATTGACACCTGTTCATGATCGTGTTAAACGTCTTGAAAAAGAAGGTGTTATTGAAAAATATGTTTCGATTTTGAATAAGAAAAAGCTGGGTAACAATCTCACCGTTTATTGTCAGGTCACGCTAACAAAACAAACGTATGATACTTCGGAAGGATTTAATCAATCGATTTTGAATTTACCGGAAGTTGTCGAATGTAATTATGTGTCTGGAAACTTCGACTATATGTTAAAAATCATAATTCCGGATATGGAAAGTTATCATCAGTTCCATCAAAAAAAATTATCTGTCTTGCCGGAGGTATCACTAATAAATACTGTTTTTGTTATTTCTGAAGTAAAGAGTACAACGGTTTTACCAATATAATTTTAAACATAAAGCCACCAAGTAAACTTGATGGCTTTAGAAATAGTTGGTTTTAAGGTATATTAATAGTAAGTAAAACGTCTTACTTTGGCAATATATTTTGCCAATCTTATAACTTGATGGCTGTAACCAAACTCGTTGTCGTACCAAATATAAAGCACAATATTTTTTCCATCTTTTGATACAATGGTAGCATTGCTATCGTAAATTGAAGGAGCAGATGTTCCAACAATATCAGATGAAACCAATTCGTTATTTAAGGAATATTTTATTTGCTCTACCAATTCACCTTCAAGAGCATATTTTTTCATTATTTTATTTATAGCAGCAATAGAAGTTGCTTTTTTAACTTCTAAGTTCATAACCACTAAAGATCCATTTGGAACCGGAACACGAATAGCGTTTGAAGTTAATTTTCCTTCTAAAGATGGTAATGTTTTTGCAACAGCACTTCCTGCACCAGTTTCGGTAATGACCATATTGAGGGCGGCAGCTCTTCCGCGACGGTATTTTTTATGCATATTGTCTACCAGATTCTGATCATTTGTGTAGGCGTGAATCGTTTCTAAATGCCCTTTTACAACTCCTAGAGTATCTTCGATAGCTTTTAAAACCGGAGTTATAGCATTTGTAGTACAGGAAGCAGCAGAAAAAATGTTGATTTCGTCAGGATTATATTCGTTATGATTTACTCCGTGAACAATATTCGGAATACCTTTTCCAGGTGCGGTTAATAAAACTTTGCTAACCCCTTGTGAAGTCAAATGTCTTTTTAAAGCTTCTTCAGTAGTAAAAACTCCTGTATTGTCAATTATTAATGCGTCCTTAATTTCATATTGTGTATAATCAATTTCTTCAGGAGAATTAGCTGTAATCATGTGTACAGTAGTTCCGTTTATAATCAAAGAATTGTTTTTGTGATCAGCGATAACAGATCCCTGAAAATCTCCGTGAATAGAATCATAACGCAATAGAGAAGCTCGTTTCTCTAAAGTTGATGCATCATTTTTGTCGCGGGTCACAATTGCTCTCAAGCGCAATTGATTTCCTTTTCCGGTTTTAGACATTAATTCTCGTGCTAATAATCTGCCAATTCTTCCAAAACCATATAAAACAACATCTTTTGGCTGAATTTCTTCAGATGATTTAGCTTTTTTCAATTTGTCCATTACAAAATATCTCGCATCCGGATATTTTTCTTCTTCTAAACCATATTCATAAGTCAGTTTTCCAAGATCTAATTTTGCAGGCGGAAGATCTAATGATAAAACAACTTTTGCGATTTCAACTGAGTCAAAAATAGTGATTGGCTTACCCACAAATTCACCGGCATATTGATGCAGATTGATAATATCGCTGACATTTTTATCCAATAATTGATTTTTGAATAATACCATTTCTATGGATTTGTCATACCATAAATCACTTATGATTTTAATTAATTCGACACCGGCTCTTCTTCGGTCGACTTGTAATGATACCTCTTTTTGGTACAAAGATTTTTTGCTCATAATGATTAAATTGAAAAAATAAATACACGAATATTTTTAAATTTTGCGCAAAAGTATCCATTTCAATCGATTTCGTAAGCTATTTTAGGATTTATTTTTGAAAAATAAAAAAAGCCACCTTATTTCTAAGATGGCTTTTTTTGAGCTTTCAGTCTCAGTCTCAGTTAGCAGTTTTTTGCGACTGAATACTGCGACTGTAAACTGTGATTAAATAATAATTCTAAGAATTTCTCCATTTTTATTTATCATTTCAAGACGCATACTTTGTCCTTCGTCTTTTTTATTTATCAGTTTAGAAACTGTCTCAATATTTGTCGCTTTTACATTATCAATACTTAAAATAATGTTGCCTTGTAATTCGTTTTGATATTGCATTAAATTTTCATTATTAATGCTTCTGATTTTTACACCATAATCAATTTTAAATTTCTTTTTATCAGCAGCATCAATGTTTTCTAATTCTATTCCTTTAAATTCCGTGCTATAAAATTCATTTTTACTTAAAGTCACGGGAACAGTTTTAGTTTTTCCTTCTTTTACATAAGTGACTTTAACAACATCATTTGGTCGTTTTGTATTTATATATCCTGAAAGATCAGCATATGTCGCAATATTTTGATCATCAAGTTTTATAATTATATCTCCTTTGCCTAGTCCTGCTTTTTCAGCTCCGGAATTTTTAGAAACTTTACTAATATAAAAACCCTGTGTTTCGGTAACGCCCAATTCTTTTGAAGCAGTGCTATTTAGTTCGCCACCTTCAACACCCAGAATTCCTCTTTGAACATTTCCAAATTCCATAATATCTTCGATAATTTTTCGGGCAATATTTGAAGGAACTGCAAACGAATATCCAACATAAGAACCAGTCATTGACGAAATCATCGTGTTAATTCCAATCAATTCTCCTCTTGTATTTACCAATGCGCCACCACTATTTCCAGGATTTACTGCAGCATCAGTCTGAATAAAAGACTGGATTCCGTTTGTGTCTAAATTTCTGGCTTTCGCCGAAACAATCCCGGCAGTTACAGTTGAAGTCAAATTATAAGGGTTTCCAACTGCCAAAACCCATTCTCCAATTTTTACAGAATCAGAATTAGCAAAAGCGGTATAAGGTAATTTTTCATCAGCATCGATTTTTAATAATGCGATATCCATTTTAGAATCAGTACCAATTAATTTTGCCTTATATGACTTTTTATTGTTTAAGGTAATTTCGATTTCCGTTGCATCTTTAATAACGTGATTATTGGTTACAATATATCCATCTTCAGAAATAATAACACCAGATCCCGTTCCAACTTGTTCTTGCTGTTGTTGACCTCCATAACCATAGAAAAATTCCATCATAGGATTACTAACTGTTCTTCGGGAAACATTTTTTACGTGAACAACTGTATGAATCGTTCTATCAGCAGCAGCTGTAAAATCGACAGTTTCGGCAGATAAAGCTACATTTCGACCAAATGAATTGGGAGCAAGAGTAACAACAGAATTTCCTCTTCCAAAAAAAGAATTGTTGCTTTCAAATAATAACTTGTAAGCACCAAGGGTAATAGCGCCACTAAGAAGTGAAACTAAAAATAAGGCTGAAAATCTTTTCATATTACAATTTATGTTTTAGGTTATTTTAGAGTAAAAATAATTCAAAAATTTGTCCAACAAAACGCTTTAACTCTCTTTAACATTGATTAACATTTCATTAATTATTTGTTCGTACTTTTGTGTTATTAATGAGAGAAAAATGCAAATAGAATTTTATAAATATCAAGGTACCGGAAACGATTTTGTAATGATTGATAACCGTTCAGAATTTTTTCCAAAAGAAGACATTAAACTAATTGAGCGTTTATGCGACAGACGTTTCGGAATAGGGGCTGACGGACTTATTTTACTGGAAAATGATGGCGAAACTGATTTCAGAATGGTGTATTATAATTCAGATGGAAATCAGAGTTCAATGTGCGGAAATGGCGGTCGTTGTTTAGTAGCTTTTGCAAATCAATTAGGAGTGATTGACAATAAAACTACCTTTATTGCCACAGATGGTTTACATCATGCTTCAGTAGGAGATGATGCCATTATTTCATTACAAATGATTGACGTAGATCAAGTACAAAAAAATGATTCATATACTTTTTTAAATACAGGTTCTCCGCATCATGTTCAAATTGTTGAAGACTTAGAACATTATAATGTAAAAGATAACGGAGCAGCAATTCGATATGGTGAATTATATGGAGAAAAAGGAAGCAACATCAATTTTGTAAAAAAAGTTGATGACAGTACTTTTTCACTTCGTACCTATGAAAGAGGAGTTGAAGATGAAACTTTGGCTTGTGGAACAGGAGCAACAGCGGTTGCAATTGCTATGAATGCGATTGGTCAAACAGATCAAACTTCGATTAATTTGAATGTTGAAGGAGGAAAACTTATTGTTTCTTTTGATAAATTAGGAGAACATTTTACAAATGTTTTTTTAACCGGACCAGCAAAATTTGTTTTTAAAGGAACAATAGGGATTTAAATTCCAAAAATGAATTTCCAAATCTAAAATCATCAATCTACAATAAAATGATCACACTCAAAGGCGAAAATATTTATTTGCGTGCATTAGAACCTAATGATTTAGAGTTTGTTTATGCAATGGAAAACGATGAAAGCATTTGGGAAGTCAGTAATACACAAACACCTTATAGCCGATTTTTAGTGCGTCAATATCTTGAAAATGCACAACAGGATATTTATGAAGCGAAGCAATTGCGATTGGCAATTTGTCAGGAGCAGGATTTTCCGGCTATTGGTTTGATTGATTTATTTGAGTTTGATCCTAAAAATAATAGGGCGGGAATTGGTATTGTGATTCAAAAGGATGAGAACAAAAAGCAAAACATTGGATCTGAAGCTTTAGAACTTTTAATTAGGTATTCCTTTCATAATTTAAATTTACATCAATTATATGCAAATATTGCTGTAGGAAATGTAGCAAGTATAGCTCTTTTTACTAAATTTGGCTTTGAGAAAATAGGAATTAAAAAAGATTGGATTTTGCTGAATAACCACTATCAAGACGAAGCAATTTTTCAATTAATTAACAAACAAATTTAAAATTTTATACTTTGAGCATAAAAAAAATCATCACGATAGCAGCTGTAGCCGTAATTTCAGTTTTAATGATTTATGGATTTATTTTAATTAATAAAATTTTCAGTGCTAATACTAAATTTGAAGAGAAAGAACTTTATGTCCATGTTCCAACAGGAGCAAACTACACCGACGTAAAAAAAATATTAGAACCCTATATTAAAAATTTCGACAATTTTGAAATGGTTGCCGATAAAAGAAGTTATCCTGAAAATGTAAAATCAGGTCGTTTTTTACTAAAAAAAGATATGAATAATATCGATTTGGTTCGTGCTATGCGTTCCAATGTTGCTGTAAAATTGGCTTTTAATAATCAGGAACGTTTAGAGAACTTTGCAGGAAGAGTAGGAACTGAGATCGAAGCAGATAGTTTGTCATTAATGAAAGCAATCAAAGATCCTGCTTTTTTAAAGGAAAATGGTTTTAATGAAGAAAATGTGTTTGCGATGTTTATTCCAAATACATATGAAATCTATTGGAATACTTCAGCAGAAAAATTCCGTGATAAGATGATTAAGGAGTATCATAATTTCTGGACAGCTGAAAGAATTGAAAAAGCAAAAAAACAAGGACTAACTCCGGTTCAGGCTACAATTCTAGCTTCTATAGTTCATAAAGAATCTGTTAAAAAAGATGAAAGACCACGTATTGCCGGCGTTTATTTAAACCGTTTGCGTTTAGAAATGCCTTTACAAGCAGATCCAACCGTTATTTATGCTTTAAAATTAAGAGATAATAATTTTGATCAGGTAATTAAAAGAGTTTTTTATAATGATTTAGTTATGAGGTCTCCATATAATACTTATGTGAATATTGGACTTCCTCCCGGACCAATTGCTATGCCGGATATTACAGCTTTAGAAGCGGTTTTAGATCCTGAGAAGAACGATTATATCTATTTCTGTGCTAGTGTAGAACGTTTTGGATATCATGAATTTGCTTCGACTTATGAGCAGCACCAAATAAATGCAAAAAAATATTCTGACTGGATTGCCAGTCAGGGAGTAACAAGATAATTTTTTATTTTTAAAATGTAATAGAACCGAAGTATAAAGCTTCGGTTTTTTTTTGAAGCTTACTTTAATATCAACATAAAAAAATTAAATGATAGAAGATAAATTGTCAATTAAATTTTTGTTAATTGGTTTACATATTTGTACTTTAATTTATTCTTAAAATTGAATTATGGAGATTTAAATTTTATTTATTTTACAAATTATTTTATTAAAAAACAAATTTTAATGATAAAAATTATATGTAAAAAAACCTAAAATTACGTAAGCTTAATCTTGCTATTTTAACATATTTGATAAAAAAATGATAAAAATTGCATTTTTAGAACTTTTTTTTTGATGCCTTTAGAGTAAAAAACAAATTTCACTTTTGCGCTCGAAAACTGCATCAATAAAGGGATTAGCGTGTTAATTTACATTTCGAAAAACCTGTAAACTACTGATTATCAGTATTGTTTTGTATTTCTTATCTTTGCACCGTAGAAATTTCAAGAGGGTGACAGCTTTTTGAAGAAAAACAATTTATGATAAAGAAATGGTATTTTTATGCGAGTTTAATCGTTATTATTACATTTTTAAGTTTGGGTTTCAAACCCTTTAATCTAGAAACCAAACCTTGGTTTTTAATAGAAAAAACAGATGGATCTGAATACTTATTTCCATCGCAGGAAGAGGATGATTATCCAATTCTAAAAAAGCTAAATGTTCCGTTTACAGGAAAGCGACTTATTGGTTTCAAAGAAGCAGTTGCTTTTAAAGAATCTCAAGGAAAATACCGCTTAGTAAATTCACTTGGTTACATGGGCAAATACCAGTTTGGTTCTAAAGCTTTAAGAGCTATTGGTATTCGAAATGACAAAGCATTTTTAAAAGATCCTGCATTACAAGAAAAAGCATTTATTGCGCTATTGTCCAAAAACAAATGGATTTTGCGTAATGAAATCGAAAAGTACGAAGGAAAAATTATTAGTGGCGTTGAAATTACCGAATCAGGAATTTTGGCAGCTGCACATCTTGGAGGCGCCGGCTCAGTAAAAAACTTTTTTAAAAACAGAGGAAACAGACATTTTAGAGATGCCTATGGAACTTCATTAAAAAGTTATATGAGAGCGTTTGGAGGTTATGATCTTTCTTTTATTGAAGCAGATAGCAATGCTACAATACACGATTAAACATTTAAGTTTAAAATGAAAAAATCCCGAATGATTCGGGATTTTTTTATGCTTTCTAGTCAATTAAAATTTCCAGGATTTTAATAGCTGCTTCGCTTATTTTAGTTCCCGGTCCAAAAACCGCAACGGCGCCCGCATCAAATAGAAATTGATAATCCTGCGCTGGAATTACTCCGCCAACAATTACCATAATATCCTCACGTCCATGCTTTTTAAGTTCATCAATAACTTGTGGGACTAAAGTTTTATGTCCGGCAGCTAATGATGAAACTCCTAAAATATGAACGTCATTTTCAACGGCTTGTTTAGCAGCTTCGGCAGGAGTTTGAAAAAGTGGACCTATATCTACATCAAATCCAACATCTGCATAACCCGTTGCAACTACTTTTGCGCCACGATCATGTCCGTCCTGACCCATTTTGGCAATCATAATTCTGGGACGTCTTCCTTCTTGTTTTGCAAAAGCATCAGCTAACTGTTTTGCCTTTTCAAAATTCTCGTCATTTTTTATTGCTGCACTATACACACCGCTAAAGGATTTAATTTGCGCTTTGTACCTTCCAAAAACACTTTCAAGAGCATCGCTTATTTCACCTAAAGTAGCTCTGTTTCGAGCTGCTTCAATTGCAATTTCTAATAAGTTTCCTTGTCCGGTTTTTGCACAAAGAATTAATTTTTGCAATGATTGATTTACTTTTTCAGTATCTCTATTTGCTTTTATGTTTGAAAGTTGCTCTACTTGCTGTTTACGAACCATTTGATTGTCTACATCTAAAATATGCAGCGGATCTTCTTTTTCTAATCTATATTGATTGACTCCTACAATAATATCCTGACTACTATCTATTCTGGCTTGTTTTCTGGCAGCAGCTTCTTCGATTCTTAATTTAGGAATTCCGGCTTCAATAGCTTTTGTCATTCCGCCTAATTCTTCAACTTCTTCTATTAATTTCCAAGTACTTTTTAGAATCTCATTGGTGAGGTTTTCAACGTAATAACTTCCTCCCCAAGGATCAACTGTTTTAGTAATTTTAGTTTCTTCCTGTAAAAAAATTTGTGTATTACGAGCAATTCGTGCCGAAAAGTCTGTAGGCAATGCAATAGCTTCGTCCAGCGCATTGGTATGTAGAGACTGAGTTCCTCCAAAAGCTGCTGCAGTTGCCTCAATACAAGTTCTTGCCACATTATTAAAAGGATCTTGTTCTGTTAAACTCCATCCGCTTGTTTGGCAATGTGTTCTTAAAGCAAGGGATTTATCACTTTTAGGATTAAATTGCTGTACTAATTTAGCCCAAATCATTCTTCCGGCACGCATTTTAGCGATTTCCATAAAATGATTCATTCCAATTGCCCAAAAGAAAGACAGGCGAGGAGCAAACTCATCAATTGTCATTCCAGTAGAAAGTCCGGTTCTGATATATTCTAAACCATCTGCAAGAGTATAAGCCAATTCGATATCGGCTGTTGCTCCGGCTTCCTGCATATGATATCCTGAAATAGAAATAGAATTGAATTTCGGCATTTTCTTGCTTGTAAATTCAAAAATATCAGCTATAATTTGCATCGAAGGAGTTGGTGGATATATATAGGTATTACGCACCATAAATTCTTTAAGAATATCATTCTGGATCGTTCCGGATAGTTTTTCGATTGCAACACCTTGTTCTTCAGCCGCAACAATATAAAATGCCATAATAGGTAAAACGGCACCGTTCATTGTCATTGAAACAGACATTTCGTCTAACGGAATCTTATCAAACAAAACTTTCATGTCTTCAACAGAATCTATGGCAACTCCTGCTTTGCCAACATCGCCAACAACTCTTTCATGATCTGAATCGTAACCGCGATGCGTTGGTAAATCAAAAGCTATGGAAAGTCCTTTTTGTCCGGCTGCCAGATTTCTTCTGTAAAAAGCATTACTTTCTTCTGCAGTAGAAAATCCTGCATATTGTCTAATTGTCCACGGTCTTCTCACATACATTGTTGCATATGGTCCGCGTAAATTAGGCGCAAAACCAGCTCCAAATTCAAGAAATTCTAAATCCTCAATGTCTTTTTCAGAATAGTTTTTCTTGAGTTCAATTCCTTCGGCTGTGTAAAAGTTTTCAGTTAAAGGCTCAGAGTTATGCGTCTGTTCATCTGACTTTTCACTTTTTAGGTTTAACTTAATATGTTTAAGGTCTTTTCTTATCATGGAAAAACTCTTTTTTTGAGTAGGTTTATTAATTACTTAGAAAATTAATTTATTCAAGTTCCAGTCTTTCCTGTTCCAATTTCTCCGCAAGCCTTTTTTCTATAATTGGAGTAATTAAAGTTTTTCTTGGTTTTATTTTTACAAAAGGAAACAATTCTAAATCATGTTTCATTTTGTCGTCTTTGTTTGGATATTTATTTGTTCCCAGTAAAACTTCTTTTTTAGAATCGAATAATTCCTGCTCTTTTGCCGCACTTTCCTGGATTTTCTTTTTGATAGTTCCGTCGTTTAAAAGTTTAAGGAAACCGCCGTTAGCTTCGATATCTTTAAATAAAGTCAAACTTTTTTCTGCTAATTGTGTCGTAAGGCTTTCTATATAATAACTTCCATCAGCGGGATTATTGACTTTGTCAAAATAACTTTCGTGTTTTAAAACCAATAATTGATTTCTCGCAATTCGGTCACCAAATTCATTGTCCTTATGGTATAAAGAATCGTATGGTAAATTTGCAACAGCATCAGCTCCGCCTAAAATTGCCGACATACATTCGGTTGTAGTACGAAGCATGTTAACATTATAATCGTAAATAGTTTTATTTCGTTTGGTAGGTGTTACCAAAAAATGACATTCTAAATCTGGATTATATTCATTAGCAATTAATTTAAAAAGCATTCGTAAAGCGCGAAGTTTTGCAATTTCAAAAAAATAATTGGTGCCTACTGATATTTGAAAAACAATTGGCTTTGTAATAGTTTGTAAACGATTCAAATATTCGTTTGCATGTGCCAGACTATACGCAATTTGTTGGGTGATATTAGCTCCTGCATTTTGATATAATCCTAAATCAATACTTATTAAAGAAAGATTTGTTGTGGCTTTTGCAATTTTTTCAATCGTTTCAAAGTTGTTTTTATCTGATGTTGTAAACCAGTTTCCTTCTCTTGCAAAATGGCCAATTGGGTCAATATTACAATAAAAAAAAGCTTTTTTCTGAATCGAAATTGTGTCTAATAACTTTACGAAATCGATTGAGATAAACGACAAATTAAAGTAAACAGTTCTGTTTTCTAAAGGAAGAGTTTCTAATAATTTTTGAATATCAATTTTTTCGTTTTCGATAGTAAAACGTAAACTTTCGGCGCCTCTTTCGATCGTATTTAGGGCTCTTTGAACAGATTTGTCGATATCATATACAAAGATGTTTTGACAAATTTTAAAATTTGAAGCTTCAGTTTTTACTGGAACTGCTTTAGAAAATTCATCAATATGATAAAATGGTTTTACCTGAATATCTTCCGGAGAATTCCAGATTACGGTTTCATTATATTCAGCTCCGTCTAATTCAAACTGAATTTTTTGTTTCCATTGTTTGGATGAAATCGGATTAAAATCGTCGAATAGGGTAGTTGCCATTGAATGTTTTTCTGTTTATTCTTTAGTATCTTGAATAGTGTCTCCTTCAAATTGAATGATGTAAATATCTTCGCTGTCTTTTTTCATAAAGTACTTTTCGCGAGCATACTTTTCTATTTGTTCAGGATTTTTAAGTTGTTTGATCTGTTCCTGATCTTTTTTTATTTCGACTTGATAATATTTTTTATTGTCTTGTAATTCATTTATCTGGTTGTCTAAAAAACGATGATCAAAATAAGAGTAATTGTCTAAAAAGAACATCCAAACAATAAAAAACAGTAAAACCCAAACATATTTATTGCTTAGTAATTTAAACCAGCGTTTGCCTTTATATGGATTTTTCATTTTCATTTTTATTTAAACGATTACGTCTTATAATTTCAAGTTATGGCTTTTTTTGCCATAAAAAAATAAAGGCGAGAGCTGGTCCCGATTGCTATCGGGATAGCTCCTAATTTCTATGGAATAAATTTACGATAAAAATTATGAAATTCGTTGATTAATTACAGCCCGGACTACATCAATTGCAACAGTATTGTATTTGTCATTAGGAATAATAATGTCTGCAAAAGCTTTTGATGGCTCGATAAATTGCTCGTGCATAGGCTTTAAAGTGTTTTGGTAACGTGTTAAAACCTCATCGATATCACGTCCGCGTTCTGAAATATCACGTTTTAAACGACGAATTAATCTTTCATCAGAATCTGCGTGAACATAAACTTTAACATCAAAAAGATCACGTAATTCCGGATTTGTCAGGATTAAAATCCCTTCAACGATCATAACTTTTCTTGGATGTGTTGATACGGTATCGTCAGTTCTGTTATGTTGTATGAAAGAATATACCGGCTGATCGATCGTTTCGCCTTCTTTTAAAGCTTTTAAATGTTTTACCAATAACTCAAAATCGATCGCGCGTGGATGATCAAAATTGATTAATGCTCTTTCGTCGAATGACAAATTATGGGTTTCTTTATAGTATGAATCCTGAGAGATTACGCCAACTTCAGTATGTGGCAACTCGTTCATGATTTGATGTACTACTGTTGTTTTTCCACTTCCTGTTCCTCCTGCAATTCCAATAATGAGCATATATTTTTTGTTTGATATTTGTTTGGCAAAAATAATAATTTAAGTGAATTCTCCGGACATATTATTTATTTAAACCATATAAGTAATATAAGTAAATGTAATCAGCAGGATATTTAAACAAAATGGTACTTAACTGAACTTATATTACTTATATGGTTAAAAGATTATTACTTATATGGTGAAAGAATAAAAAAAATCCCGAAAGTAAAACCTTCGGGATTTAGTGCAATCAGTATAGTTTTAAAAAATTATTCTGAATTTAGTAAGCACATAAAATTATTTATTCTTTTTTGCTTTTATCATCATTTCAAGCTGATCCCAAAGTTCTTCCGGAATAGCTTCTAATAAATTGAATTGTCCAGCCCCTTTTAACCATTCGCCACCATCGATTGTAATTACATCACCATTTATATATGCTGAAAAATCAGAAACTAAATAAGCTGCTAAATTGGCTAATTCCTGATGATCGCCAACACGTTTTAAAGGCACTTTTTTTGCCATATCAAACTTTTCGGCAAGATCTCCAGGCAATAATCTGTCCCAAGCGCCTTTTGTTGGGAACGGTCCCGGAGCAATTGCGTTAGAACGAATTCCGTATTTTGCCCATTCTACCGCTAAACTGCGTGTCATGGCTAAAACTCCAGCTTTTGCAGTCGCACTTGGCACAACATAAGCAGATCCTGTCCAGGCGTAAGTGGTGACAATATTTAAAATCGTAGAAGATTTTTGTTTGGTATCAATCCAGTGTTTTCCAAAAGCGAGTGTACAGTTTTTCGAACCTTTAAGTACAATATCGATGACAGTATCAAATGCATTTGCAGATAAACGTTCGGTTGGAGAAATGAAATTTCCGGCTGCATTGTTCAAAAGAACATCTACTTTTCCGAAAGCTTTTAAAACTTCCTGAAGCATATTTTCGACTTCTTCATAATGACGAACGTCACATTGAAGCGGTAAACATTTTCCTCCGGTTTCAGTTTCAAGTTCGGTTGCAGTGGCTTTTAGTTTATCTAAATCTCTTGAAGTAATTGCCACCTGAGCACCTAATTCTAAGAAATATTTAGTCATCGCTTTTCCTAAACCGCTTCCGCCGCCTGTAACTACAATGACTTTACCTTTTAAAGCGTCATCTCTTAACATTTTATCTGTATAGCTCATATTTTTTTCTTTTTCTTACAATATTAATTAAATAAATAGGATGCACGCATAATAATGTTATAATTTTTTGATAAAATTTATATATCACACAATTTTTTTGCTGCCGATTCTAAAGTAAAATTATCTTTAGCAAAGCAAAAACGTATTAGCTTTTGGTCTTTATGATCCGAATAAAAAGTAGAAATCGGGATTGCTGCAACGCCATGATCTGTAATTAGTTTTTTGCAAAAAGTAACATCCTCATCGTTTGAAATGTTGGCATATGAAGCCACCTGAAAATAAGTTCCTTCGCAAGGTTTTAATTCAAAACGGCTATTTTGAAGCAATTTCTGGAAATAATCTCGTTTTTGCTGATAGAACTTTCCAAGTAAATTGACATCAACAACATCTAAATATTGACTAATTGCAGCCTGAGAAATACTATTAACACTGAAAACCAAAAACTGATGTACTTTTTTGATTTCTTTCATCAAATGTTCCGGAGCAACGGTATAGCCAATTTTCCAGCCGGTAATATGGAATGATTTTCCGAAAGAAGAAACCATTATACAACGATCTAAAAGAAAATCTTTAGTATGTGCCGAAATGTGTTTTTCTTCAAAAGTGATGTATTCATACACTTCATCAGATAAAACAATAATGTCAGGAAATTTAGAAAGTAATTTTTCCAGTTGAAGAAAATCGGTTTCGGTTAAAATTTTTCCTGTTGGATTATGAGGATTATTAATGATAATCATCTTCGCTTTTGCCGAACATGCTTTTTGTATGGTTTCCCAATTTGGCGTATAATCATCATTTAGTGCCACCCGAACTGGTTTTGCATTGCAAAGTAAAACCGGAGATTCGTAAGAATCATAACTGGGGTCCAGAATAATAACTTCGTCACCCGTTTTCACCAAAGCCAAAATCGAAGTGAAAATTCCCTGAGTGGCGCCGGCAGTAACTAATATTTCTGTTTCAGGAACAATTGTTCTATTATAGGAGTCTAAAACTAATTTAGCAATCTGATTCATCAACGGCGGAAAACCTGCCATTGGTGTATATTGATGTACGTTTTCTTTGGATAATCTTGCCAGAATATCAGTCAATCTTTCATCAACGGGAAAATTTGGAAATCCCTGCGAAAGATTAATGGCATTATGTTCGGATGCCATTTTTGACATTACCGTAAAAATACTTGTGGTTACGTTAGGAAGTTTACTCATTATAAAGTTTAGTTAGGGAAACTTGTGAGTACAATATAAGATAATTTTTACGATTACATTTTATGTATAATAAAAATCGTAGGTCGATTATGCAAATCAACTTTTAGTTTCTTCCAATCTGCAACACGCATCGTTTTAATAAATTCTGTTGGTAAAGTAATATCTGTAGCGATACAAAGATGAGTAGAAGGATTTAAAATTTGCAGAATATCCTCTACTAATTTGTTATTTCTATAGGGTGTTTCTATAAAAAGTTGTGACTGATTTTTCTCCTGAGATAATTTCTCAAAATATTTCAACGCCGATTTTTTCTCGTCTTTATCAATAGGTAAGTATCCGTTGAAAGTAAAACTTTGTCCGTTCATTCCGGAAGCCATCATGGCTAATAATATAGAAGATGGACCAACTAAAGGGACAACCTGAATTCCTTTTTCATGAGCTAATTTTACAATTACAGCACCGGGATCAGCAACTCCCGGGCAACCTGCTTCGCTCATTAAACCCACATTTTTTCCTTCTAATAAAGGCTTGATGAAGTCTAAATGTTCGCTTGGTTCCGTGCGCTTGTTAAGGGTAAACAAAATAAGATCTGATTGTTTTTTTTCTGGAGAAACTGCTTTTATTGATTTTCTGGCAGTTTTTTCGTTTTCTACAATATAATGATCTATAAAATCAATACTTCTTTTTACAGTTTGTGGCAAAACATCCATCGGATCACTTTCGCCCATTGTAGTTGGAATTAAATATAATTTTCCTGGAAGTTTCATGTGCGTCTTTTTATATTGTTTGAAGAAGAAAAACTAAGAATGTTTTTCGATGAGTTTTTTTGCGATTATATCTGTTGCTTCATTCAGCATTTGATATACATTATCAAATCCGTTAGCAACACCATAGTAAGGATCAGGAACATCTACATTTTCATCCGGAAAAAGTTCGTTCAGGATAAGCTGAACTTTATTTTTATGTTCCGGAGTTTTGGCAAGATCAATTACATCGCTGTAATTTGAACTATCCATTACATATATATAATCAAATTCATCAAAATCAGAAGTTTTAAATTGTCTCCCTTTTTGATTTTGAATGTTTACGCCATTTTTTGTTGCAACAGCAATGGAACGTTTATCAGGTGAATTGCCTACATGCCAGGATCCTGTTCCGGCAGAATCAACTATAAAGTTATTAGGTAATTTTGATGCCAAAATTCCTTCTGCTAAAGGTGATCTGCAAATATTACCCAGGCAAACCATTAAAATTTTTACTGGCATGATTCGCGTTTATAGCGTTAGTTTTTTGTTGATATCTTCGACAAATTTCTTGAATTGTTTGTCTGTAGAAACTAAATTGTCAACGGTTTTACAAGCATGTAAAACGGTAGCGTGATCACGATCTCCAATTTGTGAACCAATGTTTGCTAAGGAAGCTTTTGTAAATTTCTTTGCAAAAAACATAGCCAATTGTCTCGCCTGAACCACGTGCCTCTTTCTGGTTTTTGATTGAAGTGTTTCAATATCCAACTGGAAATAATCTGACACAATTTTTTGAATATAATCGATAGAGATTTCTCTCTTTACATTTTTAACAAATTTCTCAACAACGCTTTTTGCCAACTCAATTGTAACTTCTTTTTTATTGAAAGAAGATTGTGCGATTAATGAAATAATAGCACCTTCAAGTTCACGAACATTGCTTTTGATATTGCGTGCAACATATTCAATTATATCTTCAGGTATTTCAACACCATCACGATATAGGATATTTTTCAGGATTGAAATACGGGTTTCGTAATCCGGCTGATGTAATTCAGCAGATAGTCCCCATTTAAAACGAGATAATAAACGTTGCTCAATATCCTGCATGTCAACAGGGGCTTTGTCCGAAGTCAAAATTACCTGTTTTCCATTTTGATGCAAATAATTGAAAATGTGGAAAAATACGTCCTGAGTTCCTGATTTCCCAGATAAAAACTGAACATCATCAATAATCAAAACGTCGATTAATTGGTAAAAGTGAATAAAATCATTACGATTGTTCTTTTTAACCGAATCAATATATTGTTGTGTGAAAATTTCGGCAGAAATATATAAAACCGTTTTTTCAGGATATTTGTCTTTTACTTCAACACCAATCGCGTGCGCTAAGTGTGTTTTTCCTAAACCAACGCCACCAAAAATCAATAAAGGATTAAATGATGTTCCTCCGGGCTTATTGGCAACAGCCATACCTGCAGAACGAGCTAAACGATTTGAATCACCTTCAAGAAAATTATCAAAACTGTAGTTCGAATTTAATTGCGATTCAATTTTAAGATTTCTAATTCCGGGAATTACAAAAGGATTTTTTAGTTCAGGATTTAAGTTTTTAAACGGAGCATCAACCTCTTGCGGTTTCATAGGCACTCTGTTGGCACTTGGCAACTGTTCGGTAAACGGTTGTTTATTGCCATAAGTGTTCTCCATTTTAATTTTATAGAGTAACTTTGCGTTTTTTCCCAGTTCTTTGGTAAGCGCAACTTTCAATAATTTAACATAGTGTTCTTCTAACCACTCGTAGAAAAATTTACTTGGTACCTGAATATATAACGCGTTGTCGGTTAGCTCAACTGATTTGATTGGTTCGAACCAAGTTTTATAGGCTTGATCTTGAATATTGTCTTTTATAAAGGACAAACAGTTTTCCCATACCGATTGAGCAGTTTTAGTCATAGATTCAGATAAATTTTTTATTATTGATAAAGATTCTCCTAATAAAAAAGGAGCAATTTTATTCCGTATTTCGGGATAACAAATATGTGAACAAATTTCTGTAAAAAAAAATAAATTGGGGTCTAATTTTATAAAAAAATGTTGTAAGTAGACTTTTTGAAGTTAACTATTTTTAATCTATAAAGAATGAAAAATCATCAAACGCAAGTGCGTGTTCGTTACTCTGAAACCGATCAAATGGGAGTGGTTTATCACGGAAATTATGTACCTTATTTTGAGATAGGACGCGTGGAATGGCTTAGAGATAAAGGGATTTCCTATAAAAGTATGGAAGAAAGCGGAATTGGATTACCTATTGTTTCCATGCAAATAAATTATAAAAAATCTGCACGTTATGATGAGCTTCTTACTATCCATACGGCTTTCAAAAGTCAGTCATCGGTCAAGATTGAATTTGATTGCGCAATCTATAATGAAGCGAATGAGTTATTAACAACTGCGGCATTTATTTTAGTATTTATTTCGTTAAAAACAGGTCGCCCAACTGCCCCTCCGGATTATATTTTAGAATTGTTTAAAACACTTGTATAATTGTTAAAATGAGATTGGTTTTTATATCAATTTAGATAATTTTAATATCAATTTCAAACATTAAGTCGAAAATGTCGAATACTGATTCGGCATTTTTTTTGCGTGTTTTTGTTTTGATTTTCCCAATTGGTAAACCTGAATCTTCATCAATTTCCATTTCCTGAGATGTTATTTCCAGCTTTTTTTCTTTGATAACCCGCATAACCTTATTCATGTTTTTATAATCAAAAGAAATTAAAAAATGAACATCGATAGTTTTTTCGATAATATCAGCAACTTCAAGTGTCATTTGCGCCGTAGTTTTATAAGCTGCAATTAATCCTCCAACACCTAATTTTACTCCGCCAAAAATTCTCACTACAACAACCAAAACGTTAGTTAAGCCAAAAGATTGTATTTGACCATAAATTGGCGCTCCGGCAGTATTACTTGGTTCTCCGTCATCATTTGCACGATAAGAAATTTTTGGAGCTGTGCCTAATTGATACGCATAACAAAAATGAACCGCATGTGGATGCTGCTTTTTTAAATTTTCGATGATGGGCTTTACTTCATCTTCGTTTTCTATAGGAAATGCGTAACCAAAGAATTTGCTGCCTTTTTCTTTAAAAAGCACTTCTTCAGATTCAAAAGCTATGGTTTGATACGTATCGTTATATTCCAAAATGAATTTTTAAATTATGTTTGTTTATTATCCACAGAATAAATGGATTTTCTCAGGTAGTTTTTAATTTTAGCGAGACTTTTTCTATCGCAGATTTTGCAGATAAAGCAGATTATTACAAGGCATCTAAAAAAAATCTGCTTTATCTGCAAAATCTGCGAGAAATAAAAAACTTTTGGCAGCTAAATTATTTTTTTGTCGAATAAGTCAACAACATCTTCCTGTCCAACTTGTAAATTCCAGACATGAAATCCTAAAGCAGCGGCGGAATCAGTATTTTCTTTTTTGTCATCTATAAACAAAGTACGTTTTGGCGATAATTCATGTTTATTGATTAAGTATTGAAAGACTTCAGGATTTGGTTTTCGCATTCCAATTTCAAAAGAAAAATAAACCTTTTCAAAACATTGATAAAAATCACTGTAAAATGAAATTCCGCTTGCGTTTTCAAAAGTTGCAATATGAATCGAATCAGTATTGCTCAATAAAAATAAACGGTATTTTTGAGAAAGCAATTGTAAAAACTCTAATCGATATAAAGGAAAATCAGCTAAAACAGCATTCCAGGCTTTTAGGATTTCTTCAACAGATGCGTTAGGAAGTTCCTTTTGAAAACCTGCCAAAAAATCATCATACGAAATGTCGCCCGTTTCAAACAAAAGATTCAAACTGTCCAATTCAGCACTCCATTCCGTCATGCCTAAATCCTGCAATCCTGAAATAGTAGCTTGTTTGTCTAAATTGATAAAAATATCTCCAAAGTCAAAAATTATAGTATCAATCATGATTTCTAATGTTTATTAATTCATCGCTTTGAATGTAAGTTTTAGTCAAATTTTTCTTCTGAATATTTGGAGCTTTTGTTCCTTTTTCGAAAGTAGCTTTTCCGATAAAAATCCTCGCTTCATCCCAAATATTTTCATCTATAAAAGATTGCAATGTTTTCAGTCCGCCTTCGATAATAATAGACTGAATTTGATTTTGATGTAAAACAGCTAAAATCTGCGGAATTATATTTTGATTAAAATCAATTACTTCAAAGTTAGTGTTTTCTGTCTGAAAGCTAATTTCAGATTTTGTAAAAACAATTGTTTTAACAGTATCATCAAAAATAAAACTCTCCTTTGAAATGCGATTCTTTTGATCTAAAACAACTCTAACCGGATTATTTCCTGACCAGTCTCTGGTATTTAATTTCGGATTATCATCAATAACAGTTTGAGTTCCTGCTAAAATTGCCTGTTCCTCACTGCGCCACTTATGTACCAATTGTCTTGAATATTGATTGGTAATCCAGATAGGTTTTCGATCCTGATTAATCTCTTTTTCAGGAGATAAAAATCCGTCTTGGCTTTCCGCCCATTTCAATATAATATAAGGTCTTTTTTGCTGATGAAAGGTAAAAAAGCGTTTGTTGAGTTCGTTGCATTCTTTTTCTAAAACACCAACTGTCACATTTGCGCCTGCTGCAATTAATTTTTTTATGCCGTTTCCGGCAACTTTTTCATTAGGATCTACAGTTCCTACAACCACATTCGGGATTTTGTGTTCTATTATTAAGTCACAACAAGGAGGTGTTTTTCCAAAATGGCTGCAAGGTTCTAAACTCACATATATGGTAGCGTTTTTTAATAACGATTTATCTTCGACAGATCGAATTGCGTTGACTTCGGCGTGTGGTTGTCCGGCTTTTTTATGCCAGCCTTCACCAATTATTTGGTTTTCGTAAACAATTACACTTCCCACCATTGGATTAGGATATGTAGTTCCAAAGCCATTTTGTGCCAGTTCAATGCAGCGTTTTATGTATTTTTCATGTATATTCACAGTGCAAAAGTAGTTATTTTTGAGTTTAGGCATAAGTTAAGAAACTATCAAAAAGTATTTTTTACTTTTGTAAGAAGTTATACGAATAAAAAAATATGGAAAATTGGATTATCAGAAGAATTAAAAAAGAAGACAATCAAGCAGTTGCTCAATTAATACGATCAGTTTTTGATGAAATGGAAATACCAAAAGTAGGTACAGCATATGCAGATCCGTATTTAGATTTAATGTTTGAAGAATATAACAAACCAAAATCAGCTTATTTTGTAGTTGAAAACGAAGGTAAAATTGTGGGCTGTTCAGGAGTTGCGCCTTTAGAAAATGGTGATCCCAAGATTTGTGAATTACAAAAAATGTATTTTTTACCGGAAACCCGTGGTTTAGGAATTGGAGCACAAATGATAGAAAAATGCTTGGAACAAGGAAGAATTTTTGGTTTTGAAAAATGTTATATCGAGACAATGCCATTTATGCATGCCGCCCAAAAATTATATAAAAAATCAGGTTTTGAATATTTAGATGCACCATTAGGAAATACTGGGCATAGTTCTTGTCCAGTTTGGATGCTAAAAGTTTTATAATCATATGAAAAAAATTGTTTTTGGAATTGTTTTAGTTTCAGTTTTGTTTTCTTGTAATAATTCTAAACAAAAAAAGGCAGATAAAAAGGTTAAAGTTGCTAATAAAACTGTTGTAAAAGATTCTGTAAAAGAGAATGAAGTTGCAGCTGATGAAAAAATTAAAAATGATTTTGACATTTTGTTACCACGCAGTTATCGAACTTATGAGGTAAATCCGGCTGCGTCTTTAACGGATAAATGGATAGATTTATATGAAAATAACGGTGAATATTATTTGGCAAAAGCCGATTTTAAAATAGAAAAAGGATTTGACGAATGTTCCGGAGATTCTTTACAGTCAATTATTTCGAAAAATAAAACGATTGTTTTTATGGATTATCCGGGTTTGAAAGTAGGGAAGATTAAGTCTTTGAAAATTAATAAACACAAAGTTTGGCCAAAAGAAAAAGTAACGTATACATTTAATGGTATTAATTACGTTCTTAGAGCGGAAGGAAAAGTTTTATCTGAGGATAAAACAGATTCAGACAATGATGATGACAAAGTTTTTAAAAATGTAGCAAATTATAAACTTTTTTTAACGGCGGTTAATGGCGTTGAGAAACTGCTTTTAGCCGAAGAGTCGTTTGATGATACATTTGTAGCATTGCTTTTTGCAGGAGATATCGATGGAGACGGAAAACTGGATTTGATTTTTAGTGCAAGTAGAAATTATGAAGAAGAGCGGGTAATTTTATTTCTTTCATCAAAAGCTACAAATGATGAAGCGATGAAAAAGGTTGCCGAAATAGCAGTTCAGTTTGATTGCTAGGAATATAATAAAGTTAATAGTTTAGATAATGGTAATAATTGACAAAAAGCTGCGGCGTTTAAAATAAACTCAAAATGAGAATCAAACAATATCGTACTCAATTTATAAAAGAATTATCCCCTTTTTACGATGCATATGAAGCGGAGAGTTTTTTCTATTTAATATTAGAAGACAAACATAAATTACGACAAATTGATTTAGCCTTAAATCATGAATTGACGTTTTCAGAAAACGATTTTGTGGTTTGGGATTCCTTTTTAACGGAATTAAAAAAAGAAGTTCCTATCCAGTATTTACTGGGAAAAACTCATTTTTATGGATTGGATTTTGAAGTCAATGAAAATGTCTTGATTCCGAGACCTGAAACAGAAGAATTAGTCGAATGGATTATCAATGAAAATTCAAAAATTGATACTTCTAAAAAAATAAAAATCCTTGATATTGGTACAGGAAGCGGTTGTATTGCCATTTCTCTGGCGAAAAATATCCCAAATGCTGAAGTTTACGGTATTGATGTTTCGAAAAAAGCCATAGAAACTGCAAAACGAAATGCAATTAATAATAAAACCGGAGTAACTTTTATGCTTCAGAATATTTTAGAGACAGAAGCTTTGAAATGTAATTTTGACATTATTGTTTCGAATCCGCCTTATGTTCGAAATTTAGAGAAAGAGGAAATTAAAAAGAATGTTCTGGATTATGAACCGCATCTGGCACTTTTTGTAGATGATAATGATGCACTGATTTTCTATAGAAAAATAGCAGATCTGGCACAAAATAATCTTTTGGATAACGGACAATTGTATTTTGAAATCAATCAGTATTTAGGCGACGAAACAAGAGAGTTACTTGAAAAAATGGATTTTAAAAATATCGAATTACGAAGAGATATTTATGATAATGACAGAATGATTTCCTGCAAGGTTTCTAAAACTGCATAATTTTTTAAGAGAAGTTACTGAAAATAATTAAACTTCTAATCTAGCCCCGATAGAAGTGAAAATCCTTTTATGCCGGCGTTCGGCATAAAAGATTGTAGCGTATAGCGGGACAAAAGTTCTTTTGAAATGATAAATTTCTGCTTCAAAGATTATTCACATTTCACTGAAAACTGCGACTGAAAACTGAATACTGAAAACTATTCATAACGCAAAGCCTCAATAGGATCGAGTTTTGATGCTTTGATTGCCGGATATAAACCGGAAACGATTGCAACGGTAAAACTGGTCCCAAAAGCGGCAAAAATCGCAACCCACGGCACTACAAATACAAAACTCATTGCGGTTGCAATGGCAAAACCTAAAAGGATTCCGATTACAATACCTATTAAACCTCCAATTTGTCCAATCAATAAAGTTTCGATAAAAAACTGAACGGCAATCGTTATTTTTTTTGCGCCTAAAGCTTTTCGAACTCCTATTTCTCTCGTACGTTCTGTAACCGAAACAATCATGATGTTCATTAATGCAATTGAAGATCCTAAAATGGTAATAACGCTGATGATCCATGATGCCCAGCCCAAATATTTTGTGATTCCCAGAATACGATTTATCAAATCATCGCTGCGTCCAATTCCGAAATTATTGTCACGCGTTGGACTCAATTTTCGAACTCTTCGCATTGTACTTGTTGCATTGTCAATCGCCTGGTCTAAAAGTTCTTTTTTAGAAACCATTACGCTCATTGTATAATTGATATTTGGGGCAGTAAATAAGGAACGCGCCACCTGAATTGGAATTAAAACGCGTAAATCCTGACTGTTTCCAAACGTTGATCCTTTTTCTTTTAAAACGCCAATAACTTTAAAACGAGCACCGCGAATTGAAATTATTTTATCAATTGGGTTCAGATCTTTTAATAATCCTTTCTCAAAATCAGATCCTACAATGCAGGAATAAGTGTTATTGTCAATATCAAATTGATTAAAACTACGTCCTGAACTAATTTCTAAACCAGAGTTGGCGATAAAATGTTCATCGACACCAAGAATTTTAATTTCCGGATCTGTTTTTTTATCTAAATATTTAACTTCTGCTGTTTTAGTAGCTGTGAACGATAAAGAAGTTTCAGTAAAAGGATATTTATATTTGTTTTTAAAAGCAACTGCTTCCGGATATGAAATAATAGGATTTACAATTTCACGTTCGTTGCTTCCGCGATTTTTAAGGTTGTTTTCGTATTGGTTAATGTTGAAAGTATTTGCTCCCATAGAAGCAAAATTGGTTGAAATGGTATTATTAAGTGCTGTTACAACGGTTAAAATTCCCACCAAAGCAGTAATCCCAATCGCAATAATTAATACGGTAAGAATGGTACGCAACAATTGTGTTTTGATAGAACCAAAAGCAATTCGGATATTTTCTTTAAATAATTTTAGCATCATGACCAATTTGTCACGAAAATACGTTTTTTGTTACAAGTTTGTTTTCGAACAGGCATTATTTATTTTAAAAAATAAGATATTTGCAGTCCATTAGAAATAGAGGAATCTAATTCTGAGAAAATACAATAATCTAAAAGATCATTTAGATGTAAGACTTCAGGCAAGTGAAATCTCATAATCTAAAGATCCAATAATCTAAAGATCTAAAAAATGGCTTCAAAACCAAGCATACCACAAGGAACAAGAGATTTTTCGCCTGCAGAGGTGTCAAAACGTCAATATATTATTCAGACAATAAAAAATAATTTTGAGAAATTTGGGTTTCAGCCAATCGAAACTCCGTCGTTTGAAAATTCAGATACTTTAATGGGTAAATACGGAGAAGAAGGTGATCGACTGATTTTTAAAATATTGAATTCAGGAAACTTTTTCTTCAATAAAAATAAAATTGAATTACCGGAATCAATAGAATCTCTGCAAGTTAATTCGGCAGAAACAATTAATCTTGATCAAAGAATTGAACTGAATAAATTTACCGGAAAAATTTCTGAAAAAGCCTTGCGTTATGATTTAACTGTTCCGTTCGCGAGATATGTGGTACAACACCAAAACGAAATTGAATTTCCTTTTAAAAGATATCAAATTCAACCTGTTTGGAGAGCAGACAGACCTCAAAGAGGACGTTATAGAGAATTTTACCAATGTGATGCCGATGTTGTAGGTTCAAAATCATTATGGCAGGAAGTAGAATTGGTTCAATTATATGATACAGTTTTCACTTCTTTAGGTTTAGAAGGTGTTACGATCAAAATCAATAATAGAAAAATTTTATCCGGAATTGCTGAAGTTATCGGTGCTTCGGATAAATTGATTGATTTTACGGTGGCTCTTGATAAACTGGATAAAATTGGTGAAGATGGTGCTAAAAAAGAAATGATTGAAAAAGGTATTGCCGAAGAAGCATTGGTTAAAGTACAGCCGCTTTTTAGTTTTAGCGGAACTTTTTCGGATAAAATCAATCAACTTTCCAGTTTATTAACAGAATCAGAAGAAGGAATGAAAGGTGTTGAGGAATTGAAATTTATTTGTGACAATGTGGCAACTTTAGGTTTGTCAACTGCAACTTTAGATCTTGATGTAACTCTTGCGCGTGGATTAAATTATTATACGGGAGCTATTTTTGAAGTAGCCGCCCCAAAAACCGTTTCAATGGGTTCTATTGGCGGTGGCGGAAGATATGATGATTTAACGGGTATTTTTGGTTTGAAAAACATGAGTGGAGTTGGAATTTCTTTTGGTTTGGACCGAATTTATTTAGTTCTGGAAGAATTGCAATTGTTTCCTGAAACTGTAGCAGCAACTTCAAAAGCGTTGTTTATCAATTATGGAGATGCTGAAGCTTTATACGCTTCGAAAGCGATTCAGAAATTACGACAAGAAAATATAAAAGTAGAATTGTATCCTGATAATGTAAAAGTGGGCAAGCAGTTTCAATATGCTGATAAACGCTTGATTCCGTTTGCTGTAATTGCAGGCGATCAGGAAATTGCAAATAATTCATATTCTCTTAAAAATTTAGTTTCAGGAGAACAGATTTCAGTTGATTTTGAAGGATTGAAAAATGCTTTATTGGCATAAGTTGATTGTAAAGTGTTTTTGCCACAGATTAAAAGAATTATTTGGCTTTTTGTTTCACGCAGATTTTGCAGATTAAAGCAAATTAAATTTGATTTTTATATAAAGTAAATCTGCTTTAATCTGGCTAAATCTTTTTTAAATCTGCGTGAAATAAAATTTAGTTTAAAGTGAACAGGTTTATGTAGATTTCAGGAATTGAAAAATACTTTGCTAAGTTAACTGTTTGGAGTGAAGGTTTTTGCCCCAGATTACGCGATTTTAAAGGATTTTCTTTTTAAATCTCTGTGTGAAATAGTTGCCAGAGAAGAAAAAAAACTTTTAATTTGCGGCTTATTACGGGCGTAGTTCAAGGGTAGAATAGCGGTCTCCAAAACCGTTGATGGGGGTTCGAATCCCTCCGCCCGTGCACTATTTTTATCGCAAAGAACGTAAAGTTTTTTATCTAAGAATATTTTCAAAAAGCATAAAATTCGCAAAGCTATCTAATACATAGTTTTGCGATTTTTTTTTTTACAATAGAGAAAGGCAGAGATCTTTGTCGAAGTATAGGTTATACAAGTACAAAGTTCACAGAGCTTTGGCGAATTAGATTGCATAAACAACTTAAATCTTTGTCAACTCTGCGTAAAACCTTTGTGTTCTATGCGATAAAAAAAACAAAAACAAAAAAAAGCTTCGTCTGTAATAGGCGAAGCTTTTTTAATATAAGGTAAACTTGAATTAATAATTATTTATGAAGCCGAGGCCAACCCTTAAATTCAATTTTGATAGGTAATCTTTAATTTTCAAATTGGAATCCCAAATATAGTATAAACTAAAACGTAATAGTCTTAAAATTATACTAAATTTCTTAGTTGTAATATTACTTTTTAAATCGCTCAGTTTTAATAAAGTGACAATTTGACATTTTAAAAGATTTGGCAGTACTTTTGCAATCCAACAGAAAGAATACAAAATGAAGTTTAAAAATATTTTTAAAAATAAAAGTAATATGACTACGGAAAATACAGAGTTCGATCAAGAATTAGATGATGCAACGTTAGAAAATAATGCCAATGGCGAGCAATTAATTGTTGAAGAATTAAGTGTTGAAGAGCAATTAGCTCAAGACTTGGCAAAAGAAAAAGATAAATTCTTGAGATTATTTGCTGAATTTGAAAATTATAAAAAAAGAACTTCAAAAGAACGTATGGATTTGTTTAAAACAGCAAATCAAGAAGTTTTGTTAGCAATGCTTCCAGTTTTAGATGATTTTGACAGAGCAACTGTAGAAATCAACAAATCTGAAGATGAAAATTTGAAAAAAGGAGTGGAGTTAATTCATGAAAAATTGAAAAGCACTTTGGTTTCTAAAGGTTTAGAGCAAGTTGAAGTAAGAGCAGGTGATACTTTTAATGCTGATTTTGCTGAGGCAATTACCCAAATTCCAGCTCCGTCTGATAAATTAAAAGGGAAAATTGTTGATGTTATCGAAAAAGGATACAAATTAGGAGACAAAATTATTCGTTTCCCTAAAGTGGTAATCGGAAACTAAAAAATGCAAACAGAAGCTTCAAACGCCAGTTTTAAGATTGGAATTTGGAATTTAAGATTTGGAATTTAACCTTATTATGAAAAAAGATTTTTACGAAATATTAGGCATTTCAAAAGGTGCAGATGCTGCCGAAATTAAAAAAGCGTACAGAAAAAGCGCTTTAAAATATCATCCGGATAAAAATCCGGGAGACAAAGAGGCAGAAGAAAACTTTAAATTAGCGGCAGAAGCTTATGAAGTTCTAAGCGATCCTAACAAAAAAGCTAAATACGATCAATACGGACACCAGGCTTTTGATGGTTCTGGAGGTTTTGGCGGTGGTGGCCACGGTGGTATGAATATGGATGACATTTTCAGCCAGTTTGGTGACATTTTTGGTGGTGGATTTGGCGGCTTCGGTGGAGGCGGTGGCGGAGGTCCTCGTCGTGCTAAAGGAAGTAATCTTCGAATTAAAGTAAAATTGACTTTAGAAGAAGTTGCTAATGGTGTTGAGAAAAAAGTAAAAGTAAAACGTAAAGTTCAGGCTAAAGGAGTAACATACAAAACATGTTCGACTTGTAACGGTCAGGGACAAGTAATGCGTGTAACAAATACTATTTTAGGTAGAATGCAATCTGCGTCAACTTGTCCAACTTGTGGCGGTTCTGGTCAGATTTTAGATAAAAGACCTTCTGAAGCAGATGCACAAGGAATGGTTGTGGAAGATGAAACTGTTTCAATCAAAATTCCGGCTGGAGTTACTGATGGTATGCAATTAAAAGTTTCTAATAAAGGAAATGATGCTCCTGGAAATAGTGTTCCAGGTGATTTAATTGTTGCAATTGAAGAGTTAGAGCACGAATTCCTGAAACGTGAAGGAGAAAATATTCACTTTGATTTATACATTAGTTTTCCAGAAGCGGTTTTAGGAGTTTCTAAAGATATAGAAGCTATCAACGGAAAAGTTCGTATTAAGTTGGAAGAAGGTATTCAATCTGGAAAAATCCTAAGACTAAAAGGAAAAGGTATTCCAAGTATAAACGGTTACGGAAGCGGAGATTTACTGGTTCATGTAAATGTTTGGACACCTAAAACGTTGAATAAAGAGCAAAAACAATTTTTTGAAAATGCTTTAGCCGACGAACATTTTGTTCCAAGTCCTGAAAAATCAGAAAAATCATTTTTTGAGAAAGTAAAAGATATGTTTTCATAAGCTAAACTTTTTCTAAAGTGTTTAATAAATATAAAAACCCATTCTAATGTAAATTTAGAATGGGTTTTTTGCTTAATTATACAAAGATTCGCTCTGAATTATTTACTTTTACAGGCTGGTGGTCATAATGATCAAACTGACGCAGAAAATCTTAAATATAGCATGAGCAACTTACTCGAAGTACATAAAGTCGTAAAAAAATACGGTGATTATGTAGCGCTTAACGAAGTTTCATTAAATGTGCCAAAAGGCAGTATTTACGGATTATTAGGTCCTAATGGAGCTGGAAAAACTTCCCTTATTCGTATTATAAATCAAATTACTTTGCCTGATAGCGGCGAAATAATTTTGGACGGAGAAAAATTGCAGCAGAAACATGTGCAGACAATTGGTTATCTTCCTGAAGAAAGAGGATTGTATACATCCATGAAAGTAGGCGAGCAATGTTTGTATCTGGCACAAATGAAAGGACTTTCTAAAGCCGAAGCAAAAGTACAACTGGAATATTGGTTTGACCGTTTGGGAATTCAGGGTTGGTGGAACAAGAAAATTCAGGAACTTTCAAAAGGAATGGCGCAAAAAATTCAGTTTGTGGTTTGTGTATTGCATAAGCCAAAATTGCTGATTTTTGATGAACCTTTTTCCGGATTTGATCCTGTAAATGCAAATGTGATCAAAGATGAAATTCTGGCATTAAAAGAACAAGGCGCAACAATTATTTTTTCGACACACAGAATGGAAAGTGTTGAAGAACTTTGCGATCATATTGCCTTAATTCATAAATCGAATAAATTAATAGAAGGAAAACTAAGTGATGTAAAACGCCAGTTTAGAACCAATAGTTTTGAAGTTGGGATTTTGACCAGTAATGTCGAAGGTTTGATGTATGATATTACACAAAAGTTTACTGTTGCTCCGGCAAATTTCAAGTCATTAAACGATGATTTAAAACTAGACATTCAGATAGGAAATTCAACGCCAAATGAGTTGTTGAATATCCTTACACAACGCGGACAAGTAACCCACTTTGTTGAGAAAATCCCAAGTGTAAACGATATTTTTATTCAAACAGTAACAGGATAGATCTTTAGATCGTTAGATATCTTAGGTTTTTAGAATAAATCTGAGAATCAAAAAATCTAACAATCTAACAATCTAAGAAGTCTAAAAATCTAACTAATCTAAATAAATGAGTATAATTTCATTAATTATAAAAAGAGAATTTATTGCAAAAGTCCGCAATAAATCTTTTGTTGTCATGACTTTTTTAAGCCCGTTGTTGTTTGTTGCAATTGCCGGATTTATTGGTTATTTGAGTTCGATGAAAGCAGAAACCAAAAAAATCGCAATACGTGACGAAACCGGTTTGTTTGCGAACGATTTTGTAAAGCAGAATAAAAAAGACGCAGCATTTAAATACCTGAATTTATCTGAAATTGATACGCAGGCATTAAAAGACAGTATTACAAATGAAAGTTTTGAAGGTTTAATTATTATTCCGAAGACAAATAATTTAAAAGATTTAGAAAGTAAAATCGAATTTATTTCGAACAATAGTCCGAGCATTTCTTTTATCGAAAAAACGCAATATCTCATAGCTCAAAAGATCACAAAAATAAATCTTGAAGCCGCAAAACTGGATACTTTGGCAATTGAAAAAGCACAATCTTCAGTTAATATTCATTTGGTAAAAGCTTCCGGCGAGGAAAGTTTAAAAGGATTAAATGAAATCAAAATAGGAATTGGCGGCGCCTTTGGATATTTGATTATGATGTTCATTATCATTTACGGAAATATGGTAATGCGAAGTGTGATCGAAGAAAAAACCAACCGAATTATCGAAATTATTATTTCATCAGTAAAACCATTTCAGTTAATGATTGGTAAAATCGTAGGAACCTCACTAGCAGGACTATTACAATTCACGATCTGGGCCATAATTGGTTTAGGATTAATGTTTGCTGCTTCGACATTTTTTGGCGTAAATGTTGGGCCTACGGCAAGAATTTCGCCGGAATTAATGCAATCTGCACAACATGAAATGTCAGGAACGGCACAAATGTATATCAGTGAATTATGGAATTTACCAATTGCAAGTATCTTATTTGGTTTTGTAGTTTATTTTATAGGAGGTTACTTTTTATACAGCTCATTTTATGCCGCAATTGGAGCTGCAGTTGACAATCAAACCGATTCTCAGCAATTTCTTTTGCCTATTATTATGCCGCTTATTTTAAGTGTTTACATAGGCTTTTTTACAGTCGTAAACGATCCACACGGTACAATTGCTGTGGTATTTTCGATGATTCCGTTAACCTCGCCAATCGTAATGTTAATGCGACTTCCGTTTGGAGTTCCGTGGTGGCAAATCGCAATTTCGGTATCATTATTGTTTGCAACCTTTTTCCTTGTTGTCTGGTTCGCAGCAAAAATTTACCGCATTGGTATTTTAATGTACGGCAAAAAACCAACCTGGAAGGAATTGTATAGATGGCTTAAATATTAGTTTTTATAGTTGCAAAGGTTCAGAGGTACAAAGTTGCAAAGGTTTTTGAATATCGGAATCTAGATGTTTACATAAAAGAAGAACTTTAAGGAATTACAAGAGTATTAAAATATTATAATAATAAAAGGTTCAAAGGAACAAAATGACAAAGATTTTAAACTTTGTTGCTTTGAACCTTTGCAACTTTGAACCTAGAAAAGAATGAGTAAAATACTAATTATAGAAGACGAAGCATCGATCAGAAGAGTTTTGGTAAAAATTTTATCAGAAGAAAATGATACGTATCAGGTAGATGAAGCAGAAGATGGAGTTGCTGGTCTTGAGAAGATAAAAAACAACGATTACGATTTGGTTTTGTGCGATATCAAAATGCCAAAAATGGACGGTGTTGAGGTTTTGGAAGAAGCCAAAAAAATCAAACCTGAAATTCCAATGGTTATGATTTCCGGTCACGGCGATATGGAAACCGCAATTCATACCATGCGTTTGGGAGCTTTTGACTATATCTCAAAACCGCCGGATTTAAACCGTTTATTGAATACTGTTCGTAATGCTTTAGATAAAAAACAACTTGTAGTTGAAAATAAAATCCTGAAGAAAAAAGTCAGTAAAAACTATGAAATGGTAGGTGAGAGCGAAGCCATCAATCATATAAAAGTGATGATTGATAAAGTCGCACAAACCGAAGCCAGAGTTTTAATTACGGGACCTAACGGAACCGGAAAAGAATTGGTGGCACATCAATTACATGAAAAAAGCGAACGCGCTAATTTTCCAATGATTGAAGTAAACTGTGCTGCAATTCCAAGTGAATTGATTGAAAGTGAATTGTTTGGTCACGTAAAAGGTGCATTTACATCTGCGGTTAAAGATCGTGCAGGAAAGTTTGAAGCAGCTGATAAAGGAACTATTTTCTTAGATGAAATTGGTGATATGAGTCTTTCGGCGCAAGCCAAAGTTTTGCGCGCTTTACAGGAAAGTATGATTACCAGAGTTGGTGCTGAAAAAGATATTAAAGTCGATGTGCGTGTTGTGGCTGCAACCAATAAAGATTTAAAAATCGAAATTGCCGAAGGTCGTTTTCGGGAGGATTTATACCATCGTTTGGCAGTAATCCTGATAAAAGTTCCGCCATTGAACGAAAGACGTGATGATATTCCGGCTCTAGTAAGATATTTTGCAGAGAAAATTGCCTCAGAGCAAGGGAACGTGGTAAAAGTATTTTCGGCGCAAGCCGTGCAATTATTGCAAGAGTACGATTGGACAGGAAACATCCGTGAACTTCGAAATGTTGTCGAAAGATTAATCATTTTGGGAGGAACTGAAATTTCGGAAACTGACGTAAAAATGTTTGCAAGCAAATAAAATTAATTCAATGATTAAAATATTTAAAAATTAAAAGATTGCTTTTCAGGTATAATTTTTAAATTTTTAAATTTTTCAATCTTTTAATCAAAATAGATGAAACTAAAAAAAATAAACGAAAAATTACAAAACGCACTAATTGAAAATGGATTAACAGAAGCAAATGTTTTGCAGCAGGAAACCTTTTCGACAATAAAAAGTGGAGCAGATTGTATTATTCTTTCTCCGGCAGGAAGCGGGAAAACAACAACAATTGTATTGAATGTAATTCAGCAATTGTCAGGTCAAACAGAAGAATCTCCGCGTGCTTTGATTTTTGTTGAGGACAAAGCGAAAGTTTTAGAGATGGAAGCGCTTTTTGAGAAATACGGAAAACATTCGAATCTTGAAGTTTACGGTGTTCACGACAAAGGTGATACAGATTATGATAAAAATTATATTTCGACAGGAGTAGATGTTTTAATTGGTACGCCAAATAAATTAAGTGAGATGTTTACAACAGCGGGTTATAATGTAAACCGCCTAAAAATGTTCATTATCGATGATGCAGATCCAATGTTGAAATTGCGTCATGAAACTAAAATCATGCGTATTTCAAACAGTATCACAAAAACGCAACGTATTATTTTTGCTGAAAACCTGACAGAACGTATCGAGATTTTAGCAGATAAAATGATGCTGGAACCTTATTTATTTGATATGGATGAAGAAGGTGAAGAAGAGCTTGGTGAAGAAGAAAGTGATATTGAAGAATAATTAAGTCACAGTTTTCACTGTTCACTATTACCCAGACTGTAAACTGAGACTGTAAACTGAGACTGAAAAAAATATAATATTTTGAAATATGGAGATGTTAAAAACGATTAAGTTTTTGACAATTGTGCTTTTGGCATTTTTTGTTGTTATTTACGTAATTATTGTTTTCTATGTTTATTTCAATCAGGTTGGAATGGTTTTTCAGAGCGCAAAACTTTCAAAAGACCATCGATTTGATTACCAACATAAATTTGAAGAACTCAATATTAAGTCTTTTGATGGAGTACAATTAAATGGTTTATTATTTAAAGCGGAACATTCTAAAGGACTTGTTTTCTATCTTCATGGAAATGCCGGAACATTAGAAACCTGGGGAAGTATTGCTAAAATATATACGAATCTGGGATATGATATTTTTATTTTAGATTACAGAAGTTTTGGTAAAAGTGAAGGTGAAATTGAAAATGAAGAACAATTAAACAAAGATGTTTCGGTAGTTTATAAAACATTAACGCAGAGATATCCTGAAAATAAAATTATTATTACAGGTTATTCGATTGGTTCAGGATTGGCGACAATTTTAGCCTCGGAAAATAATCCAAAAGCTTTGATTTTGCAATCGCCTTATTATAGTTTTACCGAATTGTCGAGTAGCAAAGTACCATTTTTTCCTGATTTTCTAAAAAAGTTTACTTTAGAAACTTATGAATATCTGCCCAAAATAAAAGTGCCGATTTATATTTTTCATGGAATGCACGATCAGTTAATTCCTTATGAAAATTCGGTTAGACTGAGTAAACTTTTGAAAAGTAACGGACATTTTTATCCATTAAAAGATCAGGAACATACCGGAATGAATGAAAATAACGATTTTCAAAATCAGTTAAAAATAATATTACAATAAAGAATAAAGAATTCAAATAATTAGAAAAAATAAAATGTTATGGGATTAATGAAGGTGTATTCAGGAAGTGAAATTTTAGCAATTGCATTGTTAGAAAGATTAGAAGAAGCTGGAGTAGAAACAGTAAAAAAAGATAATATCCAATCGGCACGTTTAGGCGGGTACGGAGGTTCAGATTTAGCTGTTGAAGTATTTATTCAGGAAACAGATTTCGCAAAAGCAAATCCGGTTATCGAAGAATTCAGGATGAGTATCTAATAAAAGAGTAGTCAGTCGCAGTCTCAGTTTTCAGTCCTTACTGTGACTGAAAACTGCGACTGAAAACTGAAAACTGAAAACTAAGAAAATATGCAATATAAAATGCTGGTGCTCGACATGGATGATACTTTGTTGACAGACGATCATAAAATTTCGGAATTAAATAAAAAAGTACTTCTTGAAGCGCAGGCAAAAGGCGTGTATGTAGTTTTGGCTTCTGGCAGACCAACATCGGCAATGACGGCTTATGCTAAAGACTTAGAACTTGATTTGAATGATTCGTATATTATTTCATTTAATGGCGCTGTAATTAGCACTGTAAAAGATGAACTTATATTATTTGAACAATGTTTAACGCCGGAACAAATTCATGATTTATACGATTATAGTGTAAAAATGAAAACGCATATTATCACTTATATTGATGGTGAAATTGTTAGCGAAACTGATTCGAAATATATAGAAATTGAAAAAGATATAACAGGATTGCCACATAATAAAGTGCCTGATTTTAAAGCAGCTGTAACTAAACCAGCAGTGAAATGTATTTTATTAGCAGAACCTTCTTATTTAAAAGAAGTAGAAAAAGATTTAAAACTAGCAATGCCCCATTTAAGTATTGCAATGTCTAAGCCTTTTTTCCTGGAAGCTGCTCAAAACGGAATAGATAAAGCGGCAAGTATTAAGCTTTTGGCAGCGAAATTAAATATTCATCAAAGCGAAATTATTGCAGTAGGAAATGCAGGAAATGATTTAACAATGATTGAATATGCCGGACTTGGAGTTTGGGTTGATAATGTTACGCCGGAATTACGTGACAGAGCAAATGTAATTGTGGCGTCAAATAATAATGATGGAGTTGCTGAGGTTGTGCAGCGTTATATTTTAAACTAAATTTAGTTGAGATGAAAGAACCAATAGAAACGGAACGATTACTTTTGAGAGAATTACTTATTTCAGATGCTGACGGAATGTTCGAATTGGATTCGAATCCAAAAGTGCATCTTTTTCTTGGAAATAAACCGGTAAAAGATATTGAGCAAAGTCTTGATCAAATAAAAAATATCCAGCAACAATATAAGAATCTTGGAATTGGCCGCTGGGCTGTAATTCTAAAAGAAACGAATGAGTTTTTGGGCTGGTCCGGAATTAAGCTGATCAAAAATGAAATCAACAATCATAAAGATTTTTACGAATTAGGATATCGTTTTATCGAAAAACATTGGGGAAGAGGATATGCCACTGAAGCCGGAAAAGCTTTTATAGATTATGCATTTAATGTAATGAAGGTTGAAGCGCTTTATGCTTACGCCGATGCAGGGAATGAGAATTCAAGAAAAATTTTAGAAAAGCTTGGATTACATTACGTAAATTCTTTTGAATATGAAGGAGAATTGGAAGTTTGGTACGAAATGAAAAATCCAAACTTATAAATCCTAAGAAATGCGTTCCAAATCTTTGTAATCTCTTTGTTTAGATATACAAAGATTTGGAAAACAGCTCGTAGTTTTTCTAATAGTAAAATATTAGATATTATTTTTTAGCTACAGAAACAAAATATTTATTTCCATCACCCATTGTCAGTTTTACACGTTCGTCGCAAAGATCGATAGCAAAATTAGCGCTTTCGTAACAAGTACAAGTAGTGTTTTTATCTTTAGACATTTCTGTTTTACAATTGTTGTTTTTAAAAGTAGACAGTTGTGGCGTGTACAAACTTACTAAATCAGTAGAAGCTGTTACCAAAGAGATAATACTTGCCGAGTTATTATTAGTAATTCTGTAAACAATTCTATCAGTATAATTTACTTCATTTACTGTTACTTTACGAATATAAGTATAAGCTGTTGAGCCTTCACTAGGTTCCTTTACTTCAAATTTAAATCCAACCGCACGAATTGCAATATCAAATTGAGATTGAGAGTTTAAGCTCGCCCAAGTTGTCAATGTACTAATAGATGGAAATGGATTAGCAGCCGGAGCAGCAGTTTGTGCATGCGAGCTAAAAATGGTTAAGAACATCAAGCAGATTGTGGGTAAAAATGCTTTCATATGGAATTTAATTTATAATTTTTGCCTACTCTTTCTGGTTTTCGGCCTTCCCATTTTTATTATAACAAAACAACAACATAACGAGGGAAAATCAAAATTGTTATGGATGAATTATTATTTAAATAATATAATTTTTTTTATCAACTTTTTTGAGGAAGTGAAAGTACTTCTAAAAAATAATTTAATCAAATCTAAATGTAAGAAAATTTCAATCTAAACAGTATAAAAATGTATTTAATCGATGTTATTTGCATTTAATCGATGTTTTTGTCATTTTATTCTTATTGAAATATTTAATTGTTTATTTACAGGTAAAATTTATTCATTGGTATTTTAGTTTGATTTAAAGTTTTTTATCGTGCTTTTAAATATATGTTTGTCGCAAATTATTGATATATAGTGTATTATTGATTTTATTTTAAAGAATATTGTACGTAAATTTGCAAACTCTTTAAAAGAGATGTAAATATAATATCTTACTACTTAAAACGTAGTTTATTCCCATGGAAAATAGAAAAAAAGTTGCTTTTTATACGCTTGGTTGCAAACTGAATTTTTCAGAAACCTCTACAATCGCCAGAAACTTTAATGATGAAGGTTTTGATCGTGTTGATTTTGAAGAAGTAGCCGACATTTATGTCATAAATACCTGTTCAGTGACAGAGAATGCTGATAAACAATTTAAGCAGGTGGTGAAAAAGGCAATGAAACTTAATGATAAGGCATTTGTAGCTGCTGTGGGTTGTTATGCACAATTAAAACCAGAAGAATTAGCAGCCGTTGACGGTGTTGATTTGGTTCTTGGAGCTACAGAAAAGTTTAAAATCACCGATTATATTAACGACTTAAGCAAAAATGATATGGGTGAAGTGCACTCATGTGAAATTTCTGAAGCTGATTTTTATGTTGGAAGTTATTCTATTGGCGATCGTACCCGCGCATTCCTGAAAGTTCAGGACGGCTGCGATTATAAATGTACCTATTGTACAATTCCGCTTGCAAGAGGAATTTCAAGAAGTGATGCTTTAGAAAATGTTCTGCAAAATGCCAAAGAAATTTCATCTCAAAATATTAAAGAGATTGTTTTGACAGGAGTAAATATTGGAGATTACGGAAAAGGAGAATTTGGGAATAAAAAACACGAACATACTTTTCTGGATTTAGTTAAAGCATTAGATGAAGTTGAAGGAATCGAGCGTTTGAGAATTTCATCAATCGAACCTAATTTATTGAAAAATGAAACGATTGAATTTGTTTCTAAAAGCAGAACTTTTGTACCGCATTTTCATATTCCTTTACAATCCGGAAGTAATGATATTTTAAAATTAATGAAACGCCGTTATTTACGTGAAGTATATACAGAACGAGTAAATAAAATTCGCGAAGTAATGCCACACGCTTGTATAGGTGTTGACGTGATTGTAGGTTTCCCCGGAGAAACAGACGAACACTTTTTAGAAACCTATCATTTCCTTAACGAAATGGACATTTCTTACCTGCACGTTTTTACTTATTCTGAAAGAGACAATACAGAAGCTGCAAATATGCCAGGAATTGTTCCGGCAAACGTAAGAGCGAAACGCAGCAAAATGCTACGTGGATTATCAGTTAAAAAACGCCGTGCTTTTTATGAAACTCAAATAGGAACTAGTAGAACTGTTTTATTCGAAAGTGAAAATAAAGAAGGATATATTCACGGTTTTACCGAAAATTATGTGAAAGTAAAAACTCCATGGAATCCTGAATTAGTGAATACATTACAGGAAATCAATTTGACTAAAATCGACGAAGATGGAAGTGTTCGTTTGGAGTTTATAAACAAATTGACAGAAGTTTAAAAAGTTCCGAAGGAACGAAACATATTGTAGAGATGGATTTTAATCCATCATACGCAATTAGAACAGCATAGTTTTGTCATTTCTGTTACAAAAAACAAGAAAGCCCTTTATCAAAAGGGCTTTCTTGTTTTTGTAAACCTTTTGTCAAAGTTTTAAACTTTGACAAAGGTGATACATAAGTTGAATTTTAGAATAATCCTATTTCTGACCTTCAGGAATCACTAATTTCAAAGAATTAATATAATCCGTATCAAATTCGATAACTCTTATTTTTTGTGGATTAAAACTCAAATCACCACCAAACTGACCTTTTATATCTAAAAAATCAATTGTTAGTTCTTCGTCATTTAATTCTATCAGTTTTCCTAAATAAGCTGATTTAGCCGATTTTTTCGAAATCTGAAAAATTCCGTATTTGTTATTTACATAATTCAGGATGGAACTTAAATCACGAATTGGGATAATATCTTCGGCATTTGTTTTTAAACCTTTCAGGCGAATTACTTTTTCGGTAAATTCTAAATCCTGATCTCTGTGAACCGCTTCGATGTTTTTGTTTTTCAGAATTACAAAACCGTCCAAAATAAAATCCTCGGGATTGTTTCTCAGTAAAATCCAGTCATCTGAATAATCAATTAGAAATCCGGTAAAAATTTCTTTTTTATCTGTAAATTCTATTGCAATTAATTGTCTTAAATATTGTTCCATGTGGTTTTTTTTAAAATTCCAATTAAAAAATTCCAAACTCCAATTCATTCAACAGTTGGAATTTGGAATTTACGAATTATTGGAATTTATTTATTTTTAGTTTAAGGATTCGTAGACCAGATACTGCTGTTTTTAATAAAAACTCTGCGGCTTAATTTCAATTGCGCAATAATTAATTCGGCAACATCTTCAGATTGCATTACTTTATCCGGATTTCCATCTGTTAACTTTAAATCTAAGGCTAAATCAGTTGCAACTGTACTTGGCGTTAAAGCAGTAACGCGAATATTATGTTTACGAACTTCCTGCATTAAAGAATCAGTTAATCCTAAAACAGCAAATTTAGAAGCACTGTAAGCACTTGTCAGGGCATTTCCGTTTAATCCCGCTGTTGATGAAATATTAATGATATCACCCGTTTGTCTTTCGATCATATTAGGTAAAATAGCTCGGGTTGTATAATACGTTCCCATTAAGTTTACCTGAATAATTTTTTCCCATGCATCCGGTTCAAGCGCCATGAAATTTCCAAAAGCGGCAATTCCTGCATTATTGATTAAAATATCTATTGTTTTAAATTCGGCGAAAGCCTTTTCAACAGCACTATTTATAGAATTAATATCTGAAACATCAGCAGATAAAGCCAAAGATTTTACACCTAAAGCAGCAGTTTCAGTAGCTAATTGATCAACATCAGCCTGAGTTCTTGAAACTAAAATTACATTTACACCTTCTTTTGCAAGTGCAATTGCAATTGCTTTTCCAATTCCTTTTCCTGCGCCGGTAATCAGGGCATTTTTATTTTTTAAGTCTGTCATGATTTATTTTTTAGAAATGCAAAAAGCATCATTTTAGTTACACAAAAATACAGTTTTTGAGCCCTAAAATGATGCTTTTAGATAATTTCTTAATCTAAGTTTAACAACTTTTTTATTCTTTCAATACCATGTCAATACACATTACAGCCGCAAGAATTAATTGTCTTAACGGACTATCCGGTGCAACAGTTTCTTCAATTTGCAACACATAATTGTCAGCACTGGTAAAAAGTTCTCTACCCATTCCTGCCCATTTTTTAGTTACCTGAGCTAATTGTTTGTCTTCATGACTGAATTTAAAATCCCAACCCGTCCATTTTCCCTGAAGAGTTGCAGCAGATCTTTCGTTTTTATCCAAAATTTCAAATTTACCTCCAATCGAAAATATTTTTTGCTTGAATGTTCCCAACAAACGATCTTTTTCGTCAAAAACCTCAACAGTCGAACGAAGCCATGCAATTCCGCGTTTTACCGAAATTATTTTTTCTCCGGAAACGGTAGTAATTTCAATATTAAAAGGTGTCATTGTTTTGTAATCTGTAAAGCGCAACATTTTAGTAAAAAATCCGAGATTATTTTCTCTGCAATTCATGACAATTTCGTTGGTTTCAGGATTATAAATATCGTAGTTGTTAGCGGCTTTAAACATTCCAACATGTTCTTTTACAAGAAATAGGTTCTGATTTAAGATAGGGTTCATTAAATTTTGTTTGAATTGATTTGTAAATGATTTTTTAAAGATTGTTAGTTCTAATTTTCTTTAAAGAAGATCAAATGTAAAAATAATTCTGTTAATAAATCAATATTAAATGGAATGAATCTGTGTAATCAAATTCACTCATTTTCTTTTATTGTAATAATTATAGCGCCATTTATTCCTTTATTTCCGTAGATCTCAATTGCTTCAGTTTCTCTAATAACTTTCATTTCTTGAATATCATTCGGGTTTACTTTAGAAAATTGTTTTGAATTTACTATGACTCCATCAAGAATTATCAAAGGTGCATTCATAAGAGTTTTTTTTGATGGCGTACATATTGTTATCCAACTAACTTCGTTTACAGGCTTTACATTTGAAACTTCTTTTTGCTGTGCGTTTGACATGAAACATGTAAGGACTGGAAATACTAATGAAATAAGTTTAATGTTTTTCATCGTTTTAATAAAAGTTGAATTTATCTTTGTCAAAGTTTTAAAACTTTGACAAAGATTTTTAGGATTAGCTTTGAATTTTAATTGAATTTTGCTGATTCGGTCAAACGAATAAACTCGGCTTTGTAACCTTCAGTATCATTTGAAATTCCTTGTTTGGCTAATTTTAAAATATCATCAGAAGATGTATTCGAAATTAATTTTGAATCTCTTAATTTTAATCCAAACCAGGCAACAGCAGTACTGAATTTAAAATCATCAGAAGCTTTTTCTAAAGCCACAGCTTTGTTTTCGATCACTTGTACAATTTCGATACTTTTATCTCCATCCGGTTTTTTATAACGAAATTTTATTGTGGCAAGTTCATCCTTATAATTATTATCTGTTTCTTTTACTTTTGTATATTTCAAATCATCAGGTTGTGTGTTTAAATAATCACTTGTAACTCCGGCGGGAATAATTTCGTACAAAGCCGTAACCGTATGATTGCTTCCTAATTCGCCGGCATCAATCGCATCATTTTTAAAATCCTCAGGACGCAATTTTCTATTTTCATAACCAATTAATCGGTATGCCTGAATTTGTTTTGGATTAAATTCGATTTGAATTTTTACATCTTTTGCAATTGCAAACATAGAACCTTTGAATTCTTTTCCTAAAAAACGATTTGCTTCCTGAATATTATCGATATAGGCATAATTTCCGTTTCCTTTATCGGCCAATGTTTCCATTTTGCTGTCTTTATAATTTCCCATTCCGTAACCCAGACAAGTCAGGAAAACGCCGGATTTTCTTTTTTCTTCAATTAGTTTTTCCATGTCGGTATTAGAAGTGCTGCCAACATTAAAATCTCCATCAGTCGCAAGAATTACTCTGTTATTTCCGTTTTTTATAAAATTTTCTGTTGCAATTTTGTATGCCAGTTCAATTCCGGCTCCTCCGGCTGTACTTCCTCCGGCATTCAATTTCTCAAGAGCATCATTGATTGTTTGTTTTTCGTTTCCGGAAGTTGGAGACAAAACCAATCCTGCTGCTCCGGCATAAACTACAATTGCAACTTTATCTTTTTCTCTTAATTCATTTACCAATATTTTCAAAGATTGTTTCAATAACGGTAATTTATTGATATCGCTCATTGACCCCGAAACATCAATTAAAAACACCAGATTTGAAGCCGGCAAACTTTCTGTTGGAATATTTTTTCCTTGCAGACCAATTTTTAGCACTTTGTTTTTAGCATTCCAGGGAGAATCACTTAATTCAGTACTAATCGAGAAAGGATTTTGATCTTTTGGCTGTGGATAATTATATTTAAAAAAGTTTACCATTTCTTCGACACGAACAGCATCTTTAGGAACAGCTTGTCCGTTATTAATAAAACGTCTCACATTTGTATAAGATGCATTATCGACATCAATAGAAAATGTAGAAAGTGGCGCCGTTTTTGGGCTTTCAAAGTCATTTTCTACAAAAGTGTTATAATCTTCCTGACTTGGTTCAACGGGTTGAATATTTAATTTGGCATTAAGTTCTTTCTCAGAAAGATTTTTATAGATTCCGTTTTTTGTATAGACAACCACAACGCCACTTCCGGCTTTGCTTCCATAAATTGAGGTTGCATCATCATCTTTTAAAACTTTTACTTCCTGAATATCATTTGGATTAACTTTAGCAAATTGATTTGATCTTACCGGAATTCCGTCAATAATATACAAAGGTTCATCTTTAGCCGAAACAGATTGAACTCCACGAATTACACTATTTTGATTTGGCGCAGCCTGAACATAGTTTGCAGAAGTCTGAACACTTACAGCTTTTACTTTTGATGCTTTGACGGGTCTGCTTTTTCTCTCAGGACGTGAATAACTGTTGTCTTCATATTCTGATGATCCGTAACCTACCACTAGAACATCTTGTAATTGGTTGCTGTTTTCTTGCATTATTACATTGATGATGTTGGGTTGTTTGACAGTAATATTTTCAGTCTTGAATCCAATATAGCTAAAAATCAAAACGTCACCGGGTTGTGCCTGAATAGCATAATTGCCATCGAAATCTGTTTGTGTTGCTTTTTTTGATTTTTGCACCATTATACTAACACCCGGCAAAGGCGCTTTAGATTTATCTGTAACTGTTCCTGAAATTCTTTTTTCCTGTGCTGTTGTTAGGAAACATATAAGCATAGAAAGGGCTAATGAAATAAGTTTTACGTTTTTCATGATAGTAATTTTTAAATTAAAAAAGTGTGTTTTAGCTAGTTTTTGTCAGCTGGTTTTCCGTTTTTGGTAGTAATTATTACGACACCTTTTTTGCCTTTTTCGCCGTATTTTGATGTGGCTTCCAAGTCCTGAAGAACGGTAATAGTTTTAATTTCCTGTTTGTTCAAAGGCGCGTAAGGACTTGTTGGGTTCTTGCCAAATAAATCATTTTCAGAATAATAGATTCCGTCGATAATATATAATGGCTGATCTAAAATAACCAGGGAATCTAAATTTTCAGGTTGTAAATTATGAAGTTCATTTTGCATCATTTTATCTCTTTTTTCATCGCTTTTATGAGATATAGGGCTTCCGTTTATAATAACAAGTGGTGCGCTTTTTTTAGGTGCTTGCGATTGTCTGTCGGCAAAAGCAACTTTAGCTGATTCTCTTTCTATTGTTTTGGAATAATCTATATTTTCTACTGCTTTATCTTTGGAATAGCTACTTTCATTTTCCTCAGCATAATTTGATGCTACAGAAGCTACAGGCTCTTCGATAATCATTGCATCTGCCGTACCGGTTCCCGTTTCAGCAACAGAAACTGCTGATTCGTTTGCTGCAACTTCATTTTGTTGAATAATTGGATTTTTCAGAATTTTAATAGCGTCAGGTTTTGGAAATAAAGGAGAATCTGAAAAAACAAGACCATCTTTTTTCTGTAAAACAGGTTTCTCTGTGTTTTCTTTTATAACAACTTTTTGATTTTGAAATAATATTTTATCTTTTTTGAAGAATTGTGATGCTATCGAAATCAATAATAAAAAAGAAGCTGCAATGGCAATTTTTTTCCATAACGAAATGGCTTTTTTATCTTCTTTCTTGTCCAGTTTATCTTCAACGCGTGACCAGACTTTTTCCATTCCCGGAAAATCCCTTGATTCCGAGTTATGTGCGGCTTCTTTAAATTTATCGAATATTTTATCTTGATTGTCCATGACTATTTTGCTTTTTGGTAATACAATTTATTTACTAATTCCTTTAGCTTGGTTTTTGCAGCATTCAATTGTGATTTTGATGTGCCTTCAGAAATGTTAAGCATTGCAGCTATTTCTTTGTGTCCAAAACCTTCTATAACAAAAAGGTTAAAAACAGTTTTACAGCCGTCTGGAATATGATTTAGTAAATTGAGTAAATCCTCTTCTTCTAATGAATTAATCTCATCTGTAAAAGGTTGAGAAAGCAATTTGACATCATCAAGATACATATTGAAATTGGTGTGTTTTTTGATGGTTGCCAAACAATGATTGACGGTTATTTTTCGCGCCCACGCTTCAAAAGCCAGAACTTCCTTAAGTTGTTCCAGTTTTGTGAATATGGTGTAGAAAGCGTCAGCCATAGCTTCTTCAATTTCTTCTTCCTTTTTGAGGTATCGTTTGCAAAGGCGATACAATTTTGGAGCCATATGCTCATAAACCTGACGCTGAGCATCTCGGTTCATTTTTTTGCAGTTAGAAATTAGAGTTTCGTTTATCACAATTGTTGTCTTTATACTAAAGAGGGAGAAAAAGATAAAAAGGTTGGGAAGGTTGTGAAAAAAAGTTTTTTTTAAAGGTTCAAAGGTTCAGAGTTGCAAAGGTTCAAAGGCATGTAGGTTTTATTATAGAGGTGCACAGCAGTGCGTCTTCCGCAAAGATATTCGCCAATTTTTTCTATTCTTTTCAAAGGATTAAAATCCCTTACTACAAAATAAATCATTCCTACGGAATTTATAAAAGAGTTCCGAAGGAATGGATCATATTGTAGAGATGGATTTTAATCCATCATTCGCATTTAGATGAGCCACATTATAAAGCAAACGGATATTTATTGCGGGACACGCACTGCTGTGCGTCTCTACGATTGGCGTTGTGTTTTTCGTTGTATTTTAATCAATATCACGCGTTTAAATTTACTTCATTGGCAAAGTCAATTTAAAAATCTTTGTTTCTAACAATTCCGTGTCATTATCTTCACACAACAAAAACTCGATTTTGTCATTTGATTTTTTATAAAAAGTCAAACCTTCAAATTTATTTGTTGAGGTAATTTTTTGAGTAAAATCTATTTTCATGGTTTTAAGATCGATTCTGCCAATGAAACTTCCCAGGATTTCGCCGTCGTCGTAAGTTGATTTTGTGTCTTCGGCAGTAGAAAGGAAATAGATTTTATCGTCGACCAGAATAGCATCGGTAAAACTGGAACGAACGCCTTTTATTTTTGGGAGTTTATAATTGGTTGCAACCAAAGCAAATTCTTCTCCAAGATTTTTAGCATGGATTGTAAAAATGGTGTTTTTGTTGGAGATTCCGTTTCCGCGATTGAATAAATACCAGTTTTCGCCATCAAAAATGGCGCCTTCAAGATTAAAATCTTCAGGTTTTATAGATCCGAAACTTTGCATTACGGCATATAAATCGACCAAATTATTTTTTTGAAGAATGGTTTTGCTTTTAAGATCAAAGGCAATCATTTTATTTCGGTTTTCGGTTGAGCCGGAACCAAAGACATATAAAGTATCGTTATGATGTGTTACCGATTCAAAATCTGGTTTGATATTTTTTGGAATGTTTTGCGACGGATTGTCAATTAAAGGATGGTGATCTAATTGCTTGTTCTGAATATTATATTCATATAAAAAACCACTGTTGTCGCCAATGATATATAGAGAATCGTTATTTAAAAATAATCCTGATGCAGAGCCGATGCCAATGATTTGAAATAATATTTCTAATGTGAATTTTTCCATGAATGTTTGTTTTGAAAATAAATGCTTAGCCCGGATTATCTCACAAAAATTTCATTTTAATTGGAGTTCAATGAACTTCGTCTGTAATGAAAATACTTTGAGAAGAAATTGATTTCTTTCCTGACGAAACAAAGCTATTCCCGACGCTTAGGGATAAACTCTTGCTATTGATCTGAAAAAAAGCAATTATCTAAAAAAAAAGTATTGCAATGAATAGCAGGAATATGCTTCGTAAAATTAGTATATTTATAATACAAAAAGTGAAAATATATGAAATCTATAGACCCAAATAATTTTAAAGTTACAGATAAAATAAAATTATCAAAGATTCCGACTTTGCTCAAAGTGAAAGCCGATGATGATGAAAAGGAAGAAAAACTGGAGAAAGTTCAGAAAAAATTAAGCGATTTGCAGGATGTAATGTATTCGCACAATAAATATTCGGTTTTAATTTGTCTTCAGGGAATGGATACATCGGGGAAAGACAGTTTGATCAGAGAAGTTTTTAAGGAATTTAATGCACGTGGGGTTGTCGTGCATAGTTTTAAAACGCCCAATTCGACTGAACTCGAACATGATTATTTGTGGAGACATTATATTGCGTTGCCGGAAAAAGGGAAGTTTGCGATTTTTAACCGTACGCATTATGAGAATGTTTTGATTACGAGAGTTCATCCTGAATTTATTTTGGCTGAGAACTTGCCGGGGATTAATTCGGTGAAGGATATTACGCCAAAATTCTGGAAAAAAAGAATTGAGCAAATCAATAATTTTGAAAGTCATATTGCTGAAAACGGAACTATTGTCATGAAGTTCTTTTTGCATTTGAGTAAAGAGGAGCAACGCCAGCGATTATTGCGTCGTTTAGAAGAAGGAAAACACAATTGGAAATTTTCGCCCGGTGATTTAAAGGAGCGTGAATATTGGGATAAATATCAAAAATATTATGAAGAGGCTATAAATAAAACTTCGAAGGAACATGCGCCGTGGTATATTGTTCCTGCTGATGATAAGGAAATGGCACGCTATATTGTTGCGAAGATTATCTGGGAAGAAATGCAAAAACATACTGATATTAAAGAACCTGAACTGGATGAAAAAATAAAAGACAATTTTGAAGTTTATAAAAAAGCTTTGCAAAAAAAATAAATAAGATATTTCTTCAATTAAATAATTAAGATAAATTGTAGTCAAACCCGATAGGTTTTTAAAATTTTTAAAAACCTGTCGGGTTTGTTGTTTAAAAGGAATCAAAATCTTAAAATAAGTCCGTTTGTCAAAACACCAATGCCGTTCATCAAACTAATTTTAGCAGCTTTTCAGGTTTGTGCTTCTTTGCATCAAATTAATAAAAACTATTATCATGAACATGAACAAATTATTATTGCTGGCTACTATTTTCTTATTAGGATTAATTTCTAAACTTAATGCGCAATCTCTATTTCCAGTTCACATTGGAATAAAAGGAGGATCTAATTATTCTGAATTACCGGTTTCAAATGGCTTTAATTCAAAATATGCCATTGGTTATTTTGTAGGTGCGATGGGTAGGTTTGATTTTAAAAGATTCTACATTCAAAATGAACTTTTGTATACCGAGAAATCTTCCGAAATTGAAAAAACTGCTGTGGCAGGATCTAAAAACGCAAAATGGAGAAGTCTTGAAATGCCTTTGCTGATTGGTTACAAAGTCATTGATCTTTCTGCTTTGAACGTGAGGATTTTTGGAGGAGGAGTTTACTCTTATGTTCTCGATGAAAATTTTTCATCAGTAGACCAATTAAAAAATTCATACACGAAATTTAATAAATCTAATATTGGATATCAGATTGGAGCAGGAGTTGAAATGTGGAAATTTACTGTCGATGTAATCTATCAGGGCGGATTAAACAATGTCAGTAAAGATTTTAGTTCTAAGCCAAATTCCTTTAATGTAAGTGTTGGATACTTTTTCCTGTAGCATATAATTGATATTTTAACCCTCAGCAACAGCAAAGAATCTTTTGGTTCTTTGCTGTTTGTTTACAAAATATAGGGTTATTTTTGAACACAAATAATCAAATATTTACTTATTTCTTTTTTAGATGATTACATTAAATAAAAATAAACATTGGATATTTTTAGTTTTTTTCTGGTTTATACTAGGGATCACGATTTGGGCGCAAATGATAGAAGGCTATGATGTTTGGTCCGCTACTTATCAGGCAGTTTTAGTTTTGTTATGTTCAATTTTTTTGGCGCATTTTCTTAGTGATATAATATTACCGAATGCATTAAAGAAAAATAAAATGACTTTGTTTGCCATTCAAAGTGTTATTGTCGTCTTGATTTTATCATTTTGTCTCGCGTTGATTTACACACTTTTTTCAGATTCTTCTTCCCGAATACGAACTTATCCGGAAGATGGACATCTAACAACACTCGAGTTTTTGTGGGCGAGGTTTTGTGGCAGTATTCCAGCAGCAATTTTAATTAACGGAACCGCATGCGGACTTCGGTTTTATCAGGAACATAATGTTATTGAAAAAAACCATGCACAATTGCAGCAAGTTCATCTTGAAGCTCAAATAAAAATTTTACAAGATCAGATCAATCCGCATTTAATGTTTAATGTTTTGAATCATATTCATATTTTAATGCAAAATGATGTAAAACTGGCTTCGAATTTATTGGTACAGTTTTCTGATATTTTGAGATATCAATTGTATGAATGCAACAAAGAATATGTTTCGTTACATCTGGAAATCAAATATCTGAAAGATTTAATTGCTGTCGAAAAAACCCGTTGGGGGAATGAATTGGAAGTAAAAAGTAAATGGAATATTGAAAACAGACAACTTCAAATTGTGCCGTTGCTTTTAGTTCCTTTAATAGAAAATGCTTTTAAACATGTTTCAAGATTACCAAACCAAAAAGGATATGTTCATGTATCGTGCGAACAGGAAAATAAGACGTTGAGTTTTAAAATAGAAAATTCACATGCAGAACAATATAAAACTCCATCAAAAAGTCAGGGATTAGGGCTTGAAAACGTAAAGAAAAGATTAGCGATTCAATATCCGCAGAAACATCAATTGAATATCAATAAAACCGATTCAGATTTTACTGTAACAGTCGTCTTAGATTTAAAATAATTTTTTTATCATAATTAAAAAACAAATATTTTTTTGCCACGACTTAGCACGAATTTTTAAATATACTGTTTTGTGATTTTTGCATTCTTTTAAAAGTTAAGCTTTGCCAACTTTGCGAAAATCTTTGTGACCATTGCGGTTAATTTTTTTTGCCACGAATTGCACAAATTAGCACGAATTTTAAATATACTGTTTGTGATTTTTGTATTCTTTTAAAAGTTAAGCTTTGCCAACTTTGCGAAAATCTTTTTGATCACTGCAGTTTTTTTTTTTGCCACTTCCGATAGCTTAGGAATATAGAGATTAAAAGGTTTTAAAAATAATACAAGGAAAAAATGTGCTCAATCTGCAAAATCTGAATGAAACCCTTTTTAAAAATACACAGCAAATCTGAAACAAAATATAATAACATGAACATGAAATGCCTCATTATAGATGATGAACCGATTGCACGAAACGGAATAGTAGATTTTGTTTCTAAAATAGATTTTCTTGAAGTTATAGGAACTTGCGCTTCGGCATTAGAAGCGACTTTATACGTTCAGGAAAAACAGGTCGATTTGTTATTTCTGGATATTAACATGCCTTATTTGTCAGGATTAGAGTTTTTGGAATCATTAGATAATCCGCCTTTAGTGATTTTTACAACAGCATATTCTGAACATGCTTTAGATGGTTACCGTTTGCAGGTTGTCGATTATTTATTGAAACCAATAACATTTCAGCGTTTTTATCAGGCTTCTCTAAAAGCCAAACAATGGTATGAAATGATGCAGTCTCCAAAGCAAAATCAATTAGATCCGTTTTTATATGTGCGCCAGGAAGAAGGATTTCAGAAGATATCCTGGATAGATATTTTGTATATCGAAGGAATGCAAAACTATGCAAAACTTCATTTTAAAGAAAAAGTTATCGTGATTCATCAAACCATGATTTCATTAGAAGAAACACTCCCAACAGAAATTTTCTTTAGAATTCATAAATCTTTTTTAGTCAACATTACTCATATCGATTCCGTTTCCGGTGGAAGATTATTCATAAATGGACAAGAACTACCAATTTCAAGAACACGCCGTGAAGCATTATTGAAAGAGGTAGTCTATAAAAACTTATTAAGCCGATAGCTTTAGAATTTCCATTTTAAAGCTATGGCACCATAAAATGTAGTCGTAAATCGGGGATCAGCGATATCTTTTTCTTTAAAGATGTCTCTGATTTTTCTGTTTGTAGTTGAAAAATTTCTGACAAGCGTTGTTCCCGCAGTAGGTTCTAAAGTCCAATGTTCACCAAATTTCAGTTGAGGTCTTAAACCGGCAATAATTTGCTGATATCCCAATAAAGTAGATTTGTTTCCAATTTTGGTTTCAGCCGTCATTCCGCTTAATTCAACAACAGCTTTCAGATCAAGATTATCAGACATTCTGTAACCTAATTCCATACCTTCCGGAAAAGTAACTTTAAAATGCAAAGCACCGTGTGATTCCCAATTAAAATAGATTCCCGGCAATACCATCGGAACACCAAAACTATTCGTTAAAACTGGACCAACTCCTAAAGAAAGATTAGGATTAAATTGTTTGATAAAAAGAACTCCTCCTTGTATCAACACATCGTCTTTATTGATTTCGACCATATCAGTATAAACACCAACTGAACCCATTATCAATAAAGACCACGAGGGAGAAATAGAACGTATATGTTTGATTCCAATTTGTGTGTTCAACAATTTATTGGGAAAACCGCCTTGAAATTCTACCGGAAGAGATTGAATTTCATAATTCTTGTTGTCCATTCTGGCGTAAGCACCCTGAAAAAAAACCGTCCAGAGTTTAGGATGATTGTATTTGTCCATTTTCATGGAAATAGGCACTTCAAATGATATTTTCGCTCTTTTAAAATCGCTTTCAGCATTTGTTTTAGTGCTGTCCATTGGTCGCACGTATTTAGAAAAAGGAACGTAATCGACTTTGAATTCTCCCGAAATTCCGGATTGTGATCTGGCAGAAATAGTCACCAATAAAAAAAGGAAAAGCTGTGATAGGTAAAAAACTGTTTTGTTCATGATTTGATTAATTTTTCTGCGAATTACCGCGTTCTAAATCAATCATAAAAAATCATTTGACTAATGGCAGTTTTGTTTTGACCAATGGTATAAAACAACTAAACCCGAGAGACTATGCGATCTCTCGGGTTTATACCAAAAACAAAAAAATAAAATAAACCTGTATTTTTATAAGTCAAAACCATAGGCTAGACGTAAAGCCACCTGATTAGTTTTGAATTTATTATAGTCCTCATAACGCACACTAATGTCAATGTATTTGTTAGCATATCCAATTCCTGGTGCCCATAAAAAAGTAGTTTGGTCGTAACCGTTTGTAACAGCAAATCCAGCACCAACTTCACCTAAAACATAAAATTGATCTTCCCAGATAAAGGCTTTAAAACCTGCTTTTGCCGGAATAAATCCAAGATCTTTTGCTTCAACTCCATCTTTATCTTTCATAAACAAGTTTGTAAAACCTGTAGTTAAAGTCAACGATGTTCTTTTTGTTAAATCATATTGTAAACGAACATCTCCACCAAGTGACCAGCTGTAATCGTTATCTGTTGGAATTCCTCCATTTAATCCAAATCCTAATCTAAAACCTTGATCATAATTTTTAACTTCACTGTCTTGAGCGAAAGTAGTATTGGCAAATAATAAGGCAACGGCAGATAGGCAAAACATTTTTAATTTTCTCATGACAATTTTTTTACGATTTTTAATAGTGTAAAAATAGTTTCAAGGTCGAAGGAGGTCGTTATATAATTTTTAAAAATTGTTATATAATATTAGGGTTTGTTCAGGATAGACTTAATATTTGCTTATGTTTTTAATAATATTAAAGAATCCAAAGCTTCTGATTATCTTTGCCGACTAAAAGAGCAACAAGTGAATTTAAATCAGTGAACACAAAAGAGTTTTAATAATCCGCAAGAAGCATGAATAGGGCTTTTTCCAGGATTAACCCGTTGGTATTATTCCTTGACATTCCCTTTCCTTACTTAAACAAAAAATTAATCCAAAATTCATTTTCAAATACTTAATTTTGAAACTTCAAAAATAAACGTAAACCTTAGGTCTCAATGATTCACACAGATTATTTTTTAATCCTTAATCATTGAAATCATGGCAAAATAATAATAAACAAATACATAATAAAATGGAATTACCTAAATTTTTACTCGGAGATAATACTGATTTCCCAGATGATATTTTCATCATTCACCTTGATTATCCCAGATTTATAATCAACTTAAAAGATGATGAGGTTGAGTTTATGGAAGAAGCAGAAGATCTTGACGAAGCAGAGCTTAATGCAGAAATGGAAGGTTTGATCGTTTTGGCGAATGAGTTTTACGATCGAGAGGTAAAACGTTACGAAGAGTAAGGCGCACAGCATACGTTTCAATGATCGTATAAATAGTCTGCTTTTAAAATATGCCTTAACAAAAAACATTTATATCTTTCTGATGAAAAAATTAAGTTTTTTAAAACCAATTTTCAATTTCATAGCAATTGGATTGCTAATTACTACTTTAAGCCGAATCTTTTTATTTTTTATATTTAAAGACAGAGTATTAGAAACTCCAAATTTCTGGTATATTTTTCCAATCGGACTCCGAATGGATTTAATATTATTATGCTACTTGTCTTTTCTTCCGGCACTTTTAATTACGTTTCTACCAAATAAAGCACTAAAATTCACCAATAATTTTTTAGTGATTTACAGCTTTTTATTTCTATTTCTGATTCTTTTCGTGGAATTGGCTTCGCCGGATTTTGTAAAACAATACGACACACGTCCCAATAAAATTTTCTTAGATTATTTAATTTATCCAAAAGAAGTAGTTGGAATGCTTTTAAAAAGTTATCTGACTTCGATTATTGTGACTTTTATAATTTTAGCAGTAGTAATTTATTTGGCGTTCAAAAAAGGAAAAAAATATTTTTACACTACAAGTACTGAGTATAAATTCAAATTAATGGTTTTTCCATTAGTTGCATTTTTATTGTTTTTTGGAGCACGTTCAAGCCTTACTTCAAAACGTCCGATAAATGCCAGTAATGCTGTTTTTTCAACAGATCAATTGACGAATACTTTAGGATTAAACTCTTTTTATACAGTAGCTTACGCAGCTTATTCTATTAAAAACGAAGGAAACACAAAGATGTACGGTAAAATGGATGAAGCCGAAGCAGTCGCTCGTGTTAAAAAATACATGATTGCCGGACCAAATGATTTTACAGATGCCGAAATTCCGTTTTTACATGTACAGCAGCCAGATTCAGTAAAAAAGAAACCATACAATTTGGTTATTTTTCTACAAGAAAGCTTGGGAGCTGAATATGTTGGGATTTTAGGAGGAAAACCATTAACACCGGAATTTGATAAATTATCTAAAGAAGGATTGTTGTTTACGAATTTATATTGCACAGGAACAAGAAGCGTTCGCGGAATTGAAGCTGTAGTAACCGGATTTTTGCCTTCACCATCAGAAAGTGTAGTGAAATTAGGAAACTCCCAACAAGGATTTTTTACTTTGGCAGAGGCTCTGAAACAAAAAGGTTATGACACCAGTTTTATTTATGGCGGAATGGCGAATTTTGATAATATGGCTTCGTTTTTCAACGGAAATGGTTTTGAGGATATTGTCGATCAGGAAGATTTTGATTCTGATGGAAATAAATATGCTTTTAAAGGAACCTGGGGATATTCAGATGAAGATTTGGTAACCAAAGCAAATAATTATTTTAAAGCAAAAGGAAATAAGCCATTCTTTTCATTGATGTTCTCGACTTCAAATCATGAACCTTTTGAATATCCTGCCGGAAGAATCAAACCTTATGATGCGAAACCGGCAACAGTAAATAACGCCATGAAATATGCTGATTTTTCTATTGGAAAATTCTTCGAAATGGCAAAAAAAGAAGCTTATTTTAAAAATACAATTTTCATCGTAATTGCAGACCATAATACGAGAACATACGGAAAGAATTTAGTGCCAATAAATAAATTTCATATTCCCGCTTTAATCATGGGGCCAGGAGTTCAAAAAGGAGCTGTTTACAGTAAATTAGCAAGTCAAATTGATATTCCGCCAACACTATTGAGTTATTTAGGACAGTCATTTGAAACGCCAATGGTAGGAAGGAATTTAAACAAATTAGATCCAAAAACGCAAGGAAGATCAATCATGCAATTTAATGATATCAATGCATTCAGAGTTGAAAATCAAGTTGTTATTATGCAGCCGAATCTGAAACCTTTACAATTCGAAATCAAAAATGATACGACTTTAATCCCGGTAAAATTAAATGAAGAATTAGCAAAAGATGCTTTGGCACATGTAATTACCGCAGGAAATTTGTATAAAGAGAATAAGTATAAGTTGAGGAAGAAATAGGTTCAGAGGTTCAAAGTTACACAGGTTCTAAGGTTTTTTACTTTGTCCCTTTGTGACTTTGCACCTCTGTACCTTTATTAAAATACAATTTTAATAAACGCTGAGCAGCTGCAAAAGGTGAAATTTCATCATTTTGCACTGCTTTTTTGTTTTGTTCCAGTTGCGAAATAATTTCCGGCTGATTATAAAAGTTCAGTTTGAGTTGTTCGTTGATCGTTTCCATCATCCAAAACTGATTCTGTTCTTTTCTTTTTTCAGGAAAGAAACCAGATTCATTTGTTTGTTCGAAATAGCTTAAAATAGTAGTCCAGATTTCCAAAATTCCTTCTCCTGTTATTGCGCTGCAAGTTGTAACTTTTGGCTGCCAGTTTGATTTTTTTGGAGGAAATAAATGTAAAGCCCGGTTAAATTCCAGTTTCGCCTGATTCGCTTTTTTGATATTATCACCATCAGCTTTATTGATAACAATAGCATCTGCCATTTCCATTATTCCGCGTTTAATACCTTGAAGTTCGTCGCCTGCACCGGAAATTTTTAGTAATAAAAAAAAATCAACCATACTATGAACCGCAGTTTCGCTTTGTCCAACGCCAACAGTTTCTATAATTATAGTATCAAAACCAGCCGCTTCGCATAAAATAATCGATTCACGTGTTTTTCTGGCAACACCGCCCAAAGTATCTCCCGAAGCACTTGGTCGTATAAAAGCGTTTTCATCTTTTACCAATTCTTCCATTCTGGTTTTGTCGCCTAAAATACTTCCGTGTGAAAGTGAACTGCTTGGATCAACCGCTAAAACAGCGACTTTTTTACCTAATCGTGTCAGGAAACTTCCAAAAGCTTCGATAAAAGTACTTTTCCCAACTCCGGGAACACCAGTAATACCTATTCTAATCGATTTGTTAGCGTGAGGCAAACATCCATTAATAACTTCATTTGCTTTTGCGGTATGTTCTGGATTGGTACTTTCGACCAGAGTTATGGCACGACTAAGCGCCGTTCTGTTTCCGTGTAAAATTCCACCAATCAATTCAGTAGAAGAAGGTTGTTGTTTTCTGTTTTTCTTAATTTGATGAATAGCAGCAACATTGGTAATTTCCGGAGGTGAAATTCCTGCTTTTTCATGTAAACTGCCTGATTGTTTTTTTGGACTTGACAAGGTATATTTTTTGGTACTGTAAAAGTACTGAAAACAAAAACAGTTTCAAAAAAGGATTTCTTTGAAACTGTTTTGAAGTGAAACACGAATTACACAAATTTTCACGAATTATTGCCATTTTTTTTGTTATCCTTTTTGTCAGACTTACATACAGCATTAAATAATTTAATTCGTGTAGATTAGTGAAATTGGTGTTTAATAACCCGCCGTAAAACGAACTTGGTGATGTTTTGGAGTTTCAGTTTCATCAGCAATAACAACCGCTAAATCTTCAACAGATAAAATGCTTCTTTGCTCGTCATTAAAAACAGGATTATCTAAACCTAAACGGTATTTTCCGGTTCTTCCGGTTGTAATACCAGCGTGCATTTCAAAAGCAGGACTAAAAAATGCCCAGTCTAAATCTTTTTCTTCCTTGATAATATTCAAATAATCTCTTGCAGCAGTTGCGCCCGCATAATATTCTTTAGGGAAATCCGGTGTATCAACCGCTTGTAATTCAGGAGCTACAAATAAACTTCCGCCGCCTCCAATCGTGATAAAACGTTTTACACCTGATTTTTTTACGGCTTCCTGAATGGCTTTTGATCCAGCAATAAAATCATCATAGATATTTGGGTTCGTCCATCCTGGATTATAAGCATTGATAACAGCATCGTTTCCTTTTAAAACTTCGGCTAAAGCATCAACATTAAAAATATCAGCACTTTTCCAGGTAACATTTGCTGTGTCTTTGGGATTTCTGGCAATAGCAGTAATGTCGTGATTTCTGTTTGATAATTCATTTAGAATGGCTGAGCCAACAAATCCTGTTGCTCCAATAATTGCGATTTTCATAATATATAAATTTAATTAGTAATAAAAAATGTTACAGTTTTATGTAAAAAAATAGTTTTAGAATTGGTTAGAAAAATCTTCTAGCGAAATTCCTTCTAGTTGCAAACTAACTTTTTGATTCATATCAGCATATAAGGCGCTTAAATTTTGATTGATTTTTTTTCCAACCGGACAATCGGGGTTAGGCTGATTTTTAGCGTAACCTAAATTAATCGATTCAAAAGTCATTTCAAATATTTCTTTCAAGGAAATGTTCGAAGGATCAACAGACAGTTTTGTTCCGCCATTTTTACCCTCTTTACTTTCCACAATATGATGCGCTTTTAAATTCGCGATTTCTTTTCTTACCAACACAGCATTCAAATTAATACTTCCCGCTATATATTCTGATGATAAATAATCATTAGGATATTTAGTAAGCAACGTAAGAATGTGAATCGTTATGGCAAATTTACCTGAAATCATACTGTAATAAAATATATTACAAATGTAATTTGTTTTTATTGAATAAAAAATATTTTAACGAAAAATTAATTTTTAGATGCAACTTATAAATCCCTATTTTTGATTCTTTTAACGACATGAACAATTTTATTCTTATATTTTTCTTTCTTGCTTTGGGTTTGATTTTGCAGCATATAAAGCAATTTCCAACTCATATCTATAAGCTTTTAAATAAAATTGTAATTTATATATGTCTGCCAGCCATAACCTTATATCACATCCCGAAAATAAAGTGGAGTAACGAATTATTGTTCCCGATAGCTTCAGGCTGGATCAGTTTTTTACTGGCATTTGTCTTTTTTCATTTTTTAGGAAGAAGATTGGGGTGGTCAAACAAACTTATTGGCTGTTTAATTTTAACTGCCGGATTAAGTAATTCATCATTTCTTGGATATCCAATCATCGAAGCTTTGTTTGGTAAAAAAGGACTGGAAACAGCCATTCTGGTTGATCAGCCAGGAACATTTGTAGTTGTTTCTACTTTAGGTGTTTTCGTTGCTGCTTTTTATTCAAAAGGAAATGCCGATGGTTTTAGTATCTTCAAAAAAATAATCTTTTTTCCGCCCTTTATTACTTTTGTTGTAGCGTGTTCAATGAATATTTTTAAGTATGATTTAAATTTGAATCTACAGGCTATTTTATTAAAAATTGGCAGTTTGGTTACACCACTAGCATTACTTTCTGTAGGATTACAGCTTACTTTTGATCGAAAAAGTCAACATTGGCGATTTCTCAGACTCGGACTTTTCTTCAGGCTTATTGTCACTCCATCCGTAATTTTTGTTTTATATGTTTTGGTTTTCAACCAACATTCTGAAGCTATTAAAATTACAATTATGGAAATGGCAATGGCGCCAATGATCACAGGAGCAATTTTGGCTTCGACTTATGGCTTAAAGCCAAAGTTAAGCAGCATGATGATTGGTTTCGGGATTCCGATTTCCTTTATAACGCTTGCAATTTGGTATTTTGTAGTCAGTTTTATTTAGATTAAAATACTAACTAGATAGAAAATCATTGTTGTCCGATAAAAAAAGAAGCCAAAAAGATGGCTTCTTTAAATGAATCGTAAATTTGTGTTTCGACATACAAAATACGATGAGTAAAAGTAATTATTTTTCTAGTAAATCTGTTTTCGG
>NZ_JAGYVZ010000022.1 GCF_018380615.1 Flavobacterium psychroterrae | reverse complement strand
AAATTTCTAGAAAATCCAGAAAAAGATTGGATAATTGACAAGGCTGAATCAGAACAACTATCATTTATTTTATAACCTGTTTTTAAAAAAATACAATAATAAAAAATTAAAACACTGACAATGAGACGTATAAGAAATAAATTCTTTTGGTTTTATTTTTTATCGGACATTAATGATAGAAAATATAGAACTTTAACTTATTTTTAAAAATTCGTTGTTTTCCTTGTGCTTTTTTTGACTAATTTTAGATGAACTAAAAAAATATAAATTATGTCAACATTAAGATTAGGAGATATTGCTCCGGATTTTCATGCAGAAACAACCGAAGGTCCAATCAATTTTCATGAATGGTTAGGAGATTCCTGGGGAGTTTTATTTTCGCATCCCGCAGATTTTACCCCGGTTTGTACTACTGAATTAGGAACAGTTGCCAATTATGTTCCTGAATTTAAAAAGAGAAATACAAAGGTTATAGCGCTCAGTGTTGATGGTCTGGAATCTCATAAACTGTGGATTAAAGACATTAACGAAACTCAAAATACAACAGTAAACTTTCCTATAATTGCTGATGAAGACAAAACAATAGCGACATTGTATGATATGTTGCATCCTAATGCAAGCGAGAAATTTACAGTACGTTCCGTATTTGTTATTGGACCTGATAAAAAGATCAAATTAACTTTGACTTATCCAGCTTCAACAGGAAGAAATTTTGAAGAATTACTTCGTGTTATTGACAGTTTGCAATTAACAGCAAATTATAGCGTAGCAACTCCTGCAAACTGGAAAGATGGCGAAGATGTAGTAATTATTCCAGCCGTTTTAGATAGTGATATTCCGGCAAAATTTCCAAAAGGACATACGCCAATAAAACCTTATTTGCGAATGACACCGCAACCTAATAAATAAAAGTTTCTAAGTTGCTGAGGCGCTGAGTTTCTAAGATTTAAAAGTTTTATATAAAAAAAAACTCAGCGCCTTAGTAGCTTTATTTATAACTCGACATGAACACTCTTTTTCATTAACTCGTTCATTCGTTTTTTATCTCCAACAACCCATATAATATCATTTTTTTCTAAGGTCAAATTCGATTCCGGATTTAAAATTCGATTACCGTTTCTTTCAATTCCCACAACAAGACCGCCAGTTTTTTCTCTAAACTGACCAATTCTTTTTTGTATAAAATCATCATTAGAAATTTCTAACTGGCGTAATACAATGTCTGATTCTTTCGAGTTATTTGCGGCTTCGACTTCATTTTGTAAATAGTTGGTAAACTGTGTAATTTGTTCATCGGTACCAATAACACAAATTTCATCACCGGGAAATAAACGTTCGTTTTTAGTCGGAATAGGGATTGTAACCTCACCACGTCTTATAAAAGCAATGTTAATTCCCATATTTTCACGAATACGTAATTCTTCTAAAGTTTTGCCTGCAAGATTAGATTCTTTACCAATATCAAAAATAGACATGTGACCGTCCCACGGCATTAAATTGGCATATCTTCTGTCAATTTTTTTATTTTCACGATCATTAAGATTTTTCAAAAAGTGATTTTCGATTTTATGATATTGATCATTCAGTTTTTTAGGAAATAATTGATAAGCACCAATAGCAATTATCAACGCCACAAACGCTACTAAAGGCGAGAAGAAAATATTCAGTAAAAATCCAACGAAAAACAAACCAAGACTCATTCTGATCAAAATAATCATCAAAAGTGCGCCACGATATTTTCGTTCCTCCCATAATTCTTCAACTTCCGCAACTTTTACACGTCGCAACGAAAGAGCCCATAAAAAAGGAGCAATTATAACCAATGTAATCAATGCAGCCAAAGTATTTCCAAAGCGCGTATCAGCCACTAAAGGCGCTACGAATTTTGACGATAATAAAATAATAGCGGTAATAATAATAGTATGCAGAATAATTTGCGTGACAGAAGCACGAAGTACGATTTGCCACGTACTAACAGATTTTATTGCCTGCGCATTAACACTATAGCGGTTGATGTTTTTAATCCATTTTTTGGGTAATTTTCGCTCCAGATATCCAGAAAAAGGATCCGAATATTTAATCAAAAACGGAGTTGTAAAAGTAGTAATCGCAGATACGGCCACAATTATTGGGTATAAAAAATCACTTGTCACTTTAAGAGTCATACCCAAAGTAGCAATGATAAACGAGAATTCACCAATTTGAGCCAAACTCATCCCGGTCTGAACAGATTGTTTAAGCGGTTGCCCGGATAATAAAGCCCCGATAGAAGAACTAAATGCTTTTCCGAAAATTGTCAACAACGTGATAAGAGCCACCGGCAACATATACGTAACCAAAGTTTCAGGGTTAATTAACATCCCGACTGATACAAAGAAAACGGCACCAAATAAATCTTTTACAGGCTGGATCAAATGTTCTATTTTTTCTGCCTGAGTAGTTTCTGCAATAATAGAACCCATAATAAAAGCACCCAAAGCAGGCGAGAAGCCCACATTTGCAGCAAACATAACCATCATCAAACAAAGCGCTAATGAAATAATAAGCAGCATTTCATCCGTTAAAAGATGTTTAGCCTTCTTAAGGATCGTAGGAATAATGAAAATTCCGCCCAAAAACCATATAATTAAAAAGAATATTAATTTTAAAACCGATTGTAATAATTCTCCACCCGAAACCTGATCACTAACAGCAATTGTCGATAATAATACTAACATTAAAATCGCAACAATATCTTCCACAATTAAAGCGCCAAATACAATTCCGGCAAACTTTTTCCCCTTAACTCCCAGTTCATCAAACGCACGAATAATAATAGTTGTCGACGAAATCGAAAGTGTCGCGCCAAGAAAAATACTATCCATTTTTCCCCAACCCATCCATTGTCCAACACAATAACCAATGAGCGTCATGAATAAAATTTGCGTTATGGCAGTTATCGAGGAAGTTCCGCCAACTTTCATCAGTTTTTTAAAACTAAATTCGAGACCCAAACTAAACAATAAAAAGATCACCCCAATTTCTGCCCAGACTTCAACACTTTTCATATCAGTAATCGATGGGAAAAAGTCAAAGTGGTTTCCTGCTAAAAATCCTGCAATTAAATACCCTAAAACTAGAGGCTGTTTCATTTTTTTAAATATCAAAACAGCGATACCGGCGGTCATCAGGATTAATCCCAAGTCGCTAATAAGGGGTTGTAAATGGTGTGTAGTTTCTGCAGCGGCGTTTAAGGCAATCATAAAGTGGTATTTGTCGTTTAGGAGCTTAATCCAGCTTTCCATTTCAAGCTTTTACTTAAAAAACATATTTTTAAAGTCGTTTAAGGAGCTTCCGTTGGTCGCTCTGTCCCGGCAAAAAAAATAAAGTTTTTTTCGCAAAAGGCTTTCTATTGCAAATGAAATTCACTGAACTCCTATGAAAATAAAAGTTAAGTGAAGTAATCTGGGCTAATTTCCTAACAAGATTTGTAAATAAAAAAAGCTATCTCGATAAAGATAGCTTTTTTTGAGAAAATATTTTGAGTTTTCTTTAGATTCCTACGTAATTACTAGGTGTTATTGCCATTAATTCTGCCCTAACAGCATCAGAAACTTCTAAAGTCGCAATAAAATTATGAATTGCTTTTTTATCAATAGCCTCGTTTGTTCTGGTCAAACCTTTCAAGGCCTCATACGGATTTGGATATGCTTCACGACGCAAAATAGTCTGAATAGCCTCGGCCACAACAGCCCAGTTTTTCTCTAAATCTTCAGCAAATTTAGCTTCATTCAAAAGCAATTTGTTCAAACCTTTTAGAGAAGCTTCAAAAGCAATAATTGTATGACCAATTGGCACACCAATATTACGTAAAACAGTACTATCAGTTAAATCACGCTGTAATCTTGAAACAGGTAATTTAGCAGCTAAATGTTCAAAAATAGCATTTGCGATTCCTAAGTTTCCTTCTGAATTTTCAAAATCAATAGGATTCACTTTATGTGGCATTGCTGATGATCCAATTTCTCCCTCTTTGATTCTTTGTTTAAAATAATCCATAGAAACATATGTCCAGATATCGCGATCTAAATCGATAACTATTGTGTTGATTCTTTTTAAAGCATCAAAAAATGCAGCAAAATGATCATAATGTTCTATTTGAGTAGTTGGAAAAGAATGGTGTAAACCAAGATCAGTTTCAACAAATTTATTACCAAATTTTTTCCAGTCAATTTGCGGATATGCTACGTGATGTGCATTATAATTTCCGGTTGCACCACCAAATTTTGCAGCAAACGGAATATTAAACAACAATCGCATTTGCTCTTCAAGACGTTCTACAAATACCAGAATCTCTTTACCCAAACGAGTAGGAGAAGCCGGTTGTCCGTGCGTACGTGCCAACATTGGAATGTCTTTCCATTCTGTGCTTAATTCTTTTAATTTAGAAATTAAACCAATTAGAGATGGTAAATAAACTTGCTCAAACGCATCTTTTGTAGAAAGCGGAATCGCAGTATTATTAATATCCTGAGAAGTTAAACCGAAGTGAATGAACTCTTTGTATTGAGATAAACCTAATTTTTCAAAAGCATCTTTGATAAAGTATTCAACCGCTTTAACATCGTGATTGGTTACTTTCTCCGTTTCTTTTATCCAAAGAGCATCTTGAGTAGAGAAATTTTTATAAATATCACGTAAACTGTCAAAAAGATTTGGATTTACGCCTGCAAGTTGTGGCAAAGGTACTTCGCACAAGGCAATAAAGTATTCAATTTCAACTAATACACGGTATTTGATTAAAGCTTCTTCAGAGAAAAATGGAGCTAATGAAAGGGTCTTACTTCTATATCGTCCGTCAATTGGTGATATAGCATTCAATTCGTTTAAAGTAGTCATTGTTATGTTGTTTTTTCGAAAGGCACAAATATAAACAGAATTTGCGGATTAAAAGTAATCAAGTAGTCAATAGTCAGATGAAAATGAGTAAAAGAAAAAAGAGATAAACACAAATTTCACAATTTTCACGAATATGAATCAAAGTAAACTAATCTGTATTTCTTTTTTAAGATAAAATCTAAAAAACAAAATTCAATTCATTTTTAAATCAATATAATTCGTGCTAATTCGTGAAATTCGTGTTTAATCAGTTAAATCGATTTTAATCTTTCTCTTAATTCCGCTACACCTTCAGAGGCAATTTTAGCAATAACTTCTACTTTGTTCTGAATATTCGGGATCGCAATTGGCTTTGGATCAATATAAAAAACGGGTGTAATGCTATAGGTGTAGGAAATTAATCCGGCAGCAGGATATACTTGTAATGAAGTACCAATTACCGCAAAATAATCAGCAGTTTCAGTAATTTCTATAGCCTCTTCAAGCGCTGGAACATCTTCACCAAACCATACAATATGTGGTCGCAGCTGATGCCCGTTTTCGTCAAGATCGCCCGTAAATAAATCATCTTGCCAATCCAGAATTAAATCACGATTCAGGACACTTCTTACTTTTAGCAATTCGCCGTGCAAATGCAAGACCTTTGTACTTCCTGCTCGTTCGTGTAAGTCATCAACATTTTGTGTAATAATATGAACATCAAAATCCTGTTCTAATTCAGCTAAAATATAATGCCCTAAATTTGGCTTCACATCTTTAAGTTGTTTTCGTCTTTTGTTGTAAAAGTCTAAAACCAATTCCTGATTTTTTCGCCAGCCTTCAGGAGTTGCAACTTCCATAACATCATGACCTTCCCATAAACCATCACTGTCGCGAAAAGTTTTAATACCACTCTCGGCACTAATTCCGGCTCCGGTTAAAACAACTAATTTCTTTTTCATGCTTTTTTAATTAAAAGATAAAAATAGTGATTTACTTACTTCTTTCCCGTTTTTAATAAAACAATAAAAACGTATTTATACTTATTGTAAGCGTCTTACAAATTATTTATTTTTAAGAAGATTTAAAACAAAATAAATTTCCAATGATTTTAATACAATTTACAGGTTTATCAGGTTCCGGTAAAACGACATTGGCGCAAAATGTTCGGGAATTGTTAATTAAAAACGGACTTACAGCACAAATAGTTGACGGCGATGTTTACCGCAAAACGATTTGCAAAGATTTAGGATTTTCTAAAGAAGACAGATGCGAAAATGTCAGACGACTTTTCAACGTAGGGCGAAATTTCATTGAATCAGATACAAAGATTGTTTTAATGTCAGTTATAAATCCGTACGAAAGTTTACGAAATGAATTGCGAAAACATGAATTCGTCAGAACTGTATTTCTGGATTGTTCTCTCAATAATCTAATTAAAAGAGATCCAAAAGGCTTGTATAAAAAAGCGTTACTTCCGGATAGTGACATCAACAAAATAAACAACTTTACAGGAATAAGCGATGTTTTTGAAATTCCTGAAAAAGCAGATTTAGTACTAAAAACCGATTTTGAAACGGAGACTTTTTCGACTCATAAACTCTATAATTTCATCATTAATAATTTATCTGATTTTAAATAATTTAATTTTTTAAATCCATGAATCCATCTTCCAGTAAACTTCCCATTTCTTTTTCGATCGATAAATTACAAAAAGAACTCGCAATATGCGAAAATGATTTGTGGACACCACATTTTAATACAGGTCGTTATGAAGGAAATTGGACAAGCGTTTCCCTTAGATCGCAATCTGGATTGGTAAATGATATTACCTCTTTTCCAGATGTGGAATATAAAGACACAGAACTGCTTAATAGCTGTCAATATTTTAAAGAAATTATGGACTGGTTTCAATGTGAAAAAGAAGCGGTTCGGTTGCTTCGATTAGGACCAGAAAGCGAAATAAAAGAACATGTTGATAATGACACCTCTTATGAAGATGGTTTTTTCAGGATTCATATTCCTATTATTACGAACGATGAAGTGTTTTTTTATGTTGATAAAAAACGTGTTCCTATGAAAATGGGAGAATGTTGGTATGCTAATTTTCAGCTTGTTCACAGCGTTGAAAATAAAAGTTCAGAACCGCGTATTCATCTCACACTTGATTGTATTAGAAATGATTGGTCGGATAAATTATTTACAGAAATGGGTTTTGATATCCATTACTCTTCAAAAAAAGAGCAATATTCAGATAAAGTAAAGCAACAAATTATTGCGGAGCTTTCCAGAAATCCATCAGAAGTTAACAATAAAGTGATTGCAGATTTATTAGCAAAATAAATATATAAAATGGAAAATATAAATCATCCACTTTCAAATTGGATTCCTTATAAGTTAATTGAAAAAGATAACAACGTTTATTTTGAATGGATTTATCTGGCAGATATAAAATATGCTGAACCTTTTTTTGATGAAACAATTTCAAAATGTAAAAGTTATGCGTATAATTCGCAATCATTTAAAATAGTGAGTACTGTTGAAAATTTGATAGATTGGTCGAAAGAATTAATTTCGGCAGAATTAAAATCTTTAGTTTTTCATGTTTCACGATGTGGTTCTACAATGTTAAGTCAGTCTTTAGCAACTTCATCTGAAAATATTATGGTTTCAGAAGCGCCAATTATCGATGAAATTCTAAGAAGTAATACATTTAATTCAGATAAAAAAGCCGATCTTTTTAAAGCTGTCATTGCATTATTGGGACAAAAAAGATTTCTGGAACAAAAGAATCTAATTATAAAACTTGATGCCTGGCATATTTTTAATGCCGATTTTTTGAGATCAATTTTTCCTGAAATTCCTTTTGCTTTGCTTTACAGAAATCCAATCGAGGTTTTAAAATCACATCAAAAAAGAACTGGAATGCATATGGTTCCTAATGTATTGCCATCGAATGTTTTTGGAATTTCGGCTAAAGAAATTGAAAAAATTAGTTTTCATCAATATGGGGCTTTAGTTTTAGAGAAATATTTTAAGGCTTTTCTGGGCTTTTACGAAACAGATAAAAATGTGACAAAACTCAATTATAATGAAGGAATGAAAAAGGTGATTGAAAAATTCATATCCTTTATCAATGTTAATTATCACCATGATGAACTGGAAAAAATGTACGAGCGTCTAAATAAACATTCTAAAAACGAAAATGCAGTTTTTAAAGGTGATTTTTTTAAAGAGGAATCTCTACAAATAGATTTTACACAAGTCAGTTTGTTACATGAAAAATTAAACAATGCGCTTATCGAAATTTAGCATATTGAAAATGTTCTGAATGTTTCTTTCTATTTTATTTAAAATGTATTTTTGCTACAAATACAAACAAAATGATTGATTTAGATTACCTCGCTTTCCTTGAAAATATTTTGACAGATAACCGTAAAGAGAAATTTTTAAAAGTATTGGGAAACCGAACTAAACATTTTACGATTGTTGTTGAAGATGTTTTTCAAATGCATAATACAAGTGCAGTTATGCGTAGTTGTGAGGTTTTTGGAATTCAGGAACTTAACGTAATCGAACAGCGTTACGGAAAAAAAATCGATAAGGAAATTGCAATGGGCGCACAAAAATGGGTTGATATCAATCAATTTGATTCCGTTACAAATTGTATTTCTACTTTAAAAGATCAGGGATATCAAATTATTGCAACAACACCGCACGAAAATGATTGTTTGCTGGAAGATTTCGATATTACAAAACCTAGCGCGCTATTTTTTGGGACAGAAAGAGACGGATTATCAGAAGAAATTCTGGAAAAAGCAGATGGTTTTCTTAAAATTCCAATGGTTGGTTTTACAGAAAGTTTAAACATTTCAGTTTCTGCTGCCATTATCATCCAAAACTTGACAAACAGATTACAAAATTCTGACATCAACTGGCATTTATCCGAAGAAGAAATTCTGGAAAAACGTTTAGACTGGGCTAAAAATTCTATTAAAGATATCAAACGAATTGAAGCAAGATATTACGAAGAAAATCCACGATAAAAAAAGTTGCCAAGAATTTCACGAATTTTCACTAATTCAAAAAATGTAAATAATTACTTTGTGAAAATTCGTGAAATTCTTGGCAAAAACAAAATCTATCTTCCAAAAGAATCATAATTATCCTCGGCATATTTTTCAAAACGTTTCAATAAAACGATGTTTTGTTTTTCTGTAGCTGTCAATGCACTGTTTACATTATCCGAAACAGGAATATACCATTCGACACTATCAAAAAACTGACGAACTGTTTTGGTTTTAAAAGTCAATCCGTGTCTGGCAAAAATGGTGTTTCTAAGAATCTCCAAATCAATTTTTTTAAGATTTTTAATATCAGATTCTTTTAATTTTTGTGTAGATGAATTTAGGGTGACAATACTTTCTGATGCTGCTCTGTAAACAGTTTCCATATACGGTTCCTCTATTTTAGCATCTGCCGGATCATCACTTTCTGATTCTGTGATTTGTTGTTCTTTTGGATTTTGGTAATCGATATAAGATTCCTGATCTGGAAGCATCGCATTAGGATCATATTTAAATTCTTTTTTAGTAAGTTCAAATTTTCTTTTGGTAACTTCTTTTTTAAGATTATTAGCGGTCCAGGTTCCCACTAAAAGAGTATCGTTTTTGATTTCAAAATCAAAAACACCGTCATTTTTATCATCACCGGGTTCGTTAAGTGTAAAATGAACTGTATTTCCTTCTACTGTCATTGTACCTGTAAGCGGTCTGCTATTACCGGCAACAACACTTTGTCCAGTAACTTTTGATTCTGTAATTTTCTTGATGACAATATTAATCTTGTTAATCTCATTTTCTTTTGAAGGTCTGCTGGTATCTCGTTCTAAAACAGCAAAATCACCAACGTATGAACCGTACAAATCAGTTCTAATTTCTTTAGGCTGATTTTCAGCACTGTTTTTTAGCGTTTTTTTCTCTTTAGAATTACAGGAAAAAAGGAGTATTGATAATAATAAACAAAAAAGGTGTTTCATTTTTTTAGTTGGTTATAAAGATAATATTCGATGATTAATAAATTAGGAATCCATCCCAGCCATGCGATTATCTGATAAACATCCATTGGTGCCGGATGAAACAAATATACTAGAATAACCTTCCAAAAACGTAACGTTATGGCAGAAAATGTTAACGCAAAGCTTCTTAACATAAAAGCCTTATGCTGGTCAATATTTTTATTTTTAATAGATGTAAAACCTTTTAATGTAAAATAAAACCATAGAATTGATAAAGTAACGAAGGATATTTTAGCATAAAATCCTCCATTGGCAAAAAGTCCAATAAACAAGCCTGAAGGCGCGCTTAAAAACAGAACAACAAAAACATAAAATTTGCCAATATTTCTATGTGTTACAGGAAACTTTTTTAAAAGTAAAGGGCTTAATTGAAAAAATCCGGCAAGCAAAACAAAAATTGCAGAGTAAACATGAACATAAAATATGGGATAGTAAAATGGGATTTGACTAATCTCAGTTTGCTTTATCTGAAGAAAAGCAACATTATTATTAATTGGAATGTATTGCTAGGTTATTTTAATCATTAATATGAAAAAGTAACTAAAACACAGTATCCATATAATTGGTAATAAAAAGCTTAGATTTCTTTTCAATTTTAATAAAGATAAATTTGAAACAAATATAAGAAAATCCCCCGGCGTAAGGATGCTGAGGGATCAATAGATTTTTTCTACTTTTTTAAAAACAAAATAAAGCCCAAAATGCTAACAATCAAAATAGTTAATGCGGCTAAAACCATTGTCAGATCCCGAATGTTTTTTCCTGCCCAATCCATAAATAAAAATTTATGCAGGATGGCAAAAGAATAACCTTCGACCATATCTGAATTTTTAACTACAGCAGCCAATCTTGAAGTCGAAGTTTCGACAAAATAAGTTGTTTTTTCGGGAGTGTCATAAGCCAATTTTATAACCGGTAATCTTTTGTTGACAAAACCATATTCGCGACTACTAAAATCGGTTAAGAGTTTAGATTCTAATAATTTTACGTGTTCTAAAGAAGGCTGAGGTTCATCTGAACTTTCAGTCATTTCGCAACAAGCTGCTTTTGGAGCACCATCTGTAAAATAATAAGCCAGAAATTCAGCATATTTAAAGTCTAGATTTGGCGCAACTTTATTGGTTGCAGCATTAATATAAACTACCTCAGATTTTGGATCGTCTTTTTTATTCCATTTTGAATTTGGATCTAATTTAGATGTTTTGAATTTTTGTTTCTCAAGCAATTGGCAACGGAAATACGTTGTATCATTTAAGGTTATAATACTCAAATTTTGAAAACGGCTCCAGTCTAAATTCAGATTATTATTCGCAACCGGAATTTCTTTCGTTTTAAATGTTGGTTCATAAACCATTTGCGATAAAGTATACGGATTCCATTTTGTTGTAGCATGATAAGCGCCGCTAAATGCAAATGTCAAAGTGAAAAGTGAAATCCAGATACCAATTTGGCGATGGTATTTTCTAAGACCTTTTTTTGGTTGCAAACTATCTGTCTTTTTAAATTGTTTCCATAGTAAACCATAGATTAAAATTCCGCTCAAGGCAGAAAATCCAATGATGGACAATAGAAAAATCATTGTAATGATTCGGATACTGTTGTTTGAAATCGCGTCTACAAACGACCAATTATGAAACGTATCAAAAAACCAGATAAATGCTTGTCTTGACGTTGGGTTATAAGTGGCTAATTTACTTGATGATGTTTCTACATAAACCTGCATGGCATCGGGACGACCAAAACTGAGTTTGTAAACCGGTAAATAACGATTGACATATTTGTATTGCGAAGTAAATTCGGTGACAACTTCGCTCTTTTTTACAGCACTTTTTTGATCCTCCAGAAAATAACGCGAAAGCCATTCGGCATATTTTTGATCTCCGTTTTCCAGTTTTTCTGCTGTTGAGGCATCAAAATACCATAATTCGCCAATTATGGTTTTAAGCTGATAATAGGTTCTATTATTGAAGGTAACGATTCTGAAATTTTTGAATTGCGCTAGTTCATTTTTCTGTAGAACTTCCTGAATCGAAAACTTCAATTGAGTTTTATTAATTATTTGTGCTTCTAGTTTTTCGTGTGCAATTTCAGGTTTAAAAAAATGCGCCATAAACGGATGCATCAATCCTGATAAAGTCCAGAAAATAACAGGAACGATGGTAATTAAACCAATCGTACGATGCCATTTGTACATGTGCTGCTTGATCTTCTTGACAAACTTTGAATCTTTCTTTTTAGACTTTTTGTCTTTTATTTCTTTGCCCATATTTGAGTTTTTATGATTTAGCTAATTTTTTTTGCCACAGATTAAAATGATTAAAAAGATTTTTGAACCATTGAGGTATTAAGGTTCATTAAGCAAAAATTAATTTTTCTTAATCTCTTATGGTTCAATTTATAAATTTCTTAATCTTTTTAATCTGCGAAATCTGTGGCATAAATTATATCTACTTTTTTAATGAAAAATTATACTGAATTCCAAACACAAAAGTTCTTGGTGCCGCTGCTGTATAAGTGGGCTGAGCGTTTGCGGTATTGGCTCTTGAAACATTATAAGCGTATAATTTATCCGTTAGGTTAAGCACGTTTCCGTAAACTTCAATTTTTTTCCATTGATAACCCACTCTGGCGTTGAATATGTTGTAGCCGGCATATTTTACGGTATTGATCTGATCCTGATAATAGCTCCCAACAAGTTGCCATTCTACAGATGTTCTTAGGTTTGGAAGCCAGTTTGGGTAATAACTTACTTCAGAATTTCCGGACCATTTGGGTGCAGCAGGCATTTCTTTTCCGTTTAAGTCCTGAACAGGATCAGATGGTTTGTCCGAAAGTTTAAAATCGATATAAGTATGTTGGGCATAAGTTCCGCCAACGCGGATGTTGAATTGTTTTGAAGGATGATACGAAGCTCCAAACTCAACTCCTTTATGACGCGTTTCTCCTGCTGATCGATAATCAGTTGAATTGTCAGCGAGTTTAATGTTTAATAATTCGTTTTTACCTTCCATATAATACAAAGCATAGTCGAAATTTAATTTGTTTTCAAGAAAAGAAAACCATCCGCCCACTTCATAATTATCGAAAGTAGCGGGTTCCAGATTATAATAAAAATCAGCAGGAACGCCAGTTGTTCCTCCAGTTCCGGGTTTGGTTCTAAAAATCGAGGTGATTCCCGGAGGCGCAAATCCTTGTGAGTAATTGCCATAAAACCCAGCAAAGTCCACTGGGTTATAATTAGCACCTACTTTAAAAGTCATTTTGTCATAAAGTTTACTTCCGGTAGAATTGTCAAGGGCATTTTCGTAATTGACTTTCATATTATCGTAACGGCCGCCAATTGTGACTATCAATTTTTCGATAGGGTTAAAACTTAATTGAGCGTAAGCTGCATTATTGAAAATATCTGCAGTATAATCGGCTAGTTTTGAGTCCGGATGTTGGGCGATAATCTCATAAGAACTCACGGTTTGTTTACCCGTTTCTCCCGGATTTAGATTGGCTTTTAGATCAATAACGTACGACCAATAGGTTACGGGAGAATAATCATATAAAGCTCCGGCAACTATTTTTGTATTCAGGAAGTCGAATTTCTGAGTATGTTGTCCAATGGCACCGTAACTTTTAAAGTTATTAGAGTTGACTTCACCTTTTGCAGTAGTAGGGTTTACAGTTGGGCTCCATCTAATTCCGTACGAAGGATTTTGTCCTAATTTATTGTCACGTAAATATCCTGTAATATAACTGCTGGAATTAGGGTTCCAATCATGTTCCAGTGTTAATCGTGTTCGTAAAGCATCAGATTTTCGATAGGTAAAACTAGAAGTACTTTTGTATGTTCTGTTGTTAAAATCATCCTCATTAACCGTTCCGCTCATGTCCGAATAATATTTCCCGTACATCGTATTACTGATCAATCTGGTAGAAGAGGAGATGTTATAATCGATTCTTGCATTTAGATTGTCTTTGTTATAATCAGAATACGTCATCCAGCCGTTTTCCTGCAGACTTGAAATTCCGGCAATATGAAAACCAACTTTCCCTATTGTTGCACCACCGGCAGCCTGAAATCTTCTGTAGCCATAATTATCAGCCTGAACGCCAAATTTAAATTCCGGATCAACAGGAGGTTTTAGCGAAATTAAATTGATCGTTCCACCAACCGCTTCAGGTCCGTACAAAGACGAAACAGGGCCTTTTGCAACCTCGATACTTTGCAAATTAAACTGATTAATTTCCAGTAAAGCATTATGATTAAAGATTCCCATTGGACGAATTGGCAAACCATCTTCCAGATATAGATAGTAAGCATTGGTTGTCATAGGCTGACGAATCGACATCATGTGCTGCTCGTTTCCTAAATTGACCATTAAAACCCCGGGTGTTTTGTTGATAATTTCATAAACCGCTGTTGCTTTAGTCTCGTTGATGGTTTTAGCCGTTATTTTGCTAATGGCAACTGGAGTTTCTTTGCGTAATGTAGCAGTTCTGTTGGCTGTTATAAAAACATTATCGAGTTCTTGCGATTTTGTGGTATCTTTTTCTGTTTTATTTTGTGCTAGCAAACATTGCCCTATAATTAAAAGGGTAAAATATATTTTCTTCATTTTAAATGATATAAATTTTATAAAGTAACTGATATTCCCTTGGGAGAATACGAGTAAAAGCGTTTCAAAGGAATTGAAAAGCAGGACTTAAATCTATATCAAATAAGAAGGAGGATGAAAAGTTGAATTTGAAATTGAAATAGGTTTTTTATCCATGGGAGCAAAAATTTTTGCTCGGGATTCCATTGGTACTACAATTTTAAAATCGGTTAAAATGGTATTTTGTATGTAAACAACTTCTGTTTTTTCTTTCAGATTGTCGTGTATTCTTTTTTCGTTGTCATCGTATTTTTTTAAACTTTTCTGAAGTTCACATCGACCATTACAGCTATTAAAAAGCATTTTGCGTTGTACACAAATCGTTTTTGATATCTCTTCCTGATTTAATTTAAATGCCGTATAAACGCAGAAACTGCCAAATGAAGGCATTAAAAGCATGAAGGAAAGAAATATGATGACGATTTTTCTCAAGCCTGTTTCGTTGTTGGTATTTTGTTTTAAAATTATAGTGTATAATTCAGGTTTACACTCCATCTGTAATTTGCCTCCATATTGCCGCTTGACAAGTTTTGATTGATAGGCAACATCATGTTTAATCCAACCGAAAATTTATCTTTTCCGGCTTCAACGCCAAATTTGCTAAATAAAATATCTCCGGCCGTATTGGGTAAATCTAAACTATATTGCTTGTTGGTTTGGTAAACTTCGCCCGCCAAACCTGCTTGCGGAACAATTTGCACCGATTTTAAATCAAACAAGTAAAAGAACGTTCCTGCATAATTAAACTGATCGCCGTATTGGTAATTTTTACTATTTTCAGTTTTGAAGATATAATTCAATGTCGTGTTTAAACCCAGATTTTTGTGTTTAATTACATATTCAGAAATCACAGGAAAATCCCAGCTTCCGGTTCCTAACTGAAAACTCTGGTTCACACTTCCTAAATTATTAGCTTCTTTAAATTTCCCAGTCGGAAGTTTTACACCACCACCAAGATTTATTTTATGCGTAAAAAACGTACTGTCTTTTTTCGTTTCAAAAACCGTGTACAAAGCCATCACAGTAATATCTCCCAAACCTTCAATATTTTCTGTTCCGGCAGTTAATTTTCTTTCGTTAAAATGATACGGAACCAATGCCGAAATCTGAATTTTATCCGTAACCGGAATGCGCGCCCAAGCCTGAATGGTATTGAAGTTCTCGTCAATCCAAGGTGAATTGGCGAAAATTCCGTCGCGGCTTGTGTAGCTTTGTTTAAGATATCTCAAACCAACAAAATTATTATTCAACATCGACCCGAAACCCATACTTCCGCCACTTGCTGAACATCCGCAAGCATCACAATCAAAATCTTCCATCATCGCTAAACGTTGAAAGGTAAAGGCAGAAATACTATCTTTTACGGTAAAACTAAAGGCCGATGAACCAACCAAAAGGGCAATCATTACTATTATTTTTTTCATTTTAATTATTTTTAGGAGCTGATCCCGCTTTCCGTTGCAAGCTTTTTTCAAAATCCCATTTTTCTATAAGTTTTACAAAGCTTCCGTTGGTCGCTTTATAAACTCAAGAAAAATAAGGTCTTTTTTCAAAAAGGCTTTCCACTTCAATCGGGGCTAGAAATCCAGTTTTTATTATGTTTTTTTGTGCCACAGATTACACGGATTAAAATGTTTTTTTTTAAATATGATTTCAATTGCATTTAATCTGCGTTAATCAGTATAATCCGTAAAACCCGTGGGCTAATTTTAAAATTCCGAGAAACGTTTATCTGTCAAATATTGATTATCCGTGAGTGTTTTCAGGAAAGCTATAATTTGTTTTTTATCCGTTTCAGAAAGTGCAATCCCAAATTTTCCGTTCTGTTTTAATATCGGATCCAGAGTTGCTGAGTTTTCTATTCCGCTTGCGTAATGATCCAGAACACCTTCGAGAGTTCCAAATCTTCCGTCGTGCATATAAGGTCCTGAAACCTCTACATTTCGTAAACTTGGCACTTTGAATTTGTAATAATCTACAGCGAGTTCTGTCAATCTGTAACGTCCAACATCATTTACCATTGGGTTTACAGCCAAACCATTATTACGAAATGAGTTATCAGTTTGTAAATCTGTCGCATGACACGAAGCACATTTTGATTTAAATAAATCATATCCTGCCAATTCCTCACTTGTCAAAGTTCCGCCTGATTCATTACGTCGGTATTTATCAAATCTTGAATTAGATGAAGTCACCATAACCATAAATTGCGAAAGAGCTTTCAGCATATTTTCGGTGGTAATTGCGCCATCATCAAAAGCTTGTCCAAATAATTTTTGGTAATCCTTGTCCGCTTTCATCATTTTTAGAATATTGTTCAAATTGCCGTTCATTTCTACAATATTCGTTAACGGAATTATGGGTTGCAAGTCTAAATGATCTGCAGCTCCGTCGTACATAAATGTAGTTTGGTAAGCTAGATTCTGAATCGATGGTGTGTTTCTGGTACCTTGAGCATTGTCTACGCCATGACTTACAGTATGTCCGTGATGAGTAAACGCGTTGGCTTGAATATGACAAAACCCACAGGAAACTATTCCGTCAGACGCTAAACGTCCGTCGTAGAAAAGTTTTTTGCCCAGTTCAAATCCTTTTTCTGTTGGCGGATTCTGTGTAATATTGTACGCTAATGCAGGAAAGTTTGACGGAACAGTAAATTCTAAAGTAATGTTTACATATTCGTCATCCTGATCAGAGCAACTCCATAACAACGGAAGCATCAGCCATAGAAAATATTTTATTTTCAGCATGATTTTAAGTTTATAAAAAGCAAGACAACATATTTTTCGCCACTACTTGTACGAATTTGCACAAATTACAATGGCATTAAAATTTCTTTGTGATTGCTCCTTGATTTCTTAGAAGTACAAAAAGTTCTGGTTTAGCCCCGATTGCAGTGGAAATCCTTTTTGTCCGCCGCGGCGGATAAAAAGATTGAAGCGGAAAGCGGGACGTTATTTCTGGTAAACCGAAATTTTGTGCTCCTTAAAATAAATTTAGTCGTTATGTACGTGGTCTACTTTAAACATAGCCGAGATGTTTTGCGTAATTAATGGCAGGTTTGCACCGCCCATAATCATTGCACCCATTCCGCCTGCGTTGTTGTCTGAAAGTTTGATTTTGTTGGTTCCGTCAATAACTTTAGATAAATCGATTTTGAAATGAATGGTTGGTGTAATCGTAGTACGAACCAACGCTTTTGTTGGTAAATCCAGCGTCACCTCAGTATAATTATAATCCGTTCCGGTTTTCCCGGTGTGAATCATAAAAGGAGTAGGAGTAGTAACAGTTGGTGATGTAAAAGTACCTTCTAAAGCAAAGAATTTATATCCAGCAGCCCAAGACCACAACATTCCGGCATCATTAGCCTTTGCAAGAAAATCACCTTGTCCGGCAGCGCCTAATTTCCATTGTTCTTCATCGACCCCAATTCCGTATTTTACTTTTACGTAATCTCCGGCAGGAATATCTGTAAGTTTAAATTCGTGTCCGTCTGCTGAACTTTCGTCTGCAATAAAGTAGCTTTTGCTTTTTGGGTAAGTAAAAATAGTTCCGTCAGCTTTTGTTAAAACTACATTGCTGATGATGTATTTTACAAGGCTTATTTTTAATACTTCGTTGTTTGAAGTTGTGTTGCCTTGTGTGTTTAAAATCAAGTCGTTTGCACCAAAACCGTTGTCATATTCCAGTACTAAACTTCCTGATCCTGAAACATCGTTTTTATTATCGTCGTTTGAACATGAGCTTATTGCTATAGAAATTGCTACAACAGCGAATGCTTTGTATAAAGTATTTTTCATTTTATGAATTTTATATAATTGAAATTTTAAATTTTGGATGTGCGTAAACACGATTTCATTGTTTTAGGAACAACGAAATATTCATTACAATAAAAAATTGAAATGTGATTTAAAAAATTATATAAAATAGGAGGGAGGACGAAAAGTAGCAATTGAAACCGAAATAGGTTTCTTGTCTAAAATTGCAAAAAGTTTTGCTTTAGAAACTATTGGAGCTACTAATTTGAATTTTGGTGTGATTGTGTTTTGAATGTAAACAACTTCTGATTTTTCCTTCAGGTTGTTTTGCATTTTCTTTTCGTTATCGGCGTATTTTTTTAAACTTTTTTGAAGTTCGCATCGACCGTTACAGGAATTAAAAAGCATTTTGCGTTGTACGCAAATCGTTTTTGAAATTTCGTCCTGATTTAATTTGAATGATGTGTAAACAAAGAAGTTGCCAAATGATGGCACTAAAAGCATACAGGAAAGTAATATGATAAAAAACTTCTTCAAAAGTAAATTTCGTTATTTCAGCAGCAAAAATACAGTTTATAATTTTTAATCATTATGATTTTTGTCATTTAACATAAAAAAATCTTCTTATACTCTTAGTCGTAGTCTTAGTTTTTAGTCACAGTTACAGTTTTCTGCACAATATGTGAACTGTGACTGAAGACTGAAACAGGAAACTTTTTAAAAGACAAACCCGACAGGTTTTTAAAGCTGTCGGGTTGGATTTAATTATTTATAGGCAAAGTCTCAAAACTGAACACTGTGACTGCAAACTGAATACTGTAAATTATTATTTAACAAGAACCCAAGCGCCAGAAGCGATTAAAGTTTCTGCTTTTTTAAATTTCATTTCTTCAGTTTTACCGGTTGCAACTTCTTGTACTGTTACAGTATCATTACGGTTGATTTTTGGCATATCTCTCACGATAGTTTCTGTAACCTGACGTTGTTGTGTTTCTCCAGCTTCGCGGTTGATGTCTTCGCTGTTTACAATTTCGTCTTTGCTTAATTTGAAGTTTTCTTTTTGGCGAACTTCTTTTGCTTCGTGAATTTCAGGAACGTTTTGAGCTGGTAAATCACCTTTGAATAAGAATGAAATAACTTCTTTATTAACGTTGTCTAACATTCCTCTAAACAAATTAAATGCTTCTAATTTGTAAATAAGCAATGGATCTTTTTGTTCGTGAACGGCTAATTGAACTGATTGTTTCAATTCGTCCATTTTACGTAAGTGTTTTTTCCATGCTTCATCAACAATAGATAAGGTGATGTTTTTCTCGAAATCAGCGATTAATTGAGCAGCTTGGCTATCATAAGCTTTTTTCAGATCTGTTACAACATTTAGCGTTTTGATTCCGTCAGTAAACGGAACAACGATACGCTCGAATTGGTTATTAGGCTCTTCGTAAACTCCCTGAATAATTGGAAAAGCTTCTCTTGCGCTTCTTTCTGTTTTTTCAGTGTAGAATGCCAGAGCTTCTTTGTATATTTTTCCTGTAACTTCAATATCTGATAATCTTGTAAAATCTGCTTCAGAAATTGGAGATGTAATTCCGAAATAACGAATTAAATCAAAATCAAACGTTTTGAAATCATTTGCTATTTTATTGTTGCTTACGATCAATTCGCAAGTATCATAAAGCATATTGGCGATATCCAGTTTCAAACGCTCACCAAATAAGGCGTGACGACGACGTTTGTATACTACTTCACGTTGAGAGTTCATAACGTCATCATATTCTAATAAACGTTTACGAACACCAAAGTTGTTTTCTTCTACTTTTTTCTGAGCACGTTCGATAGATTTAGTCATCATAGAATGTTGGATAACTTCACCTTCCTGAAGTCCCATTCTGTCCATCACTTTTGCTACTCTTTCAGAACCAAATAAACGCATTAGGTTATCTTCAAGAGAAACATAAAACTGAGAACTTCCCGGATCTCCCTGACGTCCTGCACGACCACGTAACTGTCTGTCAACACGACGGGAATCATGACGCTCTGTACCCACGATTGCTAAACCTCCGGCAGCTTTTACCTCTGGAGATAATTTAATATCGGTACCACGACCAGCCATATTTGTTGCAATTGTTACAACACCGGCTTTACCTGCTTCTTCAACAATTTGTGCTTCTTGTTTGTGCATTTTTGCATTCAAAACGTTATGTGTAACGCCTCTCATTTTCAACATTCGGCTTAATAATTCTGAAATCTCTACAGAAGTTGTTCCAATTAAAACTGGTCTTCCTGCATTAGATAACTGAGTAACATCTTCAATTACAGCGTTGAATTTTTCACGTGTAGTTTTGTAGATATAATCTTCTTTGTCTTGTCTCAACATACCACGGTTTGTTGGGATTTCAACTACGTCTAATTTATAGATCTGCCATAACTCTCCAGCTTCTGTAACCGCTGTTCCTGTCATACCGCCTAATTTGCTGTACATTCTAAAATAATTCTGTAATGTAACAGTAGCAAAAGTTTGTGTAGCAGCTTCGATTTTTACATTTTCTTTAGCTTCGATCGCCTGGTGTAATCCGTCAGAATAACGACGACCATCCATGATACGACCAGTTTGCTCATCGACAATCATAATTTTGTTGTCCATGATCACGTATTCTACATCTTTTTCAAAAAGAGCATACGCTTTTAAAAGCTGAGTAAGGGTGTGAATACGCTCGCTTTTTACTCCAAAATCCTGGAATAATCTTTCTTTAGCTTCTGCTTCACCGTCTTTATCCAGTTTTTGTTTTTCGATCGCTGCAATTTCAGTTCCGATATCCGGAAGTACGAAAAAGTCCGGATCTGTATCTCCTGAAAGGTATTGAATACCATTATCAGTCAATTCAACCTGATTGTTTTTTTCTTCAATTACAAAATACAAAGCTTCGTCAACTTTATGCATTTCGCGATTGTTATCCTGCATGTATTGATTTTCGGTTTTTTGAAGTAATTGTTTAATTCCTTCTTCACTCAAAAATTTAATTAACGCTTTATTTCTAGGTAAACTTCTGTAAGCTCTCAATAATAAGAATCCACCTTCTTTAGTGTTTCCTTCTTTGATTAATCGTTTAGCCTCAGATAAGAATCCATTTGCTAACTGACGTTGTTGCGCTACTAAGTTTTCGATTTTTGGTTTCAGCTCATTAAATTCATGACGATCTCCCTGAGGAACCGGTCCTGATATAATAAGTGGTGTTCTTGCATCATCAATTAATACAGAATCGACCTCATCGACAATTGCATAATTGTGTTTTCTTTGAACAAGGTCGCTTGGCGAATGTGCCATGTTATCTCTTAAGTAGTCAAACCCAAATTCGTTATTGGTTCCGTAAGTGATATCAGCGTCGTATGCTTTTTTTCTTTGTTCTGTACTTGGCTGGTGATTATCAATACAATCAACCGTTAATCCATGAAATTCAAATAAAGGTGCTTTCCATGTACTATCACGTTTTGCCAGGTAATCATTCACAGTTACTAAGTGAACTCCGTTTCCTGTCAAAGCGTTTAAGTAAAGTGGCAATGTAGCCACTAAAGTTTTACCTTCACCCGTTTGCATTTCGGCAACTTTACCTTCGTGCAAAACCATACCACCAATTAACTGAACATCATAATGAATCATGTCCCAGGTAATTTCTTTACCTGCAGCATTCCATTTATTAGCCCACCTTGCTTTGTCGCCTTCAATAGCGATGTATGATTTAGTTGCAGAAAGTTCGCGGTCTTTTGCAGTTGCAGTAACTTCAATGAAAGAATTATCTTTAAAACGACGCGCTGTTTCCTTAACAACAGAAAAAGCTTCAGGAAGAATTTCTAATAAAGTTTTTTCTGAAATTTCATAAGCCTCTTTTTCAAGAGAATCTATAGCATCATAAAGATCTTCTCTTTTGTCAATGTCTTCAATGTTTTCTACTTCCGCTTTAAGCGAAGCAATTTTAGCATCTTTATCCGCTCTGGCTTCTTTTATTTTTTCTTTAAAATATGCGGTTCTGGCTCTTAATTCGTCATGAGACAAACTCATTAAGCTAGTTTCGAATGTTTTAATTTTAGTTAAATAGGGCTGTAAAGCTTTGACATCTTTTTGTGATTTATCACCTACAAAGACTTTTATAATACTGTTTATGAAACTCATGATTTATTGTATTTCTATTATATGTAAATGTGTATTTGAACCAAAAAAAAAGTCTCTGTGATGAGACTTTTTCCTTTGGTTTATTTTTTAATATTCATCCTCATTCCAAAGATAATCTTCGTCTGTTGGATAATCAGGCCAAATTTCTTCCATTGATTCATATATCTCTCCTTCGTCTTCAATTGACTGAAGGTTTTCTACTACTTCTAATGGAGCACCAGCTCTAATGGCGTAGTCTATAAGTTCATCTTTGTTAGCAGGCCATGGCGCATCACTTAAATAAGATGCTAATTCTAATGTCCAATACATCTGTTATCTGTTTAGTTTGTGCAAAAATAAATTTTTTACTGAAAAAGACAAGTAAAATTTGATTTATTTTAATAAAATTTAAGAACGTCTCTATTTAGTTTACAGTTTTCAGTGCCAGTTTTCAGTCTTAAAACTGAAATTTGTTAATGATTGCTGTGTTTTTTAGTATCCAGTTTTTGATTCCGGTTTGCAGTTTGAAAACTGAAAACTGCGACTGTTTTACTTCTTTTTAAAGTATTCAGCTTTCAGCGCCGTTTTCAGTGTAAAACTGTGACTGCGACTGTAAACTGTTTACTTTCTCGGTATCCATTTCACTTCCTCCGCTTTTAAGTCAAACGACAACTTCCGTGCCAAGACAAAAAGGTAGTCAGAAAGTCGGTTTAAGTACATGATTGCAATTTCAGGAACGTGTTCATTGTGGCTTAAATGTACTGCCAAACGCTCTGCACGGCGACAAATACAACGTGCGATATGACAATGTGACACGGTTGGATGTCCACCCGGTAATACAAAATGAGTCATTTGCGGAAGGCTTTCTTCCATTTTATCAATTTCGTTTTCTAATAATTCGATATCAGTATCTATGATTCCGAGATTTTTTAATCTTAATTCTCCGTTTTTTAAAACTTCTTTCTCTGCAGGAGTTGCTAAAATTGCGCCTACGGTAAATAAACGGTCCTGAATTTCGATTAAAATCGTTTTATAATGTGAATCGATTTCCTGATCTCGAATGAGTCCTATATAAGAGTTCAATTCGTCAACGGTTCCATAACTGTCAATTCGTATGTGATCTTTAGGAACGCGCGTGCCTCCAAAAAGAGCTGTGGTACCTTTATCTCCTGTTTTTGTATATACTTTCATTTTGGCATTTTAGATTTTAGATTTCTGATTTTAGATTTAATATTTGGAATCTTAAAATTGTATTAATCGATTTAAATTACAAAGTATAAATTACAGAAGGAATCTAAAATCTAAAATCACAAATCTACAATTATTTGGTTGTGTCACTTTCAATCAAGCCATCTCTTAGCCTAATTACGCGGTGTGCATAAGCTGCGATATCTTCTTCGTGTGTTACTAATATTACTGTATTTCCTTGTTCATGGATATCACCAAAAAGCTTCATGATTTCTACAGAGGTTTTACTGTCTAAGTTTCCGGTTGGTTCATCGGCCAATATAATCGAAGGTTTGTTGACCAAGGCACGGGCAATTGCCACACGCTGACGTTGTCCTCCGGAAAGTTGATTGGGTTGGTGATCCATTCTGTCAGCGAGATTTACTTGCTTTAAAACTTCAATCGCACGCTCGTTACGCTCAGATTTTGAATATCCGGCATAAATCATAGGTAGAGCGACATTGTCTAAAGCAGTTGTGCGGGGTAAAAGATTAAAGGTTTGAAATACAAATCCAATTTCTTTGTTCCGAATTCCTGCCAACTCATCATCCTTCATTTGGCTCACATCTTTTCCGTTCAATACATAATGTCCTGAAGTTGGTGTATCAAGGCAACCTAATAAATTCATTAAAGTTGATTTTCCAGATCCTGACGGTCCCATTAAAGCTACGTATTCGCCTTTGTTGATTTCTAAATCTATACCTTTTAAAACATAGACAATTTCGTTACCCAATACAAAATCTCTTTTGATGTTGGTTATTTTAATTAATGGATTTGCCATTTCGATTTACAATTTTGGATTTAAAAGTACAAAACACTTTTCAATAAACGATAAGTAGCATAAAATTGATTTTTGTTACAGATCCCAGCATTTACAGGAACTTTTTTAATCTTCTAAAAAAAGATATTATAGTCAATGAAAAACTTGTTATATGATTGTGAATTGTTTTTACATAATTATCATATTTTGTGTTTTTTATTAAATTAAATTTATAATTAGTATTAATTTCTTGATAATAATATATGATTATTAGAATTTTTAACTATATTTGTGATGTAATATTAAATAAGCAAAATTATGAAGAACATACAATTATTATCGGGAATTGCATTAATTGCACTAAGTTTAACTTCTTGTAAAGACGAAAAACAAGAGAAAGCTCAAAAAACAATCGACTCTTATGTAGCCTACGTCGATTCAGTAAAAAATGTAAAAGCTGACGATTTGAAAGCAGATTGGAAAAATGTTGACGCTGAGTACGACAGAAGAGCTGCAGAAGCTCAAACTGCACTTGCTGACGTTAAAGACAATACAGCAGCAACAGAAAAAATAAATGCGAGTAAAATCAAGTATGAAGAATTTAAAAATGAAATGACCACCGTTTTTGCCCCTCCAGCTGCAAGCCCAAAGCAACAATTGAGAAACGCCTTATTTGGTGAAGGAAAAATTGGCGATGACATGAACTTTGACTGGGTAAACGCTAAAAATATTCATAGTGTGTACCAACAATTTGTTCATACCGTAGAGGATAATAAAGATAAATATTCTCGTGAAGATTGGGATGAAGTAAAATTGATGTATGAAGCACTTGACAGCCGTAAAAATACAGTTGAAAAAGAAGGATTAACATCTGAAGATAATAGAAAAATTGCAGGTTTAAAATTGAAATTTGCACCAATGTATACTGTTAACAGAATGGGTGCTAAATCTGAAGAAAATAAAGATGCCAAAAAATAATTTGGTAAATATTTGAATTAGTATTAAAAAAGACAATCAGCGATGATTGTCTTTTTTTTTATGCCCTAATCACAAAATGTTCTTTTTCCTGTTCATACCTGAAAAACACAAATCCCCATTGAAAAGTATCAATCGTTACAGTTACTTTTGGATGTTTTTTAATTATTTCCCAGGCTTCTTCCATTTCTGGGGACCAATGAATGTCATCAAAAATCCAGACAGAGTCATTTGTTATTGTAGTTAATAAAAGATCAAAATAAGCTAAAGTTGCTTTTTTAGAATGATTACCGTCGAAATAAATTAAATCAAAGTTTTTAGTCTCGGTTTCCAGTCTCAGTTTAATATCCTGAAGGTAAATTTCGAATTCAGTTATTACGGGAGTAACATTTTTGAAATTGAATTTTTGAAATTGCAATTGACATTGATTTCCAGTTTCCGGACAGCCTTCTAAAGTAATTACTTTAGCATTTATATTTCCTAATGCTAAAGCAGAAGTTGCCAAACCTAATGAAGTTCCGATTTCCAGAATATTTTTTGGCTGAAAATAGTCAGTAACCCTAAAAAGTAATTCAGCACGTTTTGGCGAAATCCCTGCTGTTTTGGCAATTTTAGAAATTTGTCTTCTATTTGATTTAAAAACTTTTGAACCTGCACCAAAATCAGTTACATCAATAAAATTTTTATTTTCTAAAAGAGATTTTCTGTAATTTTTTAAAATTGAATATTCAGGCTTTGATTTTTTATCATAAAAACATTTTGTCAATAAATTAAAAACAAAAGGAGAATGTACTCCGTGTTCGTTTTTAGATTTCCAAAGAAATTTTAAATAGGATTTTATCTGAAATAGCATATTAATAGTTGCATATGAGCGCGAAGATACAAAAAAGTACAAAGGCGGAAAGTTTAGAGATATGTATTACTTTATGACTTTTGACTTTACGACTTTAGACTTTTAAAAAGACTATATTTGCGGACTTTAAATTTAAGCTAATAGTAATACGTTTTTTATGATGTTGAAGGAAGAAATAGAAGATAGAAGTACGATATCTTCTGAAGAAATTAATCGATGCATTGCTATTTTGGCACAATTGAATACGAATACAGATCAGATATTTGATATTCCGAAAGAACAACGAATTGCTTTAATCAAAGAAGCCGGAATGTTTTCCAGACCAGACAAAGGTGAGTTTTCGCGAAGAATTAAAGATGGTTTACAAGCTGCCAAACGTAAAAAAGAGAAAAAAGACAAAACCGCTCGTAAAGAAACCGGAATTCGTTATGCGCGTGAAGCAAGTATATTTGTTGCGCCTAAATTATTAGCTTTTAATGATCTTGTGCACAAAGAGCAATTAGAACTCGAAACACCAAGAAATTGTTACGTCTGTAAAACTGAATTTACTAAAATGCACCACTTTTATGATACAATGTGTACAGATTGTGGCGATTTTAATTATGCAAAACGTTTCCAGACTGCTGATGTAAAGGGGCAAGTTGCCATTATTACAGGTTCTCGTTTAAAAATTGGTTATCATATTACATTGATGCTTTTGCGTGGCGGAGCAACTGTTATTGCCACAACTCGTTTTCCGGTAGATTCGGCTTTGCGTTTTGCTAAGGAATATGATTTTATGGAATGGGGACATCGCTTAAAAATTCATGGTTTAGATTTAAGACATATTCCCAGTGTAGAGATTTTCTGCAATTTTATCGAACAAAAATACGAACGTTTAGATATTCTGATTAATAATGCTGCTCAAACTGTAAGGCGTCCGGCTGGTTTTTATTCGCATTTAATGGAAAATGAAGAATTGCCAATAAGCGCACTACCAAAACAAGCGCAGGAATTATTATTAGATCATCTTAATTGCCTGGATGAATTAAAAATGCTGACAAGCGGAGCTTCTTCTAACGAGAATATGCCGGTTACGTGGCACGGACCTGAACCCGGAATTGGTTTGAGGGCTTCTGCCAAATTATCTCAGATCCCGTATTCTTTTGATAATGCATTAGTGGCAAATGAAGTTTTTCCTGAAGGAGAACTTGATGCCGATTTACAACAAGTTGATTTGCGAAAAACCAATAGCTGGCGTTTGCGCTTAGGTCAAATCGAAACTACGGAAATGATTGAAGTTCAGTTGGTAAATTCTGTTGCGCCTTTTGTTTTATGTAACCGACTTTCGGAAGTAATGAAAAAAGATAATACGGGACAAAAACACATTATAAATGTTTCGGCAATGGAAGGAAAATTTCATCGTTTTTTTAAAGAAGATCGTCATCCACATACCAATATGGCAAAAGCTGCCTTGAATATGTTAACGCATACTTCGTCCGGAACTTTAGCAAAACATGGTATTTTTATGAATGCCGTTGATACAGGTTGGGTAACTGACGAAGATCCTGCCGAATTAGCTAAGAAAAAACAAGAACTGGAGGATTTTCAACCGCCATTAGATATTGTAGATGGAGCGGCACGTGTTATGGATCCGTTGTTTGACGGAATTAATACAGGAAAACATTGGTGCGGAAAATTCCTGAAAGATTATAATCCAATTCCTTGGTAATTTTTAGTCTCAGTCTCATTTTTCAGTCTCAGTCTCTGTTTCAGTCACAGTTTAAACATAAAAACCACAACAGAATAAATTTTGTTGTGGTTTTTCTTTTTGAAAAATTAGGGGGATTAACGGTAAATGTTTTCTCCTTTATTTGATTTCCATTCTCTTTCAAAATATTCAGCATCTTCGTCATTACGAGTATGAACTCCTAATACAACGTGACCATCTTTAATTCCTGATTCGTAAACTTTTGCTCTTTCTTCTGGAATACCAGATCCTACTAAAGCACCAATTAAACCCCCTGTGATTCCACCTGCACCTGCACCAGCTAAACCTGCTGCTAAAGGACCAGCAATGATTAATCCTAATCCAGGAATAACAAGGCTTGTTCCTAATGCTGCAACAACTCCTACGATAGCTCCAATTGTTCCGCCAATGGCAGATCCTGTTCCAGCAGTTTCAGCTGCTTTTGTTCCTAATTCAGAATGATCGTGTTTATCTGAATAATGTTTTTTTCTTGTGTCATCAGACATGATAAGGTTTATTTCGTCCTTTGTATATCCTCTGTCATGTAAAGTGTTGTACGCTCTTTCTGTGCTTTCACGATCTGTGAACATTCCTGTAAGTATTTGACGTTTAGTTCCGTCTGGGTTATTTAGATTTTCCATTTTATATATGTGTTAATTGTGAATTCATTTTCACTTACACAAATCTCGGAAAACAAATGAAGTATCATTTACATAATTTTTTCAATTTATTACATGTGGAATTTTTGTTATTCTTAGAATCGAATGCTGTTTTTAGTTTAAATGAAAAAAACCACAACAAAAATATAATTCTGTTGTGGTTTTTTATTAAGATGAGTTGTTTTGTAATTTATTTAGTTGACCTTAATTAATTTAACGTCAAAAATAAGTACAGAACCGCCTGCGATTCCATTAGAGTCAAAACTTCCGTAACCTAAATGTGAAGGCACTAATAAAATTCCGCTTCCGCCTTCTTTAAAATGAGGAATACCTTCTGTCCAGCCTTTAATAACCTGATTCAATCCAAAAGAAAGTCCTTCAGGTTTACTTTGGTCAAATACATTTCCGTTAGAATAATATCCTTTATACACTACAGTTACATTTGATGTTGCTGTTGGTTGTTTTCCGGTTCCCGGTTCGTTGATTACATAATACAAACCAGTATCGCTTTTTACAGCTGTTAGTTTGTTTTTAGCGATATAATCTGTGATTTCTTTTTCGTTTTCAACAGTATAATCTGTTTCTTGTTGTTCACTGCTTTTTTCTTTGTCACTATTACAAGAGATAAAAAGTGTTAAGGCTAATAATGAAGTTAAAATGTATTTCATGAAATGTGGATTTTTAAAAGAGCTAATATAATAAAGTTTTCAGTCTCAGTGTCAGTTTTCAGTTTTGCTTTGATATTAAATACTGCATCCAAATTTATTAGGATTGTTAATCATGTAATTAATAAGTTTTCCAATTTCAGCACTTTTTCTATTTAAAAGATCAAATTTTTCCTGGTTTATATATTCACATTTTAGTGAAAATTCTAGCCAAACATTAGTTTCAGAATTTTCAGCATCGCTATCAGTCAATTTGCTTATAAAGTGATTTACATATCTTCTCTTTCGATATGATTCTGCAATATTTGCACAAACGCTTCTTGAAGATCGCCTTATCTGATCAGTTAGTGAAAATTTTTCTTCTTTAGGAAATGCCTTTGATATTTGAAATATTTCCATTGCAAGTTCAAATGACTTTTTATAAGCCAATAATTCTTTGAAATCCATTATTTAATTTTTCACAAGGATAATTAAAAAACAGGAAAAATACTACTTTGCAGGATAAAATATTCTGCATAAAGACTGAAAACTGTCACTGCGACTGAAAAACTAAAACTACCCCTCAATCTTAGCCGAAAGCTCAAACCAACGTTCTTCTTTCTGATCTATTTTATTGATTATGTTTTGTAATTCATTTGCTTTTTTGTCAATATCAGCATCCGCAACTTTCCCTTCAGAGAATAATTGTTCGATTTTAGTTTTGTCGATTTCTAAATCTTTAATTTCTCTTTCCAGTTTTTGATATTCTTTTTGCTCGTTGAAAGTTAAATTTCCGGTTGGATTATTTTGTTTCCAATCTTTCTTCTCTGCTTTGTTTTCTTCTTTTTGAGCAACCTCAGAACTATCTTCATAAGCTCTAAAGTCAGAATAGTTTCCGGGGAAATTTTCGATTTCACCATTTCCTCTAAAAACAAATAAGTGATCGACAATTTTATCCATAAAATAACGGTCGTGAGATACAACAAGTAAACAACCAGGATAATCTAAAAGGAAACTTTCAAGGACATTTAGCGTCACGATATCTAAATCGTTCGTTGGCTCATCCAGAATCAAAAAGTTAGGATTCTGAATCAAAACCGTACATAAATACAAACGTTTTAATTCTCCACCACTTAATTTTTCTACAAAATCATATTGTTTTTTCGCATCAAAAAGAAAACGCTCCAATAATTGCGAAGCCGAAATCATTCTGCCTTTTGCAAGCGGAATAAATTCTCCATATTCTTTAATAATATCAATTACACGCTGATTTGGTTTCGGGTTGATTCCGGTTTGTGTGTAATAACCAATTTTTATCGTTTCACCTTTTACTACGCGACCACTATCTAATGGAAGTGTTCCCGTTAAAAGATTTAAAAAAGTAGATTTCCCAGTTCCGTTTTTACCAATGATTCCAATGCGTTCTCCACGTTGAAAATCAAAACTAAAATTGTCCAGAATGACATGATCCTTAAATTTCTTGGAGATTTTGTGAAGCTCGATAATCTTGCTTCCCATACGTTCCATATTAATTTCAAGTTCAACCTTGTTTTCGCGACGACGGCTTTGTGCTTTTTCTTTAATTACATAAAAATCATCCTGACGCGATTTCGATTTTGTCGTTCTCGCTTTTGGCTGACGGCGCATCCACTCTAATTCTTTTGTAAATAGATTTTTTGCTTTATCAACACTTGCATTTTCAGAGGTAAGTCTTTCTTCTTTTTTCTCTAAATAATAAGAATAATTTCCTTTGTATTGGTATAATTTTCCGTTGTCAAGTTCGATAATTTCATTACAAACACGCTCTAAAAAGAATCGGTCGTGCGTAACCATAAACAACGTAATATTTTCTTTGGCAAAATAACTTTCCAGCCATTCGATCATTTCAAGATCCAGGTGATTGGTTGGCTCATCCAGAATCAATAAATCAGGGCGATTGATTAGGATAATCGCTAATGAAAGACGCTTTTTTTGTCCACCTGAAAGATTTTTTACTTTCAGTTTAAAATCTTCCAGTTTTAGTTTGAAAAGAATTTGCTTGTATTGCGTTTCAAAATCCCACGCATTATGTTGGTCCATTCCGTCAAAAGCTTTTTGATATGCCTCTTCATCGTCTGGATTTTCAAGTGCTTTTTCGTATTTCTCAATAACTTTTAAAGTCTCATTATCAGATGCAAAAATACTTTCTTCAATAGTCAACTCTTCCTGCAAATTGTTGCTCTGAGAAAGAAAAGCCATTTTGATACCTTTTCTTAAGACCACCTGACCAGTATCCGGTTCTTCTAAACCGTTAATAATGCTCATAATGGTTGTTTTTCCCGAACCATTTTTGGCAATGAAAGCAATTTTTTGATCTTTGTTTATTCCAAACGAGATATTGTCAAACAGCGTTTTTTCGCCAAACGACTTCGATAAATTTTCTACAGATAAGTAATTCACTTTGTAAATTATGAGTTATAAATTATGAGTTATAAATTATAAGTTATGAATGATTTACAAAACATAACTTTTTGCAAAAGTAAGCTATTATATTGCCATTTGCGAATTATTTATGGAGATAGGATTTCAAAATACGACTTAAATCAAACCGATGAATTTGTTGCTGGACATTGATAATAGGTTTTCGAACCAATGCTTCATTCGTTACATAATAGTGTAAGCCATCTTTTGTCGCAATGCCTTCAATTTGAATAATAGGAAGTTTAATAGTGATCCTTCGTTTGTTTCCGGATAAAAAATCATTGTCTTTGAAATCATATAAAAGATACAAAAACGGTTTTCCCATTTTAGAATATCCACAAAGTGCAATTAATTTTTTTGACTCTAAATACGTCGCTCCTGTTACCAATCCTTTTGTATCCAGCGTATGTTTTAGCTGTGCAACGTGATTGCCGGCTGTTTTAGGTAAAGCATAAATTGTAGTTTTAGAAGAACTCCATTGTTTGGTAAACAAATAAATACTGTCTTTTGAGACTATAAAAGCTTCACAATCAAAATTAGTAGTATTGCCTTTTTGCGGTGAAAAATCAGTTTGATCAGCATAACGAAACGAAATAGTTTCAATAGTGGGATTTCCTTCCAGAAAAGATTTTTTTTCTATTTTCAGAATATTCAAATCTGTTCTGTTTCCGGAGAAATTATTTCCAAAATCGCCTATATATAAATGAGTGCTGTCTTGTGAAATTTCTTCACAGTCATGGTTTGTGACTTTCTCCAAAATGATTTTCTTTCTAATATTTCCTAACGAATCTAATCCGTAAATCGTTTTGTCATGATCGTCGTTGTGAGTCCAGAATAAATTATCAAAAGCAATTAATCCTGAAGTCTCCTTGATAGAATCGCTTAATTGATTTGAATATTCAGGCTTTATCTTAACATTTTTATAAATGCAGCTTCCATTATTTATTGTTGCTTTAGGATTGTAATTTTGAGAAAGCGGATCTGTACATCCCTTAATTTGTGCGTAACCGGATGATATAATCAGGCAAAAGAATAAAATAGTTTTTATCATGGTCTGCAATATTAAATTTGCATGCAATAAAAGTAAAGTTTTAAAAGATTAGATTTAATTAGTATCGAAAATATAATTAAAGTAGTATTTTGCATCGATTTTATTAATTGATTTTTGTTCTTTTGATAAAGCGTAAATACCAAATATGAAATTTTTACAAAAACTGTCCCATTACCGTTTTTCACGCTATTTTAAACTTTTATTTGTTGGCGTAGATGTGGTATTGTTAAATTTAGCGACGATCCTTTCGGCATTGGCTAGATTTGGCAGTTTAGACATGCTTTTATCCAAAGAAGAAAAGACAGTCTCATTACTGGCGATTTTAATATGGATAGCCTTATTACTTCAAAATGATTCTAACCGAAGCATAAGGGTTGAGCCAATTGAATCTATATTAGTAAGAACAATAAAAAAGCTGGTGATTCATGCTGCCATCATCTCGGTTTTTGTAGTTTATTTACAATACAATGATATTTCAAGACTTAGATTACTTTCTTTTTATTTTATTTTTTTCGGGTTATTAATGATTTCCCGTTATTTATCGATGAAACTTTTAAAATACATTCGTGCAAAAGGATATAATTTTAAAACATTTATTGTAGTTGGTGCCAATGAATCAGGAGAAAAAATCAGAAAAATTTTGGCTAAGGATTTAACTTACGGTTATCGATTTTTAGGCTTTTTTGATGAAACCATCGAAAATAAAATTGTTGATCCTAAATTAGTCTTAGGCGGATTTGATGCAATCAGGCAATTTGTCAATGATAAAAAAGTCGATGAAATGTATGTTGCATTACATATTGATAATATCGAAATAATCAATGAGCTAACCAGAATTTGTGAACAAAATATGGTGCGAATCAAATTTATCCCGGATTTTCAATTGTATACAAAAGCCAGCAAAGTCGAGGTCACTTTTTATGAAAATACAGCAGTATTAATGTTTCGCACAGAACCGTTGGAATTTCCTGTAAACAGATTGTTGAAAAAAGCATTTGATATTTGTTTTTCAAGTTTAGTAATTCTATTTGTTTTTCCGTGGTTGTTTCCCATAATAATGTTGATTATTAAAATCGAATCACCAGGTCCGGTTTTTTTTAAACAAGTAAGGGAAGGTCGTGATAAGCGATCTTTTAAATGCTTGAAATTTAGAAGTATGTACTTAAATGATTTTGCTCATAATAAAATAACAGAAAGAGGTGACAGCCGTATTACTAAATTTGGCGCTTTTATTCGCAAAACAAGTATTGATGAGTTGCCACAATTTTTTAATGTTTTCTGGGGAGACATGTCTGTTGTTGGGCCAAGACCGCACATGATGAATGTTGTAAAAGAATACAGTGATTTGATTAATAATTATGTAGTGCGTCAATATGCCAAACCCGGAATTACAGGTTGGGCTCAGGTTAACGGTTTTCGCGGTGAAACAAAAATATTAAGCGATATGGAAAACAGAGTGGAATATGATATTTGGTATATCGAAAACTGGAGCTTTTTGCTGGATATGAAAATCATTGTAAAAACAATCATCAACATATTCAAAGGCGAAGAAAACGCTTATTAATGAAGTTTAATCAGAATTTAAAAAACTGATTATTCTGAATCACTTCCTTTAAATTTGCTACACTGTCAATCTTGATTTTTTCATTAAAAGAGGCGATATGCTTCATATGATGTACGTCAGTTCCTGTAAAATCATACATTCCTTTTTTTAGAAGTTCTTCGGCAGTTTTAGTTATTCTTTCTCCATAATAACCAACCGTTGATAATAAATTCAACTGAAAAAAACATCCGGCTTTTTTTAGTTTTTCATATTCATTAAAATCTTTTCGATAATATAAATACCGTTCCGGGTGTGCCAAAACTGGAATATATCCCGCAACTTGTAACTCAAATATAATTTTATACAACTGTATTGGAGCATTTTGATATGACATTTCTACCAGAACATAATTGTCCTTTAGCGTAAGAAGTTTTTCGGTTTGAAGATGACTTTCGAACCAATCATCCATAAAATATTCTGCGGCAACATTAAAAGGAATATTGATATTTTCCTTATCCAATAAAATAGAAGTTTCCTTATGTTTAGCAATTATGATTTCCGGAGAATTTTTCCAGATATAATGACTAATATGAGGCGTTGTAATAGCGTGAGAAATGCCCATTTCCTCAAATGCTTTTGCCAGTTTTATTGTGTCCCTAATAGTTTTTGCGCCATCATCAATTCCGGGTAATAAATGCGAATGGATATCGATATAATTATCAGATAAAAGATCTTTTAATTTGGGCTTGGATTTTAAGAAGGATAGCATGTTGCAAAAGTATATAAATGGAAAGGATTTGTTATTATTAAATTTTAATGTAACAATTGTAACTGCGCATTTTATAATTATATTATATTTGAAATTGCTAAAAATATAATTATTTATGAGAATTAAAGAAAATTTATACAATCAAAGAATCATTTCTATTGATGCTTTACGCGGAATTACAATTTTTATTATGATTTTTGTAAATGAGCTTGCAAGTATAAAACAAGTGCCGCAATGGCTAAGGCATATGCCGGCTGATGCTGATGCGATGACTTTTGTAGATGTTGTTTTTCCTGCTTTTTTATTTATTGTTGGTATGTCAGTTCCGTTTGCATTTAATGCAAGATTACTCAAAGGCGATAGTACTAAAACAATTTGGACACATACTTTAAAAAGAGCTTTTGCCTTAATAATTATTGGTGTTTTTATGGTCAATGCCGAATATGGTTATGATGCCACAAAAATGATAATTACACCAGTATTTTGGGGACTTTTAGCTTATTTAATGCCAATTCCTATATGGAACAAATATGCCAAAGATTTTCCTGTTTGGTTAAAATATACGCTTCAATATGGTGGAATGTTAGTTTTAATAGCGCTTTATTTTCTATATGTTCAGGAAGAAACAGGTAAAATAGGAATGACACCAAAATGGTGGGGAATTCTGGGTTTAATTGGTTGGGCATATCTATTTACAGTAGTATATTATTGGATCGTTTCCGGACGACTATGGGCGATGATTGCTTTTTTGGTAATTTGTGTAGCAGCAAATACTATCAATTTAACCGAAGGATCTTTTATACAGCAAACGTCGTGGTTGAGTTTTATTGCGGGACATTTAACTCATGCGGCATTAGTTGCTGCCGGAGTAGTAATTTCGTTATTGTTTTTTGACCGAAAAGTAGCAGCTAAAATAAATTGGGCAGTAATAGGTTTTGCTGTTTTATTTTTTGTAACAGGGTATTTATTAAGACCTTATTTCGGAATCTCAAAAATAAAAGGAACGCCGTCATGGACAATGTTTTCGGCATCAATTTGTACTGTTATCTTTTACTTTTTGTATTGGCTAATGGAAATTAAAAAAATCACCAAATGGAGTAATTTCTTTATGCCTGCAGCAGCAAATCCGTTATTGATTTATATTTTGCCGGGCGTAATTTATTATTTCTGCAAAGCTTTTCAAATTCATATTATTCCGGGGTATTTTCGTGTAGGTGTTCCGGGAATTATCTGGTCGCTTATTTTTTCAACGATAATGTTATTTGTGATGAAGTTGTGCAATAAATATAAAATCCAATTGCATTTATAATATTAAAGGTTTTAAAAGTTTCAGGTTTCAAGTTTCAAGTTTAGTGCGAACCTGAAACCTGAAACCTGAAACAATTTTTTTTATCTCACACGCTTAAACGCAATTTTTCCTGTTCTTTTTTTATTGTCTATAAAAGTTCCTTCCAGCGTATTTCCATCTTCGGATAATGTTAAAGTATGTGTTCCCGCCGTTGCCCAGTCTTTAATGGGTAAAGTCACATCTACGGTATAACCAATTGTATTTCCAATTCGTTTTCCGATACCGCTTTCTACAAATTTTTGACCTTTCCATTCCAGATAATGCGAGAAAATAACTTTTCCGTTTTGTTCAGATATAATTGCAACAGCATTACGAACGTCTGAATTAATATCTTCCCAAACACCGTTAATATCTATTTTTTGAGGTGTAGATTTTTTTTGGCTGTAGCCGAAATTTAAAAATAATAAGGCAACGAAAAGTGAAAGAAAAAGTCTTGTTTTCATGTTTTTAGTTTTGAACTATTACTGATTTGATTTCTAGAAATGCTCCCGGAACCGGTTTGTAATTCACAAAATTGAATTTGCATAAATTATGAATGTCTAAAAGTTTTCCGTACGGCAAACCGTCCTGTCTAAAATCAGACCACCGAATTTTAATTGTAGTGAATCTTTTTGGTGAAGGTAAAATATCAATTCTTGGATGCGAACCTCCATGCACGCAACCCGTTCCTTCAGTATTTCCCTGACGCGCCTGAAGTTTTATTAATTGAGATGATTTATATGTAATACTCACAAATTTAGATGTGTCAGATAAATTTGTTGGAACTCCGTCATTTGAATCTGAGGGTGTAATCAAAACATTCAACTCAATTTCACCAACCGGATTATCTTTTGCCGTTACTTTTATAATTTCATTTTCCAGACGAACACGATTAATAGTTTCCTGACTTTCTAAAACTGGACCGGCAATATACCAGGTTGAGGTTTTAACGAGATTTTGATCTGAATAATTTTTGAAGAAAGTAAATCCAGATATAAAAAATCCAATAGTCAATAAAAAAGTGAATGAATGAATCAGTCTTTTTTTTATCATGGAAATAAGTTTTATTCAAAATCAAAAATATGCATTTTTACAATCTGTTTTTTATTATTTCTAAAATAGCTTTCGTTTTAAATTAAACTTTAAATTTGTAAGAACTTGTCTCTGAAAATCTTACGAAATGAAAAATGTAAAATCTCTAATTATTTTATTTTTCTTCTTCTTTCTGATGCCATTTTGTTATTCACAAAATGATTCAGTTACAAATAATAAAAAAGATATTTTAGATGTTTTGTATAAACTCTTTCATAAAAATGATTCACTACGAATAAATCCTGATAAAAAAATTGCATTTTCGTTACTTCCGGTTCCTGTAGATGCCAATAAAAATGCAGGATTAGTGGTTTCATTTTTAACTACTTTTTATCTTGGCGATCGCAATACTACCAGAATGTCTCAAGTTATATTTTCGCCTTATTTTAGTTTTACAAATCAATATGTTTTTCCCATTCAAACCTATATTTATACAAAAGATAATAATTGGAATTTTATCGGTGATTATCGTTTTATGATTTATCCGCAGGATACTTATGGTTTGGGCGGACATAATACAGATAAAAAAATGTCAACGCTGGATTATCAGCAATGGCGTTTTTACCAATTTGCAACCCGCAAAGTAATTGGAAATTTTCGTTTAGGTTTAGGATTGTTATTAGATAATTACCAAAATATTTCTGAAGAATCCTATATCGATGATGAAACTGATTATGTGAAATATATGAATGGCGATTTTTCAGATGAAAATTCTTTTGGAGTCGCCATTCAGGGATTGTATGATTCCCGAAAAAACAATGTAAATCCCGAACAAGGTTTATATATCGAAGCTGATTATAGAATTAATACAAGCGGAGTAGAAGATCAAAAATGGAAATCTTTCTATTTTGATGCTCGAAAATACCATTCGTTTAATAAATACAAACATCGGGTTTTAGCGTATCGTGCTTTTTATTGGTCCACTTTTGGCGGGAAACCACATTATCTCGATTTACCAAGTATTGGTTGGGATCGGGACGGAAAAACAGGCCGTGGTTTTACCAGAAACAGATTTCGAAGTAATGCCTTAATTTATTTTGAAACCGAATACAGAACTGATATTACTAAAAATGGTTTTATTGGCGCCGTATTTTTTACTAATATTTCGTCAGTTTCTAATCTTGATACTTATGATTTTAAAAAATGGAATCCAGCCGTAGGAACCGGTTTGCGCATTAAATGGAACAAGCAAAATAATAGCAATTTGATACTTGATTTTGGAGTCAGTAAAAACGATTGGTCTTTACGACTTGGTTTGGCCGAAAATTTCTAACTTTCGAAAAATTCAATTCCATTATTTTTCATGCAATTATCGGTCATCATTCTTAATTATAATGTACGTTACTTTCTGGAACAATGTGTGTTAAGCGTTCAGGAAGCCATTTCTACACTTCACGCCGAAATCATTGTTATCGATAATAATTCATCAGATGAGAGTTGTTTGATGATGCAAAATAAATTTCCAACGGTAAAATTAATTCAGAATACGACCAATTTTGGTTTCCCAAAAGGGAATAATATAGGAGTGGAGCAAGCTTCCGGAAAATACATTTGCATTTTAAATCCCGATACAGTTGTTGCCGAAGATACATTTATTAAAGTTTTGGCTTTCGCCGAAAGGCAAATCAATTTAGGAATTGTAGGCTGTCAATTAATTGACGGAACAGGAGAATTTCTGCCGGAAAGCAAACGCGGAATCCCAACGCCGTGGATTGCATTTACAAAGATTTTTGGATTGTATAAAGTTTTTCCAAAATGGAAACTTTTCAATCAATATTATGCCCAGCATTTAGCAAAAGACGAAACTGGAAAAGTCGATATTTTAGTAGGCGCTTTTATGTTGATGCAACGTGATTTGTATCTAGAATTAGAAGGTTTTGATGAAAAATGTTTTATGTATGCTGATGATATCGATTTGTCGTACCGCGTTTTACAAAAAAATAAATCCAATTATTATTTTCATGAAACAACCGTTTTACATTATAAAGGAGAAAGTACGGTAAAAGATGAAAAATACATGAAACGTTTTCAGGAAGCGATGAATTTTTTCTATCGGAAACATTTTAAGAAATCTTGGTTTTTTGAATTTTTTATTCAAATCGGAATTTGGTTTTTTTCCTTTGCAAAAATGTTTCAGGGGAAAACCAAAGCAAAACTATTACCGGAAACTATTGTTTTTTATTCTTCAAATAAAATTTTGTCTGAAAAATTGCCTTCTATTTTAAAAAATAAAGTCCGCTTTATGAATTTAAAAAAAGAAAAAATAGTAAATTCGTCGCTGGTTTTTAAGGGTAAAAGGGTTGAGATTATTTTGGATAATCAGTATGTTTCATTCAAAAAATGTATCAAAATCATAAAAACTCTTAAAGATAAGAACGTTACTTTTAAGATTTTCCCCAAAAACACAGATTTTATTATTGGAAGCAATTCCCGTAATGACAGAGGGCAAGTTATAAAAATTGAGTAAAAAATTATATTAAGTGTAATTTATATTTAAAATATTCAGTAATTTCGCAATCAGAAAATCAAAATCATCCTTTAGATTAACAATATGGCAAGATTTGAATTAAAGCTTCCTAAAATGGGAGAAAGTGTCGCTGAAGCAACTATTACCAACTGGTTGAAAGAAGTAGGGGACAAAATTGAAGCTGACGAAGCTGTACTGGAAATTGCAACTGATAAGGTTGACAGTGAGGTGCCAAGCGAAGTTTCAGGAATTTTAGTTGAACAGTTATTTGGTAAAGATGATCTGGTTCAGGTAGGACAAACTATTGCAATTATTGAAACTGAGGGTGATGCACCAACAGTAAAAGTAGTTGAAGAAGTTGCTGCTCCTGCTGAGGTTACTGAAATCGAACAAACGATTGAAACTGCAAAAGATTCCGTTTCATCCCCACAGGATTTTTCAGGATCTGATAAATTCTTTTCTCCATTAGTAAAAAATATTGCGAAAGAAGAAGGTATTTCTGTAGCTGAATTAGAAAGTATTAACGGTTCAGGCAAAGATGGCCGCGTAACAAAAGAAGATATTTTAAAACATATTGAAACCCGTAAATCAGGCGTTACAACACCAAAAGCTGCTGTTGAAACTCCAAAAGCAGCAGAGCCGGTTGCTCAGGTTGCTCCGGTTCAAAAAAGCCAGCAAGCAGTTCCTGTTTCTGTAAATGGAGGTGACGAAATCATCGAAATGGACAGAATGCGAAAACTGATTTCAGGTTATATGGTGGCTTCTGTACAAACTTCGGCACACGTACAATCGTTTATTGAAGTTGACGTAACGAATATTGTAAAATGGAGAGAAAAAGTAAAAACTGCTTTCGAGAAAAGAGAAGGTGAAAAGTTGACTTTTACACCAATTATGATGGAAGCCGTTGCAAAAGCGCTAAAAGATTTCCCGGGAATGAACATTTCAGTTGATGGTGATTATATCATCAAAAAGAAAAATATAAATTTAGGAATGGCGGCTGCTTTACCAAACGGAAATTTAATTGTTCCTGTGATTAAAAATGCAGATCAGCTAAATTTAGTGGGAATGGCAAAAGCGGTTAACGATCTGGGAAACCGCGCAAAAACAGGAAAACTAAAACCGGACGATACTCAGGGCGGAACTTATACAGTTACGAATGTAGGGACTTTTGGCAGTGTTTTCGGTACGCCAATCATTAATCAGCCGCAAGTAGGAATTCTGGCTCTTGGCGCGATTCGTAAAGTTCCTGCGGTTATTGAAACTCCGGAAGGTGATTTTATCGGAATTCGTCAAAAAATGTTCCTGTCGCATTCTTACGATCACAGAGTTGTAGATGGAGCTTTAGGTGGAAGTTTCGTAAAAAGAGTAGCCGAATATTTAGAAGCTTTTGATATTAACAGAGATTTCTAGAATTAATAATAATATATTCAAAAACCCGGAAAAGTTTACTGTTTTCCGGGTTTTTTGTTTGTAAGAAAAACTTATAAAAAGTAACACACACTTTGTTTTAGAATAATTTTAAAACTTAAAAACACAAAATTGACGTGATTTTTGTTTAAAAAAGTCAAGAATAAAAGAGGAAATTCGGCTTTAAAAATTACATTTGTAATCTTATAAAATTAAAAAATGGAACTCAAACTCAACAAACCAATTTGCTTTTTTGATCTTGAAACAACCGGAATTGATATCGGTAAAGATCGAATTGTAGAAATTTCGATATTCAAAGTTTTTCCAAACGGAAATAAAGAAAGTAAAACCTGGTTAGTGAATCCCACGATTCCAATTCCGCCGCAAACAACCGCCGTTCATGGGATTACAGATGAAAAAGTAGCTAACGAACCCACTTTTGCAGAACTGGCAACTCAGGTTCATAATATGATTAAAGATAGTGATTTAGGAGGTTTTAATTCAGATCGTTTTGATATTCCGTTATTGGCAGAAGAATTGCTTCGTGCCGGAGTTGATTTTGATATGAAAAATAAAGTTTCAGTAGATGTGCAGACTATTTTTCATAAAATGGAAGAGCGTACTTTAAGCGCTGCATTAAAATTCTATTGCGGAAAAAATCTTGAAAACGCCCATTCTGCAGAAGCAGATACAATGGCAACCTACGAAATTTTAAAAGCGCAATTAGACCGTTACCCGGATCTGGAAAATGATATGAAGTCATTATCTGAATTTACAACCCGTAAAAAAATTGCTGATTTCGCCGGAATGATTGCTTTTGATCAAGACAACGAAGAAATTTTTACCTTCGGAAAACATAAAGGAGTTAAAGTCGATAAAATCCTGGAAACAGAACCCGGATATTTCAGCTGGATTCAAAACGCTGATTTCCCATTATATACCAAAAAGGTTTTAACGGCAATTAAATTAAGAAAGTTAAACACGAAATAAGTTTTCAGTCTCAGTTACAGTTTTCAGTTTGTAACTGTGACTGAAAACTGCGACTGAAAACTGAATACTATAGACATGAAAATAATCTGTATCGGTAGAAACTATACCAATCATATTGAAGAATTAAAAAACGAGCGTCCTACGGAACCAGTCGTTTTTATGAAACCGGATTCAGCCGTTTTGTTGAAACAGCATCCGTTTGTAATTCCGGAATTTTCTGAAGAAATTCATCACGAAATAGAGATAATTGTCAAAATCAGCAAAGTAGGGAAGTACATTGAGCCTAAGTTTGCGCACAAATACTATGATGAAATTAGTGTAGGTATTGATTTTACTGCCAGAGATTTACAAGATAAATTGAAAGCAAAAGGATTGCCTTGGGAAAAAGCAAAAGCTTTTGATGGTTCTGCTGTTATTGGAGAGTTTTTACCAAAAACTGATTTTATTTCGATGGAAAATCTTACATTTGAGCTGACAAATAATTCAGAAACAGTTCAAAAAGGGAATACGGGTTTCATGCTATGGAAAATTGATGAACTTGTTTCTTATGTATCACAATTTTTTACCTTAAAAATTGGAGATATTATTTTTACAGGAACTCCGGAAGGCGTTGCTGCAGTAAAACCAAATGATGTTTTAGAAGGCTTTTTAGAAGATAAAAAATTATTCAGAATACAAGTAAAATAATGGCTTTAAAATACAACCTTTCGAAAGTATATGCGCTTTCAGACAATGATCCGGAATTTGTAAACGAAATTCTTAAATTATTTGTTACCGAAGTTCCTGAGGATTTAAAACAAATCAAAGAGGGGATTAAGAAAAAAGATCATAAATATGCTTATTCTTATGCACACAAAATAAAACCTACATTAGATTTAATGGGTTTAAATGTGGCTTTTGAAGAGATATTACAAGTCGAAGCCTGGACAAAGGCTGAAGGCAAGAAAAAAGAAATTGTCGAAACTTTTAAAAGTATTAAGATACAAGTGAAAGAGGCAATAAAAGAAATCAAAAAAGACTTTGATTTGTAAGATATGGGCGTGACTCCATTCTTGCCCTTTAAAAGTGAGGGCAAAAATGGAGTCGGGTTATTCACTATATCTTTTGTTCCATAAAAAATTCGTTCAGCGAGCACTTTCCGTTTGTCACAAAAGGATGCCGTTTCTACCCCTCACGCAACATCATTGCGACAACAACCTACTTTATAATAATGACTTACAATAAGTAAGTAAAAATAATCCACAGCTATGAAAGCAACTATCATTACTATTGGAGATGAAATTTTAATAGGTCAGATTGTAGATACAAACTCAGGTTTTATTGCAAAATCCCTTGACCGAATTGGTGTCGAAGTTCACGAGATGATTTCAATAAGCGATAACAAAAAACATATTTTAGATACATTTGCTCTTTTGCAAAACAAGGTCGATGTTGTTGTTATAACTGGCGGTTTAGGTCCAACAAAAGACGACATCACAAAAAAAACATTCTGCGATTATTTTGATGATGAGTTAATTGTGAATCCTGAAGTTTTAGCTCACGTAACCGAATTAATCGAAGGTTTTTATAAACGACCAATTTCGCAATTAAATAAAGATCAAGCCTTAGTTCCTTCAAAATGCACCGTTTTGCACAATAAAATGGGAACAGCGCCGGGAATGTGGATGAAGAAAGAAGATACCGTGTTTATTTCGCTTCCGGGGGTTCCGTATGAAATGAAATATTTAGTCGAAGAAGAGATAATTCCTAAAATAGTTCGTGAATACAAACGCCCCTATATCATTCATCAAACCATTTTGACCTACGGTCAGGGCGAAAGCCTAGTGGCAGAACGTATCGAAGATTGGGAGAATAATTTGCCCGAATTTATTAAGTTAGCTTACTTGCCAAATCCAGGAAGAGTTCGCCTGCGTTTGTCTGCCAGAGGAACAAATAAAGAGCTATTAGAAGCGGCAATTGAAGAAAATGTAAAATCATTAGATGCTATAATTCATGATATTATAGTAGGTTATGAAGAAAATGAAACCATAGAATCTGTAGTTGGTAAAATTTTAACCAAACAAAATAAAACAATTTCAACAGCTGAAAGTTTTACAGGAGGAAAAATAGCTTCGATTTTATCTTCGGTTCCCGGAGCTTCTAATTACTTTAAAGGCAGTATAGTGTCGTATGCAACAGAGGCGAAGGTTAATGTTCTTGGTGTCTCCCGGGCTTTAGTCGATCAATTTTCGGTAGTTAGCGCAGAGGTTGCCTCGGCTATGGCTTTGAATGTGAAAGAGATGCTTAAAACAGACTATGCAATTGCAACAACAGGGAACGCCGGACCAACAAAAGGTGATTCAGATGCTGAGATTGGAGCCGTTTTTATCGCTTTAGCTACTCCAACCGGAATAATTGTTGAAGAATTTAATTTTGGTCAACCACGTGAAAAAGTGATAGATAGAGCCGTAATTAAGAGTTTAGAAATATTACAGAAAGAAATTTTAAAAAATGTGCTTTAATTTTTTGTTTCAATCGTTTATTTTTCTTTTCTTTGCACCCTGATTTTGAATAACGATAAAAGATAAGTATAATGTCAAGAGTTTGTGACCTTACAGGTAAAAGAGCGATGGTAGGAAATAACGTTTCTCACGCTATGAACAAAACTAAGAGAAAATTTTCTGTAAACTTAGTTAAAAAGCGTTTTTATCTTCCAGAAGAAGATAGATGGATTACTCTTAGAGTAGCAGCATCTACGATAAAAACAATTAATAAAAATGGAATCACTGCTGTTTTGAAAAAAGCACAGTCAGAAGGATTTATCAAATAATCTTTTCCTAAATAAATATATAGCAAGATGGCAAAGAAAGGTAATAGAATCCAGGTAATTTTAGAATGTACTGAGCACAAGACTTCTGGTGTTTCAGGTACTTCAAGATACATTACAACTAAGAACAAAAAAAATACTCCGGACAGATTAGAGATTAAGAAATTTAATCCAATCTTGAAACGTGTAACTGTTCACAAAGAAATTAAGTAATAATTAGAATTTTTTTAGTCTAAAAGTAATACGGTAATACTGAATAATATTGGTAATAGTAGTACTATTTAAGATCTATTAAATTTCGATAACATTTAAATCATGGCAAAGAAAACCGTAGCATCGTTACAAACATCTTCTAAGAGATTATCAAAAGCCATCAAAATGGTGAAATCTCCTAAAACTGGTGCATATACATTCGTAGAATCTATTATGGCTCCTGAAGAAGTTGATACTTTCTTGAAAAAGAAATAATAACAAACACATCATATAGAAAAGCTACTTTCATTCGGAAGTAGCTTTTTTATTTTTTATATTTGTCTAAAATTTTATAGAAGCAAAATAATTAGCTTTTTTTTAAGCAATAGTTCCCGCTATCCTCTATATCTTTACTTGCCTAAAGAAGGCAAGCAAAGGATGTCGATTCTATCGGGGCTGGATAAAAACAATTGTTCTTCTTTAAACATTAGGATTATTTAGATTGTCAAAGAATCGTATAATCTAAAAAACTAACAACCTGTAAAAAATGAGTTTTTTTAAAAAATTATTCTCTACTGATAAAAAAGAGACTTTAGACAAAGGTCTTGAAAAATCAAAAACCACTTTTTTCTCAAAATTAAGCAAAGCCGTTGCTGGAAAATCTAAAGTCGATGACGATGTTTTAGATGATCTTGAAGAAATTCTTGTAGCTTCAGATGTTGGTGTAAATACAACGTTGAAAATAATCACCAGAATCGAGAAACGCGTTGCCGAAGACAAATATTTAGGAACAGAGGAATTAAACCAAATTCTGCGTGAAGAAATTGGCGCTTTATTGTCTGAGACTAATACTGGAGAAGCAACCGAATTTGATATCCCAAAAGATAAAAAGCCATACGTTTTAATGGTGGTTGGTGTTAACGGAGTTGGTAAAACCACTACAATAGGTAAACTGGCTTATCAGTTTAAGAAAGCGGGTTATAATGTGGTTTTAGGCGCTGCCGATACTTTTCGTGCTGCTGCAATCGATCAATTGCAAGTTTGGGCAGATAGAGTAGGAGTGCCAATTGTTAGACAAAATATGGGTAGTGATCCTGCGTCTGTTGCTTTTGATACTTTGCAATCAGCTGTTGCTCAAAATGCAGATGTTGTTATTATTGATACTGCCGGACGTTTGCACAACAAAGTCAATTTAATGAACGAGCTTACTAAAGTAAAACGTGTAATGCAAAAAGTTGTTACTGATGCGCCACATGATGTACTTTTGGTTTTAGATGGTTCTACCGGACAAAATGCTTTTGAGCAAGCCAAACAATTTACTGCTGCAACTGAAGTAACTTCTCTTGCCGTAACTAAATTAGACGGAACTGCAAAAGGCGGTGTTGTAATTGGTATTTCTGATCAATTTCAAATTCCTGTAAAATATATTGGAGTTGGTGAAGGAATTGAGGATTTGCAAGTTTTTAATAAATATGAATTTGTGGATAGTTTTTTTAAATAATATTCTAAGATAATTTTTAATGAATTTTTCTTCTTTAAAAAATATAACGCCTCTAACTTTCTATTTTGGAAGTGTTATTTGTTTTGTATTGGCAAATGTAATAAAAGATCAAAGTTTGCCTTTTTACTTTGTTTTGTTAGTTCTTGGGTTGGCTTTCTTTTTTATGGGAATCCTAAAAAGATTGCGTACTAAACGATAATATATTTTTGATGGTTTGCTTCTAAGATTTAATTAATAATCTTAATTTAATCTTTTATAATGATGGGAGAGGATTATACTAATTGCAGATTCATTATAAATTTAATTTTGTGGCTTACCTTTTTTAAAACAACAAAAAGGAAGTCGTTTAATAGTTTTTTACATTAAAGCAACCATTTTGTTCCATCAGTAAAAACTACAAGATAAGCTCTTGCTGCTATAATTTTATATGCATCTGTGGAGAAATCTTCCCAAATTTTTGAATCTGTTTTTCCGGATTTTAATAAAATATCCGTGTGTCCATTTGCTATGCCTTTAATATAAAAATATTGACCGTTTGAAGGTTCATCAAATACATTTTCGCAATACCATTCGAATTTAATTGCTTTGATGTCTTTTTTGGTTAAATTTTTGTAAGTCAGTTTGATGTCTTTATGATCAGAATATTGATTTTTGTATAGTTTTGACGATATGATTTTGACTGGAGAATTTTTAATTTTGTATGTTTCTGCGAAATTCTTTTTAATAGAGTCTCTTATTTCCTTTTCGTCTTTTTTCTTTGTGTTTTCTTCAATGTTATATTCTTCTTTATGTGTATTTTTTAAAATATCTTTATTGCTTTTGCTGGTACATGAAGTTAAAATTAATATCATTAATAACAGGAAATTTTTTTTCATTTTTTGTTGGTTTTCTTTTTTAGAAATGTTTATTGAGATTGAAAAAAGCAGAAATATTAAAATGAGATTTTCGCGTAAAAGTCTTTCATATAAAAGAGTTAAATTGCTCCTATCGGACATAATTTTACCAGAATAAGGTTTTACATGTTTTGTGTTTTAGTTTTTAGTAATTCGTAAAAAGGAAATGTCTCTCTCTGGTTCTTATACAAAATAAATAGAAAGATAAAAATTTCTTTTGAAGTTTATAAGGTTAACTTTGCACTACAAAATATGCTTTTGAAAACTGGAGTTCTAGCCCTGATGGGAGCGGCATCCTTTTTCTTGCTTCTTTAGCAAGGAAAAGATACAGCGGACAGCAGGAATCAGCTCCTAATTTTTTGACTTCAGTGACAATTATTGAATTTTAATAAATAGACTTATGAAAAACACTTTTATAATTTTGGTTTTATCGCTCTTTTTTGTGAGTTGTAAACAGGAAATTAAACCGGCAGATATTGCAAAATTAAACGGCTACTGGGAGATTGAAAAAGTAGTTTTTGATAAAGGTGAAGACAAGGATTACGGAATGAATGAGAGTTTTGATTATTTTGATATTAAAAATAATAAAGGAATTCGAAAGAAAGTAATGCCTCAATTTGACGGAACTTTTTTGACAAGTGATTCTTTTGAAAATGTTTCAGTTAGGTTTAAAGATAATCATGCTTTTCTGGATTATAAAACAGATTATGCGAAATGGAGTGAGGAATTGATTTCAATTTCGGATGAAAAACTGGTGGTGAAAAATCAGGAGAATAAAGAATATCATTATAAAAAAGCAGGACCAATAAATTTATTAGAAGATGGCAAAAAGACTAAATAATCAAAGTACGATTGGGGCTGTTTTGCAACAGATTATTCAGGTGAATAAATTGGGTGCCGGAATGGATCAAATTGATGTAAAAGATGCATGGAGACAATTGATGGGAAATGGTGTGAATACGTATACTAAAAATGTTGTATTAAAAGGAAGTACCTTGTATGTGGAATTGACATCGGCAGTTTTAAGAGAGGAATTAAGTCACGGAAAGTCCAAAATTGTTAAAATGATTAATGAGGAATTACGACGTGAAGTGGTGACTGATGTGGTGCTGCGCTAATTTAGTCACGGTTTTCAGTGGCAGTTTTCAGTCTTAATTTTAGAAATAAAAAAAATCCTGTTTGTGTAACAAACAGGATTTTTTATGAGTTTCTGTGACTGAAAACTGCCACTGAGACTGTAAACTAATATTAGAACTGCTCTCTTCCAGCAAAATGAAATGCACCTTCAATAGCTGCATTTTCGTCGCTATCAGAACCGTGAACTGCATTTTCTCCAATAGAAGTTGCATATGCTTTACGAATAGTTCCTTCAGCTGCTTCAGCTGGGTTTGTAGCTCCAATTAAAGTTCTGAAATCTTCTACTGCGTTGTCTTTTTCTAAAATTGCAGCAACAATTGGTCCACGAGACATGAATTCAACTAATTCTCCGTAGAAAGGTCTTTCTGCGTGAACTGCGTAAAATGCTTTAGCATCAGCTACAGTTAATTGAGTTAATTTTAATGAAACGATTTTGAATCCTCCATTAGTAATCATTGCTAAGATATTTCCGATGTGTCCGTTTTGAACTGCATCTGGCTTAATCATTGTAAACGTTCTATTTGTTGCCATTTTATTGCTTATTTTTAATTTTGTGCAAAAGTATACATTTTTTATGAATTGATTTTAATTAATTCGTAATTAAAACGATGTAGATTGATGTTTTAGCGAAGAAAGTAAAAAATTATTTCACCATATAAGTTATATAAGTTCATTTAGAAAAAGTTTTATAGGTTTAAATTATAAGTAAAAGGACGCACAAATTGCGTCCTTTTACTTATAACATCTTATATTACTTATATGGTAGAATATTACATTATGGTAAAAACTTCTAAACTTTGAAAATCAATTTATTTTTGTAGAATATCCATAAAATAAATGTCCAGATTCCAACATAAACTAATGCCCCTGCTAAAGAAGCTGCCATGGGATTACTGAAAAATGGTGCAATACCGAAAGTATATAAATAAGTTAAAAGATTAATTTGTTCTTCAGGATTATGCGGATTTTTAAATTGTATCATGACCAATGCCTGCGGAATTATCTGCGAAGTAAAAAATACAATCATTGGGTTTACGCCCCATATTAAAAATGGTTTGAAAACTTTTTTATAATCGGCGATGTCAATTATATAATACAATAGTGCCAAAAATGTTGCGGCTAATCCTGTTGTGTATAAAACATAACTGCTTGTCCAGATTGATTTGTTGATTGGGAAAACGATGTTCCACAATAAACCTGCAATTATTAGTGCTATGCCAGCAATTGCAATTTTGGTTGCTTTTTGAGTTTTTGTTATTTCCCGTTGCAATATTTGACCTATTAATAGACCAATAATTCCATTTACGATTGATGGAATAGTACTTAGAATTCCTTCCGGATCCCAGGTAACTGTTCCGCGATACATATGTCCTTTAAGAAAAATACTGTCAACCCAAGCGGCTAAATTTGTTCCCTTTTCGAGATTTGCTTCTCCAATTCCCGGAACTGGAATCAAAGTCATGATTGCCCAATATCCTACCAGTAAAACGATACCAGTTATAATTTGTGTTTTTTGAGATGTTTTGAGGTACAGAAGCGAAACTACAAAATAAACAATTGCAATGCGTTGCAGAACTCCAGGCAAACGTACATCTTGATAAGATTCAATGCCGCTATAAGCTAAAAACAGATAGATAATCAAAATTGAAAATGCCAGTATATTTTTGACTTTTGAACTGAAACTGCCCATTAAAGCATAACCAACGGCAATGGTAATAATTAATCTGCCAATAAGAAGCGGAACTCCGTCAAGTCCAAATAATTGTATTTTACCGAAATAATTAAAAAATATTCCTAAACACAGCATTCGTAAGGACCGAACCAGAATTTTATTAAAAGTGCTTGTGTCGTAGATTTTTTCCGGCATTGCTAAAGGAACAGCGACTCCCATGATAAAGATAAAAAACGGAAAAACTAAATCGGTTAGTGTGCAGCCATGCCATTCGGCGTGTAATAAAGGCGGGTAAACGTTGCCCCAATCTCCGGGATTGTTTACAATAGTCATCAATAAAATAGTGAGTCCTCTAAAGACATCCAACGAAATCAAGCGCTCTCTGGTCATAATTTTGGTAAATAGGTTAATTTTTGTTTTAAAAGTTACTATTTGGTTTAGAGAGGCAATAATTCAGAAGAGGTGGTTATTTGTTTCTGAGGATTATTACTTTATTTTACCGTTAAACGGATTTTTTTTTGCCACGAATTGCACGAATTTCCGCTAATTTTTATTTATGAGAATTAAGATTCGTATAAATTCGTTCAATTCGTGGCAAGCTTTTTATATTGTTATGATGTTAAAGTTATTTTCTAATGGTTTTAGTTTTTGAATTAAAAGCGGAATTAACTGTTCGCCTTTTTCAAGATAAAATTCTGAAAAATTAGTTTGACGTTCCTGTAAACTTTGATTGGGAAACAACTCAAATTGTAAATCAGTAACACGTTGTAATTCAGAATCTAATTTTCGTTTTTGTGCTTTCAATAATCTTTTTTCCAGATTGTCCAAGCCTTTCTTTTGTTTCACTTCCTGTGCTTTTACGGCTCCGGTAAATGATTTGTCAGTTTGCTGTGCTAATTCGTAAAGATATTCAAATTGTTTTTCTAAAATTTCTTTTTGAGGTGTAAAATCAATTGGGAAAGCAGATAATTTTCGTGTAATAACATTTACTAAATCAGCTGGTTTAGTGAAAAGATCTTCCCATTTAAGATTTAGTTTATCCGCTTTTTTGCCTTGTTTTTCAGTTGCTAAAAGTACCGAATTACGAACCAAAAGCATCGGAAAAGTAATATTCACAGCTTCAAAAAATGATTTTAATTCCAGCCAATAAGCAATTTCTCCGCCTCCGCCAATGTAGCACAAATTTGGTAAAATAATTTCCTGATACAGCGGACGCATAATCACATTTGGACTGAATTTCTCCGGATTACGTTCTAATAAACTTAGAATTTCTTCTTTAGAAAATGACATTTTGGTATTATTAACCTCGTATTTATCATTATCGAAAATAATTCGTTCGCGTAAATCATCTTCGATATAAAATAAATTAATTTCACGCGGATTTACCTGAACCGAATAATCTTTTAATTGTTCTATCGTTTCCTGAACAGCTTTGAATGAAGTTTGTTCTAATAATTCTTCTTTGATATAAGGAATAAATGCACGTTTTAAATTTGCATCATCAGCATCTAAAATCACTAAACCATATTGAGCAAATAAACTATTGGCTAAAAAGCGGGTCGCATCGGCTAAGTTTTTATGATTTAGATAAGCATCTTCAAATAATTTTTTAATGACATTAGCATTTGTGCTTGATCCTAATTCTAACGAATATATTTCAAGGAATTCAGCTAATCCTTCTGTTGAAAGTCTTCCAACAGGACCGGTACTTTCTTTATTCCATCTGAATTTTTTTCCTTTGAAATTGAAATAATTAATCTCTTCAAAATCATGATCTTCCGTCGCCATCCAATAAATGGGAACAAAATTATTTGTGGGGTATTTTAACTTTAATTCTTTAGTCAGATTAATCGTCGAAATGATTTTGTATAGAAAATATAATGGACCACTAAATAAATTTAATTGATGTCCTGTTGTAATTGTAAAAGTGTTTGAAAGGGCTAAAAGCTCGATATTTTGATTTGTAGCATCTGAAATCTCGATATGTTGGTATTGCTTTTTCAAGCTTTCAACCAAAGGAATTCGGTTTGCATTATCAAAGTTTGCCTGTTTTTCAATGATTTGTTTTTCAAAGTTTTCCAAGGTTGGAAAATGATTGTACAGCGGTTTTAATTCTGATTTTTGATCTAAATAATCTTGCATTAACTTAGAAAAATATCCTGAAGTTTGATAGCTGATACAGTCGGTTGGCATAATTTTAAATTTATTTTTGACAGCTGTAAATTTAATGAAAATATGCAGTTAAAAACGCTTTTAACGATTGCTTATGATTTGATTTTTTATTTTAATATTAAAAATCTTGTAATCAGGTTTTTAAAAATTTAGTTTTAATTGTTTTTAAAAATTTAAAGTTCGTGTAATTTGTTAAAAAGAATGATTGTTCTGAAAGTTATGAGTCTAAACGTGAATTATTAATAATGAAATTATATTTTTACAAGAAAAAAAAGTATATCTATTTATATGAAAAATAATTTTAATAAGGAGAATTCCTTGCGACATGTTCTTTTTGGTTCCTTGATTGGTACTACAATTGAATTTTTTGATTTCTATATTTATGCCAATGCTGCGGTATTGGTCTTTCCGCAATTATTTTTTCCGGGAACGAGCAGCACAAATTCAACTTTGGAATCTTTAGCGACTTTTTCGATTGCTTTTTTATCCAGACCTTTAGGATCAGCTGTTTTTGGGCATTATGGAGATAAAATAGGTCGTAAAGTAACTTTAGTAGTCGCATTATTAACAATGGGATTGTCGACAATTGCAATTGGTTTTTTACCGGGTTATGCAAGTATAGGAATCGCTGCGCCAATTTTGTTAATGTTATGCAGGTTTGGTCAGGGAGTTGGATTAGGAGGCGAATGGGGTGGCGCTGTTTTATTAGCGATCGAAAATGCACCGCCGCATAAACGTGCATGGTACGGAATGTTTCCGCAATTAGGAGCTCCTATTGGATTGTTACTTTCCGGAGGAACTTTTTTAATTTTGACCGATACGATGAGTGGTGAGGCTTTTATGGATTATGGATGGAGGATTCCATTTATTGCAAGTTCTCTTTTAGTAATCGTTGGATTTTATATTCGATTGAAAATTAGCGAAACTCCTGCTTTTGAAAATTCTAAATTGGAACAAAAGGAAGTCAAAATTCCGTTTTTTACGTTGATTAAATCATATAAAAACCAATTGATTTTTGGAACTTTTTCTGCCATTACAACCTTCTTAGTTTTTTATTTAATGACTGTTTTTACCTTAAGTTGGGCAACTTCTGACTTAGGTTTTACAAAAAGAGATGCTTTATTGATCCAATTGTTTTCAGTTTTGTTTTTTGCCATCTTTATTCCTGTTTCGGCTTTGGTTGCCGATAAAATTGGTCGCCGTAAAATATTAATTATCACGACAGCAGCAATTGCTGTCTTTGGATTTTTCTTTTCTTACTTCTTAAATTCAGGAAATCCTGTTATGGTAACGGCTTTTGTGTGTATCGGAATGTCATTAATGGGATTTACCTATGGACCTTTGGGAACTTTTTTATCAGAATTATTTCCTACCCAAGTTCGTTATTCCGGTGCTTCACTAACTTTTAATATGGCGGGTATTTTAGGCGCTGCTTTTGCGCCAATGATTGCAATTTGGCTGGCTAGCACTTACGGATTAAATTATGTAGGCTTTTATTTAACAACTGCTGCTTTTATTTCTTTAGTTTCATTTTTAGTGATTTCTAAAAAGGTGCATCAGTTTTAAAATAATTGATTTTTATAATATTAAAACCTTTTGGATATTTTTCAAAAGGTTTTGTTGTTTAGAATTAACCGAAAATCTTTTCATAAAAAGTCCCTAAATATCCCGTATTTTTGCAAAAAATAATTTTCTTTTGAAAACCAAACTCTTTGTCGTTACGCCACCTTTTACGCAACTGAATACACCGTATCCGGCAACGGCGTATATAAAAGGTTTTCTGAATACCAAAAATATCGAATCAGTTCAGGCTGATTTAGGTATTGATGTGATTTTGGAGTTGTTTTCGAAAAAAGGTTTGATTGATTTGTTTGAAGTTTCAAGTTCAAAGTTTGAAGTTTCAGGTTCTGAAACATCTGATAATTCAAAGCGTATTTTTGCTTTACAGGACGAATACATCAAAACTATTGATGCAGTTATTCAGTTTTTGCAGGGAAAAAATCCAACATTAGCATTACAAATTTGTCAGGAAGATTTTTTGCCGGAAGCGTCTCGTTTTGCTCAATTAGAAGAACTCGATTGGGCTTTTGGAACCATGGGAACGCAGGATAAAGCGAAACATTTAGCAACTTTATATCTGGAAGATATATCCGATTATATTGTAGAATGTGTCGATGAAAATTTTGGCTTTAGCCGATATGCCGAACGTTTGGGCAGAAGCGCCAATTCGTTTGATGAGTTATATGAAGCTTTGCAACAAAAACCGACTTATATAGACGCGATTTTAATTTCGATTTTAAAAACTAAAATTGAAGCAATACAACCAACTTTTTTTTTAATTTCAGTTCCCTTTCCGGGGAATTTATATAGCGCTTTTCGTTGCGCACAATGGATCAGACAAAATCATCCCGAAATTAAAATTTCAATGGGTGGCGGTTTTCCAAATACTGAATTGCGTTCACTTTCTGATGCCCGTGTTTTTGAGTTTTTCGATTTTATTACTTTAGATGACGGAGAAGTTCCAATAGAAGAATTAATTTTCAATCTCGAAAATCCAAATACTGTCACTTCGAGCGAAGTCGAGAAGCGTTACAAAAGAACTTTTTTACTTGAAGATGGAAAAGTCGTTTACAAAAACAATTCCTTAAAACACGATTACAAACAAGCTTACGTAGGAACTCCGGATTATTCAGATTTGTCTTTGGATAAATACATTTCGGTTATCGAAATTGTAAATCCAATGCACAGAATGTGGAGTGACGGACGCTGGAATAAACTCACCATGGCGCACGGTTGTTATTGGGGAAAATGTACTTTTTGTGATATTTCGTTAGATTATATAAAGGTTTACGAACCTGTTGCGGCAAATTTATTGTGTGATCGTATGGAAGATATGATGCTGCAAACTGGTCAAAATGGTTTTCATTTTGTAGATGAAGCAGCGCCGCCAGCTTTGATGCGTGCTCTGGCTTTGGAAATTTTACGCCGAAAATTAGCGGTTACATGGTGGACAAACATTCGATTTGAGAAAAGTTTTTCTAAAGATTTATGTCTTTTATTAAAAGCTTCCGGTTGTATTGCCGTTTCCGGTGGCTTAGAAGTGGCTTCGGACCGATTATTGAAATTAATCGATAAGGGAGTAACGGTAGAACAAGTTGCCAAAGTTACCCGAAATTTTACCGAAGCAGGAATCATGGTTCATGCGTATTTAATGTATGGATATCCAACACAAACTATTCAGGAAACGATTGATAGTCTCGAAATGGTACGCCAGCTATTTGAAGCCGGAATTTTACAATCTGGTTTTTGGCATCAATTTGCGATGACGGCGCATAGTCCGGTTGGATTGTATCCGGAGAAATTTGGAGTTACAAAAAAAACTGAAGCAATTGGAACTTTTGCCAATAACGATATTGATTATACAGATTCAACTGGAATCAACCACGATAAATTTAGCTTTGGATTAAAAAAATCGCTTTTTAATTTCATGCACGGGATTTGTTTTGATTACGAGTTACAAGATTGGTTCGACTTTAAAATTCCGAAAACAAAAATTGATCCTGACTTTATTTTTAATGCGCTTGAAGAAGGAAATGACTTCAATACAAAACCAAATGCAAAAGTAGTTTGGTTAGGAGGAAAGCCTTTTGTGGAACATTTTACAAAATCTAAAAAAGGAAATTCATGGGAAATGATGGCTTTTACTTTTCATGATAAAAAAGAAAGTTTCAACATTCAGACCAGTAAAAATGAAGGTGAATGGCTAGTGGATATTTTAACCAAAATCACGATTTCAAATGCTAAAAATTATACTTTTCAGGAAGTAAAAGCTGATTTTGAAGCGAATTTAGATGATTTTGAATTGTTTTGGTATTCAAAACCAATCAATACTTTACGTGAATTTGGATTATTGGTTTTGTAAATTAATATTCCACATTAGTTCCATCACTTGGAATGTCAACTTTATCTAAAAGAGTATGTTCAGAAAGTGCTGATCGCAATTCGGCTCTGGTTGTGGGGCAATGATTTAAAGCCTCTAAATGATTGGCGAAAACTCTGCCTGGCGCCAAAGCTGTAAACTTCAAAATATCGTTCATTCGCATTAATAAAGGCTGACCAATGTCTAGTCTCGCAGTTCCACACGCAACAGTTGCAATGTCAGGTTTAAATTCAATTAAAACTTTTTGTACATGTTCAGTAAAAACGGTGTCAGAACTTATGTAAACTGATTTTTGATTGGGTAATTCAATATGAAAACCCATCACATTTCCCATTAATTTAGCAATAAAACCATAACCATGAATGGCAGGAATTCCAATTATTTTGCCGCCTAAAAATTCTTGCGGTTCCCAATAATTCAAACTCTGAATGATGTTTAAACCTCTTCTTGTTAATACACTTTCATCTTTTGAGCTGCAAACTACAGGAATACTTTTGCGTCTTAAAAAAACTTCGCCGGCTTTATCAATATGATCAGGATGTAAATGTGTAATCAAACAAATTGTAACTCTGCTTAAAATGTCCCTGCTGTTTTTGGGCAACGCTACAAGAGGATTTCTCTTAGGTTTATATCTAAAAATGGTAAATGGCGGAATCGTTTTTCTTTTTCCTAACATTGGATCAACCAATATAACATCGGTTTCAGTTTCAATAACTAAAGTGGCGTTGCGTAAATGATGTATTTTCATATTTGGAAAAATTTAGATACTAAAAATACGAAATTTAAGAATAATTAATCTTACAGATTTACCTTAATTTGTTTTAAATGATAAAAATTAGTTTGCTTATTTAAGTTTTACAAATAATATTTTGATACAAAAAAATCACATTGTAAACCTAAAACCAATTCCATGCAGGTTTTCTATAGAAATGCCTTTTTCATTAATTAAAATTTTACGCAAACGCGAAATAAAAACATCAAGGCTTCTTCCCATAAAATAATCATCTGTTCCCCAAAGTGAAGTCAAAATTTGTTCCCTTTTTAAAACCGAATTCTTATTATCAAGAAATAATTTCAATAATTCGGCTTCGCGTTGTGTGAGACTGATTTTTTCGTTTTCATTAAAAAGGATAAAATTGTTCGTGTCAAATTGATATTTTCCAATTTCATAAACTGATTTTTCTGTTGGAATATTTTTTTGGGAACGTTTCAGGAATATTTCAATTTTCAACAGTAATTCTTCAATGCTAAAAGGCTTTACCAAATAATCATCGGCGCCAAGACGCAAACCTTTAATCCTGTCTTCTTTTAAAGTTTTAGCCGAAAGAAATATAATTGGAATATCAGTATTTACTTTTCTAATTTCGGTAGCCAATTCAAAACCATCCATTTTTGGCATCATAATATCAAAGATACAAATGTCAAAAATTTCTTTTTTAAAGGTTTCCAAACCCAGTTTTCCGTCGCAGCAATGCACCACTTCATAATTGTTTTGTTCCAAATTATCTTTGGTCAAAAATGCTAATGTTTCATCGTCTTCGGTATAAAGTATCTTGAATTGTTTCATTTTTTATAAGGAATTGACAAAGTTATAGTAATGCCATTTGTTAGATTGTTTTCGACTTTTATTTTCCAGTTATGCAAATTGCAAATTTCTTTCACATAATACAAACCAAGTCCAAAACCATTTACTTCATTGCTTTTTTCGTTTTGGGCACGGTAAAACTTATCAAATATAAAAGAAATATTTTTTCTTGAAATTCCTATTCCGTTATCAATAAAAGTGAGTTTTAAAGTCGAATTTTCCGTAGTTATTCCAATTGTGATTTCCGGTTTTTCATTGCAATATTTAATAGCATTATCCAGTAAATTATAGACCAAATTAGAAAAATGAAAAACATCAGTTTCTATTTGAAATTCATCAGAAATTGATTCTATTTTAATAGAAGCTTCAGGATATTTTAACTGAATATTCTCGATGGTTTCTTCAATAACAGGAACAATAAAAACTGTTTCTTTTTTTAGTTCCAAAGGAGCATAATCTGATTTGGCAATGTTTAAAATCTTCTCAATATGATTATTAAGTTTATGGCTTTGGTTGATAATAATATTAGTGTAAGTATGCAATTTTTTATCCTCTTTAATCGGGTTTTGTTCGCTTAAATATTTCGAAGCAATCAATATAGATGATAATGGGGTTTTGAACTCATGCGTCATATTATTAATGAAATCCCGTTGAAGTTCAGAATATTTCTTTTGCTGTAAAAGCGTAAATATAGAATACACATAAATCAAAAGAATAAGAATTATAGCGATAGAAAGAATAAACCAAAATCGCATTGAACTAAACAAATACGAAGTTTCATTAGGAAAACGAATTGCAAAGTAATAGACCAGATTTTTATGTTTAGGGAAATGCACAGATTGTTTTGCTCTTCCTTTATCAGATAACGAAATATAATTGCCGTAGATCATTTCATCACTTTGGCAATTGTACATCGCATATTCAAAATCTGTGGTAATATTCATTTTCTTGAACTCTGTTTTTAGATAAAATTCTAAAATGTCAGGTTCAAACTCATTATCAATATTTACGATATAATAATCGTTTGCAATTTTTCGAACAGGATTTTGAGCCGGCAATTCGTGATTTGTGCCTTCGTATAATTTTTTAGCAACTTCAAGTAAAGCGATGTGAGTTTTCTGACTCAGTTTTTTTTGTTCCAAAGTAAAAGCCTCTTTCGTCCAAAGCAATTGTGCCACCAAAATGCTAATTATGGCTATAAGTCCCAGAAGGATAATACTGTTGAGTTTGTTTATTTTCAAGAAAGTGATGTTTTAAAATGTAATATTAATCAAATTTAGGCTTATAAATGCCGATTAACAAGTCATTAACAAAGATTTGAAAGCGGTTAACAGCGATTCGGTTTTGTCTGAATTATCTTTGAAAAATAAATTTGAACTATAAACCATTAATATAATAACTATGAAAATTATCAAAATTTCGATGTTAGCTTTAGCTTTAAGCTTAATGTCTTTTTCAGCAATTGCACCAATAAAAGCGATTACGTCTGAAACAAAAGTAGAAGGAATAGCAGCTTCAACAATTGTATGGAAAGCACAAACTATTGACGTTGGACAAATTCCGCAAGGAACACCAAAAGCAATTGTTTACGAATTTAAAAATACTGGAAAAACAGCAGTTGTAATCACAAACGTTCAGGGATCTTGTGGTTGTACTGCAACAGATTATACAAAAGAACCAATTTTGCCTGGTAAATCAGCTAAAGTAACAGCAACTTACAATGCAGCAAATAAAGGTGGTTTTACAAAAACAGTTACTGTAACAACAAGTGCGGAAACAGCTCCGCAAATCCTAACTTTGAAAGGAACAGTAATTTAAAAATAAAGGTTGATTTATAAAGTGGAAGCTTCAGGTATGTAATGTACCTGGAGTTTTTTTATGCCTTTCAGTTAATAAAGAAACTTCCATAAATCTTACCGCTTTTAGGTTTGTAAAGTCAATATTAATTTTTTTATAAATGCTTTGTTTTCATTAAAACTTTTCTATTTTTATTAAAAAAGATTAGTAATAAGCAAAAGTAAGCAAAACGATTAAAACCGTTACTATACAGCGGTTTATATAATAGTAGTCTAAAGTTGGAGGTCAGTGTACGATTGGTTTTGAGCTTAAAAAGACAAGGTTAGGTTACTAAATCATTACCTATTTTGGCTGGTAATGATTAGTGTAAAAATCTATAATTCAGTCTTTTGCATTATTCTTCATAGTTCCTTGTAACTCATTGATAGTTAATTTTAAACATTAAACAATTGAGTTATGGAGACAGTGAAAAGATCTACTTTCAAGTTGTTGTTTTACTTGAAGAAAAATGAACCAAAAAAGAACGGGAATGTCCCTGTTATGGGAAGAATTACCATTGACGGAACCCCTAAAACATTTGCAACCAAGCTGGAAATCGATTCCAATTGCTGGGACTTAAAACATGGACGTGTATTAGGCAAGAGTAGCCAGGCATTAAACACAAACCAGAAATTAGATAAAATCCGTGTACGTATCGACAAGATTTATGATGATATGCTCAAAGACGAAGGCTTTGCAACCGCAGAGAAAGTTAAGCTTTCATTTTTGGGTGTTGGTGTAATGGACGATGCCATTCTCAAATTATTCAAAGAACAGAATGAGGATTTTCAAAAAATGGTCACTAAAGGAAAACGTTCTCAAAATACTTATAATAAGTACAAGACTGTATATAATCATCTTAATAAATTTATCAAGGAGCGCTATCACCGGGATGATATGGCATTTAGAGAGCTAACAGCCGATTTTATCCGTGAGTTTGATTTCTTCTTACGCATTGACCAAGGATGCACCCACAATACTGTTTGGGTTTACACGATGCCGGTTATTGCCATCCCCGACCTTGCCATCAAGAAAGGTCTAATAAGAAAAAATCCTTTTGAGGATTATGAAATAAACATGGAAGAAACAGACCGTAGTTACCTTCTTAAAGAGGGAGTAGAAAAGTTGATGTTTCTAAAACCTTCAGATCCAAAGTTCGAACTTGTAAAAGACCTTTTCATTTTCAGTTGTTTTACGGGACTTTCATACGTAGATATTAAAAAATTGAAATTGAGTAATATTCAATCATTCTTCGACGGTCACCAATGGATCATCAGCAGAAGAAAGAAATCGGATGTTGCTTCTAATGTCAGGTTGATGGAAATACCAAAACAGCTGATAGAAAAATATCAGGGCACCACACGTAATGAATTTATATTTCCGGTTCCAACAAATCCAACCTGTAACAGTCATGTTAAAAAACTGATTGGCGAAGCTGAGATTATCACTGAACAAAAAGTGACATTTCATACAGCAAGGCATACTTTCGCTACAATGTTTCTGACCGAGGGTGTACCGCTTGAAAGCCTAAGTAAAATGATGGGACATAAAAATATTTCAACCACACAGATCTATGCGAAGATTACAAGTCAGAAAATTAGCAAGGATATGGATTTAGTGTCTCATAAATTTGCCGGAATGGAAGCAGCCTTTTCAGAAATGGAGAAATAAGTTCAGGTTTAGAATTATTACTTGACAAACAAAGCAGGATGATATCCTGCTTTGTTTGTTTTAAGAAGCTGGATAGCCTCAATAGAATTCTTTTTATTAAATTTACTTACAACAATTCTTTAAAACAAAAAATATGTCTTTATGTAAATTGTGTTTTGAACGCGAAGCAAACAAAAAGAACACTCACTATCTTACTGATGCAATTATTCGTACCTGTCTTAACTTAGAAGGTAGTAATGAACGCGAGAAAGGATTATATTTTGCTCTGGACAATTCCAATCCATTTATAGACTTTAATTTCCAACGTCTTGATGAATTGACCCTTGAAACCACAATTGGCAGAAAACCGACGGACGAAGAAATTGAAAACGCGAAATCCATTCCGTTTTCAGTGGATTACGTATTTTGTAGTGATTGCGAAGACCTGTTTACAGATATTGAAACACCATTTATTCAAAACATATTACCACAGTTCCGACAGGCAGATCTTTCAGGTCTTGAGAGAGTGAGCAAAGCGGACGTTGTTACAATTCGTAACTTCTTTCATATACAGTTATATCGAAGTGCAGTCTGTGAAGACATTTTGGCTTTTTCACCTGAGTTTACGGAGAAGTTACGTCACAGTATCCTACAAAAAAATGGTGACAGATCCATACCCCTTTCGGTAACATATCTCCAAACTCTTGGAGGAAATACTATATATACAGAGAACTACATTGGATTTACTAATGATAAAAACCCATTTATTGTCTTCATGAATGATTTTGTTATACAGGTTTATGAGAGTGAAGAATCAATAAAATTTCTACCTTTCCATGGACTAAACGAACAAGAAACTTTTGTCTCTGCTATAAACATCAACCAAGAAACTTTTGCTTTTAAAATATTTAACAATGCAGAAAGAAAGACTTTTCTCAATACGGTGATTGTAAATGAAAAGGTAAAAAAAACAATACAATACTACCGAGATATGTTTGATATGTTTTGGAGAAAGTTGTTTGGTGTCGACGCTCCAGTTCTACAAAAAGAAAGATATATCCATAGCCTTATTAATGGTGATGACAATAACTTAATTAAATACTCAAAACAGCAGGTTTTCGAGTTTACCGTAGCTTATATGGCCAAACTTTTCAATGTTACCAAATAATTACATACAACATTATGTAGAAAGCCGAGGTAAATAATCCTCGGTTTTTTTATGCCTGTACTTATCCTCAAAGCACATTTATTTCTCCACTGCAAATTCCTCTTCTCATAAAAAAGCTTTGATTGGATGTTTTAGCAAAGCATACTGAAAAATCCCCACACACAATCTTCCGCAATATTTTTCAGCATCCTTTAGGTGGCCTCCAAGCCACTATCATAAAATAGATGGTTTAAAAATTCTGCTTGCAAGGATGCAGATTTTGTAACCACACAGACCATTTCCCAATGCCTTTTCCATTGGCTTCCGCATAGGTTTTTATCTAAGAGCCAGTATGCTGTTTTGTCCCATTTCAAGAGCAAAGGTATTTCCGTGTTCTTAACGCAACAGCAAGGTCAGGCCCTGCGGTTCGCCAAAAAACCTCCACCCATACGGGTCGTATTTTTTGGCAAAACCTTGCTGTTGCTAAACACTACCTTTTTATGCTCGTGAAACGAAACAAAGCATACTCCGGCTCTTTAAACGAATAAAAAAAATGTCAGGAATGGAAAAATATAGCATTGGAAATGGTAAGAGAGAAACGAAACTTCAGCACCTCCTCTCATTACCGAATAAATCAAATCAAAAAAATAAAGCAAAAAGTCAATAACATAAAAATCGAAAATTATGAACATCACAGGAAGATTGACAAAGTTATGTAAAGCTTTACATAATGCTGTTTATGCAAAGCAAAATATTATGTAAAGCAATTGACTATATCTAATACAAAGCCAATTGTTTATAAGAAAATATAGCTTCATTGCTTTACATAAATTATTAGAATTGTTTGAGCCAGCTAAT